>JAJDUM010000046.1 GCA_022826645.1 Candidatus Poribacteria bacterium
CGGTTTCATCAATCGCTCAATTACCGAACACCCCACGAGGTCTATTTCCAATAAGTTTTAGGTGTTTACCACTGACCCAGTTGACCCGATTTTACACCTTAAATCTCTGCATGTGCTGTCTAAAGGATGGGGGTAAGTTCATTGGAACGCGGTATTCTTCACTTGGCTCAGTGGTGAGTCTAACATCATCATCGTCGTCAAAAATACTCCCTTCACAACCTAACAAGCAAAGAGGAATCAAAAGCCACAACAGTAGCCGCATAATCATCTCCTAATGTTCGTATCTTTTTATAGATAATCCCAAATCTGATACTACTATTTGTAAAAATTGGCATGGTGTGTAATCCAAGACAGTCTCTCTACTATTGTGCTTTTATTTTATCAAGCTTCAGAAAAAATCACAATACCAATGAAGAAAAGCGGCATACTATTTTCCCCGCAAGAAAGATGCGGCAAAGAATCTGAAATCCACGCGTTCTGAATTTCCAGATCTTGATTATTGCTTGACATTTTTCGGTCGATGCCCTATGTTAGGTTTGGGTGAATTGTGAGGTTGGGAGGAAGAATAACACAGTGATAGGACTTACGGATTTCAGTACTGACGCGGGGCAAGATGTCCCGCCTACGGCTGCCCGCTAAGTCCTAAATGGTTCTGAAGAGGGGTTTGGGGGTGAAAGATATAAGTTCAGAGGTTGTTATTTGCGGTGCGGGGATGGCTGGGATTGCGGCGGCGTATCACTTGGCGGTGCGGGGTGGCGTCAAGGATATCGTCCTCGTCGATGAGAGGGAACCGCTGACGCTTACGAGCAACAAAGGAACGGAAGCGTATCGAAACTGGTGGCCCGGTCCTGGCGATACGATGGTGCGTTTTGTGAACCGTTCGATTGATCTGTTGGACGAGCTGGCGCGAGAGACGGATAACTGTTTCCAGATGAACCGCCGCGGTTACGTTTTCTTAACAGCGGACGAGCGTCAAATCCCCGTCATGAAGGAGAACGCTGCCGAGACCTCTGCACTCGGTGCGGGACCGGTTCGGGAGCATCCGGGTTCCACGCCTTACACACCCTCACCCTCCGAAGGTTTTGAGGGTTTGCCTACCGGGGTGGATCTATTACTTTCTCCGGAGCTGGTCAGGGAACAGTTCCCGTTTGTGACGGAAGATGCAGTAGCGGCGTTGCATGTCCGCAGGGCAGGCTGGTTAGGCGCCCAAAAGTTAGGTAAATGGTTGTTAGCTGAGGCGCAACGCGCCGGTGTTCGGCTCGTCCGTGATCGTGTGACAGACGTTACTATTACCGATAATCGGGTCGGACAGGTTCACCTCCGATCTGGGGATTGTATCAAGACAGACACCTTTGTCATCGCTGCGGGACCGTATCTCAAGGAGGTTGGCGCGATGGTAGGGGTGGACATTCCTGTTTTTAATGAACTGCACGGCAAGATTGCGCTCCGAGATGAGCTGGGAATTGTGCCGACGGATACCCCGCTGCTATTTTGGAGCGATCCGATTGAGTTGCCTTGGACCGACGCGGAGCGCGAAAAGTTAGCTGCGGATGACGAGACGCGCTGGCTGCTCGATGAATTCCCGGCTGGCGTTCATTTCCGCTCGCGTATGGACGGCGATACGCACCTACTTCTTGCGATTTGGACGTATGATATTGAGCCTTGCCCACCCGTTTGGCCCCCGACGTTTGACCCGGATTATCCAGAAATCCTGATACGTGGACTCGCTCGGATGATTCCGGGACTATCGGCGTATTTCGGCCACGGGGATCGAGCGTACGCCGATGGTGGATATTACTGTAAGACGCGGGAGAACCGACCGTTGATTGGTCCCTTGCCAGTTGAGGGCACGTATGTGATCGGGGGACTGTCAGGTTACGGTATCATGACATCTCAGGCGGCGGGCGATTTATTGGCGGCTCATATTACCGGTGGTGAACTGCCTGAATATGCGGCGGCGTTCCTGCTTTCGCGTTATGAGGACCCAACCTACCAAACCCTACTAGAAGACTGGGATGTGACATCGGGGCAACTATAATTGGTTCATTTGTTCATTAGTTCACTAGTTTATTAATAAACGAATGAACTCTTGAACTCAATATCCTCACCAAATTGCACCGAAAATTATAGACGTGATTTTTCAAAGATAGGGGAGATCGGCTCCCAAGCGAAGTGAAAAACTTGTCTATCAGGACTTACACAAATTTAGCACGCGGCGCGAGATTTTTTTATTTTTAACCCCCTAAATCCCCCTTGTCAGGGGGACTTGGGAAACTCAGGGGGGCTTATGAACTAACTGCGTAAGTCCTATCTATAATGAGGTTTCTATGGATTTCAGTGAAAAAGTTAAAGAGATTAACTCCCTGTTGGAGCAGCATAATACATTCCGCGGAGATTGTCTGAATCTTATCGCGTCTGAAAATGTTCCGAGCCCGTTAGTGGAGGAGCTGCTTGTCGAAGATTTGGATCAGCGTTACGGAAACTACAGCGGCATTGACCTACAGGCACGGCTTTATCAAGGGAATCGGTTCATCGTTGAGATTGAGGAATTGGCGCAGGAATTGGCAAAGCAACTCTACGGCGCGGCGTATGTCGATCTCCGTCCACTCTCCGGCAACATTGCGGGCATTGCAACCACCTTTGCGTTGGGAAGTCCCGGCGATATCGCGTTGGAGGTTCATAACGGGCACCAATATGCGCTCAAGTTAGCGTCCTCTCCGCTGAAGATTTCGCTCGAATCTATTGAGATCCCCTGGGACGGGGTTCGGTCTAATATTGATCTCGATGGGACGGTTGCGCTTATTCGGGAACATCGTCCTAAACTGGTGACGATTGGGTCGGGGGTGTTTCTGTTTCCGCAGCCTGTCCGCGAACTGAAGGAGGCTATGAACCGGTACTGTCCCGATTCGTACCTGATCTATGACGCTGCCCATGTGATGGGGCTTATTGCTGGTGGACGGTTTCAGTCACCGTTGGCGGAAGGCGCGGACGTGCTTATTTCCAGCACGCACAAAACGCTCGCTGGACCACAGGGTGGGATAGTCTTGACGAACGATAGGTCACTTGCGGAACGGATTGGTCCTGCGGTTGCTCCGCTGCTTGAGAGCAACCATCACCTCGGTCGCTTGCCGGCGTTGGCAGGGACGTTTCTGGAGTGGCTGGCTTGTGGTGAAGAACATGCGGACGCGATTATCAGCAATGCGAAGGCGTTGGGGCAGGCGTTGCACCAGCGGGGGATTCGCCTCCTTGGGCAGGAACTTGGCTTCACGGAATCGCACACGTTGATACCGATTGTTGATGCGTATGGCGAGAGCAAAGCGATGGCAGATCAGCTTGAGGCGTGTAATATCATCGCCGGTGCGGCGAGTGTTCCGCCGGAATTGGGGGCGCACGGTTTGCGGATTGGGGTTCAAGAGGTGACGCGACGCGGTATGACGGCGGTGGATGTACCGGAGGTTGCGGATTGTATCGTTGATGCGTTGAAGGGAGATGATGTCGAAGCGGTTAGGGGTCGGGTGGCTGCATTGGCGGGTCGATTTGATCAGATGCGGTTTACGTTAGAAGGGGTTTGATACAGTTATTTACAAATGAACAATTCTCGTTTCCGCTGATTCACGTTGTGCTTTGAGGTGTCGCAGTCGGACCACCACAGGTGGTAGATTTTTCTCGTATTCCTCTTTCGACTTTCGACAGTATTCAAGGTAATCTGCCAGATACGCCCCAACCCTTTCTTCGTTGTACAGATAATAGAGAATTGTTGCATAAACTTGATCCAGAGAAAGCGTGTGGTAGCACTGCACGATGGCTTTTGGCTCCTGGGCGCGATGGATGTACTGGTATAAAACGCTTTCAATGCCGATGCGTGTGCCTTTAATCCGAATATCGTCCTCCGACAAAAAGTCGAAGTAATCTTCGAGCTGCATTTTGAGATCTCCATAGGTTGTTAAAGCGTAAATTCTATCTTTGCATCTGATACAACAAATCATCAATACCTGAGACGATTTTTTCCAATGCATCGGTTATCTGCTGGTCGATCTCCCTATCCGAACCTGTTACTAAAGTCCTTAGTCTATTAAGCTCGGCGTTGATGTATTCTTCATCTCTTTGCTCTTGGAAGATTTTGAAGAAATTCAACCAATGTTCTGCAGCTATACCACAGAGAGACTCTTTCTTGGCTATTTCCAAATAGCTATCCATTATTCCCGTTCGTGCAAATCTACCAAAATTATTACCACCATCGTATACAGGTTTATCGGTAATTTTGTCACTTTTCTGAGGATAAGGTGAAATACTTTCAGCAATTACTATCTCTGTTCGCGAGCGAGTCTGCCGAATGTATTGCCAGTGATAATTTCGGTATTCTGCTGCGTACTTCGCTAATTCTACATAAGGTGCAAATATCTTAGGAAATCCTGAAATTACGTTATTCAGTGCCCAAGGAATCACTACTATCAAATCTTGATTGGCACACGCATCAGGTGTGACCTGAAATCTAAAACTTGGCTCCCCTTCCTTTGCTAGTAAGTACCAACTTTTTAGCTCAATACCCAAAAGAATTTCTTCGTTAAGTGCTCCTGCTTCGCTTGCGTCTCTTTTTAACAAAACATCTGGAAAGGTTTGTGGTTGTCTGACGAACCTATAAAACGTATATTTCTCATCAGGATCCCAAACTTCTCTCATCCTGTTCAGTGTCGAAACCACTTGATCTTCTATAGTTGCACCGAATGCTGCATTTAAAGTGAAAATATCCGTAGCCAGCATCCCCTCTATCGAAGTGTCTGACCTGAAGTAAGTTGGTAGTGCGAATAGTGCTTCTCGTACCCTTCGATATACTTCATACCCAAACCAGTTTTCGTCAGGCGGATTTCTTTCAGGTTCCGATTCAAACAGAGTTGTCATGATTATATCAACTTAAACTCCTGATAAATGTCATAATTTTTTAGCCTTTCAACTGCTGGCTTGAAGTATTCATCATTGATTTCAGCAGCATAGCACTTGCGTTTTAGCTCATGTGCAGATATAGCAGCCGAACATAATCCTCCGAAAGGCTCCCAAATTGCATCACCAGCATCACTGCTTGATCGTATACATAAACTAATGAGTCTCAGGGGTTTTTGATTATTATGTATGCACTTATATTCTTTTTTTAGACGTTCATTTCCTCGAACTGCTGGCTCTCGCCATACGTTTGTGATCCCGTTTTCACAATAAAATTTACTCCTTAACTTCGTCCAACCTCTCCCCGTAATGGGTATTTGACCATCTAGTGAAAAGTATGGTTTACCATCTTCACTTCCGTATCTGTTAGCATACTCAACAATCTTTTCAAATGCTTCAGGTGGTGGATAATACCAAAGATGGTCTTTTGTAAAATATTTCCTTGTTGCTGCATTTCTTACGCCGCAAGCCTCATTCGTTTTATAGAGGGGAAGTCCAGTTCGCTCCCATTCATAGCGAAGCCATTGCTGCATATCCATCTGAATGCTATCTACTTTGAAAAAGGCTTTCTTGGTATACTGAACGCACACTTCAGTTGCTACAGGAAATTTTCTGAGCGTTTTACTGTTTGAATTACCGGCGATGTGTGCTATTCCTTTATCCCATATATGACAATTCCTGTATTCCCAACCGTGCTCGACCAAAGTCGGATGGACGTTTGCCCAGCCTATTTCTGTGTTCCAGAACCAGAGTGTAGTCATAGGTGTTGAATACTCACTCCACTTCTCTATGTGTGGATGATACCATTCGCGCAAACATTCTGAGGTTGGAGGATCACCACGATAACCACCTACACCATAAGGACCGTCGGAAATAATTACAACAGGGGATTCCCATTTCGAGTATAGGTCGAGAGAATCACCAGCATATATAATTACCCCATCTCTTTCGTAAGATTCCATCATTAAATCCCCTACTCACTCAGCAGTTCAATTGCAAAACAGAAAGGTTCAAACGAATAGTGTCAAAAATCGTATATCCAACTGCGTCTGTCAGAAATCGTCTACAATCATATCATCCGAAGTAAACTCCGTCAAGTGTAGAAGACAGGAAGAGGTAAGAGGAGAAAACTGTATACACAACCTTCTTGAACATAAAACAAGGATGAAGTATACTTGGATTGTCAACCAAATTGAAATGGAATAATGGAGGAAATGCTTTCTATGGCTTCAACAGATGGTAAGGTGCGGATCGGTATCTATGGGTGCGGGTCTTGGGCAAATCGGACCCACATCCCGAACCTGCTGCAACTCGATGGCGTCGAAATTGTCGCTATCTGTGACAGCAACTTAGAATCGCTCAAATCGACGGCTGAAACGTTCAATATATCCAAGACCTACTCAGACGCACACGAAATGGTGGGGGACGAAAATATGGACGCGCTTTACTCCGTCGTCCCGGCGTATGCGCGCAGTGATGTAGAAGCGATTGCAGCGGCAAAAGGGATTCATATCTTTAGCGAGAAGCCGCAGGCGTTGACGATGGAGGTCGCTCACAGAATTGACGATGCGATTCGGGATGCCGGTGTCATCAGCACTGTCTGTTTCCGGGAACGGTATCGCCCCATATTTCAGGAGGCGCGTAACCGGTTGGAAGGGCAGAAAATTGTCCACGTCCGATTCCAGAGTGTCAGTGGATTGCCTGCGACCCCAACCGGAGCGCAGAAGGATTCCTGGTGGTCTGATATGGACAAATCAGGGGGACAGGCGTTGGATTGGGGTGTCCACGCGACAGACTATTCCCGTTTCATGACCGGCTTGAACGTTGATCGAGCGCAAGCGTTCTACTGCCAACGACCGTCGTACCATAACCCGCTGACCTCTTCTTTCAACTACTGTTTCTCCAACGGGGCAACAATGACGCTGACCTTTGTCTCAGCGGCTCCCAGTTTTCGGGCGGAGCCGTGGTTCACGGTCTTCTACGAAGGCGGGCATCTGGCGGTTTACGGCTACGACTCCATTGAAGTCAACGGTGAAACGGTCTACCAAGCGGAGGAATTCGATCCGTGGTTTGAGCAGGACAGGATTTTTGTTGAAGCGGTGCACACCAACGATCCCGGTCTTCTGCTGAACGACTATCACGATGGGCTTTTCTCGTTAGCTCCGGTGCTTGCCGGTTGGGAGTCTGCCCGTCGAAACGGGGAATGTATCCATGTCCCGGCATTTATGGAGAAGAAGTAATACCAACTCTGATAAAGCGTAACGCATTGTTGAAACGTGATGCGTGAAACGTGAAGGTCATTTGTTCATTGGTTCATTAGTTCATTTATGGTAGATTTTAGAATTACTTAGACATGATGAGCGAACCAAGTCACGAACCTTGCTCACCGAGTTACGGCCCACGGAGTGTGCCTACTACTATTAATGTCTACTTATTTCTATAATTCATTAGACACTCCCAATCGGCGCAGTTGGAAACAGCGCCTACCAAACGAGGGGCCGGGTTGAGACGGCGCAGTTGGAAACAGCGCCTACCAAACTGGAGACTGGACGGCGCAGTTGGAAACAGCACCTACCAAACATGGGGAGCGAAAGTGTTGCGCGATTTCTTAACATGAGCCAAAATCAAAGATAAGTGAGGCAGCTAAATATGAGAAAACTGACCGATCATCTCTTTTACCTTGAAGACACATGCAGCGTTTATGGGGTAACGGCAAACGGTAAAACACTGCTGATAGACTGCGGAACATCTCCAGCGGAACTTGAGACAAACAGCGTTCAGCAGGTCGATCGGGTGTTATTGACCCATTTTCATCGGGACACCTGTTCCGCTGCAGCGCATTGGAAACGGGGCGGTGCGGAGATTATCCTCCCGTTTGCAGAGAAGCGTTTTTTTGAGGAGACAGATCTCCTCAAGTCGTCCTACGACATCTATGACAACTACACCTCCTACTATCCCTGTTTTGGTCCCTTGGACGATCTTTCACCGGATCAATACGCATACGACTACGAGAGTCTGTCATGGGAGGAGATCCGTTTCGATGTGATTCCGCTGCCCGGCCACACCTTCGGCTCGGTGGGCTACCTTTTCGAGTTAGACGGGAAGCGGATATTCGCCTGCGGGGATCTGATGTCAGGTAGCGCGAAAATTCGGGACTATTATTGGAGTCAGTGGAACTATATGGACTTCCAAGGGCATATCAATCATCTGGAGAGTCTGAAGACCGCTGCGGGTCTCAACGCGGATCTCATTCTGCCGGGACACGGCGATCCGTTTGAACCGACAGAGGAGTCGTTCTCCGAGCTACAAGCGGCGTTAGAGGAATTGTACGAACTCTTTCATGCCCAGCCTTACGAACAGTATCGCCCCGAATTTCGTCAGATAACGCCACACGTCTACGAGATAACGAACTCCGCTGCGAACACCTACATTATCCGGGACGATGCGGGACACGCACTGTTTATCGACTGTGGATACACATCGAACGCGGCAATAAGTGCGAATCCGCACCGCTATATCGACAATCTGTCGCCCTATCTCAAAACGGAGTTAGGAATCGACACCGTCGAATGGTTTCTACCAACCCACTATCACGACGACCACCTCGCTGGTTACCCGATGTTGCATGCGCGTTACGGGACGCGGGTGGTATCGTCTCCTGAGCTCAAGGATCTCTTGGAGCACCCAGAAAATTACGATATGCCTTGTGCGGTGCCGCACGGAATGACGGTTGATCAGGTTGTTGAGCGGGGAGAGGCTTTTCGGTGGCGTGGGATTGATTTTTTTGTTGAACAGCATCCGGGACAGACTCTATACCACCATCTCATCTGGTTCACGGTGGATGGACAGAAATTCTTAAGCGTTGGGGATAATATCTCCGGGATGTCATTCAGGGAACAACGGGATTTTATTCACTCCTTTATCCCGAAGAACCGGACGCCGGTTTCGAGCTACCGGGATATGCCACAACAGATTCTCAATGCCGAGCCGGACTACATTTTTACGGGTCACGGTGGTTGTGTTCCATTTGATCTCGGTAAAGCAGAGCGGTGGGTGGGTTGGATGGACCGGTGGACGGATATTTTCACGCAGATCCTCGATCAACCGCATCCGAATATGGGGATGGACCCGCATTGGGTGGAGTTTTATCCGTACAAGGTCCGCATCCAACCCGGAGCGACAGTGGCGTTCACCGTTAATATCACTAATCATGAGCAGGAAGCGCGAGAATGTAATCTTCGTTTCCGTTCGATCGACGGTGTGGAGTTTTCTCAGGACGCGATAGACCTCCAAGTGCCTGGGGGCACGAATACTACCTGTCATGTAGAAGTTACCTTCCCGGATCGGTTCACTACCCACTCACTTCCCGTTCTGGCGGATGTCACTTGGAATGGAAAACATCTCGGTGAGATTGCTGAGGCTATCGCTTATTGGTAAAACTGATTATGGCAGATTTTAGAATTGCTTGGACTCACCAAATGTACAGCCAACCCCCTAAATCCCCCTTATCAGGGGGACTTTGGAAACTGCGCGAAGGAACCGTATCATGACATCCCCACAGATTAATCCGGCGCAACACAAACAGCTATTCCTCGACGATCACGCCATAGCAAGCATGTCAAATGTGAACCGGACGTTGCATCAACCTGAGAAACATGGACCAATCTTGAAGGCGGATCGTTCTCGTGAGCAGATGTATGTCCAGAGCGGAAACGCGCCGCAATGGAACTCCGAAAGAGAGATCTGGGAATGGTGGTATGATGCACACTATGCTATTCCGCCCGGACAGGCGGCAGGCACAGAAAGCAGCCGTAAACATTACGCGACATCAACGGATGGAGTTCATTGGGAAAAGCCTTCGCTGGGACTTTATCAGCGGAACGGATCGAAGGACAACAATATCGCTTATGACTCCAAGCTGGAATTCCTGACCCGTCGGGGGGTCTATAACCCGCCAGAAATCACTGAGAAATACCTGTATCACGTCATTCGTGACGAACACGATGATGATCCGCAACGTCGTTATAAGGGGCTTTTTAGTGATACGCGCAATATGGGACGATTGCCCGGCGTTTCGCCGGACGGTTTTCGTTGGACCTTACTCGATGTACCACCTATCCCAAGTGAAGATACATCAAACTTCATCTATGACGAATTGAGTAATCAGTACGTCGCCACTGTGAAACAGCGCACGGTATGGGGACGGTCGCTGTGGGTATCGACGAGCGACGATTTTGCGAACTGGACTGAACCGAAACTGGCACTGCATACCGACGAAATTGATAGAGAGAATCGGAAGCGTCGGATTCAGGCGGTTGTGGAAAACCCCGCATATCTTACACCACCGGTTCTCGAAGATACGGATTATATCGCGCAACTCTACATGATGCCGGTGATGCCTTATGAGGGGATATATGTGGGTTTTCCGTTACTGTTTAATCCTGCGGGTCCTGACCTTCCACAGATGAACCATTGTGGTATCAATCAGGTGGAATTGGCGGTGTCTCGCGATCTGTATAACTGGGAACGTGTGGCAGACCGGGAGGTGTTTATCGGCGTCGAGCCGTGGGACGGGGTGAATTACGGCACCACTCAGGTCGCCGTGTGTAGTCGTCCGATTGTGCACGAAAACCGAGAGATATGGGTTTACCACAACGCCCACCGCTTTCGGGGTCACCATAGCGTCTACAGTGAAGAATACGCTGACTTCTTTAACGATGCAGGCGCGATCTATCTGGCGAAACTGCGACTCGATGGGTTCGTTTCTCTGGACGCCGAAACGGAGGGGACAGTTATTACAAAGCAGTTCACGGTAAGTGGAGAGGATTTGTACGTCAATGCAGATGTTTCAGGGGGCGAACTCCGCGCTGAGGTTATAGATGCGGAGACGATGCAACCGCTTCCGGGACTATCCGAAGGCGAATGCGTTCGCCTTAATGGAGACCACTTACGTGGCAAATTGATGTGGAAGGATTCACCGCGTTTAGCCAGCGAAAAAGCGGTGCGCCTCCGCTTCATATTGCGGGGTGCGAAGCTGTATGCGTTCTGGTTGGAACAGGACTTACGCAAATTTGGCACGCGGGGGTAGATTTTTGAGGTTCATGTCAAAAGAAAGTGTAAGTCCCGATTTATCGAGGATTCCGCTACGCGGAACACGAATAGAAACCGAGTTTTGAAGAAAAAACTCGGTTTCTTTGCACTAAATCTTAACATGAGCGATTTTTGATTGTTAACCCCCTAAATCCCCAGCCCCTAACCTCCCTAGCCCCCCTTGTCAGGAAGGAATTGTTTGTCTGGCTTATCAGGGGGGAAACCTTTGTCAGGGGGACTTTGGAAAATCAGGGGGACTTATGAACGCGCTGCGTAAGTCCTATAGAATAAAGGACAGGCTCAATTTCCGGCGTTTGAACAATCTGAGAGGATCACAGCAGCGGCGTTATGTCCGGGTGCGCCAGTGACTTCGCCGCCGGGGTGTGTGCCTGCACCGCAGAGGTAGAGATTGGTGATCGGTGTGCGGTAATGCGCCCAACCGGAAAAGGGACGCTGGGCAAGATATTGGCTGGCGATGATGTCGAGATGTCGGATATTTCCGTCGGTGAGACCGACCCGCCGTTCAAGGTCAAGAGGTGTGAACAGGGACCAGTCTATGATAACGTCACGGATGTTCGGTGCATAGATGGAGAGGGTATCAATCAGATTTTCAGCGACCTCTTCTCGGCGTTCATCCCACGTTCCCTCGCGCAGATGGACGGGGGCATAAAGCACCCAGATCGACATGACATGGTGTCCCGCCGGCGCCATCGTTGGATCGTAGACGGACGGGATTTGCACCTCCATCACAGGCGACCTTGATGGCTCGCCACGTTTGGCATCCTCCCAACTGCGCTCGTAGTATTCGATGGACGGGCAGATCTTGATCTCTGATAGGTAGCGGGGGTCGAAGTCTCCGTGGAAGTAGGCGGTGAAATCGGGGAGGTCATTCAGGGCGGCGTGGAATTTGAGATATGCGGCATTTGTTTTCAACCGCGTTGTGCTTTCCACGAAGTTGGGGCTGAGATGTTCGGGTGGCACGAGTTTGAGGAAGGTGCGTTTGGGGTCGGCGTTCGAGACAACGATGCGGCTGCGGATCTCCGTACCGTCTTCAAGCACAACGCCACAAGCCTTCCCATTCTCGATCATGATGTGATCGATTGTCGCTCCGGTTTTCAGTGTGGCTCCGCGCTCCTGTGCGGACGCAGCCATCGCCTGTGTGATACCGCCCATCCCACCTTTGACGATCCCGTTATTTTCCGGCTTGGTAAAGTTCCCGCATTTGATAAAGGTGTAAGCCCATGCACTCCCCGGCGCGGCGATATCACCGGCATCCTGCGCTTGGGCGTACGTGCCTCGCATCTCCTCTGACTCAAAGAACTCGATCAGCAGATCTTTCATGCTGGCGGTAAGCAGCCGGTCGAGCAACACTTCATCCTCCGTGCCGCGCACCCGTTCCGCGATTTCGCTGAGTGTCGGCGGTGGAGTGAGAAAGTATGGGTAGACGAGGCTCGCTGCGCGTTTCCAAAAGTCCAGCCATTTCGGAAAGTTTTCCGCATCGCGGCGAGAGAATTGAGCGATCTCCGCTTGGGTGCGTTCCAGATCGTCCCAGACGAGTAAGCGTGAGCCGTCGGGATAGGGTTGGAAGCGCGAGGGGTCGAGGTGATAGACTTCAAAGCCGTGCTTGCGCAGCTCCAGTTCTTCGATGACCTTGTTCTGTAACAGATGGCAGATATAGGAACAGGCGGAAAAACGGTAGCCGGGGAACAGTTCTTCGGTTACGCATGCTCCGCCGAGGAAATCACGTCGTTCCAACAGCAGGACATCTAATCCCGCTTCCGCCAGGTATCCCGCGGTGACTAATCCGTTATGCCCACCACCAATAATTATGACATCGTGGTCTGGTGTCATTTTCGTAATCCTTTGAAAGAGTTCGTTGGTCTATGTTATACACATGGCGCCCCGTTGAAGCTGACGGAGTATAATACCGTAATGCACAAGAAGAAATGGAACGCAGATCTGCGTTCCCTACGAAGAGTATCGTAGGTTGGGTTGAACGGCTAAAACTGAGTCCCTATTAAGGGCAGAACTTCCACCTTTCAACAACAACGTCTTATAGATGACGAGAGTAAAACCCAACATCTCAGTCTGACGAAGACCGAGCGTTGGGCAGGCACAAGACCTGCTTCTACAGATTTGTGAACTTGCAACCAGAATCGCCCCTCCAAATCCAATTGGAATACGTGGCATTTTTCATTGATTTCGTTCAACCCAACCTACGGACTTCAAAGGTTCACTAATGAAAAGTAAGGGGTTCTGGCTCTGTCAGTGTGTAGGATTTTCTCCGCTCAAGACTTTCTCGACCAGTTCGGGGCTATGGACGATAATTCGGAGCAATGCTTTAGCTGCTGGATCTGGTTCAAGTCGGCCTGTCTCCCAATCTTGGAGCGTCCTTAGCGAGAGTTGAAAGCGAGAGGCAAATTCTTTCTGAGTGAGGTTCATCCTCTCACGGATCGCCTTCGCGTCGGGAACAGGCTTAAATTCTTCTAGTTCTTCTGGTGATACAGGCTGCGCGTCTGGATCTGACAACCCCGCAGCGTGGATCTCCTCCTCTGTCATTGCCCCCACTTCTTCCCAGTCAGTTTTTCCCTTTGACGGATTGTTTGGGTCAAGCGTAACTCTCGTGATATTTTCTTCGCTCATGACGTTCTGCACTCCTTGCTGAGATAATTCTTGTGTCAACAGAACCAGTAGGGCGAGATTCATATCTCGACAAAACACTAATCGCCATCCTCTTTGTAATATAAGTTTTTCACTTATAGGAATCTATTCGATTGGAAACGCTGGTATCCGCGCATCTATTGTTTCCATCAACCGAATCGTTTCCCCCAAGATAACAACGATTCGCTGGTAGTGTTGAATGTCGTCAATTGATAATTTACGCCCTTTGCGGTATTTGAGCCATTTGTCACAGACCTGATAACGACCAATACAGAATTCCCAGATTTCGGTTGAAACTCCCTTGAAGTATTGGGTTTTATTGATGTAGACTTGCTGCTTTGCCTCATCATAACGCACTCTATCTACCTTATTGTTCCCTACGACGGGAAAAGGACTGATTGGCGTATTGAGGAGGGGCGCAGCATTCGTATCGACTAGGTGAAGGGCAACCAGTTCTCTGCCAAATACGACGAGGGCGCGAAATAGATCGAGGTTACTTGTCAGCGGTAGCCTCGGGAAGCCAATCTTCAGGAACTCTTCATAGCGTTCACGGTAAGTCGGACTGTGGAATACAGCGTAGATGTAGTGAAAAATGTCTTCTGGTGTGATACTTTTGGGTAAACCATGCGGTTTTATCTGTTGGAGAGTCAATTTTTCCGCTAGTGCTTTCAGGAATTCTGGACTGAAGTTTGGCAAGCGTTCTGTTTGTAAAGCGAATTCGTCGGGGTTGGGGTGGAGGTAGAGGTAGAGCGGGAACATAGAACTACTGTCATGTACCGATACGATTTTGTGTGTACAGATACAGGAAGTGCATAGAGCTGCAAAAGGCTCTTTTGATTGGCGTGCTAGCACCATGCCTAAGTTTGAATCAAGCAGATGTCGCATGACCTTGAATACAGGCCGGCTTGTAAACCCCTTTTGGTAGTACATACTTCGCCAGTCGAATGGTCGATACAGGGAAGTTCTCGCACAGTCAGCAGAGAAGTCTACTCGTTTTCGTTTTTCTTCGGGATCGTAACTGCCTGTAGCATATATGTTATACGTCTGACGGAAAACCTCATCATAATTGCCTGAAAAAAACACCTCCATACGCTGAAGTAGCGTCTCGCGTTCAAAATCAACACACAGCTTATCACGGTCAGTTTTTAGACCACTACCAAACTCCCGAAATATCTTTTCTACCGACCAACAAGATTCGTATTCATCTTTGAGTTCAATGTTCTGCGGCATAAATAGGTGAAACGGTGCCGTAGGTTGTAGTTCCTCCCATCCCGTATCGTCTATGTTCGTTTGGGTAAGGTAGTCATATTTTCTCTCGCGCCCTCCCCACAGATCAGCGTGATACACACGAGCCGGTTGTTGATTTCCTTCTTCTTTGACGCAAAGCGTAATTGCAACTCCCTGTTGGATGTCAAAGACATTTTCATCTATCCCACCGTCAGGAGCTTTTTCCTTTTTCCGACTGTTACCATGCAGGTCGAAAATATAAATTTCGTTAAAAGTTCGGAGAAGATTTTGCCGCATCACTCGAAAAGTTAGATTATCCAAAAAGCCATGATTGGTGACGTAACCAATGATTCCTTCGCCGGTCTGCTCAATCCGCCATTGTGCAAAACGGATGAATTTTACATAATCGTCGTCCAAGTTGTGTTTCTTCTCATTAAGATCTTTCTTATAGTCTAAAAGAAGTTCCTTAATCCAATTGCCTTTGTTTTGCGTACTAGCCGAATACGGAGGGTTTCCTAACACTACCATAATCGGATTATCATGTTTAATCGCAGCGGCTTCATTGGCTTCGTCGGAGATGAATTGACCCATCAGTAGATTGGACTTCTTAATCGCCTCATCCAGCGTGTTGGTCAGATAGACGCCAACCCGCTGATCACCACGGAAATCATATCCACTCTCCTGAAACAGTAATCCCAGTTTTAGATGCGCAACGGCGTAAGGAGCGACGAGGAGTTCAAACCCAAACAGGCGCGGAAGGAGGCGCTTTTCGGCATATTCGCTCCATGTCCCTGCCCCGTAAGTCGCGTTGACTATTTCCCGAACACGGTTGATAACAGCAAATAGGAAGCTCCCTGTCCCTGTTGCTGGATCGAGGATGAGTGTGTTTTCATCTGCCAAACCCATCGGCTTGTTGAACCGTGACTTGAGCAGGTGGTCAATAGAGCGCACAATGTAGGAGACAACAGGTTCAGGTGTGTAGTAGACACCGCGCACTTCACGCAGTTCAGGGTCGTAGGCAGCGAGGAAGGTCTCATAGAAATGCACGACCGGATCCTGCTGTTTGGTGTTTGCACCAAAATCCGCAAGGATTGTCTCCATTGGCGCTTGTGCTAGCAGTTGTGCAATGTCATCGGCGATCCACGCGACTCGTTCATCGAGGTCATGCGCAGCAATCTGCTGGAACAGTTTTCGGAGGAAAGGGTTGGTTTTGGGAACAAGCTCGGCGGCGGATTGACGGGAAAAATTCGACTTGGACGGGATAGTGCATCGCGCGGCGAACAAGCCATAGGCGACTGTTTGAGCGTACATATCGCCGAACTGATCTTCGGTCAGATCGGGAAGCAGCACTTCTCGGAACGCTTGATATTGTCCATAAAGATCGCCGCTTTTGTCTTTCATCTGTTCGGCAAGAGCTTCGTTTGTCTCGCTTCGCATCTGCCGCGTTCGGCGGGCAAGGTGCATAGCGAGTTCATGTGGACGTCCAATTGACGGTAGTTGTCCACTCAAAAACCGCTCAAGCAAGATTGCTAACGCTTCGGCGTCCGCTTCGCCAACCTTGATTGAATAATTGTCGGGCGGCGTGGGTAGTCGGGCACTATCAACCATATCGCCGCCAAGGTACAAACGAAATTCTAGATAATTCGTCAATAGGAAGTTATCAAGGTTATCACGAAAGCGTTCATTCTGTTCCTTTGCATGTCCGGTAAGGTTATCCAGATCAGCAATGTAGGCTTCGGCTTCAATGTAGCCAATGGGCAGGTCTTTGTGTGTTACGGTGAAGTCCGGGACTCCGACATCGAGCTTCTTTGCTTCGCTCAGAAAGATCGTTGGCTGGTTAAAAATCTCTGAGGCGCGTTTGAGAAAGCTATCCAGGGGTGGACGCAGGGAGAGTTCATCCGTTGCCAGAGCACTGGCACGAATCGCCCGAAGTTCAGTCAGGTAGTTTATGCAGGTGTTCTGAAAGTTGGTGGACATTTGAGCCTCAATAGGTTCGTCGTGCTAGGAAGTAATCTGCGTTCCCACCGAGTCGAGATGTGAATCTCGACCTACAAGATACTGAATAAGCGGATAGATTAATGGGTTCGTTGCGCTAGGAAGTAATCCGCATTCCCACCGAGTTTCTGTAGCAGCGGCGTTGTTATCTCATCCAATTTTGCGATGGTTTCAGGGGAAAGGGAGAGCGATGCAACGTGTAGATTCTGTTCAAGCTCCGATAGATTGCGGGTACCGACTAGCTCACAGGTGATGCCGGGTTTTGCAATGGTCCAAGCGATTGCGAGCCGACTCATGGGGACCCCCTCTGCCTCTGCAACTTTTCTGATACCGTCAACGGCGGCAAACATTTCTTCCTCCGCTCCTTCTTCGCCGTGGCCTGCTTTTTCCCGATCACCGCGGAAATGCCGGAACCGTGCGTGGACGGGTGGAAGTTCCTCCGCTGTCTTATACATGCCGGTGAGGAGTCCCTGTAGCAGCGGCATATACCCCATAATACCCATCCCGTGTTTCTGGCACAACGGCAAAATCTCCAACTCAATTGCGCGTGATAGCAGATTGTAGCAGAGCTGGTTCACATCGATTTGAACGCCGGTAGCGAGGGCTTCGGACAGTTGCTCTACCCCAAAGTTGCTGACACCAATCGATCGGATCTTGCCCTCCTCCTTTAACGCGTTCAGGGTTGCAAACGCATCCTCAACGGAGTGTTCGGTGATGGGCCAATGAACGATATAGATATCGATATAATCGGTTTGCAGTCGGCGGAGGCTGGCTTCACAGTGTTCGCGTAGAACGGTTGGCTCGGTATTGTTCGGACTGATCTTGGTAGCAATTACCGCTTCATTCCGCCGCCCTTTTAATGCCGTACCTACCGCCTCCTCGCTCCGTCCCTCGTTGTATCCTTCTGCGCTGTCAAAGAAGTTGATGCCGTGGTCGAGTGCGGCGTGTGCGACTGCATCAACATCCTCTTGTGCTTGGGGACCCCAGTAATCCCCGCCGCCGTAAGACCAGCCACCGATTCCCATCACAGAGATTTCAATACCGGATTTACCGACTACTCGCTTTTCCACTTGTTATTTCCTCGTCTATATTAAAATGGGGTGGCTCATGTAAAAAGAAAGTACAAAATATGAAGCGAAATTGTAGGGGCGGGGAAACCCCGCCCACCGTAAGGGTTGGGGAACCCAACCCCTACGAAAACTCGGTTGCTGTTGCACTAGTTCTGAACATGAGCGAATGAGGTAAATCATCCAAAATTGACGTCAATTCTGCCAAAAGTGTTAGATTTTGTTAGATTTTGCCGGTGATTGTGGATAACTTACAAACTAACCGCCAGCGATACGACACACATGTCACCCCGCTGGGGCTTGGGGAAATTGGTTTGCCGATGTGCTATATACATATCGCCCCGCTGGGGCTAATAAAGTATAATACGTAATTTGTGATGCGTACGAAGAGATGGAACGCAGATCTGCGTTCCCTACGAAGAGTCGGGCAAGATGCCCGACCTACGGAAATGGGGGCAGGTTACGGCATACGGAGTATGCCTACTACCATTGATCCAGGCCGAGCAATTTTCGTCCCAACGGGGTCAATTCGGCTGTCTGACCTGTTTCATGTTCTTTTTCGTTTCGGAGTTTCCATGTTGTTATACCGGTGACCTCTATGACCAGTCCCGCCAAGCGGTCACGCCACGCCTTAATCCGATGGTTTCGTGCATCTTCATCGTATTCCCCTGATGGGAACATGGTGATATATTGCACGACCCGTGGATCTGTCGCTGTGTTGGCACTGCTTCCGTGGGGTAAGGCACTGTTCCAGATGATGAGATCACCCGCTGCTCCGGGGATCGGTTGTGCGCCAAGGCTTTCCAAATCTTGCTCGCGTGGATTCGCATCCGGTGGCAGGTCTTTCAACCAATCTTCAAGCTGATGATGAAATCCGGGCACACAGGTGAACGCGCCTTGATCCGCTGCGGTGTCCGTCAGGTATAACACCCCCTGAACCCAGAACTTAATCGGCGGTTCAAGTTGGATATCCCAGTGGAGTTTGCCGGGGTGTTTCCAGTCCGGTAGCTCTGGCGGGTTCATGCTGGCGCGATCAATGCTAGCCCACAGTTTCTCGGTGTCCCAGATCTCCGCAAATGCTTGATGGACACGGGGATATTGCCGGTTAGCCCAGAGTGCCTGATGCTGATACATCTCGGTCATGATGGTGGTACGAGGTGGGTCGGGATACCAACTCTTCGGATTGTCGGGCTGCATCTCCAAGAAGTCCCACACAGCCCGCTTGGCAGCTTTGAGGTTCTCCGGTGGGACAGCGTTGTGGACGACAACGTAACCGTTTTCCTCCCAGAACTTTTTGTCTTCCGCCGTTAAGACAGGCATTTTTTGTCCTTCCTGAGTCACTTATAGTGGATCTTGGAATTAGTGAGACACTCCAAACCGATGCGGTTAGAAACCGCACCTACCGGGTTGGAGTGAATGCGGCGCGGTTGGAAACCATACCTACGGGGTTGGAGTGAATGCAGTAAACTCTTGAACGAACGAACTCCTGAGGTTACGGCATACGGAGTATGCCTACTACTATTGAGGATGTGAATCTCGACCTACATGAGCATATCGGTCCGCTTGCACCTATTTTAAAATGACGAGGCGCCGTATTTGATGGTAAGAGGGTGTTGTCAGCTCGTAAAAATAGATGCCACTGGCAACCTGTTCCCCCAAGGCATTACGCCCATCCCAATAAGCAGCGCGTCCTCGACTATGATAAAAGCCTACCGACTGATAACCGAGCGGAAGCGTGCGAATCCGCTTTCCGGTTGTATCATAAATAGAGAGCGATACAGGACTATCTTCCGAGAGCTGGTATGGAATCCATGTTTCAGGGTTAAACGGATTGGGGAAGTTCTGCAACAACTGAGTCAATTTCGGTTGACCAATACTATCAAGCCTGACAGACAAAACCGCGTTTTCCAGATCCTCAGGTGTAACTATAGCACTGAGGGTATCTGACTCGATGTTACCGTTGGGACTGATGACACTGACTTCAATCACATCTCCAATTTCGACAACGCTCCGGCGTGCTAAGTCGGCGGTTGCAGCGGCGAAGTAATTATCACGCACTTGGGCTTCCATGACGGTGTTGGTCCGAAGGTTTCGGACTGTGACCAGATAATCGTTGAACTGCTGGATACCTTCTATATGCCCACTAACAACGAATGCCCATGTCTGATAGGGTGTTGTGGCAAGGGGTGCTGCGGGGACTTGCATCTGATTTGTCCACGCTGTCCCTGTGAAGACAATGTCACGTGCCTTTGGTAGATTGACGATATACCCTTTTCCCCCTTCGATAGAAAATCCGTCGTCCGGTGCATCTGGGGTCCACCCGACGAATTGCTGGTTTACGGTATCAAGTGTAATGACTGTGGTCGCGCCTGTCTTTACTGCAAGCGAGCGTGCTGTCATGTGGACAGTCGGTTTCAGGGGCACAGACAGCATGTTCAAACCTTCAGAGAGGTGCATAGAGAAAATATTGCCGAAACCTTCTCCGGTTGGTCTACCGAGGAAACCGTGTCGACGTCCATCTGCTAAGTCATAATACCCGACAATACTTCCATCCTGATTAACATTTCGGACGACAGTGATAACACTACCTGGGATCCGTACTTCATAGAGGGTGCCATCTGGCATGAGGATATAGGACCGCAGAATATCGTCTGCAGCTTTGGCTCTGAAACCGACAGCCCCGAAATCGGTGATGGTGTTTACAAATAGGAATTCAAGATTCGGCATTTCTGGGAGGTCTATAGTAGTGAAACTGCCATCGGGGTTCCGCATGAACCCATGAAACATTCCATCGGCATCAATGTAGCTGCCAACGACCGCCCCTGCGGCGTTGACAAAGTCTCCATAAGTGTTGACTGCACCCGGGAATGTAATTGTCAGCTCCCCTGAGAAAGCGTGGCTGATTCCTGCTTCATCTACGATGTTACCGCTCAGCGCCCCCGTTTCATCACTGATACCGTAGATGAACGTTTGGACAGCACCCGGAAAATCGTATTGTGTGAGCTCTCCATCTTCCATGATGACACCGTGGTAAAGGTTATCTGTGCCTTTGTAATGTCCCGCAGCTTTTCCTGCATTGTCGAGCGCATAGAAAGAGGTCTTCACGGACTCTGGAAAGTCGTACGTTGTAAAAATGCCGTCTATCAATGTGAAGCCGATGGTTTTCTCGCCATCAGGGCTCCGCGTGTTCCCTGCGTAATCCCCGAAATCGTTACTTGCAGTCACTTCCAAAAAATCGACACCAGGGACTTCGATGGTCTCAAAGATATAATCTGCAATCGGTATTTCGGCATCAATTCGGGCAACGGCATATCCTATGAAACAGATAATTAGACATATAAACAAGGGAAGTTTCGTTTTTATAGGGTGATTCATAGCTATCCTTTGGTTGAGGTAAAAAGAAAGAGCATCTATTTCAAAATCAGCATCTTCCGTGTCGCTGAGAAGTCAGGGGCATACAAACTGTAGAAATAAACTCCAGAGGCAACCTGCTCACCCAAGTTGTTACGTCCATCCCAGTACGCCGCCGTAGTGCGCGTCATATAGAATCCTTGCGCCTTAAAACCGAGATCCAACGTGCGTACAATACCGCCAGACGCGTCGTAAATCTGGAGGGTGACATCTGCCGATGTTTCAAGCTGGTATGGAATCCAAGTTTCAGGGTTGAACGGATTGGGGAAGTTTTGTAACAGCTGAGTCAGTTTCGGTTGACCGATGCTATCAAACCTGATAGACATAACCGCATTTTCCAGGTCCTCAGGAGTTACCTTAAAGTTGAGGGTGTGAGATTCAACATTTCGATCTGGCCCGACGACATGGACTTCAATCACATCTCCAACTTCGACGACACTCCGCCGTGCCAAGTCAGCGGTTGCTGCGGCGAAGTAATTTCCTTGTATCGAGGTAGTTATCACGCTGCTTGTTCTCGTGTTACGGACGACTACCTTGTAGCCGTCAAACGCTGATTTGCCTTCCAAATGTCCGCTTACAACGAACGCCCACGCTTCTTGAATCGGCTCCACGGATATAGCGGGTGCCGCTGCAGCGTCTTCCGTTTGGTTTGTCCACCGCGATCCAACATAGGCAAATTGGCGAGTGTTTGGAACATTGACGATATAACCTTTCCCACCTTCAATTGGAAAACCGTCGTCCGGTGCGGTTGGTGTCCATCCAACGAACTGCTGGTTTGCCGTATCGAGCGTGATGATGGTTGTCGCGCCCGTCAGCGCTGCGAGCGTCTTAGCACTCATCGGCGCTGGCGGTGCCAACGGCACAGAAATCATGTTTAAGCCTTTAGCGAGCGTGACGTTGAAGACGTTGCCAAAATAATCGCTCTCCGCCTTAGTGCCGAGTTTGGCAATAAACCCATGCCTCCGCCCATCTGTTGAGTCATAGTGTCCGACGACAGAAGCGTCCTGATTGATATTGTACCCTTCCGTTCTAACGCTGCCTGGAACTTTCAATTCATGGAGACCCCCAAGGAATGTACCGACATAAGTGCGGGTGACCTCACCTACCACTTTGCCTCGGGAAACGGAAATCTTTGTATCGGTGAAACCGTGCACAAAAAAGAATTCATAAGTTTCTTGGGTTGGAGGGGTGAAAGATACATACCTGCCATCCGGAGCGCGTAGGTATGGCGTATATGTACCTTCGTCATCTACGTAGCTGCCGAACATACCCCCTAACGCGTTGATAAAATCGGCATAAGTTTCCGCTGCCCCCGGATACTCAACGATGATGTCCCCTGTGAATCCGCGACGCACGCCGGAAGCATCTGTCCAATTACCCGTCAGATTTCCCGTCGCATCACTGATACCCCATATCTCCGTTTCAACGGAGCCCGGAAAATCGTATTGGCGTAACTCGCCATCTTGTAGGATGATACCGCGGTGGTGTCCCTCGCTATCCTCGTAGTGTCCGGCAGCACGCCCATCATTACCGAGCGCGTAGAAATAGGTGTTCTGCGAACCGGGAAAATCATACGTTTTAAAAACACCATCGATGAGGGTAAAGGCGACCATTTTTTTGCCATCGGTACTTTTCGTGTAGCCCGCATAATCTTCAAAGTCAGAACTCGCCGTCAACGCTAAAAAATCTACACCCGGCACATCAATACTCTCGTAAGTATAGTTGAAACCACTGATTTGGAAAACGGGTTGATTAACGACTTCAATGGGTTTGGCGATAAACCCGTGTCTACGCCCATCTGTTGAGTCATAGTGTCCGACGACAGAGCCGTCCTGATTGATATTATAACCCTCTGTGGTGATGCTGCCCGGCACCTTCAATTCCCGTAGACCGTCAGTAAATGTACCAAGATAAGTGCGTATGACATCACCGAACACTTTACCTCGGGCAACCCTTACTATTGCATCGTTAACACCATGTACATAAAAGAATTCAAGATTTTCTGCATTTGTGAGCTCGAAAGGTACATACCTGCCATCCGAGGAATATGCATATTCTTGAAATAGCCCGTTAGCATCTATGTAGCTGGCGAACAAATTACCATCCGAGTTGACAAAATCGGCGAATGTTGCTGTTGCCCCGGGGAACTCAAGGATTGTGTCTCCTGTAAATCCACGCCGCACACCCGCAGCATCTATCCAATTACCTGTCAATACTCCCGTCGCGTCACTGATACCGTATATCTCTGTTTGCACAGCATCGGGGAAATCGTATTGACGTAACTCGCTATCTTCCAAGATAACACCGTGGTGCAAACCCTCGCTATCTTCGTAGTAGCCCGCAGCGCGCCCATCATTACCGAGCGCGTAGAAATAAGTATTCTGTGCGCCCGGGAACTCATAGGGCGTAAAAACGCCATCAATGAGCGTAAAGGCGACCATTTTTTCACCATCGGCACTCCGCGTATAGCCCGCGTAATCCTCAAAGTCGCTGCTCGCGGTCAACGCTAAAAAATCTACACCGGGGACATCAATCGTTTCAAAAGTATAGTTGGCAGATATGCCAACGGGTTCATCTGTGACTTGTGCAGCACTATTCTTTAGGAGAAAGGAATTGAGGCATAGGAACAACGTAAAGGTGTAAAACAAAAAGCTGCGTTTAACCTGAATTTGCATAAAGAAAAACTCCGTTATTTTTTTCAAGCTTGGACAACTGGAACGAAACAGGTCGCGATCCAGAGGGTACGTCTCCTACCATATACTTTGCGTAGTGTAGGCGGAACTTCCAATTCCCGACTATTGGACCAGTTTATGACGTTTGGTTTATCGACTTGCAACTTGGGTAAGTAAAGACGATTGTCAGACTTATTGCGGTGGCGTCCAGTTTTTGATGTGTTTTTGCCAAACGCGCTCTACCTCGCCTCGGATGGATTGTACATCTTTCCATCGGTCTGGAAATACGGATAGCGTATAGCCCATCGCACCCTGCTCAGGGCAGACAAACATCTCTCGCCCCGGCGTCGCCGCTTGCAGCCAAACTTCGATGAGCCGCTCTGCGAATTCAAGCCAGTCAAGGAATTCTGGTGTGAACTCGCCATCATGCCCGAGCGCGGGGATCTGGCAGTGGTGACCATTGAATGGGCGGAAATGGAACTGCTGGGCGAGTTGGATAAGGTCAACCCGTTCCGCCAATCGATCCCAGTAGGGTGGCGAGAGGTGTTTGATAATGGCAGGGTGTGAGAAATCCCACGTCATCTTTAAGGGACGCCCCTCTGCCTTCTCAAAGCCTTCTGCGAGCGCGTAAGCCTTCTCCGGCGTCTCGGTACAGGTGTCGCGGTGCACTTCAACAGCGACATCCATCTCCAGCCTACCTGCGGTCTCCATGACTTGGCGTGCCCGTGTTATGGCTTCGTCCGTCGGGGTATCGTGATCGAGCATCTGCACGTTGACGCAGACCGCACCGACCTCTCTGATTGCCTGTAGTTTTGGCTCAACCTCGGCTGCCTCCCCTATATCCACAGTTGCAGCGAACAGTAACCCGTACTGCTGGACATGTTCGGCGGTAACGACCGGCACTCGACCGAGAAAGCCGTCGAATCCAGCATTTTTTATCTCCACCAACTTCCGATCGATAGACCATTCTCCGTCCGCATCGCCATAGTCTGTCAGGGTCCAGAGCGTTGCCATGTGTCGGATCTGCGGTGGATTGATTGCGTCTGACATGTTATTTATTGATACCTCCTGCCTTGTGTATTTACAGATCTACGAAACGGTAGAATTGGTAACAGGTGTTCAGATGCAGCACGCTTCGTTTGCTCACAATCAGCAAGGGATTTTTTCGATTGAATTGAAAACTCCAAAAGGATATACTAAGGCAAAGTTTCTGTCAAGGACTAAAGTCACCATACTACCGCTTACTCAGCATGGTTAGATGCTTAGCAACATAGGAGAATCCCTACGATAATGGGAGGAGATCGAACATGAGGGAATTTTTACCATGAGAAGGGCGAGATATATTGCAATCGGTGTGATCGCGATTGTTGCGATTCTGGTAGGTGTAGGTTTGATATTGGTATCAACAGAAACTTCCGAATCCCCTTCGGATATCCCTTCTGATGCCACCCTGTTCGCCGTCCGATATGAGAAACCGGCGTGGCTTGAGGGGCATCTAAAACAGCGGAGTATTGAGGAATATATCAAGAATCGGAAACAGGAAATAACAGATAGCGCCACCGAGCTGAGACAGGAATTCCCCGACTCTGCACTACTGCCATTTACTCTTGATATTACCGTAGACCGCACTGTGCTCAATGAATATGAGAGCATTTTGGTTACCGAAAGGACATACACAGGAGGGGCGCATGGTAATGTGCAATATGTATATTACAATCTACGCAACGGCAGTAGTATAACGCTCGGCGACTATTTGAAAGACAGGGGAACATCGGAGGCGCAACTACTCACGCTCGTCAACGAGCGTCTTCGACAAGATGCATACGAGTCGGTAGAAGACCTTGAAGACGTGCCGTGGCAGGTGTATAGTCGGGAACCCGAACAGTCGATTGGTATTCGTATTCTGTTTCCGCCCTACGCTGTTGCTTCGTTCAGCGCAGGAACGATTACTTATACTTTTTGAGGATATGCATTCCCGGATGGTAACGCAAGCCGACACCTAAATATCCCAAATTACGGGGATTTCTGAGGTGTGGAAAGGGAGGAGTCACACAATGCTCACGCAAGAACAGATCAACCACTTTCAAACGTTCGGATTTCTGACTTTCCGGCAGCTGTTCAATCAGGACGAACTGAAGACCATCCATACGGAGTTTGAAGCGGCGATGACGGAGGCGTTTCGAGATGACCCATTCGATGGCACACGCCGGCATTGGCTGATCACGATGGGACCCGATACGCCGTTCCTCGCCTCATTATTGGAGGACCCACGATTCTGCGATACGGCGGAACAGCTTTATGGGGAGGACGTCTTCGGTATTGCCTCCGACATCAACCGTTACGTCGGGGATACGCGCTGGCACCCTGATACAGGAAGCCTCCATCAGTACGGCGTCAAATTCGCCTATTATCTGCAGCCGGTGGCTGCCGAAACCGGTGCGCTGCGATTGATACCGGGATCGCACGAATCGTCCTTCCACGGAGAATTACGGAAGAAGATGGAAGGGTTAGAACTTGACATCCCTGATGTGCCCGCCTATATTTTTGAGTCGGAACCGGGGGATGTGGTGGCTTTCGATGTGCGATGCTGGCATGCGAGTTGGGGTGGCGGAGTAGATCGGCGGATGTGCGTTTTGGTGTATTACAACAATCCAAAAACGCCGGAAGAAGCGGAAGCCACTGCGAAACAAATTATCGGCAATAAGGTTGACTATGGGCCTTGGGTTACCAATGCGGCGGGGAATTCGAAGCGTCAACAGTGGATAGACCGGATGCGAGCGTTGGCGCCGGATGCGCTTTGATGATAGTGTAGGCTGGGTTGAAATCCAACTGTGGCAGATTTTGAGATTGCACAGACACTACCAAACACACAGCCAACCACCTAAATCCCGCCCCCGATAAACCGGGATGTACTACTTATCAGAGGGACTTTGGATACTTCGCAAATCCCGCAAACTAATCCCGCACGTCGGGACGCTACTTATGCCAGATTTCCCGATGACTACAGCGTTTGCCAATTACCAACATCAAGATGTGAACAGGTCGTAAACACTTTTTCAGACATGGTATGGTCTTTACAGAGAAAGAGGAGGTGGATAGATGCACGCAATTTGTATTCATGAACATGGCGGTCCGGAGGCACTTCGTTACGAGGAGATCGCAAGCGGTGAGCCCGGCGCGGGAGAAGCACGGGTACGTATTGAGGCAGCGGGATTAAACTATATCGATATTTATCATCGAACGGGGCTCTATCCGAGTACCAACATGCCCTTCACGCCGGGGATGGAGGGTGCCGGGGTGGTCGAGGCGGTCGGTCCCGATGTCACGGAAGTTAATGTGGGAGATCGTGTCGGTTATGCAATGCACCAAGGTTCCTACACCGAAGAAGCAATTGTACCGTCAAGGGTGCTTGTTCCTCTACCCGATTCGGTTGATACGCAGTCGGCAGCGGCAGCAATGTTGCAAGGAATGACGGCACATTACCTGACCCGTAGCACCTATCCGCTCAGTGCGAGCGATACGGCATTAGTTCATGCGGCAGCGGGTGGGGTCGGGTTGTTGCTTATTCAGATGGCGAAGATGCTGGGAGCGCGCGTATTGGGCACGGTCTCCACGCCGGAGAAAGCGGAACTTGCTAGGGGTGCTGGTGCGGACGAGGTCATCCTCTATACAGAGACTGATTTTGAAGCGGAGGTTAAACGTTTGACCAATGGGCAGGGGGTTGATGTGGTCTACGACTCGGTCGCCAAAACCACCTTTGACAAGAGCCTCAACTGCCTTCGTCCCCGCGGTTATCTGGTGCTATTTGGGCAGTCGAGTGGACCTGTTCCGCCGTTCGACTTGAGCCGTCTGTCGCGTGGTTCGATGTTCATCACACGGCCGGGGTTGGGACATTACGCTGCGGATCGGGAAGAGTTGATGGGGCGGGCGGGTGACCTCTTTGAATGGATTGGCTCTGGTGCGTTGAAGCTGTGCATTGATCGGACGTTTCCGCTCCAAGATGCTGCCGATGCACACCGCGCTTTAGAAGGTAGACAGACAACAGGGAAGGTGTTGCTGATTCCTTAAGGAATGAAACGTGATGCGTGAAACGTGAATGGTGAGTTTGACGGACATCGTGAAACCTAACCTAGGAGTGAAGCATAATACTCCGTGCGTAAGAGAAACGTTGTCTACACCTGTTGAATTCGTAGGGGTTGGGTCCCCAACCCGTTGGGCGAGGAAACCTCGCCCCTACGACTACGAACACGCCTCATATAAACGTCAGCACACTCTAGCAACCTGAACAATCTCAATTATTTACACTGTTCGTACAAGTCTGCACACCAACTGAATTTTAACAGATAGGAGTTGTGATATGGCAGCCGCTTCGATTGATACATTAAGCTCGCTTGAGGGTTTGCAGGACGGAACCTTGTCCCCACACCGCATCGCAAAATTGCGGAACGATTTCGATGGCAACTCGGCCTATCGGATGGCGCAGAACGCTGTCTGCAAGATTGCTGTCGATGAGGTCGCCCTCAACCGTCAGGTAGTTACCAATAGCGACTTTACCTTCAGCCATGTGTTGGATGACTGGAGCGTTACGAATCAGAAGAGTAGCGGTAGATGTTGGATGTTTGCTGGGCTGAATCTGTTCCGCGTCGGCGCAATGAAGAAGATGAATCTGAAAGAGTTTGAGTTCAGCCAGAATTATACGTTTTTCTGGGATAAGCTTGAACGTTCCAACTATTTCTTGCAACGGATGATCGAGATGGTAGATCGTCCTGTAGATGATCGGTGCGTGGCATGGCTACTTGACAGCCCCTTGGAGGATGGCGGACAGTGGAATATGTTTGTCAATCTGATTAAGAAACACGGGCTCGTGCCCCAAGCGTTTATGCCAGAGACGGAGAGTTCATCAAGTTCGAATCGGATGAACCGCATGTTGTTGAATAAGCTACGCGAGGGCGCGAAAACGCTTCGTGACATGGCATCAAAAGATGCGAGTTTTGATGAGTTGTTAGATGCCAAAGATGAGATTATCACAGTCGTTCACCGCATACTGTCCATCCATCTCGGCACACCGCCGACCCAGTTCGATTGGCAGTGGAACGATGCGGACAGGAAGTTCCACCGCGATGGCGAGATGACACCACAGCAGTTCGCAGAGAAATATATTACTGTTCCGATTGATGATTACGTCTGTCTCGTCCACGATCCGCGTCCGACGAGCCCGATCGGTAAAACCTTCACGGTCGAGTGCCTCGGCAACGTTGAGGGTGGCGCAATTGTCAAGTACCTAAATATCGATATCGACCTCATGAAGCAGATAGCGATGAAGACGATTATGGACGGGGAGCCGGTCTGGATGGGGTGCGATGTTGGGAAGATGATGCAAACCGATCTCGGTCTCTGGGACGCGAAGCTGTTTGATTACGAGGGGATCTATGACACCCCATTTGCGTTTGATAAGGCGGGACGACTCCAGTACCACCAGACCTTGATGACCCACGCGATGCTATTTACGGGTGTGGATGTGGTACAGGAGAACGGCAGAGAGGTCCCGCGGCGCTGGCGGGTCGAGAACAGTTGGGGTGCCGATAGCGGCCGCAAGGGGTTCTACCTGATGAATGATAACTGGTTTGATCAGTATATGTTTGAGATCGCTGCGCGCAAAGAGTATCTGCCTGCCGAGCTGCAGGATGCCCTTGACAGTGAACCGATTGTGCTTCCCGCGTGGGATCCGATGGGTGCGTTGGCGAGATAGGGGGCCGTCGCAACTTTGAGACGCATGGAGCAGGGCAACCACAAGGGTTGCCCCTATAGAAACAGGTCCAGTGTAGGGACCGTTTTGTGCCCGCCAAAAAATAGTCAGGTGCATGAGGTCAACGATTCTCGATCGGAGATTGGTTCAATTTATCAGTTGTCAACAGAGTTTAGGAGGAGAGATAAAATGGCATTTAGTGAAAGCTGGTCGATACTGGAACCCAACTTGGAAACTGTCTTTTCCCATGAGTCAAATCCGCTTCAAGCGCTTGCGGAGGCTCGTATCGCGGGGATTGCCTTGCGTGGCGCTTATAATCCAGAACAGTGTAGCGGCCTTATGCGGCGATTTGTTGAGCGGGGCCTGCTGCATGATCCGGAACGCCTTAACCCAGCAGAGAAGGTGCAGAGCCGAATTGATATTGGTTCGAGTCTGGTCAACCGTGCACGCGGCGGCTTAGCGGTATCAGATGATCCAGCCGAGAACAGGGAAGCGTTTCTTGAACACTCAGCGAGTACACATGAACTTTTTAGTCATCTATTCGACGGACTTGACAATCCGATAGATACCCTCTACGATTGCCTCTCTTCGCTCGCGGTGGATAAGGAGGTAAAAGTTGCGCGTGAACCGGACGGCCGTCTTTACGGACCCGCTATCTTCCGGGTTCACTATGAGGGTCACGCATACGCGCCCCACATCAATCACGTTGCTATAGACGATAAGCTGTTCCAATTTGATGTTTCGCGCTTTACTCACCAGTTTGCGGGTCTCATCTGTATCCAGAATTCTGTGCATGAAGGGAACAGTCCTCACGCGGTTATAGATCGGTGCGTTTGGAGTCCGGAGGTCCAGGAGCATCTCTCTAATGGCACCTACCACGAATACGCCGCACAGAACAAAATTGAGCAGCAGCAGATCGAGGTTCAACCGGGCGACTTTTATCTATTCAACAGCGGTTGCATCCACCAGGTAGCCGCGGTAGAGGGAAATATCCCCAGAACGGTTTTGGCGACGTTTATCGGGTATTCGGAAGACGATGATGAAATCTTTGTTTGGGCGTGATACTCGTGAAACGTGATACGTGAAACGTGAAAATAAATGAACCAATTGGCAATAACAACCTCGCTAACTCGCACCGGAGGTTACTACAGAGGAGAGGCAGATGAGTGAAATTGTAAGCCGGGAGATTCGTCTCAAGCAGCGTCCCGTCGGCATCCCCAAGGAGAGCGATTTTGAAATTGTGGAAGTTCCCCTTGCTGCCCCCAAAGCGGGAGAGGTCCTTGTAAGAAACATCTATATGTCGGTCGATCCGTATATGCGCGGGGTTGTCAGGAATGTCGCGCTTGGTGTGCCGTTAGAAGGTGGGTGTGTTGGACAGGTTGTTCATTCGGGAAGTGAATCGTTTCAGGTCGGGGATTACGTCTTGGGCGGACTTGGCTGGCGGGAGTATTATCTTGCAAGGTCAGAGAGCCTAAGTCGGATTGATCCGACGCTCGCCCCGATTCAATCCTTTGTTGGCACTGTCGGTATGCCCGGACGGACCGCCTATTTTGGGCTGTTAGATGTCGGCGAACCCAAGGCGGGAGAAACGGTGTTTGTCTCTGCGGCCTCCGGCGCGGTAGGCGCGATTGCCTGTCAGATTGCGAAGATCAAAGGGTGCCGTGTGGTTGCGAGTGCTGGTTCGGACCAGAAGGTGGCGTGGCTTTTGGATAAGGCGGGTGTCGATGCAGCGTTTAACTATAAGCGGGTCGATAACCTGACAGATGAGTTACAAGAACATTGTCCAGACGGAATTGATATTTACTTTGAGAATGTGGGTGGCGCACACCTTGAGGCAGCCCTTTCGTTGATGAACATGCATGGACGGATTCCTCTGTGCGGTATGATTGCGCACTACAACGATGTTGAACCGACCCCCGGACCCAAAAATCTCAGCACGGCAATCGGTAAACGGTTGAAAATACAGGGTTTTATTGTTACCGATTATGCGGATCGCACCTCTGAATTTTACGCGGATATGCGTCAGTGGATCAGCGAGGGCAAGATGCATTGGGAGGAGACGATCATAGACGGTTTGGAAAACGCGCCGCAGGCATTTATCGGTCTATTCAGAGGCGAGAATATGGGCAAGATGATTGTCAAAATTAGACCGGAAGCGGCGGTATAATCGCTGCTGTGATTGCCAGGAAATTGTAAGGAGGAGGAAACGGATGGACTTAGGGTTGAAAGGAAAGCGGACAATCGTAACGGGCGGGAGCCGCGGTATTGGTCGGTGTTGTGCGTTGGCACTCGGTCGGGAAGGTGCTCGGGTTTGTGTTACCGCCCGCGACCAAGGACTTTTGGATGAGGTTGTTAGCGAGATTAACGGGGTTGGCGGTGAGGGACACAGTGTTGCGGTAGACTTAACGAGTCTGGAAAGCTGCCAAAGGGTTGTGATCGAAACTGTGGAACATTGGGGCGGCGTTGATATTTTGGTCAACTGTGCAGGCGCAGCGAGGGGAGCCGACATTTTAGACCTGCCTACCGAGTTGATTGATGACGCACTGAGTTTGAAGAGTTATAGCTACCTGCGACTGTCGCAATTTGTGATACCGCACATGCAAGAGAACGGCTGGGGTCGTATTGTTAATGTTGCAGGCGGGGCAGGGACTAGTCCCACCAGTGGTAACATTCCGGTAAGCCTTGCCAACATCACCATTCTAAATATGACGCGTGCGCTTTCGGATGCGGTTTCCGGGGATGGGATTCTGGTAAACACGATTTGTCCGGGACTTACTAACACCCAGCGGGCACGTGATGTGCAGCAATCGGGTGCGGCTGAGGCGGGTAAAGATGTGGAGGAGGTGCTTCGAGAGCTCGGCAACGAACTTCCCGCAGGACGCATCGCCGAACCGGAGGAGATTGCCAACGTGGTGGCATTTTTGGCGTCAGAGCCGTGTTCGTATGTGTTCGGCAGCTCGATATATATGGACGGTGGAGGGAGACGGGGGACACCCTAGTGAAACGTGATGCATGAAACGTAAAAATAGTTTGTTCATAGGTTCATTAATAAACTTCTGAACCTATGAACTCTCCGATAAATCGGGATCCAAAACGGCTTGAACGATGTGGAAATAACCTGCTCACCAACTGCTCTCACAGGCTAATACCGACCTGCTAGCCGATAGGGTGGGTACCGTCCACCTTATCGGTTGTACTTACACAAAACAGCTGCTACAGGACTTACGCATTTCAGGACGGAGCAAGATGCCCCACCTACGGTTGGCTGCGTAAGTCCTGTGCTACTTACCACAGAATTGGTTGTCCGCCGGATCTTACTAACTTGCGTTCGGGCTTGTGCAGAATTTCTGGCACGGGCCGCTGATTGATTTTATCGGGCGCAAGCTGGTAACCGATTTGGCTGAGCATATGTTTTCTAATATCGGCTTTCAGCTGGTCCGGTTCAACGCGACTGGTATGTCTCGCTGGATCCTGCGTGTTGAATTCGCGGATATACTTTGTGTATCCAACAAACCCGCCGTTATCCCAGATAACACTCCCGGACTTTGTATCAACGGCTTTCACCTGCATGTTAAGCGTTGCCCATTGATAGACTATCACGAATTTCGTGGTTCCCGATATTCCTGCCTGCGCACTCATGTCGTAGAGCGGGTTGCTATCGTATTTTTCATCCAGCTTCGGGTTCTTGATATGACCGACGATAATTATGTCGGCATTCGCCGCTTGTCCGACCTTTGCTGCGAGGGCGGGGTCGAGAAAAATATCTTCCGGTGTCAAGTTCTGCTCTGTTAAGGCAGTACCAATCGGGTTGAGTGTATCGGATTGATCATAGATCCACTCTTTGTCCTTTTTCACAAGGCTCAGTTGTGTTGCGAGATCCAAGGGGAATCTGCGTTCCATTTCAGCGGAGTCTTCTTCGGTTGAGAACGGGGCGATAGCAATCCGTTGAAAGCTACTGATATCGAGCGGCTCAACTGCTCCGCCACAACCGCTTAGAAGCGCAACAGAGAGTAGAAGTGTTGCATAAACATATAGTTTCATCCATCTTTTCATTTTATATTTAACGCTCCTTCCTGAGAACAGGTAAAATGTTCGTACGATTCAGTTGGGGCTTCCCCGGCAAAAGGGGTTTTTGGGTTAGCTGATGCAACCTTCGAGCCCCGATTTCATTGAGATGTTCGGATAAAGTTTTCGGTTATTGCAGTCTCCCGAACTGATGAAATTATCAGTTTCGGATACAGAGATTATAGCATGGTCTCTTTTTTCTGTCAACGCTTGTCTTTAATGAAAATTTAACAAATCAGTGAAACGCAACGAATTTCAGTTGATGTTAGGGGTCACCGTTGAAGTGCGTTTACCGACCTGATCTTCCCCCTATGACACCCCATACCCGTGAGGACCGAGATCTGGATCTACATAGCCACGATGGAAGTTCCTGCCCATCACGTATTTGAGTTCCAACTCAACGTCGCGCAGGGAAACTGCACCCAGCACATCGGGGTCGCGCTCAAGCAGGGTGACCTCTAGTTCATTCTCTCCGTGACGGGGACCATGTGCCGGATCGAGCCGAAAGATGAACCAGTACGTGGGACCGGATCGGTTACGTGGTCCACTCATGCGATACATCTGGTTGATTTTACGCAGAATGCTTTCCGGCAGTTGTTTTCCGTTAAGGCTGAAACGGATCCGATCCAGCTCTGTCGTGCCAGCGATTCCTATCCTCAATAACACCTCGTGCACCCGTCCTACCTTGTCCCAGCGCGGTAGATTGTCGCTGACGATGAACTTGGCGGTGACAGGTTTACTTACCTCCATCTCGATCGGTAGCTGCGTGGCTGTCCAAGGATCGTGGGGACGAGCGTTTTCGGTTGGAATGTAGTAGTATTTATCCTTTGCCTCCATGATATCGGGGTGTGGTATTTCACGCAGCCGTTCGTAGAAATCTGCCTGATAGGGCCAGTGCGGAAACCACTGTGCCAGATAAAGCCCATCAATCCCCTGTTTCCAGTAGTTACAGGCTGTTGCGCGGACCATGGAGATAGGCGCTTCAGCGAGTCGGTCCGAGTCCACATGGCTGTGGATGGCGGCGATACAGCGGCAGGTAGAACCTTTTGCTATCGCTGCGAGTGAACGAAAATCGGTATTCGGATCTATCCGATGCGGTGCTGAGAAAGGCTCACCAACCAAGGCGTCGACAATTCCACCCTTCACCCACGTTTCCAGGTCCAGCCCGATAGATAGGGCATCTTCCAGATTTGTCGGGACGCGGACGACCAACTCTCGATCCGCTCCACTCCGCTTGACCGCTTCATGTACTCGCCCGATCCAGTCGGTCATGATGCTAATACCTGCCTCCACCTCGTCCGGGTGAAAGTAACGGGGATAGTTGTTCAATTGTAATTCAAACCCGTCAACCGGGTATTCGTTTAAGGTCTCCTCGATTAGGTCGAAGCGTTCATCTTGGACCTCCCGGTGCCTGAAGTCGAGTCCATCGATCCAGGGTAGGTTGGGGTGCAGGTCGCCACGCGCACGGATTTCGAGATGCGGGTTGTCTAAGCGGAAATCTGAACACCGCACCGAGGCGGTCTCCGGACCGAAATTCTGGACAAGCAGGGTGGGGTAGAGTAGCAGCCCTTTCTCGTGCGCCCGTTCGCAGACAATTCGCAGCGGATCATGCCCCTGCTCAATAAGACCTTTGGCGTTTTGGTAGGCACGATGGAAAACGAGGTGGTCCCACTTGTTTACATTGTGCCCCAACAGTTCACCCACCTTGGTGTCGTGCAGGACGGTACGTCCCTCTCCCAAGCAGAACATTATTGCCTCGACAGGGGTGCCGACCAATTCGTCGATGCAGGCTTGGTACTGCTCTTTCTGCATGGGTGGCTCGTAGCGGTAGATGTGGGGATGGCGTCCGTCGTGGTAGAACATGATTCGTGGTTTTGGCATGGGCGGGTTAATACCTCCTGTTTAGAGATGAACGAAGGGATTGGTAAATGTCGCCAAAATTTTGTCCGACTGTATAGGTTACAACGGTTTGTAAGATTTGAAGTTGCCAACTGTTGCAAGATCACGATAAAATTATATCATTTTGACGTGAAACGTGATACGTAAAACGTGACATATGAACCAATCGGGGGAAGCGGCTTACAACCTGCCAAATTAACAGACCCGATTGACCTATAGTAACCTAAGTTGCTAGGGCGTGTTGACATTTTGCTTTACTATTGCGAAAAACGGTCAAATGACTGGAAACGCTGCCAGAAACCGAGTTTTTTCTTGAAAACTCGGTTTCTTTTCTGGGGATTCTATCTCGGTGAACCGGTTTATGTCTCTCTATTATCTGGTTATGGTGAAATGTCAACAGAACCTAGCAACTCTGTCAAATAGATTATGATAAGCATCTTCATTGCGATGACCGGTGCGGTTACAAACCGCACCTACCGGGCTTGGGGAACATAGAGAATTACCGATTTATGTTCTGAAACCTTATACAGTTTGTGCTACATTTTTCTGACAATGTACTAGCAACTCGCGTTATAGTAGTGACTTTTGGCCTATCATCTGCCTTTAGGCTTTCAATCCTATCGCTGTAAATTGATCAAACGTTTTCTGAGGTGAATTTAACATGTCCACGAGATGGATACTTGTGTTTTTGGGGTTCTATGGGACAGTTCTACTGGTCGGGTGCGAGGCCGATGAGGGTCAAACTCCGTCTCCAGTAACAGAATCCATTGAGCCGTTCTCCACTGACCCAAATGCGGATAGACCTTCTGCCAGGGTGCTTGAACGGTACGGGATATTCTTCCCCGACGGTGTGAAGCACTCGATTCCGATGAACGAAATCCATGATGGTGGCCCTGGTATAGATGGCATTGCTCTTGACCCGACCCTTGACGGTAAAGCGGATGTCATTGACGGCGTTTCAATTGTCCTGATCGCGAGTCCAGATTCGGACGCTGTTCGTGTTTACAAACGGAAGAACTATCAATTTGAAGGGACGTTTGAACAGGTTAGGGACAGCCGTAGCCAGACAGTGTGGAAACTTTCGGATGAGATGCTCTTGAACCCGAAAACGGGTGAATCACTTGAACGCGTCCCTGACGTATTCGTTTCCAATGCGGGGGCTTGGGCGAGGTTTTTTCCGGACACACTGATCTACCACAAACCTTAGCGTGTCGGTTCGTAGGTTCGGCTTGCTGTAATCAGGGGAAACGCACCGACTCCCAACACCTGCCCAATGTACCTTTTGACACATTGTAAATAGGGTCATTTAATTCTTCGGGCGGGGCAAGATGCCCCGTCTACGATGTGGGAGGCGATTTGCCTACCCACCAAAATCGGTCAAAACAAAATCGGTCAAAACGTGGAACACTAAATAGCCCTACATTGTTAAAGATCACTGTTGCTCTGAAGGTAAGAACGTGATACAATGGATGGTGATAGGGCTGACGCCAGAAACCATCAAAACTCAACCGCCGATGGAAAAGGATTTTCGATCTGAAGGGAGCGTTGCCAATGAAAATCTTTCAGAGTTTCCTCGCCTGTCTCATTTTCTTAATTGAGTTTGTTACGTTGAACTATGCCGTTGACCTTAAAGGAGATATTATTCCCCTACCCGCTGATGAGGGTCTCCATTGGGGACATTCTGTTGACATCAGTGGGACAACACTCATCGCCGGGTATAGATCCCATCTCGGTAACAACGACGGTGTTTATATTATTGAACGACAAGGGCAAGTGTGGGAGATATTGAATCATTTTCCGGCGCCCAATCAAGGTCAGATAGATTTCTTTGGCAATGCCATCGCTCTTGAGGGAAACTTCGCTGTGATTGGTGCCCCTGAACAGGGTACCCCACCATTTATCGGTGCATTTGGTCCTTTAGGCGAAGGTTCGGGCAAGGTTTATGTCTACCGGCGTGGAGGGGAAGGGAATTTTTCCCTGATGGGAGCCTTCAAAGCCAATGATGCCCAAGACCATGACCGCTTCGGACATTCCATTGATATCAGTGGAACAACCCTTGTTGTCAGTGCACCGTTTCACGATCAGGAAAAAGGTGCCGTTTATGTTTACGTGCTGGAAGGAACAGAATGGAAACAGCAAGCGAAGCTTCAGGCAAATGATGCAGGACGACGAAACCGGTTTGGTTGGGATTGTGCGATTAGTGCTGACACGATTGTTGTCGGCGCACCGCTTGCCGCTGCGCCCGCTCGGCTCTCGGGCACCGCGTATGCCTTTAAGCGCCAAGGAGATGCTTGGGTACAGGTAGCAAAGTTGATTCCTCATGACGGGGACGGTGGTGACAGTTTTGGTATTTCCGTTGACGTCAGCAAAGGTCGCGCTATCGTGGGAGCACATAGAGATGAGAATCACGGGAATAGGCGTATTTCTGGTTCAGCATATATCTTTATCGAAGTCGAGGGTGCCTACACACAGGAGGCGAAGTTAACCGCGGACGAGATACAGGAGGGTGCTAGCTTCGGGTGGGCGGTCGCAATTGATGTCAATCGCGCGCTCGTCGGTGCCCCTTATGCCGACACGATAAGAGGAGAAAATTCCGGTGCGGTTTACACTTTTTTGAAGGTCGGTCCTGATTGGGAGCTACAGACAGTAGCTATACCTGAAGAAGGACCGGATGAGGCTCAAGATTGGGCACACGGCGATAACATGGGCAGTGCCGTCGCCCTTGACGGAGAATTTGGCAGAAACTTCAACTACGCTGCTATTGGTGTTCAGCGGGACTCCATCCCAAAACATCTGGATGGAGGTTCTGTATATCTCTTTGATACCGAAGATGTCAATAATCTTAACATACCCTTAAGTAAAAACATCGAAGATTTCAACATACCGTTGTCTGTTGAGCCTACTGGCGGGTTAGCACTCATCATGTTGGGCGATGTCAAGCGGACTGCCCTGCTTCAAAATTTCCCCAATCCGTTTAATCCTGAGACGTGGATACCTTATACGCTCGCCGCCGATGCGGAGCTGCAGGTTGGTATTTACGATGTGGAGGGGACATTGGTTCGCCAGTTGGACATCGGACGGCAGGGTGCGGGAAGGTATCTCAGCAGGCAAACCGCAGCATATTGGGATGGCAGAGACCAATCGGGTGAATCGGTCGCGAGTGGTGTTTATTTCTATACATTAGAGGCAGACGCTTTTTCAGAGACCCGACGCATGGTTATCCGGAAATAGTTACCCTTATCCGTGGGGGCAACATGAAAAATATCCTTCTCATCCGTCTCAGTTCACTTGGCGATATTGTTTTGACGTCGCCAGCTATCCGTGCGGTGCGACGGCATTTCCCGCGAGCACATATCGCAATGCTTGTGGGGAAGCAGTTTGCTGATTTGCTCACGGCAAATCCCCATCTGGACGAGGTTATTACGTTTGACCGAAAGGCGGGGAATAAGGATACGGGTCAGATGCGACGGGTGATTCGCCTCTTGCGAGAACGGCGTTTTGATCTGGTCATTGATTTTCAGCGCAAGTTTCGCACCAGCCTGCTCGGATATCTAAGCGGTGCGAAATGTCGCGTTGGGTACCATCAACCCAATGGGGCTCTGTGTACCGTCCGGGTGCCAGACCGTAGCAACAGAGCGGTTCGTGCGGGTCGAATTTCGTCGGCGCCCGCTATCGACCGTTACTTTGCGTTGCTCCATGCAATTGGCGCGGAGGCAACCGACAAAACATTGGAACTGTTTATTACGGATACGGATCGTGCTTTTTCACAGGAACTTATGGCTTCCAATGGAATAGCGGTGGATCGACCAAAGGTTGGGCTGTTTCCGGGAGCGGCGTGGAAGTTGCGGGAGTGGATGCCTGACCGCTTTGCAGCGATAGGTGATCGCGCAGCACAGGAATTTGGTGCACAGGTGCTACTTTTTGGGGGACCTGCCGAGGGGGAACTTGTTCAGCAGGTAGGGGATCTCATGACAACCGAGGCGATTCCGCTCGCTGGCACGCTGCACATTCGTCAGTTGGCGGGGTTGATTGAACGGTGTGATCTATTTGTTACAAACGATACGGGACCGATGCACGTCGCCGCAGCGATGCAGACACCGACGGTGGCATTGTTCGGACCGGGCGACCATATCCGCTTTCAACCGCTCGACCCGATCCATACAACTATCCGGCACCATGTACCGTGCAATCCGTGCAAACAGTTCACGAACAGGTGTAAAAACAATATCTGCATGAAGTTAATTACCGTTGATGAGGTATGGGAGACGGTGCATCAGAATTTATCAAATCCATAGTAGATTTTAGAATTACTGATACACTTTCAACACACAACCAACCCCCTAAATCCCCCTTGTCAGGGGGACTTTGGAAACTTTGATCGAGTCGGAGTTATTGGTAAATGTCTCCTTATTTCTCGTGTTTACTATAAGTAAAATTTGGCAATGTATAGATATAGGCTTTTCATCTATGAATGAAGGAGAAATCTTAATGAATGATCGTATTGATGAAAGAAAGGTGAGTAGATATCTTTACGGAACGGCAGGTCGTGCTGGCACCTTCTGCGTGGACGGAGACATGTCGTGCGAACCTGAATATATCAAGGCGGAATGGTTGTGGCTAACGCTGGAACGCTCAGAGTTAGAAGCCCGTCTTATGCCTATAGAGGAGAATATGATACATCCATGCGGTTCTGTTATACAATGGAATACATATTGTGGAATGAATGAACGGGCATATAGGGAGTATCGAAAATCTGATGAGTGGAAACGTAAAAGGGAAGCGGTTATGCGACGCGCCACGAAATTATTTCCTGTCCTCAGCACGACCGTAAACAGAAATGGACGTGAGATTCAGTTCATGGATGTGGACCGACGACCTATCTGTGAAAATGACGGATGCACAGACAAAGCGATAGATGTGCATCATCTTACTTATGAGCGGATAGGCGGAGAGCGGTTAAGCGACCTGATAGCATTGTGTCGAAAATGTCATGTAGATCTGCATCGGGCAAACCAAAAGCCTGTATCTACACAATCCCTAAAATTTCAACATACTGAGTAAGTCAAACAAGAAAGGAAAAAAATGGCTAATCAATACAAAGAATTTCGGGTGTCCAACGATGCGATGGACGACCCTGAAGAGCTTCAGCGCCGGATCCAGGATGAGGGGTACCTGTTCTTGAGGCAATTACAAGATCCGGACAAGCTATTGGACCTGCGGCGAGAGATGCTGACGGCCATACAGAAGGGCGGTTGGCTTGTCGCTGGAACTGATCCGATGGATGGGATCGCTGATATCTCGCGTCAATGTACGGAGGGAAATGCCGAGTACACTGACGTCTATCACGAGGTTTATAAGTTGGAATCCTTTCATCGGTCGGGTCATTGGCCTGAGGTTATCGATATGATGGAGAAGGTGATTGGCAAGTCGGTGTTGCCGCATCCCCAGAAAATTGCCCGTCTATGGTTTCCGAAATATACGGAACATACCACGCCGATACACCAAGATTTTGTGCACTTCCAAGGGAATTTTCAGACCTATACCTGCTGGGCACCTGTCGGTGATTGCCCGATCGAACTGGGTGGACTTGCACTGATACCGGGCTCACACAAGGTTGGCAAGGTTCTCGACCACCATTTCTCGCTCGGCGCTGGTGCTCAAAAGATCTACGCCGACGAGGTAGAGGGCGAGTGGCACACCACGGACTATGAGATCGGGGATTCCTTAATCTTTTTGGCGTTGACGATCCATCAGGCGTTGCCCAATTTCACAGAGGATAGACTCCGCGTCTCATTAGATAACCGATATCACGCGCTCGGCGATCCGATAGCGGAGCATATGCTGCAGCCACACCTCAACAGTTCAAGCGAGCTGCTTTGGGAGGATGTGTACAAGGATTGGCAATCGGACGACCTGAAGTATTATTGGGAGAACTTGGACCACCCGATCGTCCCCAGAGACCTCAGCTTCGGCGAGAAGGTGTTTGCAGAGGCGTTAGATCTTGCGAGGGAAGGAGACGCACACGCGATCCTGCATCTCAACCGCATTATCAGACGGGATCCAACGTCGGATGCTGCGAAGCAGGCTATGGAAGCGTTGGAGAACGCGAAAGCGGTAGATAGTGAGGCTGCGGCGGATTGATCAATGAGTTCATTCGTTCGTTTACAGGACTTACGCAAATTTAGCATGCGGCGCGATATTTTTTATTTTTAACCCCCTAAATCCCGCCCCCGATAAATCGGGATGTACCACTTATCAGGGGGACTTATGAACGCGCTGCGTAAGTCCTAATTTAATTGAGTGGGGGTCGCTTGTCCGCCCACGGTGCGATTGCCTCAAAGGCGGCAGACGCGCGGAGGACGGTTACATCGTCGCGCCACCGTCCGACGATCTGTAGCCCAACCGGTAGTCCATTGTGGTCAAAGCCGCAAGGAACTGATGCTGCAGGCTGACCTGTGATGTTAAACGGATAGGTGAACGCTGTCCAGCTCAGATATGTGGTCGGTTGGCCGTCGATCTGTCCCGGATGATCATCGCCAGCCGGAAACGCCGTCACAGGCAGTGTGGGGGTTAGTACCAGGTCGTATCCCTCCATGAATTGACGCCAAGTGTGATAGTAGTCATTTCGTTTTGCGTAGGCGATGGCGACCTCAGCGCCTGAAAGTTCGAGTCCCTGCTCTATCACTCTCACCAAACCCGGATCAATCTGATCCCGGACCGCATCTAAGTCGTGGAGATGCAAACCTGCAAATGCGGACGCCCAGATAACATGCACAATGCTCTCCCACGGATCTTCGAGGTTGGGGTGGGCTTCCTCAATGTGGCAACCGAGTTCTTCAAAGCGCAATGCTGCTTTCGTGACGATCTCACGGACTTCCGGATCGACTAAGGCGTAACCCAGATCGGGTGACCACGCGACCCGCATACCGACGATGTCCCCTTCCAGAGCAGCTAAATAATCGGTATCAGTGGGAATCGAGAGACGGTCACGCGGATCGGCACCCGCCATGATGTTCAACATGAGCGCGGAATCGGCGACTGTCCGCGTCATGGGACCGAGGTGAGAGAACAGCTCGACCGCACTGGCGGGATATTGTGGGATAATTCCCCACGACGGCTTGAGCCCATAGACACCGCAAAAACTGGTAGGGATCCGAATCGAGCCGGCACCATCGCTCCCTTGGGCCAGGGGTCCCAACCCCGCGGCAAGCGCTGCCGTCCCGCCGCCGCTGGAGCCGCCAGCGGTGCGACCGTGCTGCCATGGATTATGGGTGGAACCGATGATACGGTTCGTTGAGTCCCCCTTCCACCCGAATTCAGGGAGGTTGGTCTTGCCTATTATCACAGCGCCGGCAGCGTGAAACCGATCCATGATCGGTGCATCAAAATCCGACACCGAATCTCTGTAACGCCAAGAGCCGCGGGTTGTGCGAAACCCTGTCATCGCCACGAGGTCTTTTATTGAGGTTGGGATCCCCGCCAACGGGGGCGGAGATTCGTCGGTTTGGTAGGCTTTTTCTGCGGCACGTGCGCCCTTGAGCGCGAGTTCCGGCGTCGTTGTGATGAAGGCGTTGAGGCTCGGATTCAGTTGATCCATACGGCGAAGTATTGCCTCCGTGACCTCAACGGGTGATACCTCGCGTTTCTGGTATAGGTCCCGCAATTGCAGGGCTGATAAATAGCAGAGATCGGTTTCTGTCATATCTGAACTCTTTTCGTCGAAATGGGTATAAACGTGAAACGTGATGCGTAAAACGTGAAAACAATTTGTTCATTGGTTCATCAATGAACTCAATCGGTTGCTGTTGCACGATTTCTTAACGTGAAACGAAAAAGATGATACAAATAATTGGGAGGCAAGTCAACGGAAAAATAGAAGGAGATTACGATGGCTCAATTGAAATACTCAGTAATCGTTGACACATTGGGAAGTTTCGGGTTAGACATTTGGGAACAGCCGCGCGAGGTACTTGAACTGATAAAGAACGCCGGCTATGACGGCATAGACCTCACCGCAGAGCCTGACCGAATTGCGATAGGACGGTATAGGGAAATTGCTGAGATAGCGAGGTCAATGGGGTTGGAGATTGCGGCACTGCTTGGGGCATGGGCGACGTGGCACGCAGGGGAGGCGCGGGATCTGGCGTCCACCGACGATAAGGCTCGGCGTTATGCAATCGGTTACGCCCAAAAATGCACTGATTTAGCGGTGGATCTGAATGCGTCTGTCTATGAGATCTGCTGTTGCCCGGCTGAACCGAAGTACCCGGAGCATGATATCCCGCTCCCGACGGTGCGAGAAAATTTCGTCCAGTCCGCACGAGAGATAAGTCGTTACGCTGGCGACCGTGGTGTGCGGGTGGCGATGGAACCGGTGAATCGGTTTGAAGGCTATGCGGGGTTCATGAACAGTGTGGTTGACGCTGTCGGTGTTGCTGACGAAGTCGGTGAGGAGAACTTGGGCGTGATGGTGGACTTTTTCCATGCGAACATTGAAGATGTCTCCGTTCCCGATGCTATCCGGCGGGCGGAACGCCGACTGATGCTGATTCATCTAGCAGATAGCAACCGCCAAATGCCGGGGATGGGGCATATTGATTTTACGGGCGTGATTAGAGAACTCGACGCAATCGGATTTGAGGGGTATCTCTCCCTAGATTGTCTGCCTGCAAGACCTGACCCCAACACCTATTTAACGCATTCTATTGATTATATGAAACAGTTAGAGGAGGCGGTCGCGCTGGAGAAGCGGCTCTCTGAGTTAAAGTAAGCCTAGCCACTCGGTATGGTGATAGTCTAATTCGGTACGGTTTGGGGTTTGCCAGTGCGAGCGGCTTCGTCCAAAGCGTTACATATAGTCACAGCATGGACACCGTCGCGTGCGTTGCAGAGGGTATCCCCGTCTGTCCGGATCGCTTCTAACAGGTTCACCATCATCGACGCCTTCGCTATTTCCTCCTCTGGCAATTTCCGCGCGTCCAGATATTCAATTTCGCAGGCACCAAAGTCGACGCGCGTCATGTGAGAGGAAAAGACCGCGCTACGTTCTCCATCCCACATCTGATGGAACCACTTGGACACGAAGGGGTTCATCCCTTGATCGGTGCTAATTACTGTGGAGAGGCCGCCGCTTTTCCAGAGAATTGTCCCCACCAGTCCGTCGGGGTAGCCGGCGGTGCCTTTGTTTTGTCCGAAGATCCTCCCTTCCGCATAGATCCGATCCGGCTCGCTGTCCATCAGATATGTGAGCAGATCAATGGTATGGACCGCGGTACTGATCAGCAAGCCGCCGCCATCGTCTGCGTGCCAGACCCAAGTGCTACCGCTCGCACCGGAGTCGTTCATTGCCAACTGACCGTGACTCATGCGCGGTTGGGATAGTAGTTCTCGCGCTTTCTGCGCTGTGGGTGCAATCCGAAATTTGCAGTTGATTACGAGCTTGATGCCGGTCCGTTCCACCATCTCAGCCACCTCAACGGCTTGGGCACGGGTCACGCACATCGGTTTTTCCAACAGAATGTGTTTTCTAGCTTCAGCCGCAGCGAGTGCGAGCGGATGGTGGGCATCGTGGTGGGTGGCGATCACTATCAGATCGATGGAATCGTCGCGCATGATGCGGTCGGCGTCGGTTGTGGCGTAGGAACCGCCAAATTCCGTTAGTGCCGCTGCGGCTTTCCCTTCAATCTCGTCACAATAACCGACCAATTCGATTCCCAGACTTTTTGCTTTTGCGGCATGGCCTCGTCCCATACCGCCACACCCTATCAAAGCAGCCTTGAATCCAGATCCAATTAGGGTCATTTTGGTTCTCCTTAAATCGTAAGACTCATATATAGTGGATCTTAGAATTAATGAGACACTCCAAACCGGCGCGGTTGGAAACCGCGCCTACCAAACACGGGGGCAAAAGTGTCTATTTATTTTTAGAATTCACCATAGAAAGAAAGGCAATCCACAAAGAGAAATCGAGTTTTCAAGAAAAAGCTGGTTTCTGTTCCACGATTTCTTAAATTGAGCGAATCGTAAAACGCCAAGGATTTACTACAAGGCTCACCGAATCGTGACGCCGACCTCTTTGGCGACGGATCGGATATGTTCAGCACCGAGCGCGTATTCGTCGGCAGAGGGCAGGTGTTCAAGCATCAACGGTATATCCGGATCGAGGCGATCCAGTTCGCGTAGATACGTTGCGTAGTCGAGTCCACCAAGACCGGGACGGGTTTCATCAAGGTGGAGGGTAAGGTTATCGGCGATTATGATGTCCTTTGCGTGGCAGCTTTTCATATAGGGACCGAGTTTAGCAAAACAGTCGCGGATGAGATCCCCGCTGTGGTAGTAGCGTTCAAGGCTGTTGATGATGTTGACGGGGTCGAGATGGACAGCACACTGCGTCCTATTGATGGCTTTGATTAGACGGAGGTAACTGTCGGGTCCTACGGGATACGCCCATGGCATGGTTTCGAGTGTGTAGAATGTCCGCGCGGGTTTCACAGCATCGATAATTGAGCGAACGCTTTCGACAATCAGATCGAAGGTGCCCTCAGTTAGATTGTCAGGGTGAGGCCCATCCCACTTGGGTCCGCGTGAGCCGGAGATGTTGACACAGCAGTTTGCACCGACCCGATCCGCGAGCGCAAGTTGGGTCCGACATTTTTCGAGGGCAGCCTCGCGTTCCGTATCGTCAACACTGATTGGATTGCTCCATGCACCGACTTCCGCAATGACGATATCCGCTCTTTTTGCGGCTTCGATGTAGGCATTAATGGTTGTCTGATCGCTGTCTGCATCGACAGGGCAGAAGGCAGCGCTGTATCCGTGATTTTTGACCGCTTTTGCCCAGCTATCGGGATCGGAATTTTCACCAAATATTGGTCCGCCAAGTCGCATTATTACCTCCTCGTATGTTCAATTAAGCATCTCTAATCCATCTATAGAGTCATTCAGTTCTTCGGGCGGGGCAAGTCGCTTTGGATCCCGATTTATCGGGGACGCCCCGCCTACGGTGAAGGGGCAACCTCTCGTCTACCCTCCAAAATTGGCAAAAAAACGGAAAACGAAACAACCCTGAATCCATCTATTTTCCACTTGACATGCCTTGTGTTATTCAATCACAATATGCTCCCTGAGAACACCGTTTATTCCAATCGAAGCCTACCCAAGGGCAACCACAAGGGTTGCCCCTACAGGTACATTTGCCACAATGGGAAAATTCCCCAAATTCCCCATGAAATTGCATAATGGCATTTGGGCTGCCACTATTCGCCGATTGCTCAGTGCTGTGGTTAGCATGACGGCTACGACATACGGCCCCCTGATAAATCCCCGATACATCGGGACAAGCGGGATTTAAAGCAATATGCCTACTACTTTAACACACCTGTCGCACGGATAAGTCTATGGGTCGGGCAAGATGCCCGACCTACGGGGAGGTGTGCAGGTTATTCTACTGTTTTTCACCGTCCGTGTCTACTTTTTTAGGGATAGTGATCGAAAAATGCGCCTCGAAAAATTCCTTTCTGAATCCGGCCTCGCTTCTCGACGGGACGCGAAGCGATACATCTTTGACGGACGGGTCGCGGTGAATGGCGAGCGGGTGTTGATCCCCGGCACGCACATTGCTCCCCGGCGGGATGCGGTTACGTTTGACGGTGAACCGGTGCGTGGGCAACCTCGGCAGATACACTTGATGCTAAATAAACCGGCGGGCTATGTGACAACGGTGCGCGATGAACGGGGACGTCCGACGGTTATGGCGTTGGTAGGTGATATATCGGAACGCATCTACCCGGTCGGTCGACTGGATCTTGATACCGAGGGATTGCTGCTGATGACGAACGATGGTAATTTCGCACATAGGATCCTTCATCCAAGCCATGAGATTCAGAAAACCTACATTGCATGGGTAGAGGGACACCCAAACCGGCAGACGGTTCAGAGATTGCGAGAAGGGATCGAGATTGAAGACGGGATAACTGCTGCGGCGCAGGTCGACCAAATTGAACGGAGAGAAGGAGAATCACAATTTAGGGTTGTTATTCACGAGGGAAGAAAGCGGCAGATACGGCGTATGTTCCACGCTGTAGGTCACGATGTTCTACATCTCAAACGGATAGGGATTGGATCGCTTTCGCTGGGACGGCTACCAATTGGGAAATATCGCCCTTTAACGCCGACGGAAATCGAATCTTTCGGACGTAGCGTTTAGCAGCGGTATCGGCATCCTGTGGATCTGCTGGAGTGAAAAGCACTTGACGGGCGGGGAGACCCCGCCTCTACGATGACAGGTAAAACGCGCTTGCACACGCCTCGAATCGATGTGACCAAAACCTAAATGTCGAGATGTGAATCTCGACCTACAGACTACTTCACGAACTTTGTGAGTGGGGAGCCCCGTGCCCACGGGAATACAGACGGGTACGTGACTAAGAAATTGCGTTGTATTACTGGTCATCCAGCTCCGGCAGTTCGGACGTTTCCTGCGCTATCTCCTCGTCACCGAGGCATAGGAGGTAGTCCTTCAGTCCAATATACAACTTTCCATCGGCGATGGCCGGTGAGGAGTAGATTGGACCACCACCGGCGATTCTGGCTGTATCAAACTCCCATACCACCTGACCGCTGCCGCTGTCGATTTTGTAGATGACGCCGTTACCTGCACCGGCATATACCGAACGCCCCGTAACCGCTGGGGAGGACACAATTGGGGATCCGATGCGCGATTTCCAATCCAAAGTGCCGTCTGTGGCGTTGAGCGCGTAGACGTGTCCATCGCGCGACCCGAAATAGACGGATCCGTTACGATAGGCGACTGCTGTTAGGACAGAATCTTCGGCTTCATATTCCCAGACCTGCTCTCCCGTGTCCGCGTTACGGGCGGTGACCCGTCCCTGTGGCACTTCAGCACTTTCGATAAAGTTCCCGTTACCGAGTCCGAAAAAGACTGTATCACCATCGGCACTCGGACTCCCCCAAGCAGGGTAATCCACCGACTTTGACCAGACCTCTGTACCGCTGTTTGCGTCGACAGCGTAGATGCGATATTCGCCGTAACCGGTGCCGAAGTAGACCTTCCCCTTCCATACCGCTGGCGATACGTCTACGTGGATAGATGGATAGTGCCAAATTTGCTTTCCTTCAAGCGCGTCAAGGCAGTAGACACCGTCGTTCCCCGCACCGAAATAGACCTTTCCTTGACTGACGAAGGGGGTTGATTCCACGTGGCTCGCTGTTTTGAACTTCCAGATTGAGTGCCCATTATTCGCATCAAGACAGTAGAGATGGCAATCTGCATCTTGGTGAAAGCCCTCACCGACATAAACGCGCCCGCCTACAACTGCTGGTGAAGAGAAGATCTGGACGGGTCCTTCAAGTCTCCAGAAGTTATGACCGTTATAGGTGTTCAGGCAGTAAACTGCGCCGCCGCTGGAAAAGAACGAGCCCTGTGCGGCAGAAATATAGACAAGCGGACCAACCACCGCGGGCGAAGAGGCAAAATCGACGACAACGTCGCCTTCCCCTTTGAATAACCACGAAACCGCGGGGTTCGTGGGTCCGGGGAGATTATCGAGCACTCCGGTTCGTGTAACGCCTCCTCGAAAGGCAGGCCAGGGCCGTTGCGGAGGCTGGTTCTCAAGCGGAACACCGCCCTTTATTGTGGCATACTGAAGACCAGTATAGATAACCCAAACACCTGCACCCAGAAGGGCAAGCACAAGTATCAGGACAATTGTCTTGAGGAGGACGGATTCGCGGAGGCGGTAGAACAACCCCATTAGCCAATCACGAGCGAATACGACCACGGTAAGAACGGCGATGCCTACCACTGCGAGGATCTGTGGGATAACACTGAGTAGGGCGGAGAGCGGACCTAAGAGCTGCGGGATAACCGCATAGGCTGTGCCCGCTGCGCTGAAGGCGAGGCAGAACAAGATCAGCCCTAAGATTCTGGGTTTTGCTTTTTGTTGGTTCATTGGTTCGTCAGTACATGAGTTCATTAAAATGTAGCACAAACTGTTAGTTTGCGGGCTCGGATCACAACCTATGGTGAATTTTACAATTTACTGGACATTTCTGAATTGTAGGAGGGAACGCCGATTTCCGACGTGTCGCGATTTGGAAATCGCTCCTACCAAAGAGGTGTCAATGGATTTTCATAATTCACTATAAATGAAGATTAATTGATTAATTAGGTAATTTTCGAGCGATGTCCGGTGCGGTTGGAAACCGCACCTACCGGGCCTGGAGAAAAATATAGAACTACCGAGTTATTTTCTGAAACCTCATACAGATTCCGGCACCAAAGACCACTTTTATGAAATAAATTTCTGAAACAAAGTTCATGTTACGATTTGTCGTTTAGCCATTCGACGGTGAAATGGATTAGGTTCTCTATTATCTGGTAATTGATAAAAACATTCGCGCTGGTTTCGTTCTGGATGCCTGTGATCAGGTACATCCCTTTGCCGTATTTGAGGGTCGCAAAGGCGATCTCTCTCCCACTGTTTGTGGTGGCAAGGATTGTGTATTTATCGCTCCAATCTGTCCACGTGTCGTCGAGGAAGACATCCCCGAACTCGATTTCGTTCGGTTCACTAAACAGTTTACCCGCTGCCCGTGTTGGCTCAAAGTCGCTACGCCCCAACCGTTCTACTCCCTTCATCGGTTCGGGGATCCAGCCGGTAGCACACGGTCGATCGTCGTCGCTGTCTTGCCCTGAAACGATAACGACACCACCGCGTTTCACAAACGCTTTGATCTTGTTCTCCCGCTCTTTCGTCAGGCGATATTTATCTTCACAGATTTCCCCTTGCCCCAACCAGAGAATGTCGGCGTGGTCGAGGGTCGGTAGGTTGCGATCTTTCGTTCTCTGATAAACTGTCTGGTGTTCCCCAACCGGACTGAAGGCAGAAAGGGTGCGAAACTCGACGTTGTAACGATTGCCGGAGAGGACGAGAACCCGCACCGCACTGGCAGGTGCTTCGGCGAGGGATTGGACTATTGAAGTGCTGGCATTATCGGGTTTGGCTCTCCCAGCAAGTGCATCCCGCACGAGCTTCTGAAAGTCGGGCGTTGAGCCTTTGTAGGTGCGGTGCATGTAGATTTCAATATGGGTAAAATTCCACCAGACGCGGCTTTTATTCGATCTGTCTTGAGCAAAGGTTTGGAACCATGTGCCATCGACATGTCCAAGGCTAGGGATTCGCCGCCCTTCCCTCTTATAGAAGATTATAATCGGCTTCCCGACTTTAAACTTCTCCATCATCTTTTCCGGGAAGTTGCCCTGCCCGGTGGACAGATTAATTTTAATTTCTTGAAACTTGCTCTGTCCCTTGAGGTTCTCTTCAACTTTCACCTTAGCGGTCATACGTTTTGGATTGACTGATGCAACAGTCCCAAAGAGGACGTTGCTGGACTCGGCTAGCACTTCTTGGAGGGTGTAGTGTCGCGCGATAAAGGCTGGGGCTTGAGAGGAAGTAAATAGGGACTGCAAACTCAGCAGCAAAATAGAAGAGAGCAGTAACAACCTCGTTCTCATAGGTTATGAACTCCTTAAGGGCGTGAAACGTGATGCGTGAAACGTGAAAACTATTTGTTCATCGCTCATGTTAAGAATTAGTGCAACAGCACCAACTTGCCTCAAAAACCGTAGGCGGGGCATCTTGCCCCGCTCTCAACGCTTTCACCGTAATTGCACTCGGTTTTTACATGAGCCTTGTTCATTTATTTACTAGTTCATATAGGTTAGGTTGTATCAGCATTTAAGATTTCCAAAACATGGGGGTGTAGACTCGGAGTAGCAGCGACACACGAATCGCCTTGGACGACATCGCTGCCATCCCACGCGGTGACAACGCCACCGGCACCACGAACGACCGGGATGACTGGAAGGACGTCCCACGGATTCACGATGGGATCGAGCATGATGTCAGCCCCTCCGCAGGCGAGTAACAGATACCCGTAGCAGTCGCCCCATGTGCGGAACATCTTCGCACCGTGGAGCAGATTATCAAATCCTGCCCGATTCTGATATTTGCCGATACTCAGAATATCTGTTGTTAGCAGGATCGCTTCAGAAAGCGTGTCGGTCTCTGGAACATGCACTGGATGTCCGTTGATGGTTGTTTGCTCGTTATCACCGATGCACAGCTGCTCTAAGATGGGTTGATTGATTACGCCCAAGACCGGTTGTCCCTCATGCAGGAGACAGATAAGCGTTCCGAAAAGCGGGCAGCCACTCGTAAATGATTTTGTGCCGTCTATTGGATCGAGCACCCAGACAAACTCGGCATTCTCATTTTCGTTACCGAACTCCTCTCCGATGATCCCGTGGTTTGGGAATTCTTTGCGGATCAGATGGCGCATAACCTCCTCCGCCCCTCGATCCGCGGCGGTGACAGGTGTCTCGTCTGCTTTCAGTTCAACTTCAAGGTCGAAAGCGGCAAAATACGGCTTTATGACTTCGGCACTCTCCGCTGCTAGTTGACGAACAAAATTGATAAATTCTTCCCGCACTACTGTTCCTTTCCGTTACTGAATTATCCTCTCAATACTTAATACCGAAGGCGGTGTACTCCCCGCTATGTGGACGCGCTTCGACTTTGAGATCTTCGACTCTGGAGGCGGGCGGTCCTTTCCAAAGTATTTTCACAAATTCGTCCAGTGTCGCTTTATCCCCCTCGGCAACTACCTCTACCTTTCCGTTGGGTAGGTTCTTCGCGTAGCCGTGTACGCCAAGTTTCGTAGCGTTTTGTTGGGTGAAATAACGGAATCCGACCCCTTGGACTTTTCCGCTGATTAGGATATAGCGTTGCATCTTCTGACTTACCTCAATTGTGACTTTGACCGATGTGCCGAGTGGTGGGAGTGTCTCTGCGTTCTTCTTGTAGCGACTCTCTTCGGAGGGAATCGGACTTTGGAATAGCGCGCTGCCGTCGATATAGTTCAGGGCGATGATGTCGTTTCCGACAAAGGCTTGGGGGATCATAGCATCTTCGTCCTCGCTGTCCAGATCGGGGATCTTGCGAGACCCGGAAAAGACCCATTCGATATGCTGCATCGGTTTTTGGGTCTGTGTGTTGTAGAGGAGGTCTTCGCCACGGACCCTTTTGGTTTCGCCGTTCGTCGTCCATTCGACGAACACAAGGACACCGGTCCCTGTCGCGCCGATCATCTCATCTTTCTCTTCGTCGTACATCGGTGGGGAACCTCTTTTGACGCCGAGTTTGCGCATCGCATCGTAGACTTCTTCTGCAGAGCTATTGACGACGATAATACTCTCGTATTCTTTTCCCCCGGGTCCGCAGAGCAGGTATTCCACCGCGCCCTTTAGATGCTCATCATAGGTGCCGAGAGCTTTGGAGATTTCTCCGGTTAGCACGATTTTTTGCTCATCCTCCAAAATTTGGAGGGTTTCGGCTCCTGGACTAGTGGCAATCCAAACGAAACTTAGGGCGATGAGACAGGAAATGTTTAGGAGCTTGCGCGGCATTCGGTTTCCTCCTTGTTGATATGTGGAAATTATAACACAGAAATATTATGTATAAGTTAAGATTCTGTGAAATTTCAAGAAATGAATTAATTGAATTTTGGGGCATTTAACTCTCCTGTAGGCGGAGTTACGGCACACGGCGTGTGCCTACTACTTTTAATGTCCACTTATTTCTCTAATTCACCATAGTTGACCTTCTTTTATCGCAGTTTAGAGAAACCAAGTTTTGAAAAAAACTCGGTTTCTACTTACGCATCACCTTTCCCGTCTTCTCACTTTCTCTTCCCTCCTACTTGACGATTACCATACGACGGGTTTGGGTGTAGGTATCGGTGTTGAGGGTGTAGAAATAGATGCCGCTGCTGACAGACTCCCCACTTCCGTTCCGACCGTCCCAGTAGACCGCCCGCTCACGGGTGAGGTAGTATCCCATCAGTTTGTGTCCCACTTCGATTGTTCTTATCAAGCTGCCGCTCACATCGTAAATCTTTACCTTCACTGTAGATGCTTCCGATAGCTGATAGGGTATCCATGTCTCTGGATTGAAGGGGTTGGGGTAGTTGGGGAGGAGTTTGGTCTCTTTGACGTTTCGGTCCGCGAGTGACAGGTAGTGGCGGAGCAGTTCGATGGCGATTTGAACGCCGTGTGACTTGTTTGGGATTGCTTCCAGTTCGTTCAAGGCACGGTGTGCTGCGATGATTTCTTTGGCGGTGGACGGGGTAGATTTGATGAAGCGTAACTGAGCGGGTGCGGCGGCATTTTGGCTCAGAATATCTTCCATTGAATTAGAAAAACCATCTATATGGAAACGATTCATCATGTATCCATATAGATTCTATTCCTCCTCCAAAATCCGCTATTGAATAATCTTCCGTTTCAGAGCTTAACACACCTTTCGGAATTAACGCTTTCATAAAAGGCACCGATGGCAGAATCTTATGTGAAAATCGATAAATAGGCTTTGGATGCAAAAGCCCTACAATCGAAACTTCATGTTTTCTAATATAAAAGAGCAGTACTGCCGAAATCTGTTTTCTGCAAAACTCGATTCTGCCTCTTTCATTAAATTTCAGAAATAAGGAATATTCTAAATTTGTTGCATTCTCTGAGGTAAAGCTGATAGGAGTTTGCGTATCATCATCTCGTATTTTTTGATTATGTTCTATTGCTATTCCGGGTGGACTCGTCATAAACATTGACGCACCAAAGGGCGCCTTTTTGTTTTGGAGAATGTGTCCATATTGTAGATGCTCACTAGTAACTATCAATATTGCAGGACAATTATATCCAGACATTTGCTTTGCTTTGTCAAACGCTTCTTGTCGTATTTGACGGGCTGCTCCACGTGAACTTACAGTGAAAACTTTACTTGATTTAAATTTTGTCGGCACACCAGACTTTTTAGTAAAAGTGTTTTGAGAAACAGAGGTAACTTCAACCACAAACTCACTGTCTGCCGTTCGCACCCGAAAGTCAACCCCGCCTTTGTTCTTCGATGTTTCTTCCACCCGAATATTATACCCATTCTGATTAAAGAATGAGAATACAACCGCTTCAGCTTTGGCGGCTTCAGGATGATCATTATATCTTTGATTGAAAGCGTTAAAATGTTTAGAATGGTTATCATTCAAAAAATGTCTAAACTCGTCAACTAGGTTATTCACCGTTTTCATTTAATCCCTTTCAAATTATGTGAAGTGTTGGGAACGATTTTCGTAAACCCCATCATTAATGAAAACAGGAGATCTACCATGCTCCACAATATTTTTTTACTTGCTGGCAGATACTTCTTTGGCACGGTGAATAGTCCGGCGGCCAAACGTAGTCAACTCGACTACAATAGCATTATCTACCATATTGCAATGCACGTGATCTGTGTTGATCATGACATCGTTTTCTGTAAGACCCACATCTTTAATCCTCCTTGTACTTGGTTAGAATAGATTTAATTGAAAGATTTAGCCTACCATTTGTGAAGGCACTGATAACCCATCTTAGCAGGAAGAATCCGACAACTACCACGATACAGCCGACGATAAAGGCAAACCAGCCATCTCCTCCTCCACGATAAGCACTTCTTGTTTGCTCCTCAATGTAAATTGCTATGACTGGGACAAAAATGATTCCAAAGGCTATCCATGCTCTAAGTATTCCTATGGCTACATTCTTTTTCATGCTTGTATCTGTTTCACTTCTTGTCGAGTTGAGTAATCACGCCTCGGTCGAATTGGACTTTGTAGTTGTTGGTTTCGACGTGGATAGTGTCTCCGTTGATGGTGATCTCAGCGGACACTGGCTCTAAATGCAAGACACCGAGAGCCACAATCAACGTTACTACGGTTAAAATATGGATTGGAGTTATCATATCTTCTCCTCTTTCTTTTTTCGCAGAAACATGATTTGCGAAATGTCCGACAACTTTACCGCCCCATCACTGCAATTGTACCTTCTAAATTGTCAATGTGGTCTCTAATTTCTTGCAGTATGTCTTCGACTTTCTTTCGGTCAGACATTTCTATTGCTTCCAAAAGTTCATCAAGTTCATTGAGTTTTGCTTTAATTATAGAGAAAGAATCTGTGCGACCATCATTATACATTACGCTCACCTCCTTTCAGTTTATCGATTCAACCTCGCTCACAACTCCGCTATAGTTATGAGACATATTTTTTAGGTTGCTGAATCCAACCCTCGCATGAACACTGATCTCTATTTTCGCATGTGCCCTAAAAAAGAGCAGAAATGTCCGATAAGTTTTCTTTTTCAATCAGGACATCCAAAAATCCGGCTCCCAAAAGTCATAATTACTACACCAGCTAGGTACATACTCCTGAAGCTGAATATCCTCAATTCTTCTTATATACTCAAAAAGGTCACGGTTCCATTCATACCATTCGCCTCGGACCTGAAAACAGAAAAGTTCTTTCTTTATCTGTTTCTCTAAAGCTGTACTATGGGGTTTATCGACCGGGATAGTTGCAATTACACAAAGCTTGCGCGGGTTCCCCTCTTGAAGCTTTCCAAGCCGTCCGTATAGGTTGTCTGAATTTCCTACCTTGACGAATCCATATGCTATATCTTCGATGAGAAAATAGACCATTTTAGCCTTCCTTTCATAACGTGAGTAGACTGAGCTTTATGTCGCAAATTTAGTAGGGCGATTTTCCGAAAATCGCTCCCGATAAGATCGAGATTCATAAGGTGTCGAGATGTGAATCTCGACCTATAGGAGCGCGGGAGACGGATGCCTTACCCCGGTGGTTTAGAATAGACGGAATGGAGATCTCCGTTCCCTACGAATTATGCGGATTGCGTGAGTCCACGTGCGACTTTATTGATTGCTGCAGCGATGTCGTGGATATCGTTCTCGCTCATGTGTTCGTGGATGCCACGGACGACGACTGATTCCAAGCCTTGGACCGCACCGGGCACCAGTTCGGGACCGTAATGGTACTCACGGCTGACATAGGGGCTGTTGAACGGGAACTGGCTATCGCCGTAGGTGCGTCCTTTCGTCAGGAAATCGCCACGCATATAGATTGGATCTTGGATGTAGTGGGCGGCCATTGATACACCTTCAGCGGAGACAGCTTTACAAAACTCGTCGGGGTCGTGTCCGGTGACGTGGAAGATATAGTTCCACCAAGAGACCTCGCGGTCGTCTGGCAGGGGGACAGCCTCAACACCGGGGGCATCGGCAATCAGTTCGGAGAGTAGTCGACCGAGTGCGATTCGTTGCTCGACGACATCCCGAAGTTTTTCGAGTTGTGACAAACCGACAGCGCCCTGCATCTCGGTCATGCGGTAGTTGGGAGCAAGGAAGGCGTGGTCACGTTCTCCCATATATTGGTAGTCCCACCCCTTATCGGAAAAGAGTTTTAGACGGATATAAGTTTCCTCATCGTTGGTGAGAATCATCCCGCCGTCCCCCGTGGTCATATGCTTCGATTGCTGGAAACTGAAGCAGCCCATGTGCCCAAATGTTCCGGCGTAGCGACCTTTGTACTTCGTTGCGTGGGTCTGGCAGCAGTCTTCGATCAGGATAACGTTATGTTTTTCGGCGATTTCCAAGACCTCGTCGATGTCGCACGGGTGACCGAAGATATGCACGAGAATGATGGCGCGGGTGCGGTCAGTGATGTTTGCCTCGATGGATTCGGGGGTCATGTTCAGGGTCTTGGGATCCACGTCGGCAAAGACGGGCACGGCGTTTTGCATGAGAATTGGCATGACGCTGCCGGGGTCAGTGATTGGCGCGGTAATGATTTCATCGCCGGGGTTGGGATTGACGACACCGACCGCTGTGTGGATGGCAGCGGTTCCGCTTGTTGACGACTGCGCGTGTTGTGTGCCGTAGAATGCGGCGAATTCCTTTTCCAATTCTTTGACGAACCTCCCGCTTTTGACGAAAAGGCTCTGGCTACGCACTGCTTGAAGTAGGAGTTCTTCTTCACGTTCTCCGAACGGAGCGCGTTCCGGGAAGGGTTCAGTTCTTACCTTGGGTCCACCGTGGATGGCAAGCTTTTCCATTTGTATCTCCTTATTTGTATCGGGGTGTGATGTGTCTTTACACAAGTTACCGGCGAGTGTTAATATTCTGTGTTGTTATGGTAGTACACTTAGACATTCCCAATGCACGACCAACCCCCTAAATCCCCTAGCCCCCCTTTGTCAGGGGAGAAATTGGTCAGGGAGACTTGCCAAATTTTGTGAAGGTCGGAGTTATGAGTGAATGTCTACCTGTTTCTCTAATCCACTATAATTTAGCAAGACAATAGGGCAACCACAAGGGTTGCCCTTACAGAAATGGAGGGGTTGCGGTTCCCGACCCGTTGGGCGAGGAAACCTCGCCCCTACAATAGGGGATTTACCAGCGAATTACGGACACGTCTCACATAAATGGCAACAGGACCTACCGATTTATTTCTCGCTCATGGTTCTCGAAGTGCTTTAGGATTTCCATCGCCTCATGTGCTTGTTCCGAGTTGGGATGTTGCTCTGCGATCTCCTTCAAGAGTTTCAATGCGCTGTTCGAATTGCGATCATACTCCAACTGATGGCCCGCGAGATGCAGCTTCGTCCATAGGGCTTTCTGACCACCGGGGGCGATAGCGTCAATCTGGTTCACCTGATCGAGTGCTTTGTCAAACTCTCCTTTGGCGCTGTAGCATTCTGCGAGGCGTTCACGGGCCTGGAGTGTGATTAGCAGATCGTCATAGTCTTCGATGAGACGTGTATTGACCTTGATTGCTTCATCCCAATTATCCTGCCATTCGGCGATGACAGCCAAACCGCGCAACGGTTCCAATGCGGCGGCAGGGCTGGTCGCTCTGGCCGCAAGTCGATGCAACGCTTTTGCAAGATTAGGGAGTTTCCCACTCGCCTCCAATTCGTGGAGGATCTCTTCATTATGCGATTCTTCGATGAAACGGTGGATGACTTGCAGGCGCAGATGTGAATTTGGATGAGCGAGGAGCGATCCCAATAAACTGATCGCTTTTTCGGGTTGATTGGTGGTCCAATACATTTCGAGGAGTCGCAGCATTGCCTCTTGGGCGTGCTGGGTTTGGGGATAAGATTCTATCAGTTCTTTAAGTGTTGATTTCGCGCGCTTGTAGTCGGAACTGTCACGATAGATTTCAGCAAGATTGATTAATACCTCTGCATCGAATCTATCCGGCAATCCCTCGGCGGAGAGTTGAGTCAGCAGCGCCACCGCTTGCTCCGATTCGCCTAGCTGCTGATGTAGTTTCGCTACGCGCCGGAGTGACCACCGCGCTTGATCTGTTCCGCGAAACTCGCTGGCGGTGAGAAACGCTTTGAAGGCGGCCTGGGATTCGCCTTTCTCTTGGTGCATATCGCCTAGCATTAACCAGAGATGGACGACCGTCCAATGTGTGGGATTGGCCTCAATCGCTGCATTGCACACCTCGATCGCACGCTCGAACTCCCCTATGTCTCGATACGTGTTGGCGAGTTGGACGACGGCTTCAATATGGTATGGATGGTTTTTCTGTATTCTCTCAAACAGTTCAATCGCCTGTCCATGTTCCCCACGGTCACGGTAGTGCTCACCTAAGCGGAATGACAGCCAGAATGTCTGCTCTTGAAAGGGGTACAGCTGGAGCATCCGATCAATTCGTCGGCGGGCATCTTCAAGCCGCCCTCGCTCTCGGTAAGCGTCGACGATTTGCTCTATCGCCTCAAGAACAAAATGCTCCCCGATGAATTCTGTTTCAATCTTATTTAGTAGTTTGTCAGCGTTATCGAGATTCCCTTTCTCAATCGCATAGTGGAGCTGCCACCCTAGGACCTCTCTCTGTCCTTCGGGATCGGGCATCTCGGCTTCAGCCAAAACGGCTTGTGCTTTCTCAGGCTGTCCGAGCGCGGTATAGCATTCGCTTAACTTTAGGCGCGCCCAGTGTGATTCCCAACGCCACGGATCGTAGGCAATCAGGCGTTCACATTCTCTGATGACGACCTGGTACTGTTTTTGGTGGAATAGTGCTTCTATCTCTTCGATGGGTTTGGCAATGAAGTTTTCAGTTGTTTCAGTGGATGCGGGACTATTTTCTGGGCAGGAGGTTGGGGGAATCGGTTCAGCGTACCCCCATCGACACATTACCAGCACAATTAGGAGGAACCTGGCGAGGCGCTGCATAATATAGGCACCCTCACAATGTGTGGGCGGATAACCCACCTGCAACGGTCAATCGCTGCTGGCGGGTGAAAGTGCGTGGACGCGTGAACCCTTCGCCGGTGGGACCTGCAATGGTCATCGCGAGGAATCCTTCACCGTCAATTCCGGCGCATGCGTAGGAGGGTGCATTCACAACGGTGACGTTGCAGTTCATCGCCTGTGTAAATTCCGTGATCCGTGCACTATTGTTAGTGTGGAGCATTGCGGTGTGCCCACGTCCCCCATCTGCGGTCAGCGCACCTTTCAGTGCCTCATCAAAATCGCGCACCCGGACCACCGGAAGCACTGGCATCAGGTATTCGTCTATTACAAAGGTGTGATCACTTGGGACTTCAACGACGACGGAAACCGCGTCTGTGTTCCCTCGTATTCCCGCCGCATCAAGGATAACGGTTGCATCTTTGCCGATGTAGTCGAGGTTGGGGTCGCCATTTTGGATGACAACATTTTCGACGGCTTGTCGCTCGCGTGGATTGGTCAGGTAACCACCGCTGTTTTGTAGCTCACGGACAACCTCATCAGCGACAGATTCAACGACAAAGAGGGCTTTTTCACCGATACAAAGTAGGTTGTTATCGAAGCTATTGCCGAGTATGACATTTTTTGCGGCTTCCCTCAGATCTGCAGTTTCATCGATGATAGCCGGTGGGTTGCCGGGACCTGCAGCGATGGCTTTTTTTCCGCTGGTAAGCGCGGCCCTCACGACGCTGCCGCCGCCGGTGGCAACGACCATTGCGATGTCCGGGTGATCCATAATCTCCTTCGCCCGTCGCAGTGTCGGTTCTGAGACGGAGGCGAGCATATTGGGCGGTCCCCCCGCTTCGACAACTGCGGCGTTGAGGATCTTCATTGTTTCCTGCGTACACACCTGTGCGTTCGGATGCGGACTGAATACTATTGAATTTCCGGCTGAGAGCATGATGACTGCGTGATTGATGACGGTCGAGGTCGGATTTGTGGTCGGTGTAATTGAGTTAATTACACCAAAGGGGAGGTATTCCACAAGCAGCAGCCCTGTATCTCCGGTTGTCGCCTCCGAGTTCAAATCTTCCACACCGGGAGAGAGGTTTGCGCCGCCCTCATTCTTCATCACTTTATGCTCGACAACTCCCATTTTTGTGTCTTCGACAGCGAGTTGTGCGAGGGACCTTGAATGCTCAAGCGCGGCTCCCCTGATAGCCTCGATAATTTCCCGACGTTTGGCAAAACCGAGTTTTACAAAGTCAGTCTGTGCGGCTTTGGCGGCAGCGATCGCTTGATCCACGGTGGGAAAGATCCCTGAATCGGACGCACTGGCAACTGTGGGTTGAGGGGTTGTTGTCGGCAGAGGTTGTCCATCATTTTGGAGGTTCCGGATAACTTGCGCAACAATCTCCTCAATCTGCGATTCGTTGATTTCTGCCATACGTATCTCCTTGATCTATAACACGGCTGGGAAATTCAGGCTTCTGGCAAAGCGTCTTGCCCCTTATGTGACGGATTGCAGGGAGAGCACCAATGGGAGCCTGCCCTGAACTTGCCGAAGGGTTTCGGGATGACAGGAATGGTGTTATCCGCTTGTCAACATATTTTCGACTTCAGAATGTGGACGCGGAATGACGTGGACGGAGACCAATTCTCCAACCACCTTTGCGGCCTCAGCGCCCGCTTCCACTGCGGCTTGAACTGCTCCGACATCACCACGAACCATGACGGTTACCAACCCACCGCCAATCTCCTCTTTGCTGACAAGCGTTACGTTAGCAGCCTTGACCATTGCATCTGCTGCTTCAATCGCACCAACCAAGCCTCTTGTTTCAATCAATCCTAGTGCTTCACCCATGTTATTTTCCTCCTAGTTGAAGTGCCAATTTGAAATGTACTTCATTTTAACAAGATCAGCGACGCTTATCAAGGAAAAAATCCGCTATATAGCGATAGGCTTCAAATAGCAGCTTCCACACCCGTCTATTAAAAACTTGACAAGGATACCCTGAGATGCTATCCTTTGTCTCTGTTTTGACCAAGAACTATTGTGGTATGTTACTGCCTCATCTATACCGCGACTTCGTCCGATAATCAACAACTATCAATTAACCGGAGGGTCCCGACGAACAATGTCTAAAGAACCGATTAGTCTTGCAGACGTCGAGGTTTTAGAAAAGCAGATTCGTCAAAATCGCGAAGATATCAATCTACTTAAACAGGAGATTGAGCGGCTATACACAGAACTGGGACTTTCATCAGATACTGAGGATTTTGATGCCCAATTAAGCAAGGAAGAGGTTCTCGAATTTGGGACACTCGGCGATGGGGTGGTCAAGGGAAAGATCAACTGGATGAACCCCTATCTCATCAGTGTTACAACCTCCGGGGAGGCTCCTGCGTCAGAAGTATTAATCTTTAAGCATGCCCTCTGCTATATTCGCAAACCGGAAGAAAAATTGATTCCTCGTCGGGGCATGTATGTTTGAAGAACTCGGATCAATGAGGCAATTCATAGAGAAAGGAGGGGCTTATCGTGAATGCGCCCCAAGCTATACAATCTCTGCCAAAGGCTTTTCGATACAGCGACTACCTGAAATTGCCCGATGATGATAATCTGTACGAGATTCTGAAAGGAGAGTTAGTTGTGCGAACTTCCCCAAATCGGGTTCATCAACGGTGTTCAATCCGGCTATCCGTTATTTTGTCGCTCCATGTAACCCAACATGAACTCGGGGAAGTTTATACCGCACCTTTCGATGTTATCCTTGATCCGGAAAATTCTGACCCTGAGATTTTGGTTAAGCCGGATCTTCTGTTTGTTTCAAACGACCGCCTACAAATTATCACATCGGAAAACGTACAAGGTTCGCCAGACTTAATTGTTGAAATCCTTTCGCCATCAACCGCCAATACTGATCGAGATCAGAAATTTAAGATCTATCAAGAAGCAAAAGTTTCACATTATTGGATTATTGATCCAGCTGCTCAAACATTAGAGGAGTATATTTTGCAATCCGACAGATACTGCCGTTGTACATCTCATGTTAGCAATGATAAATTTCATCCATCGTTATTCCCGGAATTGGTGATTCGGCTTGAAGAGCTATGGAGCTAAAACACATGCCTAATCCGATGTCTGAAACGTTAAACTTTCGCTCAATCGATCCGCTCATAGAATTAGCCTTTGAAGAGGATATCGGTATTGGTGATATTACGACCGAATCCACAGTTCCTCCTACCCAGCAAGGGTCAGGCACCATTCTCGCCAAAACTGACGGTGTTATCGCTGGACTGCCAATCGCTCAACGCGTTTTTGAAAAGATTGATTCGCACCTTGAGTTCCGGCTGCTTGTTGTGGACGGTGACTATGTTGAAAGCATGACCCCGATAGCAAGGGTGGAAGGGAGCGCGAAATCTATCCTCACCGGCGAGCGCACTGCGCTCAACTTTCTGCAACGCCTTTCAGGAACTGCTACGCTGACCTCACGGTTTGTTGAAGCGACAGCCAAGTACAACGTCAAAATCATCGATACTCGCAAGACAACGGCTGGTTGGCGAACTATACAGAAGTATGCGGTTCGTATCGGTGGCGGACACAATCACCGCTTCGGACTTTATGACGGTGTTTTGATCAAGGATAATCATATTGTCGCTGCTGGGGGTATTGCGAAAGCGGTAGAACGGGCGCGAGCGATTGTACCCCACACGATGAAGATCGAGATCGAAGTGGACACGCTCGATCAGGTGGAAGAAGCCGTTGCGGCGGGCGCAGACATTATATTGCTCGACAATATGCCAGTCAATTTTATGAAGGCTGCCGTTGGAGAGATTGGCAATGAGGCACTCACTGAGGCATCAGGGGGAATCACATTAGATCAGGCGGAAGCGGTTGCAGCGACGGGGGTAGATCTTATTTCCGTTGGTGCGTTGACTCATTCAGCGATGCCGTTGGACATAAGTTTGGACTTGGAGATTATGTGAGTGGGTATGAGGGAAAAGCCTACCAATTGTAACAGAGTGAGGTTGGTCCAACCTTCTATTGTATACGCATCTGAGTATCTATCAATGGCAGAGGAATTTTGGGCGAAAGAATCTTGGGTAGCAGGTGAGAAGCGATTCCAAAACGATCGTAATCTCATCGAAACTAACTTCCCCGCCTATATTCGCCGCCTTGATGAAGAAAATCAAACCATCGGACTCAAGTCCGGTTACGTCCCAAGTACTACATTCTGGCTCGCAGCAAATAACACTAAAATTATCGGTGAAAGCCGGCTTCGTCATTGGTTGACAACATCTTTGGAATATGAGGGTGGCCACATTGGATATGTGATTCGTCCTTCGGAGAGGCGTAAGGGATACGGCACGCGTATACTTGCATTGACAATAGAAAAAGCGATAGATTTAGGACTGAATCGCGTGTTACTGACCTGCGATACTGATAATATTGGTTCTGCACGTATCATTGAGCAAAATGGTGGAAAGTTGACCAGCCGAGGAATTTCAAACAGTTCCGGGAAACCGATTTCCCGATATTGGATTAATTTGTAAGCGCATCCATTAAGGCGCGACACCTGCCCTTCTGGTAGTGGATGGGCAAACTGATGTATTTTTTTATGTTAGGAGTTACGCACTTCAGTAGGGCACAACGATCGTTGTTCCCTACGAACCCTTGATAGACCCTCTATTGTAATTGCCCGATTTATCCCCGATAAATCGCCGATGAATCGCCGAACTACAAGGTTTTGAACGTTCAACTGCGTAAGTCCTATATGTCTATGATTTTAGGAAACAGTGGATGAAAGAGTTTGTTAGCAAATCGCTAAATCCGAAAAATTTTGCTCGTGGAATGCTTTTCTTCATACTATGCACAATTATTGGATTATGTCTCAGCTTCTTACGGAGTGATACTGAAAATATCGGACTTGTCTCACGCTCGGTTGAGGTGAAGTTCCTGGTTCTTGCGGTGCTTTGCATGTTCTGCGATTGGTTGTCAGGTGGGGCACGTCTCTACGTTTTTGTTCGGAAAATGTCACCGCACGTGACATATCTGCACGGTTTAAGAGCTAATTTGGCAACGCTGTGTATCGGAGGAATCACACCCTTTCAAACAGGAGGGCTTGGGCACCTTTACATTTTTAATCGAGCGGGTGTACCGTTTTCAGGCATTGTGACCACCGGCGTGATCAGTTTCATTGGCACCCTGACGTTCTTGATACTTTCGACAGGCTATGTCGTGCAGCGCGCCCCTGATTTCCTCCCCAAAGCAATCACGCTCGTCAGTCAGTATAGTCTTCTGATGTTCGCGTTTACGCTTAGTGTATTCCTCTTTTTGCTCATCAAACCTGAAACGGTACTGCTTCCTCTGACCCGTATCCAACTGCCAGAGCGACGTGGTTTTCGACTTGCGGCGAGTCTTTTAGACCGTCTGATTCTCACCCTTGACAACGTGATTATGGAGCACAAAGCATTCACCCGTATGTTCGTCACCGAACATAAACTGGTCTGTCTGCTGAACTTCGTTTTTACGATGGGGATTTATATGAGCCGGTTCGTCGGCGGCTATGTTGTTGTCCGTGCGCTGGGAGGAAACGCTCCTTTTTGGCATGTTATTGCCGTTCAAGTCATAATCAACTTTGTGACTTTATTCGCGCCCAGTCCCGGCGCAAGTGGGATTTCAGAGTTTTTGATTGCAATTCTGATGAAACCCCTCCTTGCCTCCGGGGCAATCGGTCTGTACGCACTCATAACACGATTCTTCACGATGTATTGCGGCGTTGCCGTTGGCGGAATTGTCTTGATGTCACAGCTGACAAAAGACCTCCGGCGTCAAGAACTAAAAGAAAATGAGGAAATCGCGGAATAGACCCATGAGGGGTTTATGGGTTCATCCACGTTTGACTGATGAAGGCTTATGTTACCGGTGGAACAGGTTTTATTGGCAGCCATCTGGTTAAACAACTTGTCGATCAGGGCTATCAGGTTACCTGCTTGATCCGTAAAACGAGTAATCTTTGCTGGCTCGCCCATCTGCTTACCGCAAAATCCCCGCAGGTCGAACTGGCCACGGGTGACCTCCAAGATTCCGATACTCTGGTAGACCACCTTCGAGATGTCGATCTGGTTTTTCATCTCGCCGGCTTGACCAAAGCACCGGACGCTGCAACCTACGACCGGGTCAATGCTGGGGGAACCCAGGCTCTCCTTGAAGCGTGTTTGGCTGCACAGACAGGCTTAGATCGATTTGTTCATTGCAGCAGTCTCGCTGCAGTTGGCCCAAGCCGCGATGCAACACCGCAGTCGGAAAGTGTTATGCCGCAGCCGCTGACGGACTACGGCAGGAGCAAGCTCAAAGGTGAGATGGTTGCTCGTGAGTATGCGGACCGACTGCCGATAACGATAATCCGTCCGCCAGCCGTCTATGGGCCGAGGGATGCAGACATCTTTCTCTTTTTTCAGATGATTAATCGGGGCGTAATGCCGATCCTTGGAGAGATGGAAAAGCTGCTGAGTTTGGTACATGTCAAAGATCTGGTAGCAGGAATTTATATTGCGGCTGCCTCCGAGCGCGCAATCGGTGAGACCTATTTTCTGACGGACGGCGAGATTCATACATGGACGGGAATCGAGCGCGTAATTGCTGATGCGCTCGAGAAGTATTCGTTCAGGGTGAAAGTGCCGTTTTGTTTGTTAGATTTTATCGCGATCTTTGCGGAGGCTGCAGCAAAGGTTACACGCCAAACTCCAACATTGAACCGTCAAAAGGTGCAGGATCTGAGGCAGCGGTTCTGGATCTGTGACAGCACAAAGGCGCAAAAGGAGCTCGGCTATCGGCCGGCCTATCCCCTTCAAAAAGGGATAAGGGATACAGCGGAGTGGTATCGGGCGAATGGATGGCTCTAATACAGGTTGTGTTTTACACAATCACAGTTATAACCTACTGCTCTGTCATATAAATTATGATAAGCACCTTCATTGCGATGTCCGGTGCGGTTACAAACCGCACCTACCGGGCCTGGGGAACATAGAGAATTACCGATTTATGTTCTGAAACCTTATACAGTTTGTGCTACATGTTTCTGACAATGTACCACAACTATAGTAGATTTTAGAATTAATGAGACACTCCAAACCGGTGCGGTTGGAAACCGCACCTACCGGGAGGCGAAAGTGTCCATTTATTTTTAGAATCCACCATAATCTAAGGAGATGAAAATTATGGCAACAACAATTGATCCAAAGAGTACGAGAATTGGCTGGGTTGGGACAGGCGTAATGGGACGCTGGATGTGCCAACATCTCATGGACCTCGGTTATTCAGCGACGGTCTACAATCGGACCAAAGCAAAGGCACAACCGCTGCTTGATGATGGTGCTTCATGGGCAGATTCGCCGAGTGAAGTTGCCGCAGCGTCAGATGTTATCTTCAGTATCGTCGGGTTCCCACCGGATGTGCGTGAAGTCTATCTTGGCGATAACGGCATTTTGAAGGGCGCGAAGCCCGATAGCATTATTGTTGACATGACAACCACCGAACCATCGTTAGCGCAAGAGATTTACGCTGCAGCGAAACCGCAGGGCGTCTCATCCGTCGATGCGCCGGTCTCCGGCGGCGACGTTGGTGCGCGGGAAGCGCGACTTTCCATTATGGTGGGTGGCGATGGTGATGCCGTTGAAGCTATTATGCCGCTGTTTGAAGCGATGGGGAAAAATATCGTGCATCAGGGCGGTGCAGGCGCAGGACAACACACAAAGATGTGCAACCAGATCACGATTGCCGGAACGATGGCTGGTGTCTGCGAAGCATTGCTCTACGGCTACAAAGCGGGCTTAGACTTGGAGACGATGCTTTCGTCGATTAGCGGCGGCGCAGCCGCTTGCTGGTCGCTTGACAACCTTGCCCCTCGTATTCTCCAACGCAATTTTGATCCCGGTTTCTTTGTCGAGCATTTCATCAAGGATATGGGCATCGCACTCGATGAAGCCAAGAAGATGAACCTTAGCTTGCCTGGCCTCGCACTTGTGCATCAAATGTATCTTGCCGTCCAAGCCCAAGGACATGGGCGCTTAGGGACGCAAGCACTTGTGCTTGCTCTAGAGCAGATGTCGAGTACGGAGATGAATTAGTTTATAACCGACTTCAAACATACGGTAGTTACACAGGAGAGCCCGATGGCAAGGCAATTGAGGATGGTTCGACCCAATTTGGAGGGATTGCCCCAACTTGAGATTCCAGAGGGGTATGAACTCCGCACCTATCAAGAGGGGGATGATGTACACTGGGCAAATGTGATAAGCGACTCGTTTGGTGGTGAACGCACAGCTGAAGACGCCCGCCGTGATATTATGGATCGTGACGTGTTTGAACCGGGTGGGCTCTATTTCACAACCTATCAAGGCACGCCGGTTGGCACGACGTGCGCGTGGAAAGATACGCCCGATGAGACAGACGTTGGTATTGTCCACATGGTTGGCGTCCATTCTGCCCACACGGGACATAGGCTTGGTAGATGCGTAACACTCAGCGTGTTACTGTATCTTCGCGATCACGGTTTCAAGTGCGCTAAACTGGGCACCGACGACTTTCGGTTGCCGGCAATCAAGACCTATTTGAACCTCGGTTTTCTGCCGGTCTACGTCGATATCACACAGCCGGGGCGCTGGCAAAAGATTTTTGAGAAACTCAAACTGCCAGCGATGCCAAATCAGTCAGAAAAAATCAGAACTGAGATTTCTGATGAAATGTGGGCGAAGGTGCAGCAGTGAGTTCCTGACAATTGGAAGTTGCGGTGCCGGTGTACTCCGCGAAGAATGACACGCTTCTTTCGGACTGATCTGGTTCTCATTCCTATCCTGACGATTGCTTTCACTCTCCGAATCGCTGGGCTTGGTGTCGGCTTGCCCGACCGACCTGATCCGCGTGAACCGCTGATTGCACAGGACATCCTGAATCTGATTGACCTTTCCGCTCTGCCTGAGATCTATAATTGGCCCGGAACTGCTTGGTTTCATCTCATCGCGTTAATCGGACTGGTCTTAGATGCGTTGGGATTAGATCTTACAGTCTCTCAGGTCATCTGGCTGGGTCGTTTTATAAACGTCCTACTGTCAACGGCGACTATCTGGCTGATGTACCGGGTTGGGCACAGGTTTTATAATCGTACTATTGGACTGATTGGTGGCGGCTTGCTCGCCGTAGCGATGCTTCATGCGACGAATGAGTCCCGCTTCGCGTTAGTCGACATCCCCGCCACTTTCTGTGTCGCTCAGCTGCTCTGGTTTTGTGCGCGTACAGAATCTGTTTCATTCCGTCGCCTCGTTTGGCTGGGTGTTATTGTAGGGATCGGCTTCGCGGTTAAGTACACAACGATTTTCGCAGGCTTGTCCGTCGTCGCGCTCCTACTCCTGCGAGCAGAGCATTTCCGAGCGCCAGATTCCTTTCTGAAGTTTGGAACTTTCGTCGGGGTCGCAGCGGCAGCGTTCACGATAATCTGCCCGTACTGGCTTATCGATCTCTTCTCCTCAAAATGGAACCTATTCTTCGACGCCCTCCTTTACGAGTCCTCGCACTACCAAAGGGGACACTTTGGACTGTTTGCAACCGGTGACATCAATTGGTTCAATCGGTTCACCTATCTGTGGACACTCCTGCGTTGGGGTATGGGCACGCCGTTGGCGTTGCTTGCAACTGCTGGAGTCGTACTGGCAATAATCCGACGAAGAGACGGGGATAAAATTCTCCTCGCCCTTGTAATCCCCTATCTGCTATTTATCGGTCTACACAAGCTGAAATTTGCCCGCCATCTACTGCTGATTTATCCGGCGTTGGCCCTATTTGCGGCAGCTTGTATAGATAGCGTAGGTACCGCACTCTCTCAATGGAATTGGGCTCGTAAGAATTCGATTCTGAAACAGTGGGCACCCCCTATCTTAGCCGTCATTATCGCTGGGGTAGGTGTATATTCACTGATCTACACTGCTGCCTTTGCTGGTGTAATGCGATCGTTACCGACGACTATTGAAGCGGCTGAATGGATAGAATCGAATATCCCACCAGATAGCGCGGTTGAACGCGAACCTGAAATCTTGTTTGATTGGCTTTTCCCAGAATTGGATAGAGAAGATACCGGGACCCAATCAGAATGGGTTATCGTCTCGATGCCAAATGCGGAGGTTTTTCTAAATTACGATGCGAAGCCTATGCACTACTCTGCAATTGATTGGTATCCGCTGGAGTCGGTTGATACAGAAACGGCGATGGAATTCTACGATCGGGTTCTCGGGCGGTCAAACCGATATGCCCTCACACAAGGGTTCCGGCGTGAACCGCACTTTCTCGGCATACCGATTTCAGACCATGGTGCTCCATTTCCGATACGAGCGTTGCTGCATCCAGAGATAAGGGTGTACCGGTTGAATAGCGGGAACGAATCCGATTGAAATCTCCCTCAATCAGAGACGACGTGCTGTCCAATACCTCCAGAACCTGCCTCCCATAGACTGCTGGTGTTAGAGGCGTCAAACCTTTTGCACCTTCCTTCCCCGTGTGGTAGAATATTCCCACGCATCAAGCAGCATATCACGAAGAAGAGCACACAAAATGACAAACGACGAAATTAGTGAAGTTTTCAGGAACATCGGCAATCTGCTTCAGATCAAGGGCGACGATTCCTTTCGTGCCCGGATTTATAATCGTGCGGCGGAAACAATTGATGAACTCTCGGTGGACCTACATGAGTTAGCAGAGGCGGGCGACCTTCAATCGATTCCGGGTATCGGCAACGCTATAGAACAGAAAACCATTGAAATGCTGGAGACAGGACAGTGTCGCTTCTACGATAACCTGATTCAGGAGATGGGCGTTGAGGCGTTAGATCTAATCGCGATTCGGGGCGTTGGGGTGAAGACAGCAGGACGGTTTTATCAGGAATTGGGTGTAAAGAGTCTTAGCGATCTCCGAGAAGCGATTGGGACAGGTCAGCTCGGTCGAATGCAACGGATGGGTGCCAAAACAATTGCGTCAATCGACGAGGGTTTGCAATTTCTTGAGAAACAGAGAGAGATGCGGCCACTTCGGCAGATTTTACCGATCGCAGATGCGGTTTTTAATGCGCTGAACGGCAAATCGGATATCAAACGGGTGGAATTCACCGGGGACTTTCGCAGGCACGAGGAGATGTTACAAAGCCTTGAGTTCGTCGTTGAATGCGGCAGCTCGCAGGGGATTGTTGATGTGTTGTCCGAGGTGAAAGGTGTAGCATCTCCGGGGATACAGGATGACCTCGGCGTCGTCGCCTCGGTGAATAGAGGATTTCCGTTACGGGTTTATTGCACGGATACGGCGGAATATGAAGCAACTCTATTTGCAACAGCGGGCGCTGAAGCACACGTAACACGACTTAATCAGGTTGCAGCATCTCAAGATATTGAAGCAGTGGGCAAACGACTGCCAGATTGGTCGAAAGATAAGACGGAATCTGATATTTATGCTCAACTTGGTTTGTCGTTCATCGCCCCTGAATTGCGAGGCGACGCTGATTCGATTGAGGCAGCATTGGCGGATAATTTGCCAACCCTTATCGAGCAGGAGGATTTACGGTGTGATCTGCATATGCACACGAACTGGAGCGATGGACGGGCAACACTCCGGGAAATGGTAGAGACCGCGGCATCACTTGGACATGAATACATCGCCATTACCGATCACTCCGAAGCCTCACGGGTTGCCAACGGCTTAACGCCGGAACGGTTGCGGGCACAGATTCAACAGGTTCGTGAACTCAACGCAGAAATCGATGGGATGGAGGTGCTTTCGGGTTCAGAGGTCGATATCCTGAAGGATGGCAGCCTCGATTTTCCCGATGAGCTCTTGGCAGAACTGGACATCGTTGTGGCAAGTGTCCACGCGGGTCTATCCATGGGCGAAGCGGAGATGACCGACCGTGTCATCCGCGCAGTTGAAAATCCGTATGTTACTATCATCGGACATCCGACAGGACGTCTGCTGGGACGGCGTCCGGGGTTCGCAATCAACCTTGACGCGGTGATTGATGCAGCGGCAGCGAATGGTGTGGCGTTAGAGATTAACGCTGCTCCCAGCCGATTGGATCTTGAACCGGGTCCGGTGCGGAAAGCACGCGACCGGGGTGCCTTATTATCAGTCAATACCGATGCACACTCAGCCCCTGACTTAGCGCGTGCTTTATTTGGGATCAATGTTGCCCGGCGCGGTTGGTTAGAGAGCGCTGCGGTTCTTAACACCTACTCGCTGCCAGCGCTAAAAGAAATGATGGGCGGGCGATTGAGGCGTAACGGATGATCCCGCTCAATCACAATGGGTTTTTCAGAGAATGAAGATTCAGATCGCAAATCATATCCTTGATATTGATGAGCCAACGCTATACGACTGGATAAAGTTAGGACGTGTACCGCGGGATGCCTTTGTATGGTCTGAAACGCTTACTGACGGGCAATGGAAGCCAATTACCGAGCTTCCAGCGGTTCGGAAACTGTGGGAACTTGATAGCGATTCGGAGGGAATAGATAGCGATAAGCCGGCGGTTCTCAAAAGCGAGCTCAGAACAGGACAAGGGTTTCTGAGGTTCCCCAAAAGGTTACCGGTGGTAACGCTGATTTTAATTGTATTGAACGTTGCGATTTTTCATCCGCTCGAGCTTCGGCTGATTGCCTCTTCCCAAGACTTGAGTCCTTTGATCCAATTTGGGGCTTATTCTTATCACTTAATCGTAGAAGACGGGGAATATTGGCGCCTACTCACAAGCACCTTTTTGCATGCTCATGCGCTGCACCTTCTCCTGAATATGGGCATACTGTTTCTTCTCGGCAGCTTGCTGGAAGGATTGTATGGCAGGAATCGGTTTCTGTTTTTCTATCTTATTTCCGCTATTGTCAGCAGCGTCGCCAGCTTACCTTTTGTCCAAAATGCGTTGGGTGTTGGGGCATCGGGCGCCGTATTTGGGTTAATTGGTGTTGCAGTTGCTTTAGGCATCCGTTACAAGGATCGTCTACCTCGAAGGTTGGGTCGGATCCTCGGCTTACGATTGCTCCCATTTATTGCAATTGACATTTTTCTTGGGTTTTTCGTTTTTCCGCATTTCAACTACAATGTCAACAACGCGGCTCACCTCGGCGGACTGTTCACAGGGTTTGTTGGCGGGCTAGTCCTTGCGCCGGAAGTTTTTAGCCATCGTGGACGTGAGCGACAGATTATAGCGGGGTTGACAGTAGTACTTGTAGGGTTGGCAATTGCAAGTGGTACTATACCGGTTTTACGGAGCCTTACGAATTCGCGGGAAACGGTGAAACAGCTGCCTGATGCGGCCTCCCCTACTGACCTAACCGATTATATCAGAAAGCACGAGACCAGAATTCTAAAAAGCCCTTACGATCCCGAAGCTTATGCGATTCTTGAAACCCTTTATATCGAAGCATTAAAGACTTTTCCGGATGATGCGTCTTGGACGCGCAAACTTAAGCAGTTCTACGAAAAGGCACTCCAAGCAGATCCAGACAATCCTGTTTGGAATAATAATCTGTTTTGGGTTTATCAAGCAACAGCTTTCGAGCGTCCGGACGAGAAAACAGAACTTACAGATTACATTGAACTGTACGAAAGGGTCGCAGATAAACGGGGATATAATCGGACACTTTATTTAAATTTGGAATATTTCTACATACGTGGCAAGGGGCTTGCGCCTCAAGAGGGCAGATTTTGGGATAGGAAGTTAGAAAGGTTTTATCGGGAGGCTGTTAAAGACGACCCTGACAATGGAACGTGGAGTAATAACTTGGCGTGGCTTTATGTCGAGCAGCGGACCAATCCCCAAAAGACAGTGGAGCTCGCCCTGAACGCGGTGAGACAAGCACCGCAGGAGAAAAACTTCCTGGATACCCTTGGCTGGGCATATTTCCGGAATCGGCAATATCTCAAATCGCTTCGCGCATTTGAGCAGGTTGTTGCAAGTCCTACCGAAACCGAGGACGAATTGAGGGCGCAGGATAGCGGCTGGAAAGGCATAAGGGAGCTGGTTCAAGCGGAGAAATCCTCCCAAGCGTTGCAAAATTTCAGTCCGGCGTTCTTGAAATTTTATGAACGACTCTCTCGCCTCTTTTCGGAGGATAGAAGAAATAAGGCAAGGCTCGATGCTGTTTTCAGTCTCTTCCAGCAAGGCGCGAATGAAGGTTAATTTTGTATGAATCTCGACCTACAGGCTCCTTGAAAGCGGAAAGTTGTAGATGTTAAAAAAAAGCAGGACGTTTCACGCGTCAAGCTCAGCGATCTTTTCGTAATCCTTCAATTTATACTGCAAGGACCGCAGGCTAATCCCCAAAATTCCCGCGGTTCGGGTACGATTGCCCTCCATTCTTTCGAGGGTTTTGAGGATTAACTCTTTTTCCATCTCCTTCATTGTCAGACCGACAGGTACGCTCTCGACCTGGCGTTGGTCAGCGGATTGGATCTCTTCAGGGAGGTGTTTTGGGAGAATTACATCGCCTTCCGCGAAGAGGACTGCTCGTAGAATAGAGTATTCGAGTTCTCGCACGTTACCGGGCCAATCGTATTGCATGAGAAGTTCTCTCGCCTTATGGCTAATCAATCGCACAGGTTGATCATGGGCTCTACCGTGTTTTTGCAGGAAATATTCCGCTAATACCAGAATATCCGTCTGACGGGCTCGTAATGGTGGCAGGTGGATTGGAATCATATTCAATCGATAATAGAGGTCCTGACGAAATGTTCCTGCTTCAATCGCCTGGCGCAAGTCCTGATTGGTCGCTGCGATGATTCGCACATCGACACGAATTACTTTCGTCCCACCCAGGCGTTCAATTTCTCCTTCCTGTATTGCCCGCAACAGCTTGGACTGTAGTTCGATGGACATATCTCCAATTTCATCCAAGAACAGGGTGCTGCCGTGTGCGCGTTCAAATTTCCCAATCTGTTGGTGGGTTGCTCCAGTAAACGCACCGCGCTCATGCCCAAACAGTTCGCTCTCCAGAAGATGATCTGGAATGGCAGCACAATTGACGACTACCATCTCCTTTTCTCTGCGCGAACTATTTTGATGAAGCGCACGCGCGACTAACTCCTTTCCTGTACCACTCTCCCCTTGGACGAGCGCTGTAGAGTCTGTGTCCGCAATCTTTTCGATAACTTTTAGGACTTCAAGGATGGGAGGACTCTCGCCTACAATTTCTTTATAGTTGTTGATGAGCTCATCCCTAGTGCTGCTCTCAACGGTGCGTTGGTGCTCTAATGCGCGGTCAACCTTCTGCATAATATGTTCTGGTTGAAAAGGTTTTTCCAAGAAATCGTATGCCCCGCGCTTTGTCGCCTCGACGGCACGCTGGATTGTGCCGTGCGCTGTCAACATGAGGACAAGCATACCGGGATATTTTTCGTGCAGGTGTGTTAGGGTTGCTATTCCATCCAGTTGCGGCATCTGGATGTCGAGCAGTACTAGATCCGGCAGGTCCTGATCTATTAGCTCAAGGGCATTGTACCCATCAGTAGCAGTTACAACTTCGTAGCCCTCCATTTCGAGCCGATCTTGTAAGATCAGGATGGTGTCAGGTTCATCATCAACGATAAGGATTTTCTCTCGCTCGTTCATCTGAAATGCCGCTCTCACAGGAATAGTAGTATTTCAGCCTGAGTCTCTCACGAATAGATGTGTGTATATATAAAAAAAAGGCAGCACGTCGGCTGCCTTTTCAGTGAACATCAAAACTTCTTAAATCAATTGTGGTAAAGGCAGCAAACTGCCTTCAGGTGTAATGTGCAGTTAATTCCCGTAACTTTCCTCTGCGACCATCAAAGCGATTTCCTGCCCCTCCGTCTTACTAAATCGACGTTTCGCACGTTCCATGACATCAATTACTCTGCCATGTTTGGCAAGTCTGTCGGCTTTGATAATGAGTGTAGTAATTTGAGACTCTTTTGAAGACAGATACATCTCCATGTGATCTAGCGTGAGCATCTCTAAATCATCAAATGAGATTCTGCCATCTGCACTGATAAAGAGATTGAATTTCTTACGCGGAAAGTCGTGCTTCGTAGCTGACTCCGGCAGCGTTACAGTGAAAGGCGGAGGCACACGCATAATTGCTGAAACCATAAAGAAGATCAGCAACAGAAAAACGCAATCAATCATTGGTTCCATCATCAAGGCTTGACCGCGTTCCTTGGCCTTTCCTGTCCTCATTTGTATAGCCATAGTATCCTCCTTTGTTATTCCCTTGCCACTACTGCAAAGCCGATTTTGTCTATACCTGCTTGCTTGGCAATATCCATCACGTTAATAATCTGCTCATGTATGACATCCCGTTCTGACTGAATAATTACCATATTCTTGATTTCTTCGGGAGCATGAATAAACTCGGTGAACATCTGATTGATGTTAACAATCTCGTCATTCAAGATCATAGTGCCATACTTCTGAACACCTTCAGGGTTCGCGATCCTGACAATGAGCCCCTTGGGTTTATTAGGATTGGGTTTACCCGGAGGAGGTAATTGAACACGAATGCCAGGCATCGGAGCAAAACTGGTCGAAACCATAAAGAAAATCAGAAGCAGGAACACACAGTCAATCATCGGAGCCATATCGAGCTTAGGCGATCTTCTTTCTCTCCCCGCCATTCGGGTCATGCCACTAGGTGCTTGCGTACTTGCCATCTCCGACTACCTCCTGTTCTAAAAGGTAAGTCTTCCTGTCACCCTAAAGGGTTTGCCGATAGGGTGACAGGAGAACGTTAAAATTTACGCGTTGCCGGCTTGACCAAGAATCAGTTGGTTGACGATTTCTGTCGAAACCTGTTCAATCTCAAGCACGAATTTGTTGACCCAACTCTCAAAGACCTGTGAGAAGATGAGACACGGAATAGCGATTGTCAAACCACCAGCGGTGGTCAACAACGCCTGAGAGATACCACCTGCGAGTGCCTGCGGGTCACCAGTACCTTCAAGTGCAATCGTGGTAAACGCGTTAATCATACCCATAACCGTACCGAGGAGACCAAACAACGGTGAGATAACTGCGACGGTACTAATAACAGGAATGTTCCGTTCAAGTTCTGGAATCTCGAGGAGTCCTGCTTCTTGAATGGATTCCTGTATCTCTTCTTTTGTAATCTCCTGCTCTTCAATCTGTGCTTGGCTGTATCTTAGCAGACCTGCTTTCAACACGTTTGCAAGTGGACCACCAGCTTCTTCACAGGTTGAGACGGCTTCCATAATATTGTCGTTACGTAGAGAATCGGTAATACTTGCCATGAACTGCTCTGTACCGAGCTTGGAACGGCTTCTTAGGAAGGTAAAAAGGCGTTCAATAATGAAGGTCAACGCAGCAACAGAACAGAGGAGAAGTGGCCAGAAAACGATACCGAACTTAGCAAAGAAGGTGACGATGGTATCTTTTTTGGTCATTTTCAGCGGCACATAGTGGTCACCACCAGCAACGACGGTGACAGGTTTACCGGTTCGGTCGCCGTATCCGTCTTTGTAAATACTAAGGAGGTAACGCCCCGGTGGCAAGCCCGATTTGCTATATTCGCCGACATCATCTGTTGTCGTTTCATGCTCCGTGCCATCGGTACCGACGACAACAACTCTCACATCACTAATTGGCGTTTGCGCCGTTGTGGTATCTACAACATTACCACGAACTGTGCCGGTTGACGCATCTTGAGCGAGCGCAACCGTACTGAAAACGATCAGCATGGTAGCTATCATTAAGGTAAAACTCAGGTGTTTCATGTATTCCTCCTATTGGAGTTTGAAGGTGTAATAAAATTTAGAGGGTACAAAACAATATTCCCCTCAATTTCAAGTCGCCTCAACCACCTTGTCTCGGACGACTAAACTTTTATCCAATACGAATGCTTGGTTTTATAAACACTTCTGTTTTTTGAAAGTTTCGGTAGAACCGAAAAAGTGCCAAGCAGCACAGACATGCTTGGCACTTTCGGAGATTGTTAGAAGCCCATCATTGCTCGGACGAAGGTCGTGTTACTTGTCGTGTGGTCAAGCAAGATGGTAGTTCTTCTGAAACCGGCGAGAATGACGATATTGAAACCTTGCCATTCACCTCGGCTGATTGACTGAACTTCAAAGATCCGCGTACGGATGTCTGGACGGAAGAGGATTGGAATATCGGCTTCCGCAAACGCTGGCGTCGCTAGATAGTCTTTGATAGTTTGATCACGGTTGGTGAATTTGCGATACTGAAAACCGCCGAGGATATTCATTCTCTGAGTAAACTGATAATCCAAACGAACGCCGAGGACATCTTCACGGCTACGTTTGTTAAATCGGAGATACTCGATAACCTCTGGATCGTCAGGCACAAATTTTGTTGGATCCAACGGATTGAGATAGCTACCCTCTTCGATATTAGCGGCCGTATGATCAAATGCGCGAGTCCAAATATATTTTGCCATTGGCGTCAACGTTAAGTCTTCCCCAATTCTGTCCACGCCGGGCAGGTCGCCCAACGGGATTTCATATTTGGCTCTGAGAATTGTGATCTGATTCCGAACGGTCTTTTCTTGGAATCGACGTGGAATCCAGTTTGCTGGATCATAGATCAAACCGAGGTCTTCTGGATCCAGCGGGTTAAGCCCGTGATCTGGATAGAAGGGGTATGACTTCCGGTCGCCATCGGCTCGGACCTGTTCGTCGGGCACCATGAAATCAACGTGGTCGTCCTTCTCTTGGCTCGGATCATCCTGTGGAAAATCGAGCGCAATAGCGTCCTCTTCATCGAGTCCCAACTGTTTCCGCCAGTCGACCAAGAACTTGGTTTCAAGCGTTAGGTTTGGAATCGCACTGTAGAGGAACTGAAGACTTGTCACATTGACGCGTGTTTTGAAGAAATCGAGAAAATCAGATTCCTGTGTGGCATCTAACTCGCCTGGTCGCAGGGTAATCGAATAATCTGGAATGTCATCGTCAACACGGACAAACCGATTCTGGAATAGAATCGTTCCGAAATCTGGCACGTCACGTTGGAAGGTGAGATGCGCATATTTTGAATTATTCTGCCGCTGACTGGAGACTTCACCCTCTTTTAACCAACCCAGCTTGAGGGTCATGTTATCGAGTAAGTCGTAGCTGGCAGTGATATGGTATCCTTCACGGTTAATACCGTATTCATACTGCGGCTCGAAGTCATCTTCCAATGAATCGACAACGCCGTTGTTGTTGAGGTCAACGAGATCTTCAAAAACCGGAGGATCCGCCTCAAAGATGAGGAAGTCTTCTTGGAAGTCGAGGATACCGTTTTGGTCACGGTCATCGGCTTGCGGCAGAACGCCGTCAAAGTCGATGCTGTCTGGCCAGTCGTCGTCGTCATCATCATCTTCAATGAGTGCGTAGTTAATCTCATCGAAGGGAAGTACTTCAGCGCCGGATTCAGGTGTTCGTTCAAGAGAGTAGGTTGCATCTCTTGCGTCGTTTGCACCGAAGTTATAGTATGTAGTGGTATAACCCGGATCGATATGGTAGAGGGTTCCTTCAAGGAAGAGTTTGCCGTAACGTTGTCTTAAATTGACAAACCACGCAGTTTCGCGTCCCATCTCTCCGTCATCATTCGGATCACCATTCAACTTGGCTTCAAACCGCTCTCCTTCCGTTTCAGAGTATGTGGGGATGCCATTGGCATCAAGCGGAACTCCGAAGGTGGGATTCGGCAATCCGTCATCTGTCGTCTCTGTTTCGTCGATAGTGACGTTCGAACCTTCGATTTCAGGATTAACTCGACTGAAACCGATTTGGTCTCTCGGAATGGTTGGATACTGTTTAAATTTTCCGTTAATCGAGTAGTGTGCTCGGATAAAGGTATTAAATAGGGTTCCCTCTAAATCAACACCATACAGCACACCAGCCCGTGCCGCGCCGTAGCGATATCGAAGTGTGCGCGACGCGCCTTCGTTTTCCCAACTGCTTGGGTTATGTAGTAAGCTGCTTCTGTTTTGCGTATAGTGATCTGATCGGCCATAGTTGCCGGGCGCTTGAAGCACATCACGATACGGCGATTCGATATGACCGTCCTCGGTTTTAATCCATTCCGCTGCGAGTGGGTCGTCGGATCTGTTTGCTTCACTAAAGCCGATGACGACAATGTTATAGTCCCCAGCGACCGTCATTTCGAACTCAACGGACTTCACTGTGCGTGGATCGATGGGCCCATTGGGTAGTTCCTCAGAGGTGAGGTCCAAGACGTACTGCATCTTATTGAAGCCTTCGACAATTTTCCATTGTCCGTCTCTGGATTCAATCGGGTCAGGACTGCCCTCGACCGCAACGATGTCATCGATAAAGACTGTGATAGTCTGCGTCCTCTCAGGACCGGCCGGACGGTCTGGACCATCAGCCGAGGAGCCGGAAAGCGCTTGCGTGGTAACGTGGACTTTCATGCCTCTGACAGCGGCACCAACACCACCTTGAATCTTCGATGCTTGGAAATCTCTTTCGAGGTCATGTGCTAAGCCACCATAATTGTTATCTTCTGGAGAATCATCACGGAAGACAACAACGATACGCTCTGGCGGTGTATTAGCAACTGATCCGCCGAAGATTGGGTTTTCAACTCGTTCCGGGTGTTCTTTGTGGAGATTGACATAGGTGAGCCCTACGCGGAATACGTCACCGAGCAACCCTTGTGCACGAAATCCGATTAAACGTGCGTTCTCAATATGGCGGAGCCCAACATCATCGCTCAGACCGTTACGGCGCCCGAGTGTTGGCGCGAGGTTTGCCGCCGCATCAGACAGCTTCACTGGGTTAGAAATACGAGAGTTCAGCAGTGTGAAGAGGTGACGTTCTTGCGAGAAGGAGATGTCCCATCGGAAGCCATCAAATTCGGTTTTGTAGATGACATACCGGTTAGGGAATAAGGTTTGAGGCTTAATACGCATATCGTCCCCAATGACGAACTGCGTAAATCTGCCACGGAAATTATCTTCGGTTAGAATCTGACGGTCCAACTGGGCGGAAAATCTTTCGCTATCCAGCTGACCAGTCCAACCGACAATCAGTTCTCCGTTTCGGTCAAATTCTTTCTCCTCGCGATAGTTGTAGACTTCGTTACCTTCGAGGAGTTCCCTACCAAACAGGTCATAGAAGAACTGGGGTTCTTCTTCCAATTGGAACCGGTCAGAGAAGTTAGCTTGTCCTTCAACCGTCGGTAGGAGCGGTTCCTGTGGACCAAGGCTTGTTGCGCCGCACCCGTAGAGCACGAAACAACCGATCAGCCCCGCCATAATAAACAGAAAATCAGGTGATCGTTTGAAAAACTTCATTACTTTCATTTGCCTCCTTGAGGAAATCATAAATTACATTTGACATAAAAGTGAGGATATAAAACGTCCATAATTAACGTTCATCCATGCATCAAGTCGAAATAGGAGAGTCGAATCAATCACGGCTTCGGAGTTTGTGACCGTCTACCAACCCATCTCCTATTTTAACTTGCGTCAGTGGTGGAACATATCGCAACCTCCTTTTGCAAGGATTCATTAGCAATACGCAACTATTTAATTACCCAGATTCGGTGCAAAACTGGTCTTTACGTTTTCTCTGCTGGTGTTAGGTTCCAGCGGCATCAGGTTAATGCTTGTAGCCCAATTTAGGGGGATACAAGCATCTGAAAGCAGTTGGTATGTAACAACTAACATTCAATTAAGTACTGATCCAGATTAAGCCATTGCTCATTCGGTAAGCGGGATGATCCACATGCTTGACTTGGATGGTATTCACGTTTCCCATCTTTGTTGCTGCCGCCATTCAGTTGATGCTTTTTTTCTCAATGAAGTTCTGTTTCTGAAAAAAAGTAATCTCTAAGATAACACTTCTGCAATTTTCTGTCAAGACTTTTTTCTTAAAATAATTGTGCTGTACCGGAGTTAGCACAAAAATGGGTCGAATCCGTCACACTGAAGCGACTTTTCCCCATTCTTAGAAAGTCTTTTACGAAGCGCAGCGAGGGTTCAGTTAGAAGACCAGTCATTCCGAGATTTTGAGCAGAAGTGTTGATCGCTGTTACTTTTGGTTGTGACCAACATTGCCGGACAAAAAACATCGAAAAAGGCTGGTGAAAAACAGAGGTAGGTTAAATACCGGTTGGATCAGCACTACGGTCGCAGCCACATCAATGTTGGCAACCTTAAAATTGCAGAGCCCAAGATTTAGTAAAAACTCAGGCAAAAGGTCGTGCCGAAAAGCCTGTGGCGCGAGTCAATGGGACTATGGTCCCCATTACGATAATAGAATCTGCATCAAATGGTAAAAAAAGATCATCGAGAAGAGAGGTTGTTTGACCGCATTGAGAGATTACTGCAAGTTGTTAGCGGCTCTAATCTGCTCTTCGCTATACGCTTCATCCCTCCATTCAGTGATACGCCACTCTTGTGTATCGGAACCTGTATTGGTTCTCAACTCAAAGGTAAAGATATTATTCCCTTCTGCGAACCAGCCGGTAAATCCCCCTTCGAGTGAATCGCCGTCCGCGACAAACCCTTGGATCCGATAATGATTTCTGACTTCCGCTCGTGTCCTGTCTGCATTCAGTTGTATCTCGGGCGGTTCGGACAACTCGATCTCAATATCCTGGAATCTGGCAAAAACGCGCTGCGCGGAATCCCTTTCGTCCCGGATATCGTCAAATATAACGTCATCCGTCTTATCAGCATCAGTTCCCATATCTGAAACGTAAAGAAACCCATCTTCCCAAAACGCACTCATATACCTATCAAGGTCTTCGCTCTGATATCCTTCACGCCAGTTTTTCAGAACTTGGTTAATTAGGACAAGCTCCTTTGACTGAACTTTGGTAACGCTACCTACATCCCCACAACTTACAAGCAAACTAAAAACGAGCAATAGCCCAGTAATTTTGGCAAATACTTTTAACATGGCTGAACTTCCTCCATAAGGAATTGCTGTGTTTGCTAGACTTTCAAAAGAATTTGACGATATCCAGTTGAAGTTGTGTTGGAGTTACATCAAGCTGTAAGTTCAACTCTTCAATCTGCTTCATCTCATCAATAATTTGGTTCGCCTTCGCCTCTGCATTGTACAGATTTGCTCCAACATAGGAGTCAATCAAGCTATAGGCCCATACCCCCGCTGCAGCGAAGAGAAAGAACTGTCGCAATTTATAGCGTTGATTCGCTCGATTGTATTGAAAAAGCGCTTCCGGAGAGTTAGGGTCTTGTGAAGCAACGGGCACATACTGATTGTCGTAGACATCTCGGAAGGATTGGTGAGTAATCAACGCACCAACAAGGAATCCGCTTGTTCCTACGAAGGATGTAGCACCCAGCAAACGGTTACGGGCGTGAAACTGACCCCAACCGGGCACAACTGCAGAACGGGCTATGGCACCTACTGGCGACACAAGGCGCAGATTCTCATCTGGCTGCGCAGCACTGAGTTGTCCTCGCGAAAATAAAGATAGAACGAGGGCGATCAGCGCACACCCCAATAACTTCACTAGAGATCCGGTCAAATTCCTACACCTCTTTTCCAAGGCGTATGATAGCAAAACGCGAAAGTCTTGTCAACAAAAAAAACAGTTAAGGAACGCACTCCTCCCTAACTGTTTATTTTCGTTGCAGGTTAGCACTATTTTCTTCGACTACGTGTTTGGGTTCTTGTGGTAGTGCGACTACGTTCCTGTTTTTCATCATCGTCATCTTTGCTGCTTGAACTCGACTTTGTCTGCTGAACTGTCGGTCTTTTGGTGCGCGGGGTAGTCGCGGTAGATGAACGAGACGTCGATGAACGAGACCTGGATTGCTTGACCCGGCTGCGTGTTTCTGTCCTCTGTTTGACGGTTGAGGATCGGCTGCGTGAAGGTGGTGTACTCAGTCTACTTCTCGAAGACTGGGTTCGGTTGTAAAGACGCGCTCGTCGTTCTGCATTTGATCGGGTCGATACCTCATTGTCCGATGAACGCTGATTCTTTGGCGCAAACCGATAGCGATCATACTGACGGGCTTGAGGCGGGACATTACGAGATTGTACATTAGAGCGGGGTTCCCTCTCAACAGTACTTAAGCGTTTGCGTTTTTGGATCTGCTGGGTTGCACGGTAAGATCGCGAGGATACATCACGCGAAGATCGCTGGTTACTGCGCTGCTGCTCTATGGTTGTGTTTGGTTCGCGTCTTGTGTCGCGAAGTCCCCGTTTTCGAGAAACTGCCGACCGCTGGATGTCCCTATCTGTACGAACCGGTGTCTGGCGGTGTTCTGTGATAAGGGAGCGCACCCGGGTCCGCACATTGGCGCTGTTCGTTTTGGATGTAGTGACCGACAATCGGCTCCGCGAATATTCGCGGCGGGTAGTTTCATGTGCATCCGTCCAGCGATTCAGCCGTTGCGTTTTAGGAGATTTATCAACAACGTGGACGCCTGCGTGATAGTAGGAATTTCGGTGGTACCGACGCGGATAACGACGATAGTAGTCGTGGAGGTAGGTACCATAGGTACGACGAATCGTGACGTAGTGATGGTCATAAACTGGATAGCTCCATCGAATGTAGTAACCTAAGTCTGTACAGTAGTAGAAGGGACCATCATAAAAATAGAGATAAGTATATCGATGCCAAGGCTTCCAGTGGTAATCCCGAGCATAGCGGTGTATAACACGAACATCCGGCTGTCTTTGATAGGTCACAACATCAACATATTCGATATCAAGCTGCTCACCATTTTCGGCAACAATGTGCATTTCAAGGCTGCCGTTCTCTACACGTCCTGCCGTCGCCACTTTTATGGTCTCTGAGCGACGTTTCGCACGCAAAAAGAAGGTATCGCCATACAGGGTTTCTTCGTCGTTATTACCATACTGCCTGCGAGAATATTCACGTTTGGTATTGCGAATCCAGACACGGCCTGCGATGTCCTCATGATCAAAATCAGCCCGATGTGGTTCGCCTCGGTAGCGCACCAAAATCTCAACATACTGAGCCCGTCGCGGAATTTCGAAGAGATAGATTGCACTGGCTATTGCAAATTCGTAGCTCTCCGTGTTCTTAGATTCACTTGCCCAAGCTGCCAAGCGGACCCCACTTTCAAAACGAGGGCTGGCGGTGACGGTTGCATTACCGCGCTCGATCCAGTCCTCAACATCGCCTGCGTCCCGGTGTTCGCGACTGAGTTGATCTGAGAAGTAGTTATATTCGTAATCATACTGTGCTGGAACGGTGTGGGGCGCGAGCATCAGTAGCAGAATTGTCAGCAGTAGGCATATGGAGAACGGAACCTGGAGTTTCATTGCAACCCCTCCTTTTGGGTGCATTTAACAAAGCGGATTTTCTTGACTCGCTCACATAATACTAAGGAGTTCGCTCATGCCAATCAGCCCACATGAGCGAACTTGACGTTATCCACCAATAGATTTCGTGATGTGTATCAATAGCAATTTAGATGCCACCATTGATTTAACCACTGAGTCGTCTACAATAGCAAAGGGACATGTATCTATTGAGTCAAAATCGTAGCAATAGCGATACGCAGCTGTGGCAAAAGCGATACCAGATATTGCTTTTTTAGTCCATCGCCACGAACCGAATTCCCTTTTGGGCAGCCAAATCTCGCGCAAGCGGCGTGATAATCGCCGGATTCGCGTAACGAAACTCACGCACATCTGGTGGAAGTTCGGCGATTACCGAAGCGGTGATAATGTTTCGTCCACGCCTTGCGTCAGCCTGATTAAAACGATGTATGCCGTCGCTTAAAATCGCCTCAGCAAGTCGATCTATGGCGACAAATTGAACACCGAAGTCCGACAACGTTTCGATGTAATCTTGCCCCAACTTTGAAATCTCGGGTGGGATTTCAGATTCATCCGAGCTCCCCAAGCCATCAACTGTTGCGAGCACCCTATTTCCGCGAACCAACGCTTGGAACACAAGATAAGCGCACGGCGTATCTGCCAAGCCCAAACTTAACTTCGCTGCTATCGCATACGATAGCGTGGGAATAACAATTGCGGAGAACCCTTCGGTAAAGGGTTGAAGGTTCGTAATTTCACTCGCTATGAAAACTTGGTCATTGCCGCACGCGGATCGAATACGGGAGATGTCCAGGAGCTTAGCCGCTATATCTGACACAATCGCTGTGATAGCATAGTCACCTTGGAGACATTTATCGAGTTGTGCCAAAGGAACCGTGAGATCGATTTGAGCAGCATCGAATATCGCCAGAACCCGTTTATCGGATTGGGAAGCAGTCAAGGTGGTTCCTTGTTGTTCAAGCACTTTCGCAACTTCTGTTTCAATCCGCCGAATGATTTCTGGACTGAACCTCACTTAGATACCCCTAATCTCTCAGCAACTCGACGCCCTCTCCTCCCTGCAAACCAGCAGCATTAGCGTCATCCGTGTCAAGGTGCATCTGCGGCACATAGCTTGATGATATTTTCGGATGGATATTTTCAAAGGTCAGCGCTCGCTCGCCGGGAATACGGACTGTTAACAAATCTCCTTCACGTATCATCCAGTTTTCGGCATCTTGGGGGGTCATGTGAACATGCCGAGTCGCACAGATTGCACCTTCCCGCAGGTGAACAGATCCTTTGGGACCGACCAATACAATCGACTCTGAACCGGCGAGGTCTCCCGAATCGCGAATGGGTGGATTCAGTCCCAAGCGAATGGCATCAGTCTGTGCAAGCTCAACTTGGGAATAATCTCTCACGGGACCGAGAATTCGAAGTCCTTCGATTGCCTGCATCCGTCGCCCAACAACGGTTAATGTCTCCTTCGCCGCGAATGCCTCTGGCTGGTATAGGGGTGCGTGGACCGTCAATTGATGCCCTTCGCCGTACAGGATCTCCAAGTGTTCTTGGGTTACGTGTGCATGTCGTGCTGAGACACCGACGGGAATTTTCTGCTGTTGAACGACAGCGTCACAGGCACGGTTTCCAGCCTCACAGGTTCGCAGGGCGCAGCCACCGCAGGGTTCTTCGTCCTGTTTTAACTGTTCAAGCACTTTATGAGTGACCAGTTCAATGAGTGCCTTGTCATTCATCCGCTATCTTTCCTAACTCCATCAATTCGCTGCGTCGGCGTTAGCGATATCAATTGTCAGCGTACCATCTTCGGACTGTTCTTGCAGGGGTAAAATCGATTCAACATCTGCGTGCGGTCTTGGGATAACGTGGACGGATACGACCTCTCCGACTCGCGCGGCCGCTTCTGCCCCGGCATCTGTGGCAGCTTTGATAGCACCGACATCACCACGCACCATGACCGTGACATATCCGCCACCAATCTTTTCATAGCCGATAAGTTGAACATTTGCGGCTTTGACCATCGCGTCAGCGGCTTCGACACTCCCAACAAGCCCTCTCGTTTCAACTAAACCTAAAGCCTCGCCAGCCATAATCGATATGTATCCTCCTGATTGACAGTTATCGATTGCGCTTTACCTTAAAAAATATGACAAATAATCCTAAAGTTATTATAGCAGTATATCACAATCGTCTAATTGGTTCAAGCATTTTCAGGATTTCATTTAGGGGTCATGAATTTCATCTAATCCTACTTTTCTATTGACATAATCGCCGAAGCACAGATATTCTGTCAACTTAACTGTGGTAGATTTTAGGGTTACTTACGATATTCGTAATGCACGGCTAACCCCCTAAATCCCCTTTGACAGGGGGACTTGACACATAAATCCTAACTCCTCCTTGTCGGTCCGTTCCGAGGCTAGGAGGGGACTCCCACAGAAGGGCAACCACAAGGATTGCCCCTACGGTAATCATAGGGAACCTCCTAAATCCCCCATCCCCCCTAGCCCCTCCCCCGATTTTATCGGGATGTGCCACTTGTCAGGGGGGAAATTGGTCAGGGGGACTTTGGAAACTAAACTGCGCGAGAGACACTGTATGACACGACATGGATTGCAACACATTTTGAACCGATTTTGGCTCATCCTCCTTGTCCTTTGGGGAGCAGGGTGTATTCCTAATAATCCCTATCCGCCTTCAGAGCAGACGGAGGAAATTTACTACAGCACCTTTTTGGAGGAACCGAAACATCTGGACCCAGCAATTTCATACAGTTCGGGTGAATACCGCTTCATCCAGCAGATTTACGAACCCCCGCTCCAGTATCACTACCTCAAGCGTCCATATCAGCTAATCCCACTGACGGCTGAGTCTGTACCGAAGCCGCATTATTTTAATTCTGAAGGCAACTCGCTGCCGGATGATGTTTCTCCGGATCAAGTTGCAAAGACGGTGTATGAGATTCGTATCCGTCCCGGGATCCAATATCAACGCCACCCGTGCTTTGCAAAGGACGAGGAGGGAAGGTTTCGGTATCACACGCTGACAGCCAATGATGTAAAAGGGGTGTATGAAGTAAGCGATTTCGCTGAAATGGGCTCACGGGAGCTGATCGCCGCTGATTATGTTTATCAGATAAAGCGGATGGCAGATCCGAGGGTCGGCTGTCCTATCTTGAGCCTGTTAGACAGTTATATCTTGGGTATGAACGAGTATGCAAAAGCACTACGCGATGCGCTGGAGGCAGAGCGCAAGAAACGGCGAGATGCAGGGGGAGCCACATATAACCAAGCTACCGACGAACGGGAGAATCCGATCTCGTTGGATATAGATGCCTTCGCATTTCCGGGAGTCGAGGTTATTGATCGTTACACCTACCGGATCACTCTCAAGACCAAATATCCACAATTCATCTACTGGCTTGCGATGCCTTTTTTCGCACCGATGCCGGCTGAAGCTATTGACTTCTATGGGCAGAGCGCTCTGAAGGATCAGAACATCACAATCGATCGATTTCCAATCGGGACGGGTCCCTATCGTCTTGAAACCTACAAACCGCACAAGGAGATTATCCTCGTCCAGAACGAGAATTTTCACACGGAACTGTATCCCACGGAAGGGGAAATTGGGGATAGGGCAGCGGGATTACTCGTCGATGCAGGTGCAAAACTGCCGCTGATTCCGAGAGCGGTCTACAAATTGGAAAAGGAGTATATCCCCCGCTGGGCCAAGTTTCTGCAAGGATATTACGATGCCTCTGGCATCTCCTCAGATACCTTTGATCAGGCGATTACGTTCTCTGATATGGGTGATCCGCGGACGAGCGAGCTGCTGCAGTCCCGCAATATTGTGCTGGAAACAAACGTAGATGTGACCACCATATATTTCGCGTTCAATATGATTGACGACGTAGTTGGTGGCTATACCGAAGATCGGCAGAAACTCCGTCAGTCAATTTCGATAGTGCTAGACTATGAGGAATACATCGAAATATTCCTCAACGGACGCGGTATCCCTTCACACAATCCGATTCCGCCCGGTATCTTTGGATATGAGGAGGGCGAGGTTGGTATCAACCCGTATGTCTACAATTGGGACGCAAAACAGGGCGCGATCCGAAAACCGTTGGAGGAGGCACGTCAACTTCTGGCTGAAGCGGGGTATCCCGGTGGTCAAGACAAGAATGGTAACCCGCTCATCCTTTATTTTGACAACTACCGGACTGGACCTCAAGCGACCGCTTTTCTGAATTGGGTGCGCAAGCGGTTTGAACTGATCGGTATTACGTTGGAGGTCCGAACGACGGACTATAACCGTTTTAGAGAGAAGGCAAGAAATGGGAGTTCACAAATCCTGATGTGGGGTTGGCACGCGGACTATCCGGATCCGGAGAACTTCCTCTTTCTGCTCTATGGACCAAATAGCAAAGCCAAATTTGATGGCGAGAATGTTGCCAATTACGATAATCCGGAATACAACCGACTATTCGATCAGATGCAAAACATGGACAACTCGCCAGAACGACTCCAGATTGTCCGTCAGATGAAGTTAATCCTCCAACGCGATGCGCCGTGGATATTTGCCTATCACCGGGTCAACTTTGGACTTTATCACGAATGGCTGAAAAACGGCAAACCGAATACTACGGGGTACAATACTCTTAAATATAAACGTATTGACAGTACATTGCGCGCTCGACGGCAGGCGGAATGGAATGAACCGGTTCTTTGGCCCATTTGGGGAGCGATCGGGTTTCTGATTGTCGGAACGATCCCGGCGGTGGTGACGATCTGGCGGAGGGAGCGCGGTAGGTAAGGAAGGTAGTCAAAGCGTGTTGATAGTCAAAAAACGGTTGAATTTGCAGGTGAAATATGGTATGTTTTCTGCCTCTTATTTGCTATAGGTAAAATACCCCATGGGGGCTCATGTACCCTATGGAGCATTTCCATAAGTATACTCGATGGAACCTCCAACCGACGACAAAATGATCCAACCAGCATCAACAAACACAGGAAGTAGAGGAGAGATACAATGACCAACACACGCGCCCAAAAGACAGAAAACATCTTCAACGAGATAAACAAGCTAAGCCAGCCACCAACACAAACCATATCAATCTCAGAAGCAGAAAAAGAGATTAGTAAATACACAGATGGAACCCCAATATTAATAACCTATCCAGAAAACACAACAAAAGCATGGGAATCAATAGACCTATCAGACCTTAGGCGCTGTGTAAGAATGGCACCAGACATAATCAAAGCAGGTAAATCAACAGAACTCACAAAACTTATAGAATATCTAGGAATATCAAAAAGCACACGAGTTACATTCACCCCAACGCAAATAGACCTATACATACAAATCAAAGACCCGATCATATCAATACTTGCTGACTTTAAAAAGATGTGTAACAATATACAAGAAGAGATGCTAGCACTAATACAACTCAATATACATCCAAGAACCGAAGAAAGAGCGATAAGAGACGCAGCGTCACGAATGTACACAGAGTGGGAAAGAGGAGGAGGCTACCGTGAGGCAATATCTAAAGTAAAAAGAGCAAAGAACAAAAATAAAATGTAGCCTCATAGGAGATACACTAAAGGAACTACGCGTAACCGCAGATAAAACAAGACATACACCAACAATAGACGATATAAAAGACTTCGTAAGAAAAGTACAAGAACTAACGCCCAAAGACATCAAAATCGAAATGAGTAGTGCTCATAAATAGCTTTCAACGCTGCCGCGCATTAGGAGAGGGATTTCCTTCTCATAGTGGAAGAGGCTTGCTAGCCTCGAGGTGGTGTACGTTCTCAAATGCTAATCCGTTGTGATTCAGACAAATGACACATGTCGCACCTCTGGGGCGAAATGCCCCCACTACAGATTATCTGAGGGTGGTTCATAAATAGGTTTTGATCAGTATAGTCTGAACACCCTCAAATGGTTTATGTGGATAACGCTTGGCTTTTAACCGTTCAACCCAACCCCCTCTTGACTGAGTAATACACATTGCGCTCCGCTGGAGCGCGAGGCGTGGCTGCATCGGTGTTCTATAGACATTGTGCTCCTCTGGAGCGAAAGAAACGATTGAACGCTTGCATCCATACCTATTTTGACAGGGGCCTGTATTCCGCCCCAGCGGGGCGGTATGTCTATAGAAGACGATAGGGGTAATCTTTGCACTCCAGCGGAGTACTATGTCCATAGAATTTATATTTATGCACACCCCTCAGATTATCTATTCAGGGAATCCATGAACTGGAAAGACAAAACCATATTTATCGGCGATAACCTACACATCATGCGGGGGATGAATAGCGCGAGCGTCGATCTCATCTATCTCGATCCGCCCTTTAACTCCAACCGCAACTATGCCGCTCCCATCGGCAGCAAAGCTGCGGGTGCCGCCTTCAAAGATACTTGGACACTCTCCGACATTGACCAAGCGGAACACGGCGAACTTGCCGAACAAGCTCCATCCCTGCACACCGTGATACAAGCAGCGCGAGAAGCACACGGGAAAGGGATGCAGAGCTACCTCATCATGATGTCCACCCGCCTCTTGGAGATGGGGCGTATCTTGAAAGACACAGGGAGCATTTATCTACACTGCGACCCGACCGCCTCCCATTACCTGAAGTTGGTGATGGATAGTATATTTGGAAACCGCAATTTCAGGAATGAGATTATTTGGAAACGCACCGCAGCCCATAATGATTCTGCCGTATATGGAAGCGTACATGATATAATACTTTACTATTCAATAAGTGATTCTTTCGCTCGCAATGAACAGTACCAATCATATTCTGACGAGTACCTCAAGAGATATAAGCATGTTGCTGACGATGGCAGAAGATTCTTAGACAGGGATTTAACCGCAGGCTCTTTGAGTGGAGGAGGATACGAGTATGAGTGGAATGGGATAACTAAGGTTTGGCGCTGTCCGTTTAGAACTATGTAGGAATATCATGATTCCGGTAGGCTATACTATACTCGGAATGGCACGCCTAGATTGAAGCAATTTTTAGATGAGATGCCCGGTGTCTCTCTTCAAGATGTGTGGGTTGATATACCACCTATAAATTCTCGAGCCAGAGAACGAATCGGCTATCCTACCCAAAAACCATTGAAATTGTTAGAGCGTATTATAGAAGCTAGTAGCAACCCCAGCGATGTTGTGTTCGATCCATTCTGTGGGTGTGCCACGACGTTGGTAGCGGCGGATCGGTTACAGCGGTCATGGGTAGGGATTGACATTTCACCGAAGGCGGCGGAGTTGGTGGTGGATCGGATAAAGGGGGAGCAGGGGTTGTTTCAGGAGATTATCGCCCGCAACGACTATCTAAAGCGAACGGATATGGGTGATACCCCGCCGGCACGGACACATAAACATACCCTGTTTGGATTGCAGGAGGGGTTGTGTGGGGGTTGTGGGATTTTCTTCCCATTTCGGAATTTGACGATAGATCACAAGATTCCGCGCAGTAAGGGTGGGACAGATCACTTCGATAACCTGTGGTTGTTGTGTGGGGCTTGCAATTCTGCGAAGGGGACAGGGACGGTTGCAGAGTTACGAGCAAAATTGAATCAATAAAGAAAGCGCAAAGTGCGAAAAGAAACCGTAGGGACAACCCCCGATGAATTGGGATGTGAGCACTCAAGGTATGTAACCACTACCCAACAGAAACAACTCCTCTGCCTATAAAGCCCGTAATTACACACTTCCTTATTTTTTTTGGATGCCACTTCCCTCCTTCAATACTACTCGCTTATTTATACCGATACTGGTAAAGCGTTCAGTGTTCCCGCCCGACCAGATTACCTCGATCCAATCGACCGTCGTTTCTTGGGCGAGGCCGAACTCAGCGGTTAGGCTGTTGAAGGACAAATAGCTTGCACCGGCGTTGATTTCGCGCAGTTGTATCCGATCTCCCACTTTGATTCGAATCTTTGCCCCGACAGCATCGCGGTTGCCTGTCGTGCCAATTAGCTTGACGTGCAGCCAATTGTTGCGATTGCCCCCTTCGTTTCGGAGCAAAACTGCGGGGCCGTGATTGTTGACGATAAACATATCGATATCGCCATCACCATCGTAATCCCCAAAAGCCACGCCACGTCCCACCCGGTAGGGCAGTGCGGCAATTCCAGTCGCTGCGGACACATCGGTGAAAATACCATCACCATCGTAACGAAAAAACTGATCTTTCTGCGGAATAAGCAGGTCATAATTATCGAGATATTGGAACGTGTGGCCGTTAGCAACGAAGATATCTAGGTCGCCATCATTATCGTAGTCGAACAGATCTGTTCCCCATCCCACATATTTGAGGCTTTCTTCGCCAAGCGAGGCACCGTAGGAGTCATCAACCAGATGGATCGGCTGCATTTCTTCCGTTTTCGAGGGGGTTCCCGCAATTGTTCCCTCTTCTTTCCACATGTTGCTGTATAGTGCATTTTCCTGCTCGATCCAATGGCTCATAAAAAGGTCGAGGTCGCCATCGCCATCGTAATCGCCCGTTGCAAGCCCCATGGATCCCCGAAAATCCGCCGCCCACGACGCATCGCTCACATCCGTGAATGTGCCATCACCGTTGTTCCGGTAGAGAAAGTTGGGAGAGAGGTCGTTGGCAACGTAGAGTTCAAGGTCGCCATCCAGATCGAAATCTGTGAAGATAGCCTGCAAGCTGCGTCCGCCGTGGGATTCGACGCCCAGTTCCGCAGTGACATCGGTGAAGGTGCCGTCCCCATTGTTGCGATACAGCACATTGTCCTGCGGATCGAAGGAGTGAGGGTTCAAGATGCGTGGCACGGACTGTCCATATTGCTGCGATACCTTTTGGGCTTCTGCTAATTTCTCAAGATCGTGATCAATGTAGTTGGGAACATAAAGGTCGAGATCGCCATCGTTGTCGTAATCGGCAAATGCTGCGCCCGTTCCCCATCGTGTCTCGCCAACACCTGCTTTCTCGGTCATATCGGTGAATGTGCCATCTCCGTTGTTGCGATACAGCACATTCGGTCCATAGTTCGTAACATATAGATCAAGATCACCATCGTTATCGTAATCACCGAAAACACAGCCCATGCCATACCCACGGTCACCGACACCCGCCTCTGCGGTGACATCCGTAAATGTACCGTCACCATTGTTGCGATACAGTACATTGCCCGGCGATGCCTCCGTTATTTCGGCGTCGAGCGGACCGGGGTTATTGACCACGTACAGGTCGATGTGTCCATCATTATCATAGTCCGCGAAGGCTGCGCCGGAACCGACATCTTCGGGTAACAGAGAGGAACGCTTCCCTGCTGAGTGGACAAAACCGATCCCCGCGGCTTCCGTGACATCTTTGAAGATAACCGGAGAATTTGAGGATTGAGCGGAGATAGGTGTGGGAATACATAACCCTTGAATGGACAGAATTGTGCAAATCCAGCCTACAGCTATCCGTTGTAAATGATGATTAATACGCGTTTTCAACTTTTTTGACCTTTCCAGTCTTTTTTCGTAGATTTCAGGATTACTTGTAGACTCCCAATCCACAGCCAACCCCCTAAATCCCCCCGATTTTATCCCCGATAAACCGGGACTCCGACAAGCCCCCGATGAATCCCCGATAAATCGGGACAGGCGGGACTAAGAAGCGAGAGCAGGTCCCGACTCGTCGGGATTCCCCCCGATACATCCCCGATACATCGGGACTCCGACAAGCCGAGAGCAGGCAGGCGGGGCAGGTCCCGACTTGTCGGGATTCTCCCCGATACATCGGGGCAGGCAGGAACGGAACAGGAACGGAACAGGCGGGATGTACCACTTGTCAGGGGGACTTGGGAGCCTGCGCGAAGGTCGAGATATTGGTCTACTTATTACTTATTTCCCTAATTGACCATTTATGGTAGATTTTAGAATTAATCGAACACCATGAACGAGCGATGTCAAGAACTTGCTCGCAGAGTTACGGCACACGGAGTGTGCCTACTACTTTAAATGTCTATTTATTTTTAGAATTCACCATAGTTATCGCAATCGAATCCGGGGATCAACGAGTGTATAACTGATGTCTGTCAACAGTAAGCCCACGATGTACAGCACTGAACCCAAATAGACCATACTGCGGACAATAGCGAAATCTTGTGCGTTGATGGCATCAATCGTAAAACTACCCAGCCCGGGGATTGAGAAAAAGTTTTCCATGACGAGGCTGCCCATGAAGAGAAATGGGATTGCTAGCACCACGTTTGTCAAGATGGGAATCATTGCATTCTTTAAGGCGTGCTTGAACAGTACGGTGCTCTCGCTGAGCCCTTTCGCACGTGCGGTCCGTACATAGTCTCGATTTACTTCTTCGAGGAAAATGGTGCGGTAGAAACGGACGCCGGTGCCGATGCCGCTGATGACACCGATGACTGCGGGCAGAAAAACAAACTTCAGCATATTCACGCCGGTATCATAACCGGAGATCGGAAACAGACGGAGCATTTTGCCAAATAGCCACTGCCCAGCGATGATATAGAAGAGTGTGGAGATTGACATCAGAATTACGGCAACGATGGTCCCCCAGAAATCGACATAGGTTGCGCGATAGTATGCGATAATCATTGAGATAGTAATGTTAACGAGCAAGCCTATCATAAATGTCGGTATAGCGATAGCAAGGCTTGCCCACATCCTGCGCGAGATCTGGTAACCGATGTCGATGTTGTTCCGGTCCGATTTACCGAAATCGAAGAGGAATAGCCGCATGGCTTTTTGGGAGAAGATGGTTTGCGTGAACACTGATGCCCCGGATTCTTCGGTATTGAAAAACAGCGGTAGGTGATAGCCACGATCCCGCTTCCAGCGATCTACATCGTCTTGGGTGATATTCCTTTCCCCAAGAATCTTTCGCGCCATGTCGTCAGGCGAGTTGACGATAAAAAAGAGTACAAAGGTAATTAGGTTGACACCGATGAGGATCGGGAGGGCATAAAGTGTGCGGCGTATGATGTAATTAAGCATCTGTGATTCTTTCGTGAAACCAATTTAGTTCATTAGTTCACTAATTCATTGGTTCATTAATGAATAGGACTTACGCAGTTGAACAATGAGGTGTTGTATTCAATGCTTCATCGCCAATACGGGGCAAGATGCCCCGCCTACGATAGGCATGGCGTCTGAACATACCCCTTGATCCCCGATAAATCGGGATTAAGAAACGGGAAATTACAGTAGGGACAAAGGTTTGTAGTAGGGCGATTTATCGCCCGTCCGGACGCGCAATGAATTGCGCTACTACAAACTGAAGTGCGTAACTCCTAAATGAAATAGTAAATCAATGGACCAAATAGGTTCGTGTTACACGATTTTTTGATTATGAGTCAATGGCGAAAGTCGCTATGATTGAGGCGTAAGTGGGGTCTTACTGCCAGATCAACTGAACGGCGAGCGCTTCGTCCGGATGCTCCCATAAGAAGTCGAAAGCCTCTTTTGCGCTCTTATAGGGGAAACTGCGACTGATCATTTGGGCTGCTTGGATTTCCTCCGCACGGATTTTCTCCATCGCACGCAGGGCAATTTCTCCGCGCGGCTCATCGGTAAGGACGCCGGCCACAAGTCGCTTGCTCATAATCTTCGATGAATATAACGGCAGGGGTGCACCTTGGTATAACGCGATCAACTGGATGGTCCCTCTCGTGCGTACCATGTCCTGTGCCTGCTCGAACGACTTGACGCCAGCGTGACCACCGACGCAGTCAATCACAAGGTCTGCGCCGTTCCCATCAGTTAAGCGCTGCACCGCTTCGACCGGGTCTTCTTCGGAAGCGTTGATAACGGCGTCCGCCCCCAATTCAGAGGAGAGTTGACAACGGAGTGACACGGCATCAACGGTGATAATGCGGTCGGGACCATATCCTCGGATGACCTGCATCATTAAACTTCCCACGATGCCTTGTCCAAGAATGACGACCGTGTCTCTTTCTTGAACACCTGACGAGTCCGCCCAAGCGATCGAACTAATTGAGAGCGGCAGGAACGTTCCCTCTTCAAAGGAGATGTCATCCGCGAGCGGCACGACCCGGCCATCTACGCTGGCATCGACCTCTCCGACGGCGTATTCGGCGTGCGGTGCTACCACCATTACTCGTTGTCCGACCTGATACTCTGTGACCGCAGATCCAACCTGCTCAACGACACCCGTGAGGGAATATCCCATCATCGATGGAGGGATTGCTTCTTCCATAACATAGCGGCGAAACAGTTCAGAACCGCGGCTAATCAGTGTAGTGTGGGTCTTCACCAAAACTTGACGACTGCTTATCTCAGGGATTGGTATATCCTCCAACTGGATATTACCGAACCCCTCTGGCTTAATCACGCGAATCATGGCATACTCCTTCATGAGGCATCAAACATGTGTGGTAGCGCAATCCATTCCGGGCAGATTCATAAAGACTGAAGGCTCATTCAACTTCAAAGCTAAAAACGGAACGGAGATCTCCGTTCCCTACGAATTGCCCTTGTCACGTTGAACCGTTAGGAAGCCCTGACCTACAGTATGGAATTGGGTTTCACTCCCGTTCAACTCAACCTACAGTCATGAGCATTTATCTATAACATCATATTTTACAATACAATTCAAATTATGTCTCGATTATTTTATCAGGACTCAGGGCATAATGCTGCTCCAGAACTGTTGAAGTCAGATCAGTTCTTCGCGAACGTGATACGGGTAAGTTTTTGATTGACTTCACAGACGCCCTTAACATAAAATGTTTTTAGTGTATTGTTGGAAGGAGAAGATAATTTTAGGTGTTATATAATCATTCTAAGCGGTAGATACTAAAGTTTGGACAATTTTTATGTGAAAAGAGGCAGAAAAGAGGTATCCTTTCAGGAACCCACAACAGTTTCGAAAGGAGAACTTATGTTCCTCATATTCTGCCTCGCGTCTATTTTAACCGAGTTTCGTCCGTTATT
>JAJDUM010000042.1 GCA_022826645.1 Candidatus Poribacteria bacterium
GGGGGGTATGCACGCGGCTATACGCCAAACTCACCGCTCATACGCTATGTATTTATCTGAATCAACTATTCAAAAAAGAGGCGTGTTTACAGATTAAAGAGTTGGCTTTTCCAACTCCTTAGCAACTAGCATAAGACCCTATTGGTAAATGTCTACTTATTTCTCTAATTCACTATAGTCGTAGGCAACGCAGATCTCCGTTCTGTTTTTTCTTGCGCATTGCGTATTGCGTATTATTCCTCAGATTTAACCGCTGCGCGATCGGCAGCGATCCATTCCTCCCACCGATCCTCATCCGGAGCCAGAAATCCAGAATTGCAGCGTGGCTGTAGCTGCGTATCGACCCCTAAGAGTCGCATCAGTCGGTGGTCGTCACGCTCACGTGCTTCCTCAAGGAGGCGCAGTGTCAACGGACCGCTGTGGTTATCGGTGTGCTTGAGCCAAGTGGAGTTGTAGTAAACACTGAAAAAGTAGCGCAGACCGTCGGCAGTATTGGGGGTCCCCGAATGGATCAGGTGGTTGTGTGTTACCACGACGTCTCCGGCCTTCATATACAGTAAGGTTTCGTCCGGATGTGGCTTGTTTCGGTCTTCAAGGTCTATGGTGATCGGTTGCCTATGCGATCCAGCAATAACTCGCAAGGGACCGTATTCATCCGTTAAATCCTGCAGATAACTGATTGCGTTTGAGGCCAGTGGACGCTCGTAAATATCCTTCTGCGGCACTTTTGCCCACCGATCTCGGTGCCAACCGGAGGCGCGACCAGCAGCCTGATCCTTGGGTACACTTGGAAAAGCGGCAAGGGTGAGGTTATCGAGCTGCACGAATGGTCCCATCACAGACTCTAAGAAGTCGAGTATCGTCGGATGTTTCACCGCGGGCCACATTAACTTAGGCGCGTATTCAAGCATGTTTCCAAACCAGGTCTGCCCATCATAATCCGCCATTAACTCCTGATGTCTCTCACGCCAACGCTGCATCTGTTCCTCGGTGTACAACCCCTCAAAAACAGTGAACCCATTTGCCTTGTATTCTTCCAAACGCTGACTCAATTCTTTGGACACTTTTTTTCTCCTCCTCGCTACAGCAGCAACTCGCTCTCAAAAAAAATAGGTTTCAGATTAGTGATAGATATGGTATACTGCGTGCCGCCAGAGATTGATTTTGGCGGATGAAGCACTCGACGAATCGGGCGGTTCAAATCGCAATTTTATACGACTCTAAGTATACCATGCTGCGATTCTCAGAAACCACGCTTTTCAGATAATTTTTTTAACATATACCAAGGAGAACAGACGGTAAATGAAGATTTTGGTCGGACCTAACCACATGAAACTCGAAGACGGGATCCCCGAATTCGAGAAAGCCTATCCTGACGTAGAATTTATCCATTGCGCCAAACCAGAAGATACGCCCACACTTATCGCCGATGCCGATGTCTACATCGGTTGGCTCAACCGCGATCTTTTCCTCGCTGCCAAAAACCTCAAATGGATTCAGTCTCCCAGCTCCGGAGTTGACTATTTTGTGGCTATCCCCGAAGTGGTAGAGAGCGATGTTCTGCTAACGAGCGCGAGCGGCACCCATGCTGCGTGTGTAGCAGAGAGTGCGATCGCTATGATCCTTGCCTTTACCCGCGGCATCAGAGATTCTATCCTCGCACAGCAGCAAAAACAGTGGGCAATCGGCAAGATTCGTTCCAAGATGGTGGAGCTGACCAACAGCACAATGGGGATCATCGGATTCGGGAACATCGGACGCGAGATTGCCAAGCGGGGGAGTGCCTTCGACATGCGTATCATCGCAGTAGACCTCTATCCCGGCGACAAGCCAGACTACGTCAGTGAGGTGTGGGGATTTGATCGACTTGATGACCTGTTGCGCGAGTCGGACTACGTGCTAATCGCTGTCCCTCGCACACCAGAGACGCGCGGAATGATCGGCGCAGAACAGATAGCCCTGATGAAGCCGACGGCAATGATAGTGCCTATGTCACGGGGTGGAATTATTGATGAAGCATCCATGATATCCGCGTTGCATGAGGACAGGTTAGCTGCGGCGGCGATGGACGTTTTTGCAACGGAACCCCTGCCAGAAGAGAGTGAACTGTGGGAGATGGAGAATGTATTAATCGCGCCGCACGTTTCTGGCGGCACGCAGTTTGAAGGACAGCACGTGCTTGAGATTTTTGGTGAGAATATCGGGCGTTTCGTGCGTGGGGAGTTACCCCTGCGCAACCAAGTTGATAAGAGCGCCGGATTCTAAGAGGATGTTCAGATGGACAGATTAGGCGTTGGCGTGGTTGGCAGCGATGTGCACGTATCTGGATATATCAGTGCGTTCTCCGCTTGCCCTGATGCCGAATTAGTCGGCGTTGCTGACGATAACGAAAAGACCGCTCATGATCTATGTCATCAAGGTCAGATGCGGTTTGCAACGACCAGTTACCAGCAGCTGTTAGACGATAAGGACATCCAGATTGTCTTGGTTTGCACGCCAGATCTCTTTCACGCCGAACACGCTATCGCGGCACTTCGGGCAGGAAAGCATGTCCTATGCGAGAAACCGATGGCGATCGATACAGAAAGCTGTCGAAAACTGGTGCAAACGGTGGACGACACCGGACTCACGCTTATGGTGAGCCAGTTCATGCGGTTTGATCCTATTTACAAACGGATTAAGGGGATTTATGACGCTGAAATGATCGGACGCGCCTTTTTCGTCGAAGGCAGCTACATCCACGATATGCGCTCTCTCTACAACCCGGTAACTTGGCGGTCTGATCCGCGCACCGCACAGAACGTCTTGATTGGGGGCGGCTGCCACCCCTTCGATCTTCTCCGGTGGACGGTCGGCAGTGATGTTACCGAAGTCCACGCCTATTCCAATGGGTATGCCACTCAGGAGTTTCCGCTTGATGACTGTTATATTTTGACTTTTCAGTTTGAAAACGGTTGTATCGGTAAAGTTCTCGTTACCAGCGGATGCAGAGGTCGGGGGATGGGTGAAGGGTTTCTCTCCATCTACGGGACGGAAGGGACTATCTGGAAAAACCGCATCCACTGTAGCGATGGTAGTACAGAAGACATCGTCGTAGAGGAGGGCAATGCAATTCAGGAGATAGTTTCTCATTTCGTTGACTGTGTGATTAATGAGACACAGCCATTGATTGATGTGCGAGAAGGGGCAAAAACGGTTTCGGGTTTAGTCGCAGGCGTAGAATCCGCAGAAACAGGGAAGCCAGTAAAGGTAATCAACCAGTTTGAATAAGTGCTGGGCAAGATGTCTGATCTACGCTGGTGTCAGGTGTCCACAGATTAGCAAATTATGTTGGAATAGAAAAAAGCCATGTCGGCACAAAAATTAACTCCAGAACGGGGTGAGGCTTTACGCCGTATCCCCGCTATTGAACAGCTGCTTTCTCGTGAACCATTCCTTGGTATGCAGGAGCAGTATTCGCGGGATCTTGTAACGGAAGGGTTACGCGCAGTTACCGCGGAGGTTCGCCGGCAAATCCTTAACGACGTGGAAATTCCGGAAATTCCGGATGATTCAGCGTATGCATCACTGGTCCGAGCCGAACTAGAATCCCTCACCGCTTCCGCACTTCGTCCGATTGTCAACGCTACCGGGACAATCACACACACCAACCTCGGCAGGTCGCTGCTTAGTGATTCGGCATCTGAGAGTCTTGCCCAAGCTGCAGCTAACTATGTAAATCTGGAGTATGATCTCGACACGGGTGCGCGGGGACACCGCGATCGGCTAACGGAACCGCTGCTTCAGCGATTGACAGGGTGTGAAGCCGCGACAATAGTGAACAATAATGCAGCGGCGGTATTGCTCGCGTTGAATACGCTTGCGCGTGACAGAGAGGTGATCGTATCCCGCGGCGAACTGATTGAGATTGGCGGGGCATTTCGTATTCCCGACGTGATGGAGGCGAGCGGAGCGATCTTGCGGGAGGTAGGGACAACGAACCGAACCCACCTTCGGGACTACGAGAGCGCGATCAATGAAAATACGGCGCTGGTGCTCAAGGTACATCCGAGCAATTACAAGGTTGTCGGATTCGCATCAACCCCCACAATGGAAGAACTCACCAAACTTGGGCGTCAGCACGGCATCGCGACAATGGAAGATCTCGGTAGCGGTTCTCTGATTGATCTGACCCGTTACGGTTTGCCCTATGAACCGGTGGTGCGTGAACGGATAAGTGCGGGTGTCGATGTCGTTACGTTCAGCGGCGACAAGCTGCTTGGAGGATCGCAAGCCGGGATTATTGTGGGGCGACAGGACGCAATTAAAGACATCCGCAGGAACCCATTGATGCGAGCGTTGCGCGTTGGAAAACTCACCATTGCTGCGCTCGAGGCGACCTTGAGGCTCTACCTGAACGACAAGGGATTGTCGGAAAAGCTACCGATGCTCCAGCGTTACACGCGATCGATCACCGAACTTCGTGAAGTAGCCGAAAAACTCGCCAACCACCTACGCGAAGTGTTCGGTGATGCAGTCCAAGTAACGGTTGAAGAGAGTGTGGCGCAGATTGGCAGCGGCTCGCTTCCGGTCGACACTTTATCGAGCGTCGCCGTCAACTTATGCCCCTCGCAGATTTCTGCAGAAGCCCTCGCCGCGCATTTTCGATCCCAACCGCGCCCTGTGATTGGGCGTGTGCGGGAGGATCAACTCCGTTTTGACGTTCGGACTGTGTTTAGTCAAGAGTTGGAGTGGATTGTTGAAGCAGCGAGGGGTGTGATAGCGACGATCCAAGCGGAATCGGAGCATACGACTTAGACAGGACAGGCTGTTATGCGACACGTTATCATCGGCACCGCGGGACACGTTGATCACGGCAAATCTGCGCTGATACGCGCCCTTACCGGCATCGAAACGGATCGGCTCAAGGAGGAGCAGGAGCGCGGTCTGTCAATTGAGTTGGGATTTGCATACTTCGATCTGCCGGATGGTGCGCGTGCCGGAATTGTAGATGTTCCGGGCCATGAACGGTTTATCCGTAATATGCTCTCCGGTGCGTATGGGATGGATATGGTGCTGCTTGTCGTGGATGCAAAGGAGGGTGTACAGGAACAGACGCTGGAACATTTGGAAATCCTAGATCTTCTCGGCATTTCGGCTGGCATCCTCGTGATGACAAAGGCAGACTTGGTGACGTCGGATCAGTTAGCGGAATCAGCAGAAATGTCTCAGGAGATGCTGGCTGGAACAACCCTTGAAGGTTCGCCCACTGTTCACGTTTCGGCGATGACAGGGGAAGGGATAGACGAACTGAAGCGTACAATAGCAACTTGTGTTAACACCGAGACACAAACGGAATGGCATAATGGCATCCCACGCCTGTATGTGGATCGTGTCTTTTCGATGACTGGATTTGGAGCTGTAGTAACGGGGACGCTGATGGGCGGTGCGATCCAACGGGAACAACGACTGGTTATGCTACCCCAAGGACGGGAGGCGCGTGTCCGCGGTGTCCAAGTTCACAGTGAACGGGCTGAGAATGCACAGGCGGGTCAGCGAACGGCGTTGAATCTGTCAGGAATCACTCAAGACGAAATCGAGCGCGGGAATGTGCTTTGCCCAAGCGGTTTTTCAGCGGTGACAGACAATATTGATGTGTCACTTGACCTGCTGTCGTCCTTCCCAAGAATGCTTGAGCACTGGACGCGGATGCGATTTTATCTTGGAACGAGTGAGACGTTTTGCCGTGCGATTTTGCTAATGGAGGAGGCGGTTCTACCGGGAGAATCGACTCAACTCCAGTTACGCCTTGAGAAACCGATCTTGACCTTCAAGGGCGATCGTTTTATCGTGCGCGATTTCTCAGCTCAACATACGGTCGGCGGTGGACGGGTGATTAACCCATTCGCTCCACGTCACAAACGATTCACGGAAGAAACGCTGGAAACCCTAACAGCTTGGGAAGGTGCAGATGACACCGAAGTTGTGCGGTTGGTACTGGCACAGAGCAGCGATCTTTGCGTACCAGAGGAATTTCTTCGCTACTACCTTCCTTACCCCGACGCAGTCTTTCGAGGGTGCCTAAAGGACCTTGAGGATCGTCAAGAGATTGTGCGCTGGCAAGGAAGTACGCCCCTTATTTCTGCAATGGATCGGGCGCAACAGGCACAAGCAGATCTGACGGACGCCTTAGTGACCTTCCATGAAGCAGAACCGCTTGCGCCGGGTCAGAACAGCTCACAACTTCGTCTCCAGCTGAGACTAGACGAAATCGGTTTCGAGAAGATTGTTGATCAACTGATCCGTCAAAAAGAGATTGTCACCGATGGAAACCTGCTGCGTCTATCATCGCATCAAATCCAGTTTTCTGCGGAAGAAGAAGATATCAAGGAAAAAGTTGAAGGGATCTTCCTTGACGCCGGCATAAACACCCCGTCGCTGAGCGAGTTAACCACTCAACTGTCCGACTATCCATCGCGGTCGGTTGAAGAAACCTTTTATGCACTTATGAACCTCGGACGCTTCATAAGAGTTTCAGATGACCTTTTTATACATACCCGAATGTTCGACACAATCGTGACTTCGCTTACTAATTACCTTGAGAAAAATGATATAATAACTGTTGCTGAGTTCCGCGAACTTGCGCAAACCAGCCGGAAGTACGCCGTGCCATTTCTCGAATATTGCGACGGTCAGGGGCTGACGATTCGTGAGGGCAATCACCGACGGTTACGGGCTTCACAGCGTAAGGCGTAATCCGCGAGATGAGGTTTCGAACGCGGGTTGTTCTGTGGGAGGGGATAGGGTCCGGTGGCTCTACTGGTCTTCAAAACCAGCTTGCCCATGCAAGTGGGTAGGTGGGTTCGACTCCCACCCTCTCCCGCCATTTATCGCAGATCTTAGAATTATTTAGGCATTTCAAAAACACAGTTAACCCCTAAATTCGCTTTATCAGGGAAACTTGGGAAACCTCGCGACGATCGGAGTTATTTGGAAGTTTGGGCAATATGCGGTTTATACCTCACATTTCATTTATCAGGAGTTGACTATGCCAATCAAGATCTTACCGCCCGACATCTCCAACAAGATTGCCGCCGGAGAGGTTGTTGAACGACCGGCATCTGTTGTTAAGGAACTGATCGAAAACGCGATCGACGCGGGCAGCACGAAAATCACTGTCGACATCCGGGCGGGTGGGAAGCGATTGATCTCGGTCTCAGATAACGGTGCAGGCATGAACCGTGAGGACGCACTCATCGCAATAGAACGGCATGCTACCAGCAAAATCAGCACAGTTGAAGACTTGGAAACCATCCAAACGTTTGGATTTCGCGGGGAGGCACTCCCAAGTATTGCATCAGTATCTCATTTTGAGCTGCTAACGCGAACCCCCGATGCGGTGGAAGGCACAAGAATCACGGTCGAAGGTGGCGTGGTCCGTTCCGTGGGGGCAAGCGGTTGCTCGCCGGGGACACATCTCACGGTAAACAACCTATTTTATAATGTGCCAGCACGACTGAAATTCCTCAAGAGTGATGTGACGGAGCTGAATCACATTACAAATCAGGTGACGTGGGCAGCACTCGCCAATCCGCAAACGCAGTTTTCTCTTTCACACAACGGGCGCTCTCTAATTGATGTCAGAGTGTGCGAATCCTATATCGAACGGATCCGCTTACTATACGGAAAAGAGTTTGCCGAAAATCTCATCGAGTTCGATGCTGACTTACCGCACCTACATCTTCACTGCTTTGTGGGGAATCCGGATTTCACGAAGTCAAATCGTAACTATCAACTCTTTTTCTTAAACCGGAGACCTATTCGGAGCAAGGTTCTCGGTGCAGCCCTTAGTGAAGCGATGCGATCTATGGTGCCGAAGGATCGATATCCCGTTGCGTTCCTATTCTTGACAATGAGCGGCCAGCATGTTGATGTCAATGTCCATCCAGCCAAGATTGAGGTGCGGTTCCAGAATGAACGTAGCCTCTACAGTGGGGTGGTACGGCTGCTAAATAGTGGTATCTATAAGAACAAATACATCCCCAAGATGGAAGGGAAAGAGGGAACAGCTGAATCAACATATGATTCGATTTCTATAGACAAGGATGTTCCCCCGAATGTCCCAACCCGGCGAGCGCAGATTGAGGTGGATAGTCCGGTTCCTCGCAGCTCGATTTTCCCTGCCGAGCCCCGTGAACTTGTGCAGCCGGACTCACCCTCGGTGTCTTCCACCGCGCCACAACCTTCAGAAGAAGTTGCTTCGCAGCAAACACCCCTTCAAGCAGAATCGGTGCACCTACCACAACACCCGATTCCTGAAGGGACAGAACTAGAACTTCTCGACTTTGAAGGCGTTCAACTGAAAACCAATCTATTTAATACATATATCGTTGCAGAAGGTGGAGATCGGGTGTTTCTGATTGACCAACATGTTGCAGCGGAGCGTGTGTTATACGAGCGTTACGTCGAACAGCTAAAGACGGACAGCATTCCTGTGCAGGGCTTGTTGCTGCCCGTTACCATCGAGGTAACGCCCCAACAGCTGGCAGCACTTGATGACCATAGCGAATTATTCGGAAAACTGGGTTTTGACGTAGAGCGATTCGGCGGGAGAACCATCCTTGTCCGCTCTATCCCGGCAACGCTACCTACAAGCCTCGTCAACGCCACAGTCACAGATCTGCTGGACGGAGTTGGGAGTACCGTAACACCAACGATAGAATATCTCGACGTCCAGGACAAGGCACTGATCACGCTCGCGTGCAAGTCCGCCGTGAAAGCTGGGGATGTGCTGACGATGGAGGAGATGGTTAACCTGATCAAAGATCTTTCTCAGGCAAAGCTGCCTTTCAATTGCCCGCACGCCCGTCCCATCATCGTGGAGATGCACCGAAATGAGTTGGAGAGCCGGTTTAAGCGGCGCTGATTGATCCGGCAGGACAAGCTCCATCATTCTCCGTTATTCCGGAGATACGTCGTTATGAGGGCATTGTTGATTAACAGTTTCATAGATTCATTTAGATTAGTGGAGGAAAGGCTCGATGTCAAAGCACTATAGGGTTGGCATCATCGGTTGTGGCAGAGTCGCGACGAGACATGCCAGTGCCTACACAGCAACAGAGTCTACCGAACTTGTTGCAGCCGCGGAATCAGATCCAGAACATCGGCGAACATTTGATGAAACCTACGGCATAGCAAGTCTTTACGAAAATTATCGGGAGATGCTTGCGGATGAAGAATTGGATATTATCAGCATCTGTACATGGCCTCCGCTTCACTGCGAGATGACTGTCGCCGCCGCGGAGAGCGGTGTGCAGGCGATACTCTGTGAGAAACCGATGGCGCTTAATTTAGGGGAAGCGGATAGGATGTTGGAAGCGTGTGAAGAGACTGGAACAAAGCTGGTGATCGGACACCAACACCGCTTCGATGCACAAACAATCAACGCAATAGAACTTCTTAAAGGCAACGCCATTGGTGAATTACACTCAATCTTCGGCCACTGCAGTAGCGACCTTCTCACCAACGGCACCCACGTCGTTGACTTAATCCGCTATTTTGCCGACGATTCTCCAATCGGCTGGGTCATGGGACAGATTGACCGCCCGTCGGATAAGGTTAATTTTGGACATCGGGTTGAGCATAACGCCATTGGGCATTGGAGATTTGAAAACGGTGTTTATGCCATACTCGCACAGGGCGAACTTGCACCAAGCGGCTATGCCTTCCAACTTTGTGGGTCCACTGGGCTTATTAGCGTGAATGCACCCGGAGATCGACAGCTGCAGGTCATCACCAAAAATGGTGAACTTGACATCTCCCTTGAAGCGGTCAATCCCAAACAGGCGGAGATAGAGGAGCTGGTGGCATGGCTGGATGGCGGTCTCGTGCACCGAGCGAATGGAGAGAGCGGCAGAACGACGCTGGAAGTTCTCATGGCGATTATGGAATCCTCACGGCTCCACCGCACTATCTACCTACCCCTTGAAACAGAGGAGTCTCCACTGGAACTGATGATTGAATCGGAACAGATCTGAAGAGCAACGCAGAACAGTTAACAACTAACATAGCACAATTGGAGTGAGCCGATGCTGACACCTGAACAGATTCAATTTTACAAAGACAACGGCTACCTGCTCGCCGAAGGGGTTTTCACCTCCGAAGATATCGAGGAATGCGTCCGTGAAACCGATGCGATGTTTGATCGTGTCCAGCAGGGGGGACGCCAACTCGAAGGCACATGGAGAGGCAAATGGCAGGAAACCCAGATTCCCAAAGAAGAGATTGGCAAAACATCGCTGCTCGGTATCCATAACATGCAATACCATTCCGCAGTTTTCACCAGAATGCTGGTCAATCCAAAGTTAGCTGGGATTGTCGCTGATTTGATTGGTCCAAATGTCCAGCTGCATCACACAAAACTGCACATCAAACCTCCCGAAAAAGGCTCCCCTTTTCCGATGCACCAAGATTATCACTACTTTCCATACGAACAGGACTCAATGATCGCTGCGGTCATCTATCTTGAGGATGCAACAGTGGAAAGCGGTTGTTTGTGCGTGATGCCGGGGGTTCATAAACAGGGTCCATTGCCCCATGAACCGGATGGACTTTACCTCTCCCCACAGAAATATCCGATAGAGAACGCGACACCGTGCGAAGGGAACGCCGGCGATGTGCTTCTCTTTAGCTACCTTACCCCACACGGCTCATATCTCAATCGGACAGATCACCCACGACGGATCGCCCTCTTTCAGTTCTGCTCTGCGACAGATCGACGGCTCAAGGATGTCCACATCTCCCCCGGACATGGGCTCATGGTACACGGCGTCAACCCCACACCAGAAGCATAACAACAGAATTTCCAGACAAAGGAGAAAGGTAAATGGTTAAGACGGCTGATGTAGTCATTATTGGGGGAGGTGCTATCGGTACAAGCATTTTGTACCATCTGACGGCTAAAGGGCTGCGGAATGTGGTTCTCTTGGAGAAAGGGCTGCTCTGTGCGGGTTCCACGGGCGATTCGGCGGCGATTATGCGCCAGCACTATTCCAATGAGGTAAGCATCCGTCTCGTTAAGAAAAGCCTCGAAATCTTTCAGCATTTTCCTGATGTGTTTGGCACCGAGGTTTTGCATAACGTTGGGTGGTATTTTTTGGTTCCACCGGAGGCTGCCGACCTTTTCCATGACAACATGGTACAGCTAAAGCGGTTGGGAGTGCGGACTTCGGAGGTTTCATTAGAGGACGCTGCCGAAGCGCTTCCGGGTCTAAATATGGAAGGGATTGGCTGTGTGGCTTTCGAGCCAGAATCGGGCTATGTGGATCCGCACGGTATGGCAAGTGCCTTTGCTGTCAAAGCCAAAAGTAGTGGCGCAGAAGTCTACCTCCAGACCCCCGCCCGCGACATCAAATTGAGCAATGGTCGCGTTGCCGCGGTGGTCACGAATCAGGGGGAGATTAGCACACCCCTCGTGGTCAATGCCGCTGGTCCTTGGGCAAAAGCGGTGGGACAGTGGGTGGGTTTAGATCTGCCGCTGGAGGTCACGCGAGAATCCGAAGTTGTCGCTCGAATCCCAGCGGATATACCGCCCCTCCGACACTCGGTTTCCAACATGGTAGATCGGAGTTACTGGCGGCCCGAACGGCATGGGATGCTCCTTGTCGGCGTCGGGCACCCCAAGGAGAACGAATTAACCGATCCTGATCAATACTCACGCGATGTTTCCCGAGAGTTCGTCGAAGACGTTTCCCGCCGCCTGAGCCGCCGGTTGCCAGCGATGGAAGATGCGATGTTCGTCAAAGGCTGGAGCGGTCTGTACACCGTTACCCCTGACTGGAATATGATCCTGGACAGAAGTTCCGATGTCGATGGCCTCTACCTTGCTGTGGGAGGCAGTGGTCATTCGTTCAAGATCTCGCCGGCTATTGGGCTCTGTATGGCGGAACTCATCGCAGATGGTGCTGCCAGTACGGTGGACATCACGCCGCTGCAGGGATCCCGCTTCACAGAAGATACACATCTTTCTTCCACCTACGGCGGCAATCGTGCTTAACACCTATCTGAGCATATAGAATCAATTCACGCTCAACTTACAAACAAACTTTGTGACACTCTCCGGTCAACTTCGTGCTGACGCAAAACACTACCAAGAAAGGGCTGTCAAAGCCGCTATTGAGGAATCGAAACAATGAATACAAGCAGCCGTTATGTTAAGATTGTCGAATGGTCTGATGAAGATCAATGCTATGTCGGCAGTTGTCCGGGACTCTTTTATGGTGGCTGTCACGGGGATAATGAACAAGAGGTGTTCTCAAAGCTATGTCACATCGTTGAAGAGACCATTGAACTATATCAGCGAGACGGCAGACCACTACCTTCAGCGACATCCGGAAAAGACTATGCCAACAAGATGTTGAAAATTGCCTAACAAACTGTTGCATTTGGCATCGGGGGATTTTTTCTTTTTATAGTAGTAGGCATACTCCGTATGCTGTAACCCTCGTGAAAATTACCGCACGGCATCGCTGGGGGCCGGTGCGTACTAATCGTAGGGGCGGGGTCTCCCCGCCTGTCAAGTGCTCAACTTTCGCTCCAGCGGAGCGATATGTTTATAGGGGGCCAGGGCCTCCAATCCTCGCGCTCCAGTTGCTTTGAATCTCGATTTATCGGGGAGAAACGAATGAATACAATAGATACCTTGAAAATAAATAAGGGCGCCCTATCGGTCATATCACTTTCTGAAGAATCAGACGACAAAGAATATTGGCACGCTAAAACGCCACAGGAACGCTTGGAAGCCGTTGAATTAATGCGGCAGATTAACTATGGCTACGATCCGACTACCATCCGACTTCAAAGAGTGCTTGAGGTTGCTCAACTCACATCAAGTTAAATATCTGCTTATCGGTGGATACGCCGTTGGTCATCATGGGTACCCCCGTGCAACCGGCGATATGGCCTTATGGGTGGCAATCCATGAAAATAATGCCGAAAAATTGGTGGCTGCCTTGAAAGAATTTGGATTTAATACGCCCCAGTTATCAGCCAATCTCTTTTTGACAGAGAATCAAGCAAGTTATCCGAATCGGTGTTCCTCCGATGCGAATCGAGCTTCTGACAACAATATCAGGCGTCAGTTTCGATCGCTGCTATTCAGGGCGAATTGTCGATGTGATAGACGATGTCGAGATGCATATTATCAACCTAGAACACTTGAAACAAAACAAGCAAGCAAGTAGAAGGTATAAGGATTTGGATGATTTACAGCACCTTTGAAAATCTAACGGTTTCTTTTTCAAAAGCGCCTGTGTCATCTGAGTCATCTGTTTAATCGGTGATTTAGACTACAGTCATGCACACCCCTCAATTAATGTCGTCTATAAAAAGGAGAACGAAGAATGTCAAGTATTACAGAAATTCAGCAAGCGATTCTGTCTCTTCCTGAAGCCTATTACCCTCAACTGAGACATTGGTTTAATGAGTTAGACTGGGAGAAGTGGGATCAGCAGATTGAAGAGGATTCAGAAAGTGGAAAATTGGACTTCTTGATTGCCGAAGCTGTTGAAGGTAGAAAAAAGGGGACACTCGAGGAACTTTAGATGCATCGGACGACTCCCCGCTTCTAGCGTCATTTTGAGCAACTCCCAGAATCTGTTCAAAGGATTGCGAGACAGAATTTCCGTCTGCTTATAGCAAATCCAAGGCATCCTTCCCTCCATTTCAAGAAATTGGGCAAGTTTTGGTCTGTTCGTGTGGGACTTGCCCAAATCTCCAATATATAGTTGAGGGCAGGTGTCTTTTATCCTTGTGCAGAGATAGGTAACGAGACTTTTGCTAGCAGCAGGGGAAACAAGGGGCGGGGATGGAAGACAAGAATTTTAGTGCTAGCAATGAGCATACGGCATTGATTGGGCGTTTTGTGAAGACTTCTAAAGAGGAACTCATTGTAGACGGTGCCGCCAGCACGGTGGACATCACGCCGCTGGGGGGGCACGCTTCACCGAAAACGCACAACTGTCTTCCACCTACGGCGGTAACCGCGCTTAGTTTCGGCATGAGAAGACGAATGGAGGGATCAGCGAAATCGGTCATCGCGTAATCTATTCAACCCATGCCAACGTTCATCTTATACAATAACCCAAGCAAAGCTCTGTTGAATACCCATCGGTATCATGCATATAAAACCCTATCAAAGCTGGATACTCGCCGGACTATCCGGCATCCTCCTCATCCTTAGTTTTCCAAGTTTCAATCTCTTTCCGCTCGGGTGGATTGGCCTCATCCCGCTGCTGATCGCCCTGCAAACGACATCGAGTTGGAAGTCTGCCTTTCTGCACGGCTACCTCGCCGGGGGAATTTTCTTCCTCGGCCTGGTTTACTGGATTACCCTGCTGTACCCCTTCGCCAACATTTTCTTGACCACATTTGCTTGCCTACTGTTGGCATCTTATCTCGCGGTTTACGTGGGTCTTTTTGGGGTGTTGCTACGTGCAATTCCGTGGAGATCCGGTCTGCCCTTGATCTTTATGGCAACTGCAATTTGGACGGGGTTAGAGTGGGTGCGCAGTTGGTTTTTGAGCGGTTTTCCGTGGGGCAGTATGGGATATTCGCAGTGGAACAACCTACCGGCAATTCAAATTGCGTCAATCACAGGTGTGCACGGCGTGAGTTTCATAGTTGTGCTTTTCAATGCGGCAGTAGCGGATGTTATCCGCACCTATCTCACTCAGAAAAACCGACCGAAGGACGAGGAAAAACCATCCCCAACACGTCAGAAAAAGTCTGTATTAGGTTTCACATTTTCGCATCTCATACCCATTGTGGTCGTCATTGCATGTATAGGTTGGGGCGCGTATAGAATGTCTAAACCGGTTGATACCACCTCGGATATTAGGATTGCGCTTGTCCCCGGCAACATACCGCAGATTGAGAAGTGGGATCGCGCCTATTGGCCCCAGATTTTCGAGAAATATATGAGGCTGGTAAAGGAGGCGGACGCTGAAGAACCGGAGATCATCATACTGCCTGAAACCGCGCTGCGTGGCGAAGTCTTCGCGTTTGATGGCAATAATTATATGAAACAGCTGAAGCAGATATTAGCTGATCAGGAGATATATCTACTCACCGGCACCTTTTACTATACCCCCGAACAGAAGGTATACAATAGCGTTTTTCTGCTGTCCCCGCGCAGCGAAAAACTGGGCAGTTATTCCAAGATCCATCTTGTTCCCTTTGGGGAATATGTCCCGATAACCCGCCATCTCCCGAATTTCATTCAACTGCCCACGGGCTTTGAATCCGGGAAGTCAATTGATCTCTTGCCGATTCCTCATTCCGAAAACAGGCAGATGGGTGTCGTAATCTGCTTTGAATCTGTGTTTCCCGATCTCTTCCGAAAATTTGTTAAAAAAGGAGCATCGGTGATGGGTATTCTTACCAATGATGCCTGGTTTGATGGGACAGCGGCTCCAGAGCAGCATCTTGCCATGACACCCCTCCGCGCGGTTGAGAATCGTATAGCCATTTTCCGTTGCGCTAACGGCGGCATATCGTGTATAATTGATGCGCTCGGAAGGACTGTTACAACACGGATTTCAGCCAGTGATAAGGAGAGTTTTCTGATCGCGAGAATTCCGTTGAGCGATCATGGGGGAACTGTTTATACGCGCTATGGCGATTGGTTTCCAGCTCTATGTTTCGTTGTAAGTCTTTTCGTCGTCCTATACTACCATCGGACTTGGTTCGTATCTAAGTTCAAGCGAGACGGATAGTTGCCAGTGGCTCATGTAAAAACGAAGTGCAATTACGGTGAAAGCGTTGAGGGCGGGGCAAGATGCCCCGCCTACGATTTTTGAGGCAAGTAGGGGCTGTTGGAATAATTCTTTACATGAGCGTTGCTAGTAGGTAGACATGACAGGTGGAAGAAATCCAAGCAGAGCGCCACGCATCACCAAATATATCTCTACTCAGGACCAGAAAGGAAATAGACAATGCTCGCAGACTTAAAATCTGAAATTGAAGGAACGACGGCTCGACTCCTTGAACTTAGGGGGCATCTTTGACGTACCAAACAAGGAGAAAGAGCTCGAAACCCTTCAGGAAGAAACAGCGGAACCAGATTTTTGGAATGATCCCCAAAACGCCCAGAAAATCACGCAGCGGCTGTCGAACCTGCGGAACGATGTAGAGCAGTATCGAAAACTTCACGCCCAGCTAGAAGATCTTCAAGTGCTTCTTGACCTCGCAATCGAGGAAGATGACCAGACCGTGAGCGAAGAAATTCAGCGGGATCTGAAATGGATTGCGGCAGAGGTTGAGGGGATTGAATTTAAGCTGATGCTCAGTGGCGAGCATGATCTGAGCAATGCGATTTTAAGTATCCATCCCGGCGCAGGCGGCACCGAGTCACAGGACTGGGCAGCCATGCTGATGCGGATGCATCTCCGCTGGTGCGAATCACGCAACTACAAAACTGAGACGATTGAACTGTTACCCGGCGAAGAAGCTGGCATCAAGAGCGCAACTATCTTAGTCACCGGCGAGTATGCCTATGGCTATCTTCGTGCGGAAGCGGGTATCCACCGTCTTGTGCGTCTTTCTCCCTTCGATTTTAATAATCGCCGCCATACCTCTTTTGCAGCGGTCGCTGTTTCCCCTGAAATTAGTGATAATATTGATGTCGAGATCGATCCCGCAGATCTGCGTGTCGAAACGTACAGATCGGGCGGTGCCGGTGGACAGCATGTCAACCGCACAGATTCTGCGGTCCGAATGACCCATCTACCCACCGGAATTGTCGCACAGTGTCAAAACGAAAGGTCGCAGCACAAGAATCGTGAAATGGCGATGAAGGTTTTGCGGTCGCGGGTTTATGAACACTACGAAGCCGAACGAAACGAGGAGCTCTCAAAGTTGCAAGGAGATCGGCTCGGTATTGACTTCGGCAGCCAGATCCGCTCCTATGTATTTCACCCCTACCGACTCGTGAAGGATTTGCGAACGGGGGTTGAGACCGGGAATATTGATGCCGTTATGGATGGTGGACTGGACCAGTTTATCGAAAGCTACTTAAAAGATGCGCAATCTGACTAGGAGTAAGGGGACACGCCCTGTGCGATAGTTGGCGCATCGTGACCGTTACGTCAGACGGTGGGTGATTGTGGCGAGCAAGCCCCTTTTGTCGGTTGCTATAGGTCGAGATTCATATATCGAAACCATAATTACGCTTGGAAAATCAACCTTCAGGAACCTGAAATCGTCTGTGATAGATGAACAGAGAATTGGTTGATCCAACCTCTATGAAGGCGCTATATCTTGGTGAAACCCTCCCGATTATCTGGTTGCGCTGAAGGGTCAACAAAACCGAGTTTTTTATTGCCGAAAGCCTATAGAAATGCTATACTAGCACCTTAGCAAATTCTGTAAAGGACACATACAATTGGAAGATTCGAGTGCATTGATGGATCAGCGCC
>JAJDUM010000115.1 GCA_022826645.1 Candidatus Poribacteria bacterium
ATCAAAATCGGTTATCATAGGGGTATCCTCCAGTTTTAGATGGGTTGTCGAGTCCATCTATAGTAACAGACTGGAGGGCTAGTTAACTTCCCTTTTTTTAACTGCCTATAAAAAAGGGAAGTTAACTAGCATAAGGCCCTACTACTTGAGTGAAGGTGTGGAAATGTCGTTAGGATGGGAACCGGTGGGGGTCACACATTCATTCAAATTCATTATGCGTACCGAGTCACATGAGAATTTGCAAAAGACCACAGACTGGCACCTCGGAAACTGGGATTCCAGAATAAAGGCGAGAGAAAATCCACCGATAACTCCCGGTCGACTCCGAAGCGTTACGTTGCAGTACGATCTGAATACACGGAGAAACAGTAAACTCGGTTGGTACAATACCTTGTTTGTTGAACACAGCAACTCCGCTGGTGGCTCCGATTTTGATTTTACGCGCCTTCGACTACAGATGCGCTATGCGCTGTTGAAGGGTAACAATCCCATCCGCACACGGTTAGCATTGGGGGCTGCTACAGGAGAGTTGCCAATTCAACGTCAATTTGCGATTGGAGGAACGGGAACACTGAACGGGTACGCGCCGTATGCGTTTTCAGGCGACTACGGTGCCCTGCTAAATATGGAATTTTTATACCGACTCTCGAATTTATATCCTTGGGCGGTTCTGAAAGAGATGTTTATCGTGCTGTTTCTTGATCAAGGGCAAGTATGGAATACATCGGACAAGCCGTACCGCTTTGATCCCAAAACAAGTATCGGCATCGGCGTGCAGTCCGGGGAAGACTACGTCTTCAGACTCAACCTTTCCAAACCCCTTGAAGCTGAGCGAGGGGTACAATTGGACTTTTTGTGGTATTATAGTTTTTAGGAGGTTGGATGCACCAATATACAAACCGATCCCTGCTCATCTCTCTAGGGTTGCACCTCGTTTTAACCACGGTTGTTGTTTCCTTTCTCATTCAGCCTTCCGAGGAAGTTAGGGATACTTCAGCTATGGTACTGCTTGAGGCAGCACCGATTCAACGGATGCGGCAGCCTGTGTTACATTACTCGCAGCCACCAACTCCACAAATCAACCGGGTGAAAACGACGAAACCATCAGCTCCTTCGCTTGCTCTGCCGACCAATGCAGTCCAGGGAGCTGCTCCCCAAGCTCCAATTCATCTCAATGTCGCTCCTGTCTTGGTCACTTATGCCGATCTGTCGGAGACGGATGCCTCCGCGCTGCCGAATGCTGGTCTCGGCAAGAGCTTTGTTGAGCAAGGCATCGGGATCGGTAGAGGACGAGACACCGGTATTGGGAGTCCCGGAGGTGGTGGTCTAGATGGAAACGGTATCGGACAACGATTTGCAAACTTTGCTAAGGTGGATGACTTGGCGTTGGAAAACCTTTCAAGCGCCCCCACAGGGCTTGGCATCTTCGACACGGCCGTGATGCCCGGACACGGTTTGGTTGGAACTGTTTATGTCCCCGATGTATCTATCATTCATGAGGATCATTTTTTGCGCTGCTTTACACCGTCTGGAGCCATCGTCCAGGTGCCCACCTTTGAACACCTGACGCCAGCCTATACCTTTGTTACGGGAACCTTAGATGTATCGCCAAGAAACTATAAGGAAGGTTTCCCAATATCGGAAATGGAGACAGTCGTAGACAATTTCGCAATCCGATTCCATGGTAGACTTGCGATCGAGGCGCCTGGCAGATATGCTTTCGCCTTGAATTCCGATGATGGTTCGAAACTATATGTCAATCAAAATCTTATCGTTGATAATGATGGGATCCATCCACCACGGTATGTCCGTGGGAACTTAGAGTTGGAAGCGGGGATGCATTATGTTGAAATTCACTATTTTCAAGGGCAGCCCTACCAGCTTTCCCTGCAATGGTTCTATCAACCGCCGAATGGTCAAGAACAGATTGTTCCACCAGAAATGATTTATCGACCGGTGTCACCCCGGGCTCCCAGTGCGCTGCACGGACTACAGAATCGATTGAAAACGATTGAGAATAAGGAAGTGCAATAGATGTAAATGCAAACTAAAACTAAGTTGATAGAAGAAGGTATAATTTACGTGTGTGAAAGGTAATCATCAACTATGTCCGAAATCCAACTCCGTCCTGCCCACGCGGATACAAACGCTGCTGCCCGTATTATCGCCCAGCACGTTGAACCCGCACCGCTGCAAAAAGAGAAAACCTTCAGTAAATCCCTGAACGCGAATGTTTTTGTCAAATATGAGTTCCTGAACCCCGTCAGATCTTTCAAGATCCGGGGAGCCTTGAATCTTGCCCATACACTTGTCAACAGCGAGAGTGCATCAAGAATCGTCACCGTATCTACGGGAAATCACGGCGCTGCCATGGCGTTTGCGTGCCGGCAATACAACCTTCCGCTCACCGTTGGTGTGCCCGTTAATTGCGATCAGAGCAAGCTTGAGTTGATTCGTCAATTTGGCGGTGAGTTAGAGATGACTGGTCGAGATTTGGACGAAACCAAGGAGCTCCTGCAGCAACGACCTCTATCACCGGATACCCTTTTCATTGAAGATGGCTCTTGCCCGGAGATAGTTGCTGGTACTTCGACAATCGGGTCGGAAATTGTTCAAGAACTTCCCAATGTTGAAGTTGTTATCGTGCCGGTTGGTAATGGTGCGTTGATCGGCGGTGTGGGGACCGCTCTCAAAGAGTTCAATCCATCAATCCGGGTGGTTGGTGTCCAATCCGATTTGGCACCGTGTATGACCTTATCGTTCGAGGCGGGACACGCCCTGGACACGAAGAGTTGCGATACCTTTGCCACCGGTATGGCAGTACGAGTATCAATTCCAGAGGCCGTAGATTTGATGCTGTCGGTTGTCGATGAGATGCACACGGTATCCGAAACCGATTTGAAAGAGGCGATGGGCGCTTTTTACCGTCATACCGGATATCTACCAGAAGGTGCAGGGGTGGCGCCCTTGGCCGCAGCATTGAAGATGCGCGCCGATCTAAAAAATAAGGTGGTCTGCCTGATTGCTTCAGGGGCGAACGTGGATGGGACGTTGCGTCAGGAAATTAAAGAAAAATTTGCCTGAACTGTTGTATTATAATGTATAATCTAACTACAATAACAACCTGACCTAAGGACTCAAAAAGGAGGCATATCATGGCAGATTTCAAAGATAAAATTGTCATTGTTACCGGCGGCGCCAAAGGTATTGGCGGAGGTATTAGCCGGGCATTCGCTGAAGAAGGGGCCCGTGTGCTTTGTGCCGATATAGACGAAGATTCCGGTGTGCAACTTGTCGCCGAAACCGCAAACATGGCTGGGACAGTTCGTTTCCTAAAGGCAGACGTTGCCCACGCGGGCGAGTGCGAAGCGGTGGTCACGACAGCGGTGTCTGAGTGGGGTGGAGTCGATATTCTCTGCAATAACGTTGGAATCCAGCCTGCAAATAGTTACCTGCCCGCACATGAATTTCCGGAAGAGATGTGGGATCGCATCATTAATGTAAATCTCAAGAGTTTCTTCCTCATGGCAAAGTACAGTGTGCCGGAGATGAAGAAGCGCGGGGGCGGGGTAATTATCAACACCGCCAGCGTTCAAGGATTGCAGTCAATGAAGGGGGTGTCGGCTTATGCGGCCAGTAAGGGCGGTGCGCTCTCTCTAACCCGCCAACTCGCCCTTGAGTACGCTGAAGATAATATTCGGGTATTAGCCGTCAATCCCGGAACGATCGATACACCTTTGGTGGTGGAAGCCGTGGACTTCATGGGGGCTGACCTGGAGGGCCTCAAAAAACTGTGGGGTAAAGCGCATCCGATGGGCAGGATTGGCCAACCAAGGGAGATTGCCAACGTCGTTCTATTCCTTGCCAGTGACAAAGCCTCTTTTATGACCGGCGAATACGTGTGTGTCGACGGTGGGATGATGGCAAAGGGTGCTTGGGCAGATGGCGAGGAAGAGTGATCTTCGAGCCACGGAGGCGCGACAATGAATGGTTCCCAGATGCTGACCGACGAGATGTCCGATGATCGGGCTTGGCAAACGAGTACTGTTGATGATCCCGAAGGTTGGTACTACTCGCTGAGTGAGAATTGTCTCTCCAACCTTGAGCAGGCGATCCGTGATGTGCAGGACGAGTCCCAAGCCACTACAGAAATTTCTCGTCTGGGGGTCCCAGCCAACGGCTGCGGCGAATGCCTTCAATCCGTGCTTAATGCCCTCAATTCTGGGCGAGGCTTTGCCATCGTTGAGCGAGTGCCGGTTGAGCGGTGTAGCGTTGAGGAAGCACTATCAATGTACTGGATGATTGGCCAGAACATCGGCACGCCTATTGAGCAGAACATTGAAGGAACACTGTTATATGATGTGCGGGATACGGGACAAAATGTGGCGCAAGGGGCTCGCTTTTCAGTTACCAATTCCGAGAGCTCGTTTCATAACGACAATTCTTTTGGTGATCCGCTTCCCGATCTCGTAGGATTGCTCTGCTTGAATACGGCAAAATCTGGTGGACAGAGTCAGCTTATCAGCGGTTACGCCCTCCACAATGAACTGCTGAAAAATTACTCGGATGTCCTCCGAACTCTCTATCAGTTGTTCTGTTTTGATCGTCGAGGGCAGTTCAAGACAGGGGAGTCACCAACGTCTCAATTTCCGATTTTTGAATGGTGTGCGGGCGAACTGACTGTCCGATACCTATACTACTATATCCAAGTAGGGCACGAGCGTGCCGGTAAAATGCTAAACGCAGATCAGAGAAAGGCACTCGAAGTGGTGGAAATGTTGCTCCAGTCTCCAGATTTCAGAGTGGAGTTCAACTTGCAACCCGGACAGATGCTATTCACCAACAACCGCTGGATCTTGCACAATCGCACTGCATTTGAGGACTATCCTGATCCAGAACGTCGGCGACACTATGTGCGACTCTGGCTACAGCAGCGTGGCTAAATAATTGAGAACTTCGTTCTCATCTTTATCAGTTTCGAGAATTTTGCGATGATTTAAAGCTTTCGCAGAGGTCTCTGGCGATATAGAAAGGACAAGGGTATGACTGGTATTATCATTGCCGGTGCCTGCGGGCGCATGGGCAAGATGATTACACAAGGTGTTTCACAACAAGAAGATATGCGGATTGCTGGTGCCGTCGAATTCTCTGAGCATCCCCAACTTGGTGAGGATGTAGGGGATGTGGCTGGAATTGGATCGATCGGGGTGCCTGTCACCAGTGATCTACCAGCAGTTCTGAATGACGGAGACGTCGTGATTGAGTTCACATCGCCGAGTGCAACTATTGAACATCTTCAGAATGTTGTGGATGCTGGAAAGCGGATGGTCATCGCAACAACAGGATACGATGAAGAGGAATTAGCACAGATACACGCGCTTGCGCCCCAGATCCCGTGCGTGATGGCTTCCAACATGAGTGTCGGCATCAATGTCATGTTGCAAGCGATAGAGCTCGTTGCGAAGGTGCTTGGGGACGACTACGACGTTGAGGTTATTGAAGCGCACCATAACCAGAAGGTAGACTCTCCCAGCGGCACTGCCCTAACGATGGCTGAGGTACTTGCGGAAACGCTAGACCGAGATCTTGCAGAAGTCGGCGTGTATGGTCGGCACGGTATCGTGGGAAAACGCACCCAAAAAGAGATCGGTATCCATGCCATTCGCGGGGGAGACTTGGCCGGCGACCACACGGTCTTATTTGTCGGGACAGGTGATCGTCTCGAAATAACACATCGCGGTCAAAACCGTGAACCGCTTGCACGCGGCGCGATCCGCGCAGCAAGGTGGGTGATGGATGCGCCAAAAGGGTTGCACGACATCGGAGAGGTGCTATTTTAGGGCATAAAATGGGATTAGCGGGGATTCGTTTTACCTGCAGGAATCAGTAATTCTACCTGCCCATTTGAGAGTCCCGCAGGTTGGCGATTTCCTGCATAATCTGCTCCCCCATCTGGCGGTACAACTCGCGTTTGTCCTCAAGTTTCCGAACTTCGCTGAAGTCGATCGGGGAACCGAAAGTAACGGTAAGTTGGGCGGGACGAATCCACTTTGCATTGCGAGGGAGTATTGTTCCTCTGACGTAAGCGGGAATGGCAGGAACCCCTGCGTTATGGGCAATGAAGCTGACACCACCGTGCGGCTTTCCCAACGTTCCATCGACGCTGCGGGTGCCTTCCGGAAAAATGAGAACCAGGTTCCCTGATTTTAAGAGCGAGATGGTGTGTCGAAGGGCAGCGCGATCTGCCGTGCCACGTCGTACCGGGTACGCGTTATGTGCAGCGATCACCCTGCCTATTACCGGCATGTCAAAGGAATTATGCCTTGCCATAAAGTGCAATTCCCGATTCGCCGCAGAGCCAACGATGAAGGGGTCCATATAACTCAAATGGTTACATAAAATTAAGGCGCCCCCTTGCCGTGGGATGTTCTCATTGCCGTGAGACTCCAGTTTGCCGAAAACATTAAAGATAAAATTAGTAATTCGATGTGACCAGCGATATGGGAGTTGATCCGTCCAGAACCCAAAATTTTGGCGTCGCATTAGCCTTCCTCTACTCGGTTTAGAACAAACTCCACAGCTTGGTTGATAGTCATGCTGGTCGTGTCTACCACGATTGCATCCTCGGCGGTTTGCAATGGACTATGTTCACGAGATTTGTCCATCTGATCGCGTTCGCGAATGTCCTGTTCGACCTGTTCCAATGTTGTCTCAATGTCCTTTGCCTGCTGTTCTGTGAAACGACGTTTGGCACGTTCTTCGACTGAGGCACTGATGTAAAATTTCAGGTCAGCCTCCGGAAACACAATGGTCGTTACGTCACGTCCCTCGACGATTATACCCCCATTCTCACCGATCCGACGCTGCTGCCTCACCATTTCACGCCGTATGTCGGGGATCTTTGCAATATCAGCAATCGCGCGGTCAATCTCTGGAGTGCGGAGGTCGTCCGATACATCTTCCCCATTCAACAGGGTAGTTTTACCATTGTTGGAGAAATCAATCCGACAGCTTTTCGCAAGTTGAATTAACGCGGACACGTCCGCTGGGTTTCCCCCTTCTCGGAGGGCTAAAAGCGTCATCGCCCGATACATCGAGCCTGAATTCAGATAAAGATAATCTAACTTTTCGGCGAGGCGTTGGGCGATCGTGCTTTTTCCTGAGCCAGCGGGGCCATCCATTGCAATCGTTAGGCGTTCCTTCATCATCCCTCCAGTGTATCCCTTAGCATTTTTGCATGTGCCAAAACACGCTCGATTTCAACATCGTCTTGGTTTTCGAGTAAGGTTTTGAATGCAACGAGGTGTTCGATAGTTGAATCAATCATCGGCAGCAGTGGGCGGGCATTCTGCATGAAGATCGCTTTCCAAAGCTGTGGAGAACCCGCAGCAATGCGGGTTGTATCTCGGAAACCGGTTGCCGCAAAATCGAGCGCTTTTGCCCCATCACTACTGATTTCTCCCACTGTGTATGTTAGGATGGAGGCAATAAGGTGAGGTAGATGGCTTGCGCCCGCGATGAGCAGATCATGGTCGGTGGGTGAGAGGTAACAGACCTGCGTGTCAACAGATTGCCAGAGATCTGTCACCAGTTTCAACGCTTGGGGGTGCGTGTTGTTCGTTGGAGTTACGATACATTTTGCGCCGTCAAACAGGTCTGCACGTGCTGCCACGACGCTTGCCTGTTCAGAACCGGCCATCGGATGCGATCCCACGAAGTGCAGATTAGGAACGGCTAAGAAGTTCTCAATCTCCTCGACGATATGGTCTTTAATACTGCCCACATCGGTTATTAGTAAAGGCCGAGCGTCAGACATCCGAATTTCGGTGATACGCTGCACCATTTCAGGGATGAGATCGACTGGTGTTCCAATGACCACGATATCTGCATCATAAATCCCGGTCTGAAAATCAGTAGTTGCACTGTCAACCGCACCACGTTCGAGCGCGATATCAAGCGTTTCCATCCGCCGACCGAGTCCGGTGAGTTCTCCGCGGAAGCCCTTCGCTTTCAGTGCCAATCCGAGCGATCCACCGATTAGACCGACGCCTAAAATGGTAATATTTCTAATCTGACTAAAGTCTGCAAACATATTATCCTATGCTAGCTCTCCATGATGTGCTTTGGAGATTTTATTAGTTGCTTGCGTTTTTGTCAACAAAAAATTCCCTTAGATACTGAATCCCCCACGCTTTAGGGTGTGGGACTATACCAAGAGAAGGAGGTTCCCAAAAGGACCTTGAAAAATTTAGAGTTCAAAGCAAATTGTGACTCGCTCGATGTGCTCCGTGAACGGTTGGTCAATTGCCAAGCCGAACATCGCCGTACAATGAAACAACTTGACACCTATTTTAACGTTCCCGAAGGCAGATTGAAGCTGCGGGAGATCGATACTCATAAAGCGGAACTTATCTACTATGTACGGTCTGACCTTGCAGAGTCACGTTACAGCAATTATCAGGTATGCGATATTCCTGAACCGATAGCTTTCAAGGAGATTGCAACTACGGCTTGGGGTGTGAGGAGCGTTGTTGAGAAACAGCGAGAGTTATGGATGTTTGGAGACACCCGCATCCATCTGGACGAGGTAAAGAATCTCGGTCAGTTTGTTGAATTAGAAACAGTGATTCGCAACCAAACAGAAAGCGATGCACAGACAGAACACCAGCTTGTGAAGGATGCGCTTGGCATTAAGGAAGAAGATCTGGTCTCCGTATCGTATAGCGATTTAGTTTGAAAATCGCTCTGGCATGTTGACATGTGGTAGCGCGTAGATTGGGTTGAGCGGTCAAATGCGAATCACTATCAAGCACAATAGAATTTCCGTTTTCAAATAGCATCCGCTTATAGATAGTTTGAGTGAAATCCAATTGGGTGAAGACTGGTGTAGGTCGATTCGCCAAAGTTGACATTTCGGTGTCGAGATGTGAATCTCGACATACTATATTGGAGGACAATGTGATTGATTGGTACAAGTGGCGCGAACAGTTTCCAGTGACAGGGAAATATATCTACCTGAATCACGCGGGGGTTGCCCCGTTACCATTATGTGTCCATCAAGCGATGACGCATTTTCTTAAAGACGCGACCAACAATGGTGCGGTCAATTCCAGATCTTGGGAGGTTGTAGCCGAAACCTGTCGCGCAAATGCAGCCAAACTGATTAACAGCGATGTCGATGAGATAGCCTTCATGAAGAACACCTCGCAGGGAATTATCATTGCTGCAAACGGAATTGATTGGTGCGAGGGTGATAACGTCGTGACGACGGCTGTCGAATTTCCTGCGAATGTGTATCCGTGGTGGAGCCTGAAACGCCTCGGTGTGGAAACGCGGATGGTGCCGGAGCGAAACAGGCGCATTCATGTTGAGGACATCGAAACGGCGATTGACGAGCGGACACTATGTGTAACTATCAGCCACGTCGAGTTTGCATCCGGCTTTCGGAACGACATTGCTGCGATTGGTGACCTGTGCGCAAAAAAAGGTCTCTGGTTTGTAGTGGATGCCATACAGAGTGTGGGCGCGATTGAAGTGGATGTGAAGGCTTGCAAGATTGACATCCTTGCCGCCGACGGTCATAAGTGGCTGCTTGCACCCGAAGGTGCGGCAATCTTTTACTGTGCAAAGGAGAAACAGGACGCGTTGATTAACACAAACGTCGGTTGGGCGGGGGTCGTCAATCCAAGGGACTTTCTGAACTACGATTTTACACCCCAACCGGCTGCAACGCGCTTTGAAGAAGGATCATATAATAGCGTCGGTCTATATGGACTCGGTGCGGCTATCGAACTGCTGCTCGAAGTTGGAATGCCGAATATCGAGCAGCGAATCTTGGACCTGACAGATCGCCTCATCGAAGGACTCCGTTCCAAGAACTATCGGCTGCTGACACCCACAGGAGAATCCGATCGTTCCGGTATTGTCGTATTTGAAAGTGACCGATATACATCAGCCGATTTGGTTGAACGACTCAGAGGTGAAAATGTCATCGGGGCAGAGCGGGCTGGCGTCCGTCTGTCCCCACATTTCTATAACTCGGAAGCGGAGATAGATCAGGTTTTGGGGTTGCTGCCATAGCTGATAAACTCCTTTCTATCAGCCGGAGATTTCCGTTGCAGAAAGATGGCGATTGGCGTATAATAGCCTGAGTTGCGATCTTGATTGGAAAGGAATTTCCAGCACAAGCTGACCTCAATCACCCCCAAAGGATAAAAAAGCGATTTGAAAACAGAGGAGGAAAGACAGATGCAACGGAGATACAATCTGGCACATTTCCTTTTAGCTAGCGTTGTAGTCTTAGGTCTAACGCCGTTGATGGTAGTTGCTGCCCCACAGGCACAGATTGCCTTTACATCTGAGAGGGATGGGAATTTTCATGGGCATCGGAACATCTACGTGATGGACGCCGATGGAGGTAATCCGCGAAGGGTCGCTAACAAGCCCTTTCATAGCTTTAATAACTAGGGCCCCTCATGGTCCCCTGACGGTAAACACATCGCCTTTGTGTCTGAGAGGGATAGGCATTGGGAAATCTATGTAATGGATGCCGATGGGGGGGATCCACGAATACTTACTAACAATCACTTTGCTGCTAACGACCCCTCATGGTCCCCTGACGGTAAACGCATTGCTTTTGGTTCCTCTAGGGATGGTAACTTAGAAATCTACGTGATGGACGCCGATGGAAGTAATCAGCGAAATCTTACCAATAGTCCCCATCTGGATTGGTATCCCTCATGGTCTCCGGACAGTAAACGCATTGCCTTCATGTCTAATAAGAAGGGTGGCTTGGAAATCAAGAACGGGAATTTGGAAATCTACGTGATGGAGGCGAATGGGGATAATCAGCGCAACCTCACCAAAAATGACCATCATGACTTGGAACCTTCATGGTCCCCTGACGGTAAGCGCATTGCTTATGCTTCTTTTAGGGATGGGAACCGTGAAATCTATGTGATGAACGCCGATGGGGGTAATCGGCGCAACCTCACCAATAATCCCTTTCGGGATTTTGAACCCTCGTGGTCGCCTGATGGTAAACGCATTGCCTTCGTTTCTAATAGGGATGGGAACCGTGAAATCTACGTGATGGACGCCGATGGGGATAATCAGCGCAACCTTACCAATAATCCCCATGCTGATACGGAGCCTGTATGGTTTGACCCTGCCTTCGCAGTTGCTCCCGCGGACAAAAAATTCACGAAGTGGGGATGGCTCAAACAGATCAGCCGATAACTGACATTATTTAGTGAACGATGTTTAGGGGTAAAAGACCGATTTGATTGGTAGCGGAGGAGGAAAGGCAGATGCAACGAAGGTACAATCGCGCCAATTTCCTTTTAGCCATCATTGTAGTTTGGGGGCTGACACCTGCGATAATATGCGTTGACGCGCAGGCGCAGATTGCCTTTGCGTCTGATAGAGCTGGAAACTGGGAAATCTACGTGATGGATGCCGATGGAACTAATCAGCGAAGACTCACCAACTATAACCATACTGACAGTTCACCCTCATGGTCTCCAGGCGGTAAACGCATTGCCTTTACTTCCACTAGGAATCCGACCTTTGGAATTAGGGGACCGGACTTTGAAATCTACGTGATGGATGCCGATGGTACCAATCGGCAACATCTCACCGATAACTTGCATCAGGAGATTGATCCGACATGGTCCCCGGATGGCAGGCACATTGCTTACGCTTCCGGCATAAATAAGAACTTTGAAATCTACGTGATGGATGCTCATGGACGTAATCGGGGAAGACTCACAAATAGCGGTGACGTTCATATCCATAACTGGGAACCCTCGTGGTCTCCGGATGGCAAACGCATTGCCTTTACTTCCATAAGGGATGGGAACAAGGAAGTCTATGTGATGGCTGCCCATGGGGGTAATCAACGAAGACTCACGAATAGCGGTGACGTTCATATCCATAACTGGGAACCCTCGTGGTCTCCAGATGGCAAACGCATCGCTTTTATATCTGATAGGGATGAGAAATTGAACATCTTCGTGATGAACGCTGATGGTGGGAAACAGCAAAACCGCACTAAAGACCTACATGGTGAGAATCCCTCATGGTCTCCAGACGGTAAACGCATTGCCTTCGTTTCTGAGAGGGATGGGAACAAGGAAATCTACACGATAAACGCCGATGGCAGGAGGGACCCGCGAAGACTCACCGATAACCCCCAGGCTGATACTGATCCTGCATGGATGGCCCCTGCTTTTGCATTTGCAGTTGCCCCCGCAAATAAAAAAATCACGATGTGGGGCTGGCTCAAACAGGTCAACCGATAACGGGCATTTTAATGACCATCCGATGGATTTTCAATAGGTAGCAACCTGAGTTATAATTGATGCATTAGAAATTTACGAGGCAATCGAAGAGGGATTTATGTACATTCAAGATCTACTCAGTTGGGAACAGTTTAACGACGAAAATCTAAGTTTTTTTAATGCTATTGGCGTTGATCGCCTCTGCCTTGACATTCGTGGTATGCACCGTGTTGACCCCTCGCTTGATCTGCGAGATGGAGTAGACAGGACGGACTTTTTTGAGGCGGCAAAGGCGAAGACCGAGTCGCACGGGTTAGAGTTGTACAGCATTTTTATGGCGGGTTGGGATGAGATTACATTGGCGATGCCAGATCGCGATGAGAAGATAGAGGCGTGGTGCACAATGCTTCGGGGTATCAGTGCGGCTGGGATCCCGGCGCTGGGATACAATTTCAAACCGATGGGAAATTTCCGTACAACATCCGCTACAGGCAGAGGGGGCACCTCGTACAGCACCTTTGATTACGATGAATTTTCTCAGAACCGCCCCAAACCGTACGACCCACCTGTCTCGGAAGAGGAGATGTGGGATCATATAGGCTACTTCCTCGAAGGGGTAATCCCGGTGGCTGACAAAGTTGAGGTGCGGATGGCGTTGCATCCGGATGATCCGCCGATTCCTGAACCGTTAGGGGGTGTGGCGCAGATCGTATCGACGCTTGATCAGTACCGACGGATTTTCGATATTGTCCCCTCGGACTCCAACGGAATGCTGTTCTGTCAGGGGTGCGTCACCGAGATGGGCGTGAATGTGTATGAGGCGATTCGGGAGATGGCGACCAAAAACAAGATTGTATTCGTCCACTTCCGTAACGTGCGTGGATGCCTGCCCAGTTTTCAAGAGGTCTTCCTCGATGAGGGTGACATAGATATGCACCGGGCAATGGCAATCTATCGAGATGCCGGGTTTAACGGTCCCTTTATGATGGACCACACACCAGGATTCCCACAAACAGACGCAGGCAGAGCGGGGCAGGCATACGCAGTTGGATACATTCGGGGAGTGGTTCAGTCGGTGTATCGATAGACTCCTCTGTTCTTAGAGGCTTGGTGCGTTCGCCCTACACCCGAACAAACTTATGCAGCAGATTTTCAACGCCGACTTCGCCGATGTATATGTCCCCATGCTTGTCTACCCAAATACCGTGGGCACCGTGGGGCTGGTCGTCTGGTCCGCCCAACACGTTCCAGCAGGTAAGCAGCTTTCCGTCCCGGTTGAAGATGCTGACGCCACCACCTTCGGCAATATAAACGGTATCGTCTCCGTCAATGTATAATCCACAAGGTCCAAGTCGTCCTGGCCACTCAGAGAGGAAGCCTCCGTCGGGATCAAAAATCTGGATACGGTTATTCGTCTCTCTGTCAGCGATCAAAACCCTGCCTTCTCGGTCCGTAAAGACGTTATGAGGGAGGGTGAACTGCCCCGGCGCGTCCCCTTCTCTACCCCAGGTGTTTAGTAGAGTACCATCGGACGAAAATTGATGTATCTGATGCTGACCGTAACCGTCCGAAACGTAGATGTCACCTGATGGAGCGACGACGGCACGAGTTGGCATATTGAACGGCTCGCCGTAGCCTCCTATCTCATTGGGGGTTCCAAGCGTTTTTAGGATCTGACCGTCTGTGGTGCAGATGCGCACTGTATGGTCGCCACAGTCTGCGATGTAGAGCCGGTCTTCTGAGTCAATAAAAATATCATGGGGCAGGCTGAGAAAGTCTTCACCCCACGAGGAGAGAAAACGACCGTCTCGATCGTAGACCACGAGTGCCGGGTTCGGCTCACGATCCAAAACATAGACCTTGTCCTCTGAATCAACGGCAACGCCTGAAGCGATGCCTAATGCACGACCATCGGGACCTTGTCCCCAACCTTTGACGACTTGGTAAGAATACTTGTCACTTCCAAATATCATAACTTACACCTCCGATTCTAATTTGCGAATGCCAAGCTCCGATACTATAGTTCGGACATGAAGGAATACGTTTCATCTAAGACAGATATTATAGCACGCTTGTCAGTATACTCGGACTCGAAAAAAATCTCTATTGTTTTTTTGGATACCTGGATCTATTAGGATTGCCCAAATGAAAATACAGGAGATGTTTGAACTTCATGATCGTGTTGCCATCATTACCGGAGGCGCAACGCACTTAGGATGCGCAATGACCACCGCACTGGGTGAATTGGGGGCTGCCACCGTTATTGCCAGTCGCCGTAAATCCTTGTGTGAGCAGGTTGCAGCGGAGTTGCGGGAAGCAGGTATTAAATGCGTTGGGCTTGGCTGCGATGTTACTGATGAGGTGCAGGTCAACACACTTGTGGACGAGGTGGTCGAAATGCACGGACGGTTGGACGTAATGGTGTGCAACGCCGGTGGTGCTGCAACAACGAGTTACATCCCCGGTGCTTCAATTGATGAGTTCACCCGTACGTGGGAGATGAACGTCAAAAGCACATACATGTGTGCACAAGCCGCAGCCCGGGTGATGATTCCTCAACGCAGCGGCACAATTATCACCCTCGGATCCATCCACGGTTTCCTCAGCGCCGATAAACGTCTTTACGAGGGGTTGGATTTTAACCGTTCGGGTCCTCCATATCAGGCAGCAAAGGGCGGTATCGTGAACCTAACACGCGCGCTCGCAGCCGAGTTGGGTGAGTATAATATCACCGCCAACTGTATCAGTCCCGGACAGATCCCAAAAGCAACAACGGATCCGGAAATGATGGAGCGGTGTCGCCTGAGTAACCCGCTTCAACGTACAGGGCTCGCGGACGATATAAAGGGTACTGTTGCCCTGCTCGCTTCACGTGCAGGCAATTGGATCACCGGACAGAACCTCGTAGTAGATGGTGGTTGGAGCATCTGGTAAGCGGCAAGCCGAAAATCTATACAACTACAAAATCGAGAGAGGCAAAACATGAAAAAACTCCCCCTTGGTCCACTTTATTATGAATTCAGTCGCCACAACGAACCGCGCTTACAGATTACGCCAGGAGAGACTGTGTTGGTAGAGGCAGAGGATGCCTTTTCAGGGCAAATCCGTACCAATGACGATCGGCGGGATAAGACCAAGAAACCTTACGGCAACCCACAGACAGGTCCAATCTGGATTGAGGGGGCTGAACCGGGCGATGCGCTGGCGGTCAAGATTGAGGAGATACGTCCGAGTATCGGTCAATGCGCGACTCGAACCTCCGATCCTCGACAACTTGCCGAGTGGTTGGGCGATGACTGTCCGCACGGCGTGCATGTCTGTCCCATCCGTGATGGACAGATCTACTGGAGTGATGACATCACCATTCCCTATACGCCCATGCTCGGTTGTATCGGAACCGCACCAGATACCGGCGTGCCGACAACCGGACCAGCGGGTCCTCACGGTGGGAACATGGATATCATCGAAACCTGTCCCGGCAATACTGTATACCTGCCAGTATTTGTATCCGGCGGGTATCTCTATTTGGGAGATGCACACGCTGCGATGGGGCACGGCGAGCTTTCCGCTTCTGGACTGGAAATGCCCTCAGAAACGAAGATTACCGTTGATCTAATCAAGGGCAAGAACTTACCCGGACCGCGAATCGAATCGCCTACAGAGATTATGACCGTTGCTACCGGATGCCCGATGGAGCGTTCGACGGCTCAAGCCTACGCGTGGTTAATCTTATGGATGGAAGAAGAGTTCGGCTGGGATCGCTGGAAGGCGTATGACATCTTGACCCACGTCGGGCAGATCTCGGTCGGTTACTATCAAATTGGGACAGTGGCAGCCAAGATTGCCAAGTGCTACTTATAAAACAGTCGTAGGGAACGCAGTTGCCGTTCTCCCGATCCTATCGGGACTTCGCGGGATCTGTGTCTCCTCTATCGTGAATAAGAGGTGAGAAAAATGTATGGACAGAACGGACGAATCGGCTTGTTGGTGCCATCCGTCCATACAGTCGTCGAACCAGAATTTAGCCGAATGATTCCAAACGGCATCAACGTCTATGCGGCGCGGATGCGGAACCAACGGTCGGATGTGGACGACTCAAAAGCGATGCTTCAACACGTAGAACGCGCCGCCGATGAACTCGGCAGCGCACACGCAGATGTGATAGCCTTTGCTTGTACTGCAAGTAGTTTCGTGGAAGGTGTCGAAGGCGAAAATGAATTGCGAGACCGTATCGAGCGAGCCGGAGAGGCAAAAGCGGTAACGACATCGGGTTCCGTTGCTGGGGCATTGCGTACGCTCGGTATTCAACGTGTCGCAGTTGCCACGCCCTACCCGGACGAACTCAACGTGCTGGAAAAGCAGTTCTTGGAGGACGAGGGCATTGAGGTCCTGACAATTGCTGGCATGGACATCGTGGACGCATTCAGCATCGGAAAAGTAACTCCCGAAGAGACGTATGAATTCGCCCACCGTGTCTGGCATGACGATGCCGATGGGTTGTTTATTAGCTGTACCAACCTGCGCACCATTGACGTGCTGGCGCGACTGGAAGCCGAACTCGGTGTGCCGGTTGTCTCCAGCAATTTAGCGACCTGTTGGGGGTGTTTGCGAGCTTTAGGGCATCAGGATCCGATTGACGGATATGGGAACCTTTTGTCGGAACGCCTCCGTGCGTAGAGGAACAGAGGGATGTCCAGTATCGTTGATATGTTCAACCGCATGGATTTGGAGGCGACCGGATTGGAGATGGTCAAGGCAGCGATTGAGGCTGGAGACCTACCCGGTGCTGAGGCAGCTTATCTGGCATACTACCGGGCGCGCAAGCCGCCTGTCCTCGATTGGCATACCGAGCATAGGGGAGGTAATACCTTTGAGCACAATTCCACCGGTTGGAATTTCCTGACTGGAATTCCGAGGTTGATTGCTTGGACCGACCGTGAGAGGGTTAAAGGGTTAATCAGTCGCGAAAAGGGTTACACCTTCAGTCGTACTGATGGGCTAAAACCGTCCAACTACACCGTGTTGGACTTGGCTGATATGCTCTTGGAGAATCAGGTCTTCATTCCATATCATCCCGAAGACGGCGTACAAGATCTAGGTCCCGATTGGAACTGGGAACACGTGCCTCCCGTTGTTGGGCGGCGATGGACACTGAGTCTGCCGTACCAATACCTTCTTCGTGCCTTGGCACAGGCATATTGGCTGACCGATGATGACCGTTATATCACCAAGTTGGTCAAGATTGCGACCCACTACGTTAGCTATGTGGAGGGAAGAAGTTCATGGATCTGGATTCCCGATATGCAGCTTGCACGGAACTATCAGCAATTAATGCCATTCATGCTGTCTTGGGAGGGACTGTTGCCCCATGATTTCTGCGTTATCCAATCTTGGTTGTCTGGTGGTTGTGCAGCATCAATGGACGCAGTAACCGGGGCACCCGGAAACCAACGCTTGTTCAACGGGTTAGGCTTGGCATGGTTGGGGGTAGGGATGCCGGAGTTCAAGGAGGCGCCGCAATGGCGTGAACGCGGGTTTCTCGAAGTCGAGGAGTTCTTTGGCGAGGGAGCCTTCTATCCGGATGGATCATCGAAAGAGAACTCCTACGGTTACGTCGTCGGAGCCTCGGCAGCAGGCCTGGAGGCACTAACGCTGGCACAGGCAAATGGCTGGGACTTCCTGAAGGATCTGCACGGCCCGATGCTACTGCGAGCTGAGTTCCTTGCCTACACCGCGAAGCCGGATGGCAGCTATGTCTGGACAGGCGACAGCACACGTGGCTCGGCCTTCGATTATGTAGAGGCAATTGCAGATTCAGTTGACCGGAGAGACCTGCAATACATCGTTAGTTGTGGACAGCGAGGCATCCTTCCGCCACGTAAATCATCGTGGTACGCCTACGGAGGCGTTGGTGTGATGCGAAGCGATTGGCATCGCGGCGCAAATTATCTGTTTTTTGATGTGGGACCGGTGGGTGTCATACATGGACACGAGGGGAAATTAGCCGTAGAGGTGGTCGCATACGGTCGCTCATTGGTCGAGGATTTAGGCATCCATACCTATGCAACAACTGAACAAGATATTCCGTTCCATAACTTTTTTACCTCGTCCGCCGCGCATAATACAGTCATTGTGGATGGAAAAAGCCAAGCTCGGTTGAAAACTGGACCATTCACAACGGACCATCCACTGCCAAATCCGTGGTTCAGCACGGCTACATGTGATTTTCTGTCGGGCAGCTATACCGAAGGTTACATGGACGTGACAGACGACGAGATTGATAAATCGGTCGTTCATCGTCGCAGTGTCATGTTTGTCAAGAGTCGCAACGCGGGCGATCCGGAGTATTGGATCATCACCGACCATCTGACCGGCGACGGCGCTCACACCTGTGAACAACTGTTCCATCTCATCCCGGTTGAAGTCGGTGTGGATCCGACGACGAAAACTGTGCAAACAGTTACAAAAGACCTGGCCAATTTGGCATTTATTCCGGCCCTCACAGAGGGTATTGAAGTGGAAATTGTCGAGGGACGTACCGAACCGAATCTTCAAGGATGGTATTGCGGTGGCGGTCCTCGGCCAACCCCGGCACCTTGTGTGACCTATCACCGCACGGGGATGCTCCCTACCGTGTTCCAGACTGTGCTCGTGCCAATGAAAACCGGAGAAGCAGCATTGCCCAAGGTTGAATCACTTGGAACTCCCAACGATGGTTGGATCCGGGTCACGTTTCCGAATGCGCGACAGGACATCTACTGCTCACCATTAGAAGCAGGATATCAGCAGTTGGAAAACATCGCCTTCACAGGAGATGCAACGTTGATACGCCACGACAGCGATGGAACGCTCTTGGATTGGGCTGTTATCGGGGGGGACAACCTTCAGTATCACGGAGAGATCCTTCCCTCTACCCGCGAGTAAAATGCCCCGTCGCTCATGTAAAGAAATCATGCAATAGTAATCGTAGGGAACAACGATCGTTGTTCCTTATTGCTAACGGTTTTCACGTTTCACGAATCACGTTTCACGCTCTTAGTCTTTTACATTTTGTCTTGACATGAGCTAAGAAGGAAAACATATCATGCAGCTGTCTAACGAACAGACGCAACAGTTCTGGGAAGATGGGTTCATCATTGTAAAGAATTTGCTTGACGTCCATGAGGTTGCATCGCTCCTGGCCCATGCTGAATGGGTAGCAAGCGGGGAGGCGTCCCATATCCCGACAGGACAACTCCAGGTTGAGCCCAGCGTGGCAGCAGGGGAAGCTCATGCGGGAAATTACGCTGATTCTCTTCGAAAAATGAGCCATCTTGCCTTCTACGATGAGGGATTTGAAAGCCACGCTCGCAATCCGAAAATCTTGGACGTTATCGAATCCCTTCTGGGTGCCGACATAAAACTCTATCAAGATCAACTGTTCATGAAACCGCCGCGGATCGGCTCACGACAACGCTACCATCAGGATATGCCGCTCGGATTCTACATCGACCCGCCCGATATGGTGACCTGCTGGGCGGCACTCACCGATTCGACAATCGAGAATGGGTGCGTCTGGATGCTCCCCGGCACTCATAAGTTTGGCATCATAGAACAATCGAAGTGGGCAGAGTATGAGCAGATGTCGGTTGACGGAAGCCTGGCAGAGGAATGTCCACTGGAGTTGAAATCCGGCGATTGTAGCTTCCACCACGGTCTCATTCTTCACAGCAGCAGGCCCAACCAAACGAATCAGCGACGCCGAGGCTACGCGACCCACTATGTCAGCGCGAAGTGTCGATACACAGGTCCTCCGGAAAGAGAGAACGATGCGATGCTGATGCGGGGGAAGTCGATGCCGGGGTACATCTAACGGATTTCTCTCCCACTGCTTTTTCTCTTTAAGAAGCACCGTAGATTGGGCTGAGCGATAGCGAAACCCAACGCTAATGAACCAATAAACGAACATAACTATGCACACAAGCAAACTACTCAAATCTTCGGACTTTGAATATTGGCGACTCACCGGCGACAACCGCATTAGTGTTGACTTTGGGGCGTTCTGCCCGGATTATCATGAATTGGATCGCGTCGGTGTTATTTCACCCTGTTTTGAAGACGGGATCCTACATACGGGGGATGCGCTGCTTGCGTTGACAACCGCTTTCTATGATGCCCTCCGATCACACAGCGCCGATTTCTTCGACTATCCGCAACACTTTGCGTTTATTGGCGCAAGCGGAGATGTTATTCACACACACGGTGAACGATTACCGATCGATCAGATCGGGACAGGCTGGGGAAATCTGGATGTTTGGCCCGATTCCAAATGGATTACAACACCGCGGAGTGCTACAGGGATGCTGAAGAAGATTTTCGACTTTCAGATAAATAGGCTGTTTTTGCCCCACGGCTTCAAGCCGGGCACCGACGAATCTCCACTCCCCGCCTACGCGCGCCAGATGTTCGACACCCGGCTCAAGAGTGTTTATTACTACAACACACCCTTCCCCAACATAGAGATACGCGCCTCCCACCAGGTCGCAGATCTCGTGCAGCAGAGCATCGACCAACTCCCAAACACCGAAAGTGTACCGGGGCATCAAGCGCAAAAGCATGAAGTTGACCAACCTACCCGGCACAACTTCCCATCTGTCCAGCGGTATCGAAAGGTCAGTGTTGATCATTTTCTCGAAGATATGAAGGGTTGCTTCGAGATAGGTTGACGGAAGGAGATAGTGAGATGGCGCGTTACCCCCAAGCAATCCTCGTGTCTTGCGAGATACCGTGGGACGAAAATGAAAACGTGATGGAAGATCTGTTTCGAGAGGAGATACAGCAGACCCTCAAATCAGGATTCAACCATCTGTATATCTTTGGCACCGCCGGTGAAGGTCATGCAGTGGATGCCGCTCGTTTCCAGCAGATCGTTCAAATTTTCTACGAAGAGACGCGGGTACCCGATATTCACCCAATGGTCGGTGCCATCGGTTTGTCAACCGCGAACATCGTTGAACGTGTGGGATACGCACACGACCTCGGTTTCCGCACATTTCAAACTGTCTTGCCGAGTTGGGGTGCGTTGAACGATGACGAACTAATAATCTTTTTCAAGGAGCTGTGTGGTACATTCCTGGACTCACAATTTTTGCACTACAATCTACCACGCGCAAAGCGGATCCTCGGTGGTGCGGAATATCGGAGACTGATTGATGTGGTTCCCAATCTCGTGGCAACGAAGACAACGAGCGGTGGCTTGCCCGGCGCAGCTGATCTGATGCACCACTCATCTGAACTCCAACACTTTTTTGGGGAATGGAACTTTCCTCACGGCTGCATGTTCGGGGAGTGTTCACTGCTCGCTTCATTTGGCCCCATGACTCCCCACAAGACCAGGGAGTATTTTGAGGCGGGATGTACGCAGCAGATCGAAAAACTTTTCCGATTGCAACACGACTTTCACAGGGTGTGCATGGACATACTTCGTCCGGTGTGGGGTATGGAACGGATGGACGGTGCCTATGATAAAATTATTGTGCGCTTGGGCGGGTTAGAGAAGATGCCCCTACGCCTGCTCTCGCCCTATCAAAGTTTCACAGAAGCGGAGTATCAGGCGTGCGAGCGGATACTTCACGAGAAGTATCCAGATTGGATTCAGAGGAAACTATGACGTCACTCAATTTCAAATCGAGAGTACCGGTTTTTGATGCTAATGTGCGGGTTGGCGATCTACTCGACGAACCTGCCCCCTACCGTGACCGAGAGGGATTGCTATCAGAAATGGATCGGCATGGGGTACAACGAGCCCTCATCTATCACGCTCACGGGGAAAATGTCAGCCCTATTATTGGCAACGAGTATCTTGAAGCATGGCTGAGCGATGATGGGCGTACCCATCCGCAGTGGATGGTTATTCCTACGTCGGATTCGCTTGTGCAGGTTCAGTCGCTTCACGCTGACGGAAGGGTCAACTCTGTGCGTTTGTTCGATACAGGGCAACGTGACTTACCCTTCCGGCCTTGGGCTTACGACACGCTGCTATCTTGGCTCAGTGAGGAGCATATCCCCGTATGGATCTACCTTCCCGACGCCGATGCGGATGCGTTGATTACCACACTTCAGAGTTATCCGAGTCTGGTATCGGTTTTGGTGGGAGCGCATTACGTCCACGCGCTATGGTTGCGCCCAATGTTGGCTGCTTTACCGAATGCCCATTTGGAGCTAAGTCGCTACGAACCAATCTGCGAGATAGAGTCTTTGCGCGACGAATTTGGTGCAGAGCGATTGGTCTACGGCTCATGGTATTCCCGATATGCCATGGGTGCGATGTTATTTTATCTGCATCATACTAACCTGACTGAGGCCGAACTCGCATTGGTTTGTGCCGGGAATCTTGAGCGCATTCTGGAAGGAGGGACAAAATGATTGATGGAACGCAAGTCATCGATTATCATGGGCATGTTGGACGCTGGGATCCCCTCGGTATGAAGGACGATCCAAAACTGATGCTCCACGCTATGGATTCGGCGGGTATAGATAGATCCTGTGTGTTCAATATTTTCCACCCTGACGGTACAACGGGAAACGACGAAACAGCTCGTTTTGTCGCACGGCATCCGGATCGATTTATCGGTTTTGCTTACGTGTCACCCATGATGCCAGAGCGGATGGTGCCGGAATTGACGCGCGCTATCGACGAGTTAAAATTTCCCGCCATCAAACTATATCCGCCCTACACCCTTTGGCCCTTTAATCAACCTCAATGGTTTCCCATCTACCAATTTGCGGATGAACGAGGATTAGCAGTGCTTTTCCATACCGATGGCGACGAATTAAACCGTCCCCGGTATCTGTCCGAGATTGCACCGCAATATCCGAACGCCAAATTTATCGCAGGGCATTCCGGCAACGTTGTAGAACCTCGTGCCGAAGCTATCGCCGCCGCACAGGCGCATCCAAACGTCTATCTCGAAACCTGCTCAACCTATCGCACACCGGGCGTGATTGAACAGTTGGTGAATGAGGCAGGTGCCGATCGGGTGCTGTTTGGATCGGATACACCGCTGATGGACCCACGTCCCCAGATTGGCAAGATTATCACCGCGGATATTTCCGACGAAGCCAAGCGGTTGGTCTTGGGTGACAATGCCCGCCGCCTATTGGGCATTTAGTCTACTTATTGTTCGGGATAAGTTGCTGCACACTAAAATAACGCAAGTTTCTAGGGCTATTTATAGTAAACACGAGAAATAAGGAGACATTTACCAATAACTCTGCCCCGCTCGAAGTTTCCGAAGTCCCCCTGACAAGGGGGATTTAGGGGGTTGGTTCTGCCTTGAAAGTGTATCAGTAATTCTAAAATCTACCATAGTTTCGCAAAAAACCAGTGTTTGCTCCGAATTCATAACATAACTCCTTTTTTCAGTTTACTGATTCAACCTCGCCTGCACCTACTTCTTCTTATCTGTGCTGCTTCGAGGTGTCCACGAACGCTATTGTCGCCAAGTTCTATTGCACGCCTAAAGTCGTCAATGGCACGATCATCACAGCCCTTGTTGAAGTATGCCTCCCCGCGCTGGACATAGACAAAAGCATCACCCGGATCAAGTTCTATTGCACGATTAAAGTCTTTGATGGCACGATCATCACAGCCCTTGCGACGGTATGTCCTTCCGCGCTGGACATAGGTATAAGCATGATCCGGGTTAAGCTCTATTGCACGATTAAAGTCTTCGATGGCTTTATCAAAATCCTCTATCAACAAATAAACATGAGCACGATCAAAATACGCTTCGACAAAATCCGGATTCAATTCTATCGCTTTGCTATGACGCTCGATAGCCACATCAGTGAGGGCTATGCCATCGATTGACGCAATTCCTACAATGCTATAAAAGCGAATAAGCTGACCCCTGCGGTATTCGCTGTATGCTTTGTGGTGAATCTCCTGGTGTTTAATATAGCCCTGAAGGTCGTTGTAGATGTTTTGCGTGTAGATGCAATGCTTCTCTCTCAGATACGTTAATATCGGCTGTTTGAAACTTGGGCGAATACATATTATTTCCTCAATATCATCTTCCTCAATAAACCCTTTTTCATGTTGAACAAATATACTTTTTTGGGCAGTGACACGATGTCTTGGACACTGAGGGACTTTGATTTTATATCTACTTCTTTTATCGTCCGTTTGTTCAAACAAAATAACCCTGCCCGGTTTATCATAAGACCCGTCACAGGCAAAGAAAAGAGCGACTAAGTGGCACTTTGTAAAATCAATTAGATTGGTGTTGCCCCCAACATGCTGAAGCTTAGACGCAAGCTCAAAATCGTCTGGATGGTGATCTTCTCCGTATCGTCGAACGTCTCTCAGATGTGATTCTTGGATTAAGTTGTAATTAACTTTATCCCCATCATGGGCGTGGAGTTCACGCCAAAGACTTGATGAGACCTGTTCATGCCACTCACGTTCACCTCGATAGATGTAGTCGCCGTCGGCGGCTTTTTCCTCTATCTCACTGATTATGTTTCTAACCTTGCATTGAATATCTTTCGCCATGTTTCCTCCTTTATTGTTCAACCTTGCCACTTACTCGAACTACAAAAATCGTGTTTGCCGATCCCCGACATGCCGTTCCGATTTTCTTCGCGATTCAATTTGCCACGGCAGGCGAAGGATTTGGTTCACGATGTCAGGGTTGGTCGTGTAGTATGCCCAAATGGATGACACCACGACAAACAAATCAAGGATTCCATTTATCCTTCCAGCACATTTGTTTGACTTGGGCACAGGGATTCTTCTAACCAAATATGCGCCCCACCGCAAGGCGATTCTGCGTAGTTCTGTTTCAGTATCCAATCGCCCGACAACTTCACAGCAAAGGCGTAGTCGATTTCACCCCCACGATGAATAGAGATCGTCGGTTCTTCAGGCAACGTCCCCCGATGTTTTCGGTTGAATTGCGCCTTCTAACGATTGATGATTAGCTTAGTCGGTTTCATCGGATTTGCGCCCCCTCGGCAAGAAAGTTGCCACTCTATAAATTATACTACATTCCCCTATGCCTGTCCATCAAAAAGACAAGCCCAAAACTCAACTATCCTAATCTTTTCAATCTTGAAAGGACTTCAGAGATGAGAGGCAAAAACAAAGGCTTCGCTAAGGGGGTGTTAGTGTTTATTCAGCGTATCGGGCAGGGCTGAACAGAATTGGTCACGCAACCCCATTTGAAAGATTGTTCCTTGCGGTTGTTCACCATTAGCCGTCCCACCACTCTTTTAGAGACTGAGGCGGAGGTCCATATCTGTTTTTTTTCTTATCCCCCGACAGAAAAACGATTTGCACAGCGGGGTAGATAAATGCTACGAAGAATAGAAAAGGGACACCCGGGTCCTCCTGAGTCTCGACCACACGGTCCCGTGACGAACATGAGTAGAATAATACGCTAATGCATATAAAATAGAGTAACTGCCACCACCCCGTACGATTTCTATCGTGGAGGCGTTTAATGTTAATCGCAAAATTCGTCCAGGTGCCTAAAAAGATAGCTGACAGATACAAAAACACCACTATCTCTGCATTTTCAATTCGAGGTATAACCAGATAGGCGAGTGGGGCTGCCACCAGAGCCATAAGCACAAGGGTCACAACCTGTCCGAGCCACCACTGCCTACGATTTATGCGTCCACGAAAACTAAAAAAAAGGAACAACACATTTCTCAACATTTTTGACCTCCGTCTTTTTTTCGTTCAACATAAAATGATAGGAAAAAGACAAAAACAAAGACTTCGCTAAAGGGTGAGTTGTCTCAGTGGGTTGGTCGAGGTGGAGACAGTTCTGGTAGGGGTGCGTTCTTGGCTTTCTGCCATAGCCTTTTTCATCTTCAGAAAATTAGATTTAGCAATGCAACAAGCACTCCTACGATCACACTCGCTAAGAAGACCACGCCGCACAACCCTCCCTCTGGTTTCTGCTGTGTCTGATATGTTTGAGAGCTTCGATAATCTTCCTGTACCTGCTGAAAAATGGGGCTGGATTTTTTCCCGCTGTGTAAAATGAGACGAGGTGGTGCTTGATAATTCTCCTGTGCTTGCTGATCCTCCCACCCGTACTGCCGCCGTTGCCTATACCGACGCGTGATCGCCCGCTGGATCGTCTCAACAACCATATCACCATCACGAAATATCTCACCGCCCGCAAACCGCAACACAATCCACCCCCGCAACTGCAACTCTCTCGCCTGCTGCCTATCCTTCTTAAATCGATTCCTGCTCCAGTGATATTTGTAGCCGTCACAATAAATCGCAATCCGCATATCAGGAAACGCAAAATCCGCGATCGTCACCGGCATACCGGGAAAATCCATCTTATACTGGGCATGCAACGCACCAGCGCGAGATTCCGATAAACCCGGATAAAGTTTATTCAACAAGTCCTTCTCTATCTTAGACTCACACCGCTTTAGCAGGCATTGTTTTCTATTCATGCTTATAAAGGAAACCCTTCCCCCCTCCCAATTCCCCGACGATGGGGAGCGGCAGGCATCACCGGGGTGGTGAAGTCGTCTCCTGCCGCAGGAAGGATCACTGGTCGTAGTAGCGCAATTCATTGCGCGTCCGGACGGACGATAAATCGCCCCCGATAGATCGGGATTCAAAGCAACCTACTACAGATTTACTGTTGCATAAATCCTAATCTACTCGGTTGAAGTTTCCGAAACACGCGGAAAACCTATTGAAATAATTCTGGTGTATTTGACATTTTTTGTCAAGTGAGAAGCTGACCGAAACATCCACATTTCAAAGACTGTAGGGAATTGAAACAATCGAGAGCAGTGCGAATACGGGGCGGGGGTTATGCAAACTGGGTGCAGGCGGTTTAGAAACGGCGTTGATATATCTACCATGATATGATACAGTTTGTGAAAATGTTTAGCCAAAACGTTTGTCCGCAAAGGCGTCTTACTCGCAAGGGTAATTATCACGCATAGAATTATGAGCACCCCTCATTTATTTATAGCAGGACTTACGCACTTCGAGTGTAGTTGTCCGATGAATCGGGTGTGGAGAACGGTGTCCAGCGGCGATGAATTGCCGAACTACAGAGTTTTAACCGTTTAGCTGCGTAAGTCCTAATACCTTTATCAAAAAAGCAAGAAAATTCTTAGAACCTGTTTTAAGAAGCAAAAAATTATCCCCAAGTGCTGTGGATTTGTCAATCCACAGCGAGCCACATTGGGAGGTAGCGGTTGGGGCTTCCAACCTGTCGAACTTTGAAACCAAGCCCCCGATAAATCCCCGAAAAATCGTCCGATAAATCGATACCAGGGGGACAGGCGGGATGCAAGTTGAAAACTCTCCCCGATTACATCCTCGATTGCATCGGGACAGGCGGAACGGAGCACCTACCATTGACCTGACACGGTTTACTGAATATAGTGGTAATATACCGTTGAATCGTGTGCGTCCATCTGGATTTACCCAAAAAATGACTTTTCAAACAGGTTCTAAGTACCTCAAAATTAGCCTCAAATGTCAACATAACCCTAGCAGCTCACGCTGATCTGACAGACGCAGCTCACGCTCGTTGGCGAAGCGGGTAATCCCAGCGAGGATCGATTCGCTATCAAGATGTGCTTCGGCTATCACATCCGGTTCTGTTCCACCGGTGAGCCACTGGTTATCCCAATCTGCCGTCAGCGAATAGGTCTCTGTCAACGGTCCCAAGTTTCTGATGGGGAAAACGCGCTGAGTTCCTGTGCTTACCACCATCAAGTCATACCGCGCTTCTGGGGGCAATACGGACCGACGATAGGCATCAGGTTGTAGGTCGAACAACTCTTCGCTCACTGCGGCAATGATCTTTACGTTTATGCCCGCAGCCTCTAGCTGGGGGATAATCTGGACCAAGTTGACCGTCGAGTTAGAACCTTGGACGACCACATAACCGTGCTTAGGCGTGTCAGGATCAAAATCCCGGATGACATATAATCCTTTCGATGCCGCCTTAAGATCACTGTCCGCAAACGTGCTGCGGTCAGCCACCGGGAAATCTGGACGTGCAACTTCAATGATAATCACACCGACGCGAGGATCGCGAGCCGCAACTTCAACCGCAGCGAAATAACCCGACGCAACATCGTTGTAATCCCAGAAACTGACATGTATTGCTTGGCCCCGCGGAAACAGTTTCCATACCTGCGGCGCAAAAATACCGAAGTGTGTCCGTGCGTCAGCGGCAGTTTCCGGTCCCGAATGACCGGCGAGGATGTTAAGTACCCCCATCCGGAAAGGACTGTCCTGATTCTGCTGACTCCACACACGGGCGGGAAGATACATGAGCGGTGTAAAAGCGCCGTAGGTGCCACTCAACGCCCACACCCCGGAAAACTGGTCAGGATCCAGTGATGCGCTCTGGCTAACCAATCCAATGGCGCTCGACACATTTCCCGCCTCTTGGATAGGTGCTTTGAATCGTGTGCCAGCTGGATTCGTTACTGGGTTATAATGTCCCCAGAGGCTGCCGTGTTCAACATTAATGGACTCTGAGAGGTCAGCCGCGAGGGTGATAAAGCGGTTATCTGTCACGTAATTCATCCACTTTATGATTTCCGAAATTGCGCGACGGGTGCCAGCCACCTCTCCCGGTTCCTTGAACAGGGCGATATTCACTTCCTGTTCCTCCCCTGACACCGGGTTCTTTGCTGCGAGTGTCTGCGGTTCGATAGGCAGCTTCCCTACCTGAAGTTGATCATCCAGGAATGGGTCACTCTGGGTATCAATCCGCAGCGGCACACTATCCTGGACCGCGTCACCAAGATCAACGAGACGATTGGCGAGCCAGTCGCCTAACCCATTTTTGTTAAGCAGGGACATCACAACGTCAATGTTGGTCTTGAATTGTATAAGCCGCTCGCGCTCATCGCTCACCGGTCCTTGACGAATACCCTCGAATTCCACCCCATAACGTTTCTCAAACGTTTCTGCCAAGGCAACGAAATACTCTTCGTTCATCTTAAATCCGTACGGATGGCTTGGGTAGCTCACCAACTGATCTCCATATCCCTCAATCTTCCCATCTACCGCGCTCGGCCAATAACCTTTGACGGTCCTGCCAATAACAATCATGGGGCGTCGATCTTCCGTATCCCAATCTTCCATCGTTTTGAGGACCGCGAGGATCTGGTCATAGTCATTGCCATCCTCAAGGGAAAACACATTCCAACCGTAGGACGTCCACTGTTCCTCAAGTTCGTACTGCTTATACTTTGAGTCGATTACCCCACCCACTAAGGTATCATCGATCCCGGCGTTATTATACGACAGCAGGATACGCAGACGCTTCCCCACCTGCATCGCAAGTGCTTGCGTTTTTAATTCTTGAGCGTGTCCTTCGGTCATAGCGAATTCACCTTCAAGTGCGAGCACCTTCAGCGATTCGGGGGCGTTCAAAAAGTTCCAGAACGCTGCTTTGCCAGCGGCTGTTGCAATACCAATCCCTGACGGTCCCCCATTCACATCATTAGTCAGATCTGTCGTTTCGGAATGTCCAGCTAATGACCGAATACCGCGTAACTGCGCTTGTGCAAATAGCGGATGGTCCTCCAAGTTGTTCTCTTGAAGCAAAGCCTTGAGTGCCCCCGCACCCCGTCGGAAACCGAGTGCATCAATCGGCAGCATCGCAAGCTCCGGTGCAACCTGATAACGTGGATCCCCCGTCGCCTCATGCGCCCGTGCCATTGCTTCACCCATGATCATCCATAACGCGTATGCGGTCGGAATGTTATGCCCACCGGCGAGCATGAACTTATCGCCGAAAGGATGCTTGGGATTGCGATAGTCGTAGCGTAAACCCCCAAGTTCTGGACCCGCCAGATGAAGCGCTACATTGTAGGGCGTGTAAGCCAACGGTCCGCCAAAATGCCCCGTCTGGGCATAGTTGCCAAGCAGTACCAACGTCATACAGGTCATGTGACCGATATCCTCAAAGCGTTCCCGATCGTATGTCGCGGTTAATGCATCAACAGGTGATACTAAGGTGTTCGCATTGAGCGTGTTTTGCATCTTTATTCCTAGTGTGTTTGAGGTTTGTGGTTGAATATATCGAAAAATCCCGATCCTTGAGCAGAATTCTATTTCGATGTTACTGTAGCGTGGCTATCTCATCGAGAGACGGTGGGTTGACTGCACTGAAATCCGAGTTTTCACGTAAACCGTAGCAGAAACTTAAGGTGGGAAGATTCTTCGACGAAAGCCACTTTATCAAATGAGTTAATTGATGTGCAGGTGTTGTCTTAACTAAGCTGCATATAAATATAGTGAAGGTGACAGCTGCAAAAACTAAGTGCCTACCCGCCCCGTTACATGTGCCAAGTTATCACCGACATGGACGCGATGAATGCGTCGCAACAGGATGACAACCCCTGCGCTCTCGGTCGTGATTTCCGCTACCACCGCACCAAAAGGGTCTCGAACTGTACCCAAACGCTGCCCAGGGTTGACCTCGTCAAGCAGTGCTACGTCGGAACGGAAATAGCCGGAAACAGGTGTTGAAATAACGCTGTCCAGGTTCCCATCCCCGGACAGATGGTGTGTTACCGGGCGAAGTTCGGGTTGACCGTCCAGCATATCAAGGTGTTTCATCACATTGATTACGCCGGTAGTAAAACCGCTCACATCGGACGGGTGGGCGTAGCCACCGCCGCCAGCCTCTGTATAAATCGCTGGTACACCGAAATCCGTGGCAGCTGACAAGGTTCGACCGGGAGGCATTGGTGGTGGATGTTCCCAAATCACCGATGCGCCAAATGCCAGCGCACCGGCTCGTGAGCGTCTGCCAAGTTCATCGTCACTGTGAGTGAAACCAATAAGTGATGGGATCTCGGCAGTTACACCCCCGCTATGCAAGTCAATCACAAAGTCAGCGGGCTTAATCAGTTTCTGCGTGATCCAGTAAGCAATTCGCTGGGTAATAGTTCCGCTGGGATCGCCGGGAAATACCCGTGCCAGATTCAGCCCATCAATCGGGCTGCTGCGAAGCACGGATTCGTAGGCAGGCACATTACATATCGGCACCATAACGAGCGAACCCCGTAGCGCGTCGGATGCTACGCGACGGTAAACTTCAGGGATGGTTTCCACCCCTTCATACTCGTCCCCGTGCACCGCTCCCAAGGCAAGCAAGGTAGGCCCAACCGTTGCTCCTACCACGTAAAGGAACGGTAAGCGCCAGTCGCTCCCATCTGCGCGTGGGCTAACTTCTAGCCATGCAGACGCTTTAGAATCACGGGGCAATTGCGAAATATCAAGATCTTGAAAACGCACGGCGTCGGGTGCCTCCTCTTAGTGACCGCCAACCTCGCCGACTTGAATCTCGATTTCATCTCGATTCCGAATACGTTCAACCAATCCGTCCCGAATATCAACAATCCGGTCAGAAACGTCGAGCATCTTTAAGTCGTGCGTTGCCGATATCACTGTCACGCCCTGATCAACATTTAGTTCTTTAATTAAATCGATAATTTCGCGTCCAATGACGGTGTCGAGGTTCGCTGTCGGCTCATCCGCTAAAATAATACTAGGACCATTTGCAAACGCCCGCGCAATTGCGACACGCTGCCGCTGTCCGCCAGACAACTCATCCGGCCTATGGTGAGTCCGTTCCCCTAATCCAACTTTCTCCAGAAGTTCTGCGCCCTTATCGCGACGCTCGCTTGTCGAGAGACCCGCGAAAATCATGGGCAGAGTTACGTTTTCAAGTGCTGTCATAACGTGGAGCAGATTGTAGCTTTGGAAGATATAACCGACCCTGTGACACCGGAACCATGCGATCTGGGATTGGCTCAACTGTCCCATATCTTGGCCATCGATGAAGACTTTACCTGCGGTGGGAAGGTCTAAGGCACCAATCATATTGAAGAGAGTCGATTTGCCGGAACCAGAAGGTCCCATCAATGAAATATACTCTCCACTAAGGATCTCTAAATCAATCCCGTCGAGTGCTCTGAGCACGTTGGTGCCCATACGGTATTCCTTAACAACCTTCTCCGTTTTAACAACAACGTCTGCCATTCATGTTCCTCCTAAACTTCCGTCCGCATTGCTTCCGCTGGGGGTAGCTTTGCAGCACGCCAGGCGGGAAACGCCGCGCCGATAACGGACAGAATCATGCCGAGCACACAACCAGCGAGAATAATTAGTAACACCCCGAATCTAGCAGGCTGCTCATCCAGCACCGGTAGCAGGGGAAAATAAAAGAACAGATCTAAACCGTAATCCTTAAGCCCCAACAGAAGTGATCCAAAGCAGCCGATAAGTGCGCCGATGAGTGCCCCCGCAAGCCCTTGGAAGCCGGACTCCAACAGGAATAGTCTTACAACGAAGCGATCCAAGGCACCGAGACACTTCATCGTGCCAATTTCTTGAAAACGTTCCGTGACTGCCATTAGCATGGAGTTAGCGATTCCTACGACGCAGACAATTAAGGACATAATAATTAGCCACTTATCCTTCATGGTAATCCCGGGCGCTTCCTCTTCTTCAAGGGTAGTGATCTCCTGTTTTGAGCCGCTCTCTTTCATTGCCACAGTTACCTCGTTGTTTACCAAAACCGACACCAAGAACGCGATGCCTAACGTAATGCCTGCGGTTGTGATTACAGATCGACCGAAACGGATCATTAAGCTCTGAAAACTAATCCTTACGGATTCCATGAATGGAAGCTCAATCTGTTGTCCAATTGTACCTCGTGTCTGTTGTTGCAAACTGTATTCCTCCTGATTTCCAAAATTGCAAGGCTCATTTTATCATGCTGCGAGAATAAAGTCAAGCCTCGCACAAGGGAATTTGGGATATTAGAAAACTTTTCAAACATCCGTGGCAGGGGTGGACTCAACTATGAAATCCCACCGGGTAAGGACCGTATTCGACGAAAATTTCTACATCTTCGACTATAACTCCTCCTACAAATCCAGCAGGACGTTCTTTCAACGAAACCTCTAACACGTTGTTTCCTTGCTGCGGACGTACACGTTCCAGGTGAAACTCCAGCCATTGCCCCGCGTACGGGTCCCGCGATCTGATAATCTCGCGTGTGCAACGTTCCTTCGCTACAGATTGTCCGTTCAACCGCACCTCAAATTTGTCTGCGCTTACCAGATTGGTTACACCAGGCCGGAGCCGAATACTCTGCACTCGTTCATTCTGAGTATCATCTGCGATGGAGAAGGGAATTTGATAGCGTGTGTCCCGATCGGCGACTGGAATTTCTACCGGCAGAAAGGCTTCGTAGTCGTGGTCGCCTGTCGCGTCGGAACGGCGACGCAAGAAGTAGTGTTTATCCGCCTCCTTGATCAGTGCTGGATCCCCTAACTCTGTGAGGGTTCGGCGTTCTGCATCGCCGAGGGGCCAAGGCAGGAACCACGTATAGAGCCCGTCCACTCCAAGCGCCCAAAAGTTGGCCGCAGCCGCCCGCATCATAGCCGGCGTCGCATCTTCTACCGCATAGAATCGGCGGTTCTCTTCGCTGTAGTAGGGTTGCAGCATGGCATATACCGAGCTATCGTTTTCGTGCGCTTCCTGTATCAACCAATCGATTGGCATGTTCCCATCAAGCACAAAAAACGCATAGACCATCGGGACCACAAAATCGACCAGTCCCTCTCGGAGCCAAGTCTGTACATCCAGCCCCGTCTTTTGATTCAGTTCCAAGGTGGGATATATTCGCGCACCGATCTGCCCAGAACCACCAGGTCGATTGCGGACCATCTCAGCGACATTCCGAACAAAATCGGTCATGACAGGAGTATACTCCGGTGCATCTTCAGGTGTAAGCCAGAAGGGACTTCCGCCCGGAGACGCGGCGAAATCCAACTCTATCCCTTCTACAGGATACTGTGTGGCAAGTTCTTCCAATACGGCGAACTGATGGTTGCGTACTTCGGAGTGAACGAACCCCCGTCCACCGTTTTCCAGTGCGTGTTGCGGGTCCATACCGCCGTAACCTCCCAAGCGTAGGCTCGCAAAAAAATCCATCCCTTTCTCGTGGGATCGATCGATGAGAAGGGTCAGCGGATCAATCCCCCGAGCTATCAGACTCTGCATATTTTCCCAAATGCGCCAGTAGGGAGCACTGTCGAAGGGTTGAATGTCCGCCCCGAACTGCATACCGACCTTGGATGGGTAGAATAGCCCATCGGCGCGCGATACCCCATAGATGAAGGTGTCGCAGCTCGTCCCTGCGACCTCGTCTACGGCAGACCATGCCTCTTCCAATCGTATCGGTGGTTCAAAGACGAACAGGTAGTAATGGCGTGCATCATTGAAATAGATGGTTCGGTGCTGCCTCATGGCAAATATCCCTTCTTGTGCTTCTTTTACAGAGATGGAGGGTTGGTGTTGCTCGCGGTTTTTTTGGATCTTGACAACCAATCATTCGCCTATTATAATCGAAGGTCAACACATAGTCACCATAATTTTACATCTCTTTACGCGTTTCTATGGAATCGGATGAAATCATGAATACAGAATCTTCTCGTGCGGATGTGATTATAATTGGCGGTGGGGTAATTGGCTGTGCAATCGCTTATAACCTTGCCAAAGCCCAGGTAACAACACTGGTCATTGATAAGGCGGAGAGCGTTGGACGCGAAGCGTCGTGGGCGGGGGCGGGTATCTTGGCATCTCACGCATCAACGCACGATCCCTATGCCGAACTCTGCCGGGCGAGCTTGGCGCTTTATCCCGGATTGGCTGAGGCGTTACAAGCCGAAACACAGATTGATATTGAGTTTATTCGGTCTGGTTCTATCGCGGTGTTTTTCACTGACGAAGAGAGGCAGGGGTTGACTGGTCTGGCTTCACGCCGGTTGGATCGGGGGTTTTCTGCGGAGGTATTAACACCTGAGCAGGTCTGGGAAGTAGAGCCTGCCATCTCCCAATCGATCGTGGGTGGGGTGCGCTTCCCACACGATGCGCAGGTCAGAAATCCCGTTTTGGTTCGAGCATTGGCGAAAGGGGCAGCACTACTCGGAACAGAGTTTCTGTTCGGCAATCCGGTGACCGGATTCCTGAGAGACGGTGAGCATGTAGTAGGCGTTGAAGTTAATGGCGAATGTCTCTACGCAGACACATTTGTAATTGCATCAGGATGCTGGTCAGGAACGTTGGCTAATCAACTGGATGGCGCACTACCGATGGAACCGGCACGCGGACAGATGGTTTTAGCGGAAGCGATGCCACCAACCTTGCGGCATGTCATCGACGGACTGGGTGTTTATCTCGTCCCCCGGTCTGACGGGAAAATCCTGATCGGAGCCACCGTTGAATTTGTTGGCTATGACAAGCGAACGACGATGGAAGGTACGCGCCAAATGATTGAAGCCGGTATCGGGTTGATGCCAAGCCTCGCCGAGAAATCGTTCGTACAGACGTGGGCGGGTTTACGTCCCTACGCGAAGGGTGGTCCCTATATTGGAACGCTGCCCGGCTTTGACAATGTGTTCGTTGCCGCCGGACACTTCAAGAACGGTATTCTGCTTGCGCCAATCACGGGGACGCTGATTAGTGAATTGATTACAACAGGAAATCCATCAATGTCGCTAGCGCCATTTAGCCTGTAGCATACAGACTCATAAAACACAAAAGGAGGTAACCATGGACGTTATATCCGTACCCACGAGCGAAGCCACAAAAAAGAAAATCTCCTTTGAGGACTACCTGCTGATGCCTGAAGTCAACTACCCGTATGAAATTATTGATGGAAAATTTATGCCGTCCCCTGCCCCGATACCCGCTCATCAAAAAGTAGCCTTGAACATCGTTACGGCACTTAATCCACCTGTACAAGAAAGAGATCTCGGCGTAGTGCTGTTTGCACCAGTTGATATTATTCTGCAACGCAATCCTTTGCGGACTCGTCAACCCGATGTGTTGTTTATTCACAAGGATAAGCTCTCCGGCACCGGTCTTGATGCGATTGAAGAATTACAAATTCTTGAAATTGCGCCAGATTTGGTTGTCGAAGTGCTTTCGTCATCGGACACCGAAAAAGTGCTATCAGGGAAGTTGGCAGATTATCAGCGGATTGGTGTCAAGGAGTGCTGGTTGGTCAGTCGTGAAGCCCGATCCGTCGAGGTGCTTCAATTAACGAAAGAGCAATCTCAGTCATTAGGGCATTTTGGCCTGGGCGAAACCATCCAGAGTCAAGTTCTCCCAGATTTTCAACTGACCGTAAATACAATTTTTACTTGATATCATCGGTACTTCTCTACGATATTTTACGTTTCACGTTTCACGCTTTACGTATGTCTTATCGCATCAATCGGTGTAAGTTTCGCGGCGCGGCTTGCCGGATAGTATCCGAAAAATACGCCAACACCCCCACCAGCCATTACAGCCGTCAACACCGATTCGATGGTGATGACGGAGGGCCACTCAATAAAGTCCTGCATAAACTTACTCACCGCCCACGCGAAGCCACTGCCTAACGCTGCTCCGAGCGCGATGCCAATCAGACTGCCTATCAGACACAAGATAACAGACTCAATGAGGAACTGTGCCCGTATATCCCGGTTCTTCGCTCCAACCGCTTTGCGCAGCCCAATCTCCGGGATGCGCTCGGTGACCGACACCAGCATGATGTTCAGGATGCCGATCCCGCCAACAACCAAAGCAACAGAGGCTATAATAACGAGGATCATCTCAATAATCTTGATGATACGGTTCGCAGATTTTAGCTCTTCCTTCATCACCCATGTTTCAAAGAATTCCTCGCCATCATGGTTTCGCTTTAGAACAGTCTTGACCTCCTCTACCGCCTGATCAACGGATTGATGGTCTTTGGCTCGGATCAGGATATGCCCCACCTGATCGTTCCCCCAAAAATGGGTCTGGGCAGTGGTAATTGGAATAAATATCTGGTTGTCTTCACTATTCTCGGGGTCCAACCCCTTGCCTCTGGATTCCATTACTCCAACAACGGTAAATCGTTGATTGTTGATTTTTATCTCTCTCCCGATCGGATCGAGCTCTGCAAACAGATCCTTCCAGATCTCCTCGCCGATCACGCACACCTTGCTCCATAGGCTGAGATCATCGTCGGACAAGAACCTGCCATATCCACTATACCATCTCCGTGCGATCTGATACTCTTTGGCGGTGGCTTGCAGCCGAGAGAATTTGCGCTTGCCATCAACCGAAACTGTCGCACTTCCCCCAGACTCCGGAGTTGCCACGTCAACGGAAGGGCACTCGGTTTGAATCGCGTGCACATCCTCCATCTTCAGGTAGTGTTTACTTGGATTACGCATCCACTTCGCATTCTTGCGGATCCATTCGCGTCGATACACCCCGAACATGCTCGGTCCGCCGACCTTCTCCACTTCCCACATCAGGAGTGTCTTCGCGCCCGCTCCAAAGGACATCATCGCTATGACGCCGGCAATGCCAATCACGATTCCCAACATTGTTAAAGATGATCTCACTTTATTCGATCGCAAAATTGAGAGCGCCGTGATTAAGCCTTCTAACAGTTTCATCTAAGTCCCTTTTCTGATTTTGCTCAGTTTTTGTTGACCATGTACAGATAGCATTGTGTCCCATTTGAATCTGAATTGTCAAATTGAAAACTCTCACAACGGCGAGAAAATAGTCCCCGCTTTTTCGTTGCGGGGCGAACCCCTGTGTGGTAGAATGCCCAGTAATCTAGTGTTCATGGTCATACATGGTGAGCCAAAGAAATAAGTAGCCATTTATCAATAATAACTCCGACCATTGCGACGCTTCCTAAATCCCCCTGATCAGGGGATTTATGGGGTTAGCCGTACATTGGAAGTGCCTAAGTAATTTTATAATCGACCATAGTTGGAGCATCTGCCTTCCGATGTGCTTACCATTCAGACGCCAACGCACCCTCCAATGTTTAGGAGCCAATCTCAGCGAGAGACTACGAAATGTCAAAGATAGGTAGAGATAGCCGATGTGTCCTCTTGGATTGGGGCAACACCTTAATGCGGGAATTCCCGGAGTATAGCGGTCCGATGGCGGATTGGCCACGTGTCGAAGCTATACCCAACGTCGAAGAAGCACTTCTCGAACTTTGTTCACACTGGACACTCGCCCTTGCAACAAATGCTGTTGATTCGGATGAGATGGCAATTTGCAAGGCACTTGATCGGGTCGGACTCCGTTCCTTATTGGATAAGGTGTACTGTTTCCGAAGTATCGGACATAGTAAACCTGCCCCCGCTTTTTTCAACCATATCGTTGAAGATCTTCGGATGGATGGGCGTCGCATGGTTATGGTGGGGGATGGGTTCGAGAAGGATGTGCTCGGAGCAAATGGTGCAGGAATTCGCAGCATCTGGTTTAACGAATCGTCTGATGAGATAAGGAGTGGGAAGATGTACAAGACGATCCATGATTTGCGATCTTTGCCAGAGACACTTGCCGCGTTCGGCATCGAAGATGATAGCTAATACGATCTCCTATAACCTCTTGCTTACCCGAGAGATCAGGATGGAAAGTTACGGTTAATGAAAGAGAATGTCGACAATAACCATGCTACCAATTCACGGGAACCCCTTGGGACTCCGCCTGCGTTAGATCCGGTCGCTGTGCGGACCCGTGGAGAAGTATTGCTCCCCTTTCCTCGCCTCACCACCGGGAAAGAACTTAACATCCATCGTCTACAGCTACAACGGTTAAAGCAAGAGCGCATAGCCGCATGGATTCTGCTTGATACCGTAACGGGTGGGACCCGCTTCTGGCTCAACTGCATCGAACATACCTTCCACCAAAGTGAAGGGAGCGAAGCCATTCAGCAGCGGTTTCGAGGATGGGCACACATTACCCAGACATCTGACCGGGTTTACCTCCTTGCGCAGGAAAACACGGACGCGCCCTGCTATGATATAACGGCTTACATCCAACCTTGCATAGACGGAGATCTCTCTGTAGCGGACCGGTTAAAGGGGCGAACAATTTTCCGGCTACATCAAACAGAGGCGGACGGGTATGACCTATTGAGCCAGCAGGGAGTCGATACGCTGGCCCATCAACTGTTGGATAGCTATATCCAGGAATTTGGTGATCTTATACACAATCCCGTTCTGGGCTTCTGCTGCGAATCCCCAACCTTTCTTTCGCCCCTTAAGGGGACAGAATCGTCCATGCCATGGAGCAAAGCGTTTGCGGAAACTTTGGAACCTGAACTGATCGCGCACCTGCCGTTGATTCATTACGAAACCTACGATTCTGCATCGATACGCAGCCGCTTCTGGGAACGATTGACCCAACAGTTTGCAGAGGTTTGCGTGGGAGGACTGAGCGAATTTGCTCACCAGCGAGAGTTGCAATTCGCCGTCAACTTCCCGTCAACGGCGAAAGCACTGGATGTGGATATCGGAACAATTCTGAAAGCTGCAGACCGTCCGATTCTTAATGCAAATAATCTGGATAAACCTAAACCGTTTATCATTGCAAAACAGATTGCCAGTCGAAGACAGGCGGAACGGAACCGTTCTGAATCCCCGGAAGGTTCAGAGAAGATCAGCCTATGCCGATCTGACCCATGCCCAAATCAGTATGTCGCTGATAGTGCTTTGGGATTCAATGCATGGATGCAAAACGGGATTCGTAAAGACGATCTGTTTGGCTCAGGGGGCAATGATGTGCATTATGTGGAGGAGTTCCTATCAATCGGCGTTCCAAAGCGAGCGGTTCTTATCCTCTCTCCAATTCATAGTCTATGGACAAAGCCTGATCCAAAAGGCTGGAACTGGCTTGTAAAAGAGTGGAGCTCGCTGTGCCAAACGGTGTGGCAGCTTGGGTACGATTTTGATATTACCTCCGAGACTGGATTTGCTGCTGTGCAAGTCGATAAGTCCGTTCGGGCATTGTGCTTTAATGGAGGATATTATTCAGCAATTTTGCTTCCACCCTGTTTAGCACTTCAGGAGAGGACGGTGGGGGTGTTGACTCAGTTTGTGAAGGCACGGGGCGGGTTAATCGCGGTGGATCCAGTCCCGTACTTGCTCAGCGGTCGAATCGGTTTGGATCCCTATCCACTTGAAAGGTTACTCTATCGACGGCGCACTTCCATCCTACGGGGAACGATGCCTGAAAAGGAGGCAGCCCTTGAACGACTGTTAGGGAAACAGATTAGGCTGCCGATACAGATATACGCTAAACCGGATAATACACCAACGCGTGCGGTCATTTTTCAGCACCGTGAAGCCGCGGATCTGAATCTGTTCTATCTGTTCAATCGCAGCGGACAACCGATCGAAACGCTGATTGAGATTCAGTGGGAATCAACCGTTGAGGAATGGGGCACGATTAACGGTGCGAGATCTCCCCAATCCCATTGGCACGCAGACGGGAAGACATACACGACGTTGTCCTTTGATACCGGACAGGGGAGGTTTATTGTTGCACGACCAACCGTATCGAGCTGACCAATGTTTTGCGCTTGTGTTTTGCCCCGTATAGTGCTATCCTAACCCAAGTTGCTACAAAGTAGTAGGCATACTCCGTATGCCGTAACCTCTGTACATTGAATTGTAGGTTGGGTCGAGTACACAACACTATGGGTGTGCAGCTATTTTCGCTCCAGTTTTGAATCCCGTGCCGTTCCGTGCATCCCGACGAGTCGGGACCTGCCTGCTCTCGCTTCTTAGTCCCGATTCATCGGGGGCTTGTCAGAGTCCCGCTTGTCCCGCCTGTCCCGATTTATCGGGGATTCATCGGGGATATATCGGGGATCTATCGGGGCGGAGCGTAATGTATATAGAGCGTTAATTTAATGAGGCAATGAACTAACACAGTCCCAGTGGAGTGAAACAGTTTGAGTTAGAATAATCAATCCAAAGGAGTACATTAATGACAGGTGGAGAACTTTTTGTCGAATGTTTGAAAGCACAAGGTGTTAAGGATATCTTCGGTATACCCGGTGGGCACTTGGACCCGGTCTATGAATCACTCTACAAGAATCGTGACATAATCCGTCACTATGTTGGTCGCCACGAGGGTGGATGTGCGTTCATGGCGGATGGATATGCTCGCTCCACAGGTGAAGTCGGTGTATGTATGACCGTGCCAGGACCGGGCGCAGCCAACGCTGCGATCGGAATTGGCGAAGCATATACGGCTTGCTCCCCGGTGCTGTTAGTCACCGGACAAAATCCTTCCCATCTTGCCAAAAAAGATCCGGGGAAGATGTTTCACGGTTTAGATCAGAAGGCTGCGTTTGCGACAATGACGAAGCATATAGAGATTGTTCATAATATCCGAGAAATCCCCGGTGCCGTCAATCGAGCCTTCGGGGCATTGCGTTCAGGGCGCCCACGACCCGTTTTAATTGAACTTGCTACCGATGCGCTGCGTGCCGAGATGGACGATTCTGACGTGTCTATTCCCCCTATGAACAAAGGGCTGCGACCGGGCGCAAGTCCCGACGAAATTAATGAAGCTATTGAGTTGATTGAGAAAGCAGAACGTCCGTTCATTTTTGCGGGCGGCGGGATCTGCCATACACGGGCGACCGAAGAGCTACTTGAGTTTGCAAGATTACTCGACGCGCCTGTCGCAACGAGCGCAAAGGCCAAGGGCGCAATCCCTGAAGATTCACCATACTCACTGCGTGTTTTCAACAATCCCACCACGCACAGAGCGTTGAAGGAATCTGATCTGTTGATTGCCATCGGTACACGCTTCACCTATCGGGACACAGGCAACTGGTCGCTGAAGATTAACCAGCCGCTGCTGCATATCGAAGCTGATCCCGCAGAGATTAATCGGGACTATCCCGCCGCTGTCGGCATTAGTGCGAATCCGAAGGTAGTCCTGCAGCAACTGAATGCCGAACTCAAGGAACGATCTGACGGTTGGGGTGAGCAATTGCGCGCATTGCACAGACAGGCGGCTTATGCGGAACGTTCACCTATTATTGAACAACTCCGCGCTGCAATGCCTCTTGATGCTATTTTGAGCGTTGATGTGAATATCACCGGATATGCTGCGACGCAAGACTTCACAGTTTACGGACCGGGCATGTATATCTGGTCCGGAATTTCCGTTGCGATGGGAATTGGATTGACAGGGGCAATTGGTGCACAGGTCGCCCATCCAGATCGTAAAGTGGTAGCCCTCTGTGGAGATGGTGGTTTCCTGATGAACAGCCCGGAACTGGCTACGGCAGTGAAGTATAATCTCCCAATCGTCACGATTGTCATGAACGATAACACCTACAGCTCAATTTCGCGGACGCAGGTCGATCGGTTTGGGACGGGCATGGGCGTGGATCTAGTCAATCCTGATTTCGTCAAATTTGCGGAATCGTTTGGTGCTGTCGGTTTTTGCGTCGAAGATGAGGCTGATTTCAAACCGATAGTTGATAAAGCATTGACGCTGGACAAGCCCTCCCTGATCGAGGTCATTAAGCGTAAACAATAAGTCGTCGCAAAGTAAATAAAGTTGCCGGCATATTGCTTTGAATCTCGCCTGCCTGCTCTCGGCTTGTCGGAGTCCCGCCTGTCCCGCCTGCCCGGATCCTATCGGGGGATTTTATCGGGACTCCGTAGCCTTTAACTGTTTTGCAGAGGGCGACCCATCGGCGTGCGCCTACTACAGCATAGCAGTCGGGATTTTTTATAATAGGATCTACGCAACCAACTGTAGGTGGGGCCTCCCCGATAAATCGGGATTCAGAGCAACTTGCCCCGCGCAACTAGGCTGAAATACGTAGGCACTGTATGAGTTCAACCCCCACATGAACCAGCCAGAACTCCCACAAGTAATCGGACAGATTGCTGCATACCTCCATGTTTCACCCAATAAAATAACATGTGCCCCGATTCGGCACGGTACGCACGAACGAAACAATGTCTGGCGACTCACAGCGATGGGACGCTCCTTCCTCCTGAAACAACATCTGATAACCCAACCAGTGGGCGAATCTACCTTTACACCGTTCCAAATCGAAACCGCGGTCCTTTTGAGATTACATCAGGCGGGATGCCGCGTGCCAGAACTTTACTGGTGGTCAGATTCAGCTAACGTTTTGCTCATGGAGTGGTGTGGAGATATGACGCTCGATGACCTCGCACAGGAAACGCCGGTGGATGAGCTTAGAGAAATTGTACGGAACACCGTCCGAGCGTTCTGTCAACTGGAAGAGGGGTTTGCCAGATCTGCTGACACGCTCAAGCCCTACATATATCCACTCGATTATTCAGTTAATTTGCGCGAGACGCTGCAGGCTCTATTGGATCAGGGAAGGAAAATCCTCGACTATTTGGGGTGGATGAGAGGAGAGCCAATTTCCTCCGATGAGGGCGCAAGACTGGACGCAATTTGGATCCGCTTGGCGGATCGCTTGCGTTGCGCTACGCCGACGTTGGGCACTTTGGACTATAACGCACGGAACATCGTGGTTGACGGGAATATCCCAACCTTCATTGATTTTCCGACTATCGGTTGGGATTGGGGTGAGCGGCGTCTGGTGCAATCACTCAATAGCTTGGGGGCAAATCGCGCAAACGGGAATTTCGTCAGCCTGCTAAATCAAGAGATTGTGAGAGACTTTGCCGGGAAAGCTGCCAGCGTTCGGGAGAACTGTTTAGAGACAGATATTGCTGCGCAGGTAGATTCTCATCAGCTGCTCTTTTACCTATTGATTGTCTATCGACTCCTGCAAGTGACAGCGCAGCCGGAAGCAGCAGAGAGCCAATCCACCTTACGGGCGTGGGGCGATCCACAGGTGAGATTCCGACGCGCATTGGTGCTGCTCACTGATTCTCATCTCAGCGAAGAGCCAGATACGGCACAGATCCAAGAAATCATCGCCACTTTTCGAGACGTATCAAAACAGAATGATGATCCTTAATCAGGTCCAGCGAAATTACTAGGTTCTGTTGACATTTCATCGAAGCCAGACAATCAAGGGAGATGCACAGACGCATGATTCTTTGTAGGGGTTGGCTCTCTCAACCCGCGTTGGGAGTGGGCGAGGGAACCTCGCCCCTACGGTTATGGACCGTTTCACACAAAATATCGACACGCCCTAGCTATTTGGTTTAGAATCAATCTACCACGTCCGTTCCTTCAACAACTCTTCGATGGCATCTCTCGGCACAGGCAGCTCATCGATATGGTCTTCCAACCAGCCGGAGAAATCTTTTTCGATGTCGTCCGTCCACCGTGCATCGATCTGACCGGGTGTATATTTTCCCTCACTCAAGCGAGTTTTACCGAACTGATCCCTCAACCGAACAAGCTCCGAAGTTTTCACCACTGTTTCAGCAAGGTGTGGTGGAATAAAAATAACGCCATCCTCTTTTCCGAGCACAACATCGCCCGGCATGACCGTCGCCTGCCCGATACGTATCGGTGTGTTGACACCCGCCAACATAATCGTAGGCGAAGCGTAGGTTGGACTCCAGCCCCTGACAAAACTGGTAAAACCGGGGATCTCCTTGATACCGTCCAAGTCGCGCACAGCGGCATCGTGCACAACACCATTGCCAGATTTGGAGTAGATGGCAATTGCAAGGTTGTCACCGATGACAGGTCCCTCCTCGACCTTGCCGAAAACGTCGGCGACATAAACATCTCCTTGAACCAGCATGTCGATGGGCCAAGAGATCTGGTCTCCGACGCAGCCACACCGCTCACCCTTCTCCTCCATCAGCGTTCGCATTACCGGTCGGCGTGGCATGTAGACCGCTGTTAATGCCCTGCCAACGAGTACGCCGTCTGGGTGCGTACATTTCCAGTTGCCTTCATACTGCCATTGGTATCCATTACCGCGCAGTGTGCCCCACGCTTGGGTTACCGATACATTTTTCAGCCGTTCGATAATATCATCCGAAACTTTCGGGCGACCGTCAGGGAATCGTTCTCCCTCCCACTCGTGGGTATATTCAATCAATTCATCTCGTGTCAGATTCAGTGGCGCAAATTTTTCCATCGTTATCTCCTCAAGAAAACTGTAAAGTCAATATATCTGCATTATAGTCCACACCTATAATAAAATCAAGATGGCTATTTGGCTCCCCGATGAAGGCGTGTTGACAATTGGCAGCGCGTCGGTTGGGTTGAGGGGAGAACCGTGAAACCCAACAATATCCGCTCGCTGTAGGTCGGGCCTCTTGCTCACCTCGCCTATTTGTTAAATGTCAACAGAACGTAATTCAGAACAGGTCTGGATGTCTACAAATCCCTATATTTCTGCTTTGCACAACTGCACCATGTCGGTTATAATAACGCAAGTTGCTATTTGAATATCCATGGAATTTCCGTTAGAGTATTTGTTGCCTAAAACAAAACACTCAAACAGGAGAATCCCATGGACTTAGTAATTGTAGCATTTTATACGCTTTGTGACGATCTGTTAATTC
>JAJDUM010000108.1 GCA_022826645.1 Candidatus Poribacteria bacterium
TGAAATAGTATGGGGTTCGTTTCGGAGGCTTGGCATCAGGGTTAGATGTTGACACACGGAAATAGGACGCCAACGAATCAAAGTAACTGTCAATAATCGCTTGCACCGTCTGCGAATGCAGGGGATTGTCGCGCAAGCGCATATATTTTCGGACCGCTGATTTGGATAGCCAGAACCCTTTTTTACGCTTGACCTTGCGAATTAGGGAAACGACTTTGGAGTAGACGCGACCCGCTTGATGAGAAAGCTCATCCAATTCAAGGGTCTTGTCAGCTTTGACTTTTTTCGTCGTATACATTGGGAGTGTCCTTTGGGTCTTTCGATTCCTGTGTCAAAGGAGGGGGGAAGCACCACCGAGCGGTGGCGGGACACCTTCCCACCGAAAGACAAAATAAGTATACCATATTTTAACTGCTACTTAAAAAAAATGCTTTGGAACTTCTAAGCGTTAACGCTTAGAATCTAAAAGCAATCTGTATCCCAAACATAAATGTTTGGGGCTTAGACCTAAAGGAGTTTTCGCTAAATGGAAGCTCGATCTGGGGTTGATGCAGCCAACACAATCGTGATACAATGAACAAAACAAGCTCTGGAATCGAAAAGCGTTAAGACCAAATTTACCAACAGCAAATTAAGACAAGGAGTATGATATGATTCCCCTTATTAGCAACATCGGCTACGGTCCGTTAATAGGTGCCTGCCAACTCCCACGTTTCTGGTGGAAAGTTACCCTTAGAAAGGCTGGGTTGCTCGATGCGGAATATCCTGACTGTAGCGGTGGGCTTGACTCATCGGTCCTCGAACTTTTAGATTTGGACAAAGAGACAACGCTCTCCTACCTGCGAGATAATATGCCGAACTATCTTGCATTTGAGGCTTGGATTCTCCAGCAAAAGGGTGGGAAGATTGATCAACAGGCGGTGGCAGATTGGAACGAACAACTCCGATCTCGCAATCACCGTCCGGCGAAAATCGAAGAGACGTATCATGACATCGGGCTTCCTGATGATGCCGGCATCACGTCCGCTGTGGTTCTGAACAATTTACAGGATTGGCAGCTCTTTTATGAGCGCGACTTAGATAACGATTTCGCAGCACTCACTGGACGCGTTGTACCACTGATTGCGAATATTGATTACGGTGCTTTAGAAATCTGTCAGCTGCCTCGGACGTGGCTCAAAATCTTGTTGAAAGCGAAAGGGCGGCTTCATCCCGACTATCCAGACATGACCGAAAACGGGTTGGACCCGCGAGTCTTACGCGTGCTCGGCATCGAACCCGCCGATGCTGTCGCTTACATCCGTGAAAACCTCCCCAGCTACACTCAGTTTGAGGGGTGGGTGCTGGAACAGAATGGCGGTGAAATTGACCGGAAAAAAGCCGATGAATGGAACACTTTTATCCGCAACCGCATCCATCGAGACGAGAAACGGATAGAGATTCATGCGACCGTTGGCTGCGAAGATGACGGCACATTGACCTCCGCGGTGCTTCTCAACCACATTGAGGATTGGCATCTCGCCCACGCAGATCTCATGAAGGCATCTGCAGCATAATTCAGCATCTCTATCTAATCGTGAGGTAGGTTGCAGATCTCCAGGTAGGTCTATTTTTCGCGTACCTCGGTTAATGCGCGCACACGGTCTGGATCAACCGCATTTGTCGTCACACCGTCACGCTTAATTGAGGTACCGACAATGACACCATCCGCATACCGAAACAGTTCGGCGAGACTATCCATTGTCACTCCGCTTCCAGCAAAGATGCAGGCTTGGGGAATCGCTGATTTCACAGATTTCAATTGGTCAAGATCAATACCTTTGCCCGTTGCTGTCCCCGTGACGATAAGTGCGTCCGCAAGTCCACGACGATAGGTATCCTCGGCACTCGCGACGATATCGATCGGTGCAAGCGGCACCGCGTGCTTCACGGCAATATCCGCGAAAATCTTGACCTCGCTTTTAAGGACGGATCGGTAGCGCAACGTTTCGTGCGCCCTCCCTTGAATAATACCTTGATCTGTGAGCATTGCGCCGGTGTGCACGTTCACACGAATAAAATTTGCGTCCACCACTGTTGCGATCCCCATCGCCGATTTCGCATCGTTTCGCAGGATGTTAAGCCCAATTGGTGTCTGCGGATAGCGTTCCCGTATTTCACCCGCAACAAGTGTTAGTGACGCAACGGTATGCGGCTCGACGCGATCTGGCCAGAAAGGCACGTCCCCGTAGTTCTCAATGATAACGCCGTCTATTCCATTATTGATCAGCATCTCCGCGTCTGAAAGCGCACGGGAACGGATTTCATGGAACGGCAGACTGGATTGAGGGCTACCGATCAGTGGGGGCAGATGAACTACGCCGATAATCGGTCTGGGATGATCAAACAACTGGTGGATTCCTTGCATATTGCTAAAATCTTTCGCTCGGAGAAGCGTTATACGGTCCCGATTAATTTCATATCAGCCACGCATATCTCCCAATGACAAAGAGAAACCATCACTGCAAATGGGACAACATCGCCAACGGTGTTGTCGCAAGCAGACCCGCATCGATGGGAAGCAGCACACCGGAAACCCAACGGGACTCGTCGCTGGCGAGGAATAGCCCCGCCCATGCGATGTCCCAAGAAGTACCTTCTGTTCCCAAAGGACCGGACCGCCGGCGAAGGTCGCGCAATTCATCAGAAATGGTAGTTGTCATTGGGGCGTAAATGTGTCCCGGCGCGATGCAGTTGACTCGAATGTTATCTCGGCCGTGATGTACCGCCATGTTGCGCGTCAAGGAGACCGCACCGCCTTTCGACACGGCGTAGGGGATGTTGCGCCAAATATTTGCTCGCAGCCCATCAATTGAAGCGATATTGACAATCGAGCCACCACCTGCCTCAATCATCTTGGGAATTGCGTGCTTAGATGCCAGCATCATGCCCTTGAGATTAACCGCCATCACATCATCCCAAACCTCTGGATCTACATCAACAACCGTCCCCGCACCACCGATGGCGGCACTATTAAACAGGATATGCAGCGCCCCGTACCGCTCAACGGCTGCTTCAACCATCGCTTGACAATCGTCATTTTCGGAAACATCGCCAACGAAAATTGATGCTTCCCCGCCTTCTTCCTCGATCACAGCGAGCGTTTTCTCCGCATTTTCGAGATTTCGGTCTACCAGCAAGACTTTGGCACCCTGCCTGGTAAAGAGAATTGATGTCGCCCGTCCAACACCATCTACTTCGGTGCGACTCCCCGCTCCGGTGACGATGGCAACTTTACCTGCTAACCGTGTTCCGTTATTTTCCATTATCACTTAATTTCCTTTGATTTTATGTTTTCATTTAGCACACATAGGATATGCATACCGCTTCTGGCTGTACCATAGCCTCAAAACCGTATGATACAAATGATTAAGCAGCACGTCAACGGAAAATTACGCCGTTCCACGACCTCGTCCGCGAATCCCTTGACAAGTCAAGAAGTTATAAACAATAATGTGTCAGACAAACTTGAAACATGCAGCGTATAAATAGACACTCTATTTTCGTATCAACAGTACAGCATATAAACCAAGGAAAACAGAATTATGAAGATACTATTGACAGGCGCAGCCGGCTTTGTGGGACGTGCTGCGGTCGATATCTTGAGGCAAGACCATGATGTAACCGCTTTCGACATTCGACCGGTGGTCGGCTACGATAACGCCGTTCAAGGGGATGTACTTGACTATACAAAACTTGAAGCCGTAATGGCTGGCCACGATGCGGTTGTGAATACCATCATGGCACCCAATACCAGTTACGGCATGGACGGTCCGGGTTTTGATATTAATGTGCGAGGGATGTTCAATCTTCTAGAAGCTGCCCGTGTATGCCAGATTCAGCGATTCGTCCATACCTCCAGCGGTGCGGTCCATGGTGGTTATCCTGAGAATACCTTCCTCACGTACGATCTATATCCACTCAAAGCCGGTAGCTCTTATGATCTTTCTAAGCTGTTACAAGAGGAACTCGCCCGAAATTATCACGAACAGCACGGTCTCTCCATCGCATGTATCCGACCTTGGGGTATCATTGATTCAGATAAAATGGTAACAACTGATGGCAATCATGTAGACGGCTTCTATTACGGATCAATCGATAGGCGAGATGTTGCGTCCTCGTTAAAATGCGCTTTAGAGACACCGGATATCGGCTACGACTGTTTTTATATTTTTGCTACGCCGGGCGGATATAAAAAAGGGGATGTGGCACGGACAGAAAGGATGTTGGGTTGGGAACCTGCTTATAAATTCGATGCAGATCTCTAATCTCACCCACATACATGGAGTAGTCTACATCAAAAAATGCTTGAAATCTGGTGAGGGCTGTGGGAAAATTATTGGCATTCAAGTCACGTGGTTACAGGAGGTGACTGAGAATGAATATACGAGACCTGACAGCAAATCAAATTCATGAACTCGGTATTGAAGCACTCTTGAGTAAGCTTGGACCTGCCGGCATGATCCGTTTTCTCCATCAATACGAGACAGGAAAGGGTAATTACTCCGCCGATCGACATCAATGGCTTACGGTGCCAAATGTCGAGACGCTCGCGAATCAGATTCAGCAGGCCCGCGAGAAAGAAGGAGAAGATTAGGGCAAAACCATTTACACTTGTGAGTTCGATACTACTATGAGCGACACTCCTGATCAGCCGGCACAGATTACCGATCGGCATCATTTCATTAAAAACAGATAACAGTTAGTTTGGAGGGACGTTAATGGGTACCATGCCAACAAGCAACTTAGGAAATACAGGGGTTGCCTTGACCAACTTGGGTTTTGGTGGGGCACCGCTGGGAGATCTGTTTGAGATACTCAGCGAAACGCAAGCGCAGAGCACACTTCAAGCAGCATGGGATGCTGGCTTGCGCTATTTCGATACAGCACCGTTCTATGGCTACGGGAAAAGTGAACATCGGTTCGGACATTTTCTCCGTCAGCAGCCGCGTAAGGACTTTGTGCTTTCGACAAAAATCGGGCGTGTGCTACGGGCGACACGTGACGCTGATAATTTCGACAAAGGGATGTGGGCGGGAGGATTGCCTTTCGATCTCTATTTTGATTATAGCTACGACGGAATTATGCGTTCCTTTGAAGACAGCCTCCAGCGGCTCAGTTTAAACTCTATTGATCTCATTCTTATCCACGATCTCGATCACCTATTCCATGAGAACGACACGCGAATCAACGCTCACATGACGCAACTCGGTACCAGCGGTTGGCGCGCGCTTGAGGAACTTCGTTCCAGCGGACAGATAAAAGGGGTTGGAGCTGGTGTGAATCAGATGGGCACCATCCCACGCTTTTTAGAGATGGTGGATCTTGATTTCTTTATCGTTGCGATGCCGTATACGCTGCTGGATCAGGAGGTTTTGGACGCTGAATTTCCACAGTGTGAGGAACGCGGAGTCGGTGTGGTGATTGGTGCGGTGTTTGCCTCTGGTATTCTGGCGACAGGCGCGACGGAGAACGCCTATTATGCCTATGCCCCGGCCCCCCCTGAAGTACTGGAAAAAACGCGGCGCATCCAAGCGGTCTGTGATCGACATAATGTGCCGTTACGGGCAGCAGCATTACAGTTCCCGTTGGCACACCCGATCGTTGCTGCAGCCATTCCGGGCGGGCTCATGCCAGAGCATGTTCAATCAAATGTGGAAATATTTGAACACCCCATCCCTGCGGATCTTTGGAATGAGCTAAAAGCAGAAGGGCTACTGCGAGCAGATGCACCTACCCCCTAAGCTGCTGTCAATTGATCCGATTTACTGCTTTGGTTGAGCACAAGCGCAGAAACCGAGTTTTTGTCAAAAACTCGGTTTCTCTATTTTTATATCTACCGTAAAATTTGGGGCATCAACTGAACCGAATTGAATAGAGGTCTGCGTCTTTTAACAGAAATCGCAGGCGGACCGGCTGCCCCGAAAGGCGACCTACCTCCGCGTCATCAGTCCACGGCACCACCCGTTCAAGATCATCACCGAAGACTTCTGGACAGTCGTCCAATCCAAAGCCGGGGATAGCGTTGCCGGACGCATCCTGAATTTCGACCTGAATACTACCCGCCCCAGAGGTTGAGAAGTTAATGACGAGCTGATCTCCCTTGAAGATCAAAGGCTTCGTCACAAATTCCCCACCGCTCAACGGACCCTGCATTGAAACAAATCCATCGATCCGGATCGTATAACGTCGCCAGCGACAATCGTCCCCTTGGTGCGAATCTTCACTCGCATAGACGGAAATCTCATCGGGCGCCCCGTCAATGTGCGATTTTGTCTCGACCAATCCCCAATTCTGATAGTTGTCGCCGTAGAACCAGTTACCTCTCAATCGCAAACCGGGACGGATAAACGATTCGGGCCAAACGTTGAAATGCTCCCCATCCCGACTGCTCATGAACATCCCGTCCGTCACGGCTGTCCCCTCGCGCTCGGACACGTAGCCTCGAAGGCGGCGATACTCAAGCTCTGGCAAGGCTTTCGTTGATTCTGTCCACCCCCGATCGGTGTATCGGGTTGGAAAGCCGAGGAAGATATGTGGGGCGCGGTAGTATGGAATAATCTGGTTCGTGTACAGTTCACTGACCCGACTAGGCGAATAGTCTAACCATTCAGGCTCAGACCAATTGAGGAAGTCTTTTGATGTCCCTGTGCGGATGTCGCGTCCGTCTCGGAAATCACGATGGTATTCACGGTATTCGCCGCGCACCGTATCCCAGAAGGCGAGATTCTGTGAGTCAAACGCACCTTTGGTGATGACAGGTTCATCGCTCATGAGCGACCAGTGGATGCCATCGGGGGATTTGAACGCATATAAAGTACGCTCAGCCGAACCGAGTGCCTTGTACCTTTCGTCTGGTTTGCAATCAGGATTTTCGTCCTTGAAAGGTGCGAAGTTGTGTGATCCAATCCCTTCCCAGATGATGTTGTTCTGCTTCCCGCCATCAAACGCAATCAAGCCAAGATCCGGTTTGGTCCAATGTATTCCATCGTGGCTTTCGGCGTAGCATACCACTTGCGGGTGGTGGTCATTGTCAAAGCCCTCAGTTGTATAAATGACGTGACTTCCCCGGTAATACATCCGATAAAGATCACCATCTTGAAACACAGTTTTATAGCCGCAGGTGCTACCCTCCCACGGATTATCATAAACACAGGCAACGTCCTGCGGTTGTGGTTGGTGTAACCGTTGCGTTGCACCGGACATTTCATCAATCAGATAATCGTCAACGAACAGTTCCAACCGATTGCCGATGTCAATGGGTGAAGCCGCTTGTGAAATTGCATCTCTTAATAGTGTAAGCATTGCGGAAGCGATAGATATCATTGGCAAATACCCTCCCTACTGATTTCCGATGATCTTGATAAGTTCTTCGATTGACGTTCTGACGTACTGTTAACCTGTTGGACATTGTAGCAGGAATGACTCGAAAAAGAAATCAGAAAGCAGAAGATCATCGCTATTCATCTCAAAGGGAAGTGCCCGCTCCACAACGATTTTTGCAGTTGACCCAACGGCAACAAACGGGTAAAATGGCAGTCATATATTTCCAAAGTAGACGAGGAAAATCCAACCGCAGATCCGACAGATGGTGTAAATTGCCTAATCCCTCTTACTAACCAATAATTTGCAGCTGTTGAGACGCTCACCGGGCACAGACCGGGAGTGAAACGTGATGCGTGAAACGTGAAAACTATTTGTTCATTGGCTCATGAATGAACTTTTGAACCAATGTACTCTCCAAGAAATCGGGATTTCGCTATGCTTCACTTGAACAATGTGGAAACGATATCCTCACTAACTCGCATCAAAGGTTACTGCCCCTCCCGTCCGTAAATCCGCCAATCCGTAACCAGACCGACCCATAGGAGTTCAAAATATGTCCACTATCAAACGACCCACACCTGAAATCATTGAGGCATTGCACGAGTTAGGCACTGACGCTGTCACTTCCACCATGGAATCGTTGGGGGTGCGCCGGACCTTTATGGAGGGTCCCATCGCTCGTGTGCCCGGGAGTAAAATTGTAGGACCTGCACTGACGCTCCGCTTCACACCACAGCGTGAAGATCAGATGCGGGGCTATCAGATACCGGGTGCCTCCGCCGAAGAATCGGAACCCGAAGGCGAGGAAGCCGGGGAGAAGACTTCCGCTCTGTGGGAGGTGATGTTTGAAGTGCAGGCTGGCGATGTGATCGTGGTTGACGGTAGGGGCGATCTCGCCACCGGCTGCTTCGGGGAGATGTTGATGACCTATTTCCAGGCGCAGGGTGGGGCTGGTGTGGTCATAGACGCTGGTATCCGGGATTCTGTGCCAATTTTCCAGGAACTGAGGGTGCCGGTCTGGTCGACCGCTGTGACCACCGGCGGGGCTGGGCACATGAACCTCTTTCCCGCTGACTTCAACCTCCCCATCGGTTGTGGCAAGGTCTTGGTGAATCCCGGTGATATTATCATGGCGGACGATGGTGGGGCTATTGTCGTACCGCCTCGGCTAATACCGCGCATCCTCAACATCGCCGGTGAGCGTGAGGAGCATGAGGTCTTTGTCCGCATGAAACTGCGGGAGGGCGGAGACCTGCGGAAATATTATCCGTTCAACGATGAAGGCAGGCAGGAGTATGAGGAGTGGTTGGCAGCACAGAAAGGGTGAGTTGGTAGGTTGCCAAATTGAGGAGCTATGCTTTGTACTTTTCGTTTTTAATGAGGGGGCAAACTATGAAAACCTTTATGTCTTGCTGTCTGTGCATTTTCATCACACTCTGTAGCCGGGGGATTTTTGCATCTACCCAAATTGAAGATATACCCGACTCGAATCTCGAACAGGCGATACGAGAAGCGCTCAACTTACCGGAGACAGAACCATTAACTCAACAGAATCTCTTAACTCTCAAGAAATTGAGAGCCGATAACCGTGGTATTAAAGATCTCACTGGATTGGAACATGCTAGAAATCTAGAGTGGCTCCTAATTTGGAGCAATTTAATTTTTGACGTTTCTCCGCTTTCTAACTTGACTAAACTGCAACACCTTAACTTGGGAGGCTGTCAGATTTCGGATCTATCCCCGTTGGCAGGTTTGACGAAATTAACGGCACTTTATCTTCACGGCAATCGAATCTCTGACATCAAGCCTTTAGCAGGACTCACACAACTTACTCATTTGTGGTTAAATGGGAATAGGATTGTGGATGTCAGTCCGTTATCCAATCTGACGAATCTTAAAGAATTAATCATAACTGGAAATCCAATTGTAGATTTTACTCCGCTTGAAGGGCTTCCTTTAACCCGTTTTGAACACGATGAACCTTGTCAATTGCCAGCAATCCCTGTCCATGAGCGAATTGCAAATCGGAGTTTCCCCTCTGTTTTCTCCGCATGGGCGGGCATCGGTTGGAGTTCCATTCTTAATCTGCCTAATCTCTCTGATACTGGACAACTGGCGTTACATGATTTATTTTTTTCTACTCCGCATTTTAAACTCAATTTTGTCAAACTTGGTGAAACATGGCAGGTCATGGGCTATCTTGAAGAAGCACAAGAGCAGCGGGATGCCTTTGCTGCCGTGAATCCAAATATGATTTTTCTTGTTGAAATTCGAATAAGAGATGCTTTTGATCGTAACTTTCCAGAAGATTGGCCATATTGGTTAAGAGATGCAAACGGCAATAGGGTCACCTATGGTAGTCATGGCTTGTTTCTCATTGATTTCACACAGTCTGGCATGCAAGATGCAATTGTGCAGCAGGCGATCGCCGTGGCAAATTGTGGGTTATACGATGGGGTTTTCTTTGACTGGTGGAATGAACACGGTGTAGTACTCGCAGACAGCAAGGTCGGTTGGCGGAAGGGATACCGAGGCTTTGAAGCGGAACAACGTGCAAGAGATAACATTATACGGCGTATCCGTGCGGCAGTCAGGGATGACTTTTTGATAATGGGTAACGGCAATCGACGTACATTTCCGCGTAACGCCCCTTACATGAACGGTAGCTTTATGGAGACGCTCCGAGATTACCCGGGTGGTTACACACACGATGATCTTATTGAAATTGAAAGCACACTACTTTGGTTAGAACAGAATTTACGCGCCCCACAAATAAACTGCTTGGAGGGATTTGGTATTCCTACTGAGTCCCCTGACAGTCCGGATAATCGCCGTTTTATGCGGGTATTTACAACAATGAGTCTGACCCATTCCGACGGCTATGTGCTCTATAACATCGATGATACACATGATCACTACTGGTACGATTTCTGGGACGCGAATTTAGGCAAACCTATTGGTTCCAAAGCCCAACAGCACGAAAACGTTGAGGGCTTATTCATCCGTGAGTTCACCAACGGCTGGGCGGTGTATAATCGGAGTGGTCAAGCACAAGCCATCACACTGGCGTCATCTGCGACCTCCGTATCCGATAGGGGGAGCCCCGCTGCGTCTATCACGCACTTGCTACCGGACCTTGACGGTGAAATCTATCTCAAGACGAAACATCCCGCTGATGTCAATGGCGATTGGGTCGTCAACATATTAGATTTGGTGATGGTTGCTAACGGCTTGGGGCAATCCGCCCCGGACCCCAACGGCGATGGGGTGGTCAACATTCTTGATTTGGTGTTTGTTGCGCAGCAGTTTAGCCAATAGCATCGTTGGGTTACGGCATACGGAGTATGCCTACTACTTTAACGCAAATGGTTACGGCATACGGCGTCCCGATAAAATCGGGATTCACAGCAATATGCTTGCTACTTTTATTGAGTTGGGTTTCGCGCTCACCGCTCAACCCAACCTACGGATAATGAACTCATGAACCCAATAAAGGAGATGTTATGCTCTCAACACACAACATGGGCGGAGTATCCATTCAGCCCGATGCGCTGCAAGCGATGCAGGCGAACGACTATATCCTCCATGCCCGCGACAAGAAATTAGAGAAGGTTCCTGTGGAGAAGATACGGCTGCCACGCGATCCGGAAGGACACACACAGCGGTTGTGCTTGGTACAGGCACCGAACGGCACAATCTATGCCGCCCAACACACGCTGCTGCACCGGTCAACGGACGGCGGCAAAACATGGGACCACCTCCGGCGCGATCCCAGTGTATGCGTGGGTTGGCGAGTGGCCTTCAACGACGAGGGTGCAATGCTAAACGTCAAACCCGCGGTCAACGGCACACCACCGACTGTGTGGGAGTCGCACGATGAGGGTGAGACATGGGGACAAATTGGGGAGATTGACCCCGGCACGTCGGATGTGCTGTCGCTGGGGTTCAGTATGACCCGTCTGGACGATGGTACGCTGCTGGTGCCAGTGCTGGTGGGAGCAGACAGGATTGGAGATCGCGAAGCAGCTGAGATAACGCCTGCCGTATGTCGCATCTATCGTTCACATGATGGCGGGAGTACTTGGTCTGATTACTCTGCCCTCGGAGAGTGGAGCTGTGAGGTCAACGTCGCACAACTGCCCACAGGCAGACTATTGGCAGCGATTCGCTATCAACGCCCCAGCTTGTCCGATGACCCTCCAGATCTATTAGAGCGGACCGGTGCGCTCGCTGCCGGACACACATTCCCGTACAAGCATGTATTCGTCGCTCATTCAGACGACGCAGGCGTTACATGGACAGAACCACGGCAACTCGCCACCGTGCTGGGACAGTGCTACGGATACGGTGTTGGGTTATCAGGCAATCGTGCGGCGGTGGTGACCGATCATCGATATCCCCGCAATATGAGTAGTGGCAGGGCGGTGGTCAGCCATGACAGCGGTGAGACGTGGCAGGACGAGGTGTACTACCTCAGTCATGGTCATGCGGCTGGCTATGCAGCGACAATCAGTTTGGACGGGGAAGAGATGTTGACGTTGACCGGTTCTTGCTACGGTGACGTAAGTTCCTGGGACAACTGCATCGGTAACACCGACTATGCGATTATCCGTTGGCGGTTAGTTTAGGCAAGCACGGGCGGGGCAACCCCGCCCCTACGACTTCTTTTCGGACTTTGCACTTTCTTTTTACATGAACCATCCGAAAACGTAGGAGGGAAATATGTCAATGACTGACTGGTCGGAGACCAAACGAGCGCGAGTTGAGGCAGCACGACGTCCTCGTCGCATAATCTTCAACGATGACACACACGAACTGGCACTGGAGGACGCAAATACGCCTGCAGGCTTCCTCGCACATCGGATTACGCCGCTCCCAGACACACAGGTCGGCACCATCTCGTGGTCGGTGCTGTGCGGACAGTTCGATGCCCCAGCTTACGACAGCAAGGTACAGCCGATCTACGGCGATGCCCAAGACGCTCCGGTTAAATACTGGCAACGGGTAACCGAGAACGTCAAGACGCTAACGCGGGAATATCGCTGCCCGCTGCACCTGGTTTGCGACTTCGCACACGGACACGACATGGAGGCGTTCGCATCGGTACGCATGAACGACGTACACGACAGCTTCATGGATGCCAACGCCATGACCGTTTGGAAACGCACGCACCCGGAGTTCATGGTCAATACCCGTGGAACCTTGTCAGAGTTTGAATTGTACACGACCGCACAGGATTTCTCACATGAAGCGGTGCGCCAACGCAAACTCGAAATCATCGAGGAGATCTGCCCGAGCTATGACGTGGATGGATTCGAGCTGGACTATATCCGCCACCCAGTGCTGTTTAGTCGTCGGATGCGCGGTGAGCCGTGTACAGCGGATGAAATCTCCATCATCACGTCAATGATGGAAAAGATTCGCAGTCTGACGGACCGGGCAGCGGAACGGCGAGGGAGACCTCTACTTATCGCTGCGCGTGTTCCCGACACTTTCACCACATGCCTTGACAACGGTATGGATGTCATATCATGGCTTGAGGACGACCTAATTGACATCCTCATTATCGGCGGCGGGTATGCACCGTGGTCTTTGCCGGTTGAGGCGTGGGTTGAAGCAGCGCAGCCTTACGACGTTCCCATCTATCCGTGCGTGAACATGGGTAAAGAGTCGCTGCCATTGGTGCGTGGACTGGCGTCGAACTGGTACCGTGCCGGTGCGCACGGGCTCTACTTCTGGAACCTCGGAACGCCGTTTGAGTTTATGACCGGCGATGAGTTGGTCGAAACCCGCCGTCGCTGCTACGCCTGTGTGGGTGAAGTGGGGGAAGCGGACATGTTGATCGGCAAAGAAAAACTGTTCAGCGTCGATAGCGCCACTGGCGGGATTCTGCCGTACTACGCGCACCTATCTGCGCCCCGTTCTTTGCCGCTTGAATCAAAGTGTGGCGCTCTACGCACCGGTGTGATTGGTCGCCTACCGCTGATAGTCGGTGACGATGTGGCGTCGCATCCGCCGGCACAGGCAATCTTGACCGTTGAATTCGATGACCCTGCATGGAAGGAGGCGCTACTAATTCGGCTAAACGGTGAAGAACTAACCGATGGCAGATTTGTTTCCACCTCGGACGGTCAAACGAACTGTGAGTTAGCGTACAACGTGCGAGTGGGGCCGCTGCGAACGGGTAGAAATGTCGTAGAACTGGCGGCTCGAAACGATATCGTTCTCCCCGAGAGCATCGTCACGATCCATGGACTGAACTTAACGCTCAAATATGTGTGAGAAGCGTCACAATGGAGGGTGAAAATGATGCAAATAATCATTGAACCGAAACTGCGCACAAATCGGCTCGGCGGGGTTGACATACCATCGGCAGAAGTGCTCAAGCAAATGCATGACAGTCAATACATCCTGCACGCTGCTGGTGGAAAATTAACCTGCGTTCCGGTAGAAAAGTCGTTATTACCCCATAGCGATGACATGAGCCCACAAGGTACACATGTGGACATAGGACCAGACGGCGCAGTATACGTGAAGCAGTCCCAAGTCCTGTGCAAATCCACAGATGAAGGACGCACATGGACATCGCGATCTCTGATGGATATAGAGGATATACCGGGAGGGCATTGGCGGGTGTTACAGGACGGCACGTTCATCGGCGTCGACTGCTTGACGGGACCGGATGCGCGTGATCCAGCCGTTGTATGGGTTTCTCAAGATGAAGGCATAACATGGACGAAGCGGGCAGAGATTCCGGTCGAGATGAATCTCCCCGACGGCAGGCCCTACACCGAACGTTACACGCACCGCGGGTTAAACCGCCTTCAGGATGATACACTGCTATGGACGGTAGACATCCGAGATACGCCAACCACCATGAACGGCTGTTATACCTTCCGCTCAACAGATGGGGGTCATACGTGGCAGGGTCCCATTCTTATGATCGATTGGGGTTCGGAGGGGGCAGCCGTGTTAGTGCCGTCCGGTCGGGCGTTCGCAACCATGCGCTATCAGCGGTATCCCCTGCCATCCGACACTGAAGAAATGATGCACCCGATGGATGGCTCCGACGCGGGTAGAGGCTTCAAGAATGTCTTTGTGATGGACTCTGAGGATGGCGGTAAAACGTGGAGTCCACCGCGTATGTTATGCACAGTGTACGGCCAAACCTTTGGTTATCCCGCAGTCCAGAGCGATGGGACTGTGGTCGTGATTCATGACACGCGCTATGGTCCCGGACCGCCTGGATCACGAGCGATGATCAGTCGGGACGAAGGCAGAACCTGGCTAGACGAAGTCTACTACCTCGATTCCACCACCTTCACCGGCAGCTACAGCGCCAGTGTGGTGTTTGCAGATGATACGATTTTGTCGATCTGTGGTTCAAGCCAAGCCCCCGGATCGTGGGATGAGGTCAGAAACAACACCGATATGTACGCTATTCGCTGGCGACCAGCGGGGCGGTAAACAACCCAAGTTTCAAGCTTGAAATCACTTCAAGGCGCATCCGACTAAAAACTCCCGAGACGGAGATTGGTCCAATTTGTCAAGCGATAATAAACAGAATTCCCAACTTTAATTATTTTCGCTAGGGCGTGTTGACATTTTGATTTTGCTACCGTGAGAAATGCTAAATTAATGAAAAAGCTGCCAGACTCCGAGTTTTTTCCTCAAAACTCGGAGTCTTCCCTCCGTTTCCTTCGTCAGTGAACCGCTTTAGGCTTCTCTGTTATCTGGCTGCGATGAAATGTCAACAGAACCCAGTATTTTTTAGGATACAGAAAGGATTTTCAATAGGTAGCAATTCAAATTATAGGACCCAAAGCGACTGTTGACTTCCAAACAGCTAGGAGGACTCAACGACCTGCGCCATCTTGTGCAGCCCCGTAAAGCATTTGGCACTTTATTGGCAGCTGTTCAAAACCTGAGCGTCACCGTAAAGCATTTGCACAATACTCGACATTTCATACTAAATCCAATCTTCATTGTTGCCAACGTTGTTCCGTAGTAATCCAGTCAAGTTGCATCTTCCCAGATCCTGCAACGACAGCATCCTAGATTTGATACCAATACAGGATACCCCTAACTATTATTGAGAATTTAGCAATATGTTTTGTATTGGCACAAAGATTGCTCAATGTACAGTCAATACATTTTTAAAAGCCTACAAGCGAATAAGTTAAGGGATTGTGGTGCCTCTAAAGATCCTGTCAAGGTAGAAAAGGAAAGTCATTTCCTGCCCGAAACGATGTTTTGCTATAACGTTTAGGACAATGTGCTGAGTATCTAAGGAGATACAGCGTATCCGAGGAGACACAACCCATTTATGATCTCTCCTACTAAGAGATTGTGTTCGTAACATAAACATGCTATAATTTTTTGATAATAGTGTATGAGCAGCAGATGACCAAGCAATAAACTTTCAGCCCACAAAACGATTAGTGTCAGGTAGAAGCAAACTGTTGACAAAAACCTTGGGAGCCTGTTCTGCTCGACACGTGCTAAAACTTCAGCAGTCGGTGAGATTTTACTTTCAAACCTGATAGTGTCTGTCGTCACCCCGATTATTACAGGATTAATCCAGATTCGACGAAAAAACTTGAGAACTTCCTGTCGGAATTTGTGTCTATAGAATGCGGGTTCGGTTGTGCAGCAAACAATTGACCTACTTTGAACCGTCTAAAGCATTAATAATTATTGAAAATGAGCGGCTTATCGTCCATCAAATGAGACGCCGTAAGACTACCGTGGGGTGAGTGGATGCAAAGCGATGATTTACTGAATCCTCTGCAGGTAGTAAGTGTATTGATATTGGAATCCCATACGCGCTTGGGACTAGTACGAATCCTGATCTCGTAATTCTGGTGTGTTGTTCCGGTCCTCACAGAATCGTGGATTCATAGGTAATGTCCCTTTCGGACAAGCCGTACTGGCATAACCAGTATGTGGAACTATGTCAAAACCAATTTTCGCCTAAGGAGGTTACCCCCATGAAATCTCGCCACAAATACCGCTTCTGGCTCATCTCTCTGGTGGTGCATCTATGCCTCGCAACTGTCCTCAGTTTCATCATTATCAACCAAACTATTCCGAGTGACGTTGATGCTTTAGAAGTGAGTATTCTTAAAATTAAGCCGTTACCAGCCGTGAAGAAAGTACCACGCATAGTGACACCTCCCATCGCGCCTACGCCCACGCCTAATTTTCAAATCGCGCGTCAGTCAGCGTCAGTACAGAGTCGGGATTTTACACCTTACCCAGTGCGATCTACTTCCGTATCTGTGCCGCAAGCGGTGGCAGCGGAGGTCTCAACTGCTCAGCCCCCGACACAGTCCGCACGCGCCGAAATTTCTGTCCAAGGGGCATCTCAATCTTTCCGCGCTAATGATCAGCCCGCCCAGTCGCTTGCTACTGCTGTCGATCTTCCTCTTCAATCAGATGCTCCGTTAGCGGCGGGACTGAGCGGAAACAGTTCACTTTCCGGCTCTGGCAGTATTGGTGAAGGCGGTGGTAGCGGAGTTGGGCGTGGTGGCTTCGGTTTAGAAGTTGGTGTGAGCCAAACACGGACAAGCGGCCACGCTGGTCTAGGTTCTCTTGTCGGTGCCGAAGGTGCAACTAACATTGATGCCTCTCTCTCAAATGTCACTGAAAAGGTAACATTGGGCGGTGGTGTTCCTGAACTTCCGCCTGGCAGCCCTGGTGCTATCGTTGTGGGACGCGGTCGAGACATCATGGGACGATTAAACCTTGCCCGCTTTGAGGATCCGCTCCACCCAAGTGCCGATATATGAGGCAGCGGTGTCGGGAACTTCCGATTTGGGGCAGGTCTGTCCTATTTAGTACAATCATTGAATAAAACAACTCAGATTAAAACACAGCTAGTTGAAGCAGTCAACATGAAGGATGCTGCGTTCTTTCAGACACCGATAATTTTCATGGAACCAGTGTCAGGGGGCTCAAGGATAAGTCCAGAACACAAGAAGAGAGTGCCCAATTCCCACAGCAATCCAATCTGGAATACAAGGCGTCCGAGTGGATTGAGTAAGTACACCGATGCTGAAGTCCAAAGATTGCGAGAGTATGTCATCAATCGTGGAGGATTCCTCTATATAGTAACGCACGGAAATACGGATAGTGCATTGAACGGCACAAGAAGGGTGCTGCGGGACCTCCTGCCAGAGCATCCACTTAGCTTTGTTTCTAATGACCACCCGATTTATAACACCTATTACTCGCTCAATGGTCCCTTGCGGTTTCCCCTGCGTCAAGTCACGTATTCCGGAATAACTATCCCTCTTCACTTTGGTCCCTATTCCGAATTGCAAGGTATCACTATCGATGGACGGCTTGCTGTCTTAGTTGATACCGAACAGACAATGCACGTGATTGATGGCAAAGTTCAGAAACCGTTCTACGGCCACTTGTATAATCAGAACCAAGTCCTCGAGGAGTTTGCTCCCCACGCGGCACGACACCTGATCAACATTGTCGTTTACGCCATCACGCATGGGAATATTTCGGACTATAGTAACTACGTTCCCGAAACAGTTTTGAAAGATTCTGGTGACAAAGGTATTCGCAAGAAAGCGCCGGTCGTTACACAGAAACTCTAAATTTCTACTCCAGCATCAAACAAGGGTAGGGGAAAATTGGAAGAATTGCACGCTTAATTCCTTTGTTTTTGGAACTACCTCCCGCTACCATCTCATGCAGATTTAATCTTATATTTGTCAGCAAGCGACTTTTGAAAGGAGGAAGTGGTTGTTTATCGATCCCTGCCGGATAAACATACTCACGAATTCTTATGTTGAACTTAACCCGTTACGCCTATGTCGGTCTTTTTGCTCTAACTCTGTTCGTACTTTTTACAGGTTGTGGCGATGACGAACCTGATGATATTGGTACTGGTCCCGAGGATGCGGTTTTACCAACAGGAATCGTCAAAGGAACCATTGTAGATCTGGTCACAAACCTAGGGATCCCAAGTATCCAAGTCACATTGGTCATCGAGAACAAACTCCCAACCGGCGAACTCGAACAGGAAGAGATAGCGTCAACAACCACCAACTCTAGCGGAATTTTTATGCTTGAAGAACTTAAGACCGGTGCCTACACTCTGAAGCTCAATGCCCCCGGTTACATAAACCAACAAGTGATGGTGAAAGTCACTCGCAAAGAGCCTGTAACCGTTAATTTGCGTCTTGAACCCGGTGTCAGGTTTAGAGGTGTAGTAATGTCTGAGGATGGCAACCCCGTGAAAAATGTTCTTGTTTCTTTAGGTCAACGTGCGGCGGTGACGAGTAATGGAGGACAGTATGAAATTTCCCCTGTCTCCAAGGGGCAATACAAGCTAACTGCGGAAAAACCGGGGTATCAAACAGCACACATGCCGGGTGTAACTGTCGGCGATCACGATATCTCTCGGAGGATCTCTATTCGGCGCGAAGTAAAAGGGCAAATTGTCTTCGTACGCGGAAATGTTGCGGGCAGAGACTTTTTTGGGATATCGGTAATTAACGCTGACCGTACGGGCCAGAAACCACTGACACATCTCTTTGACGTTCACCCCACTTGGTCCCCCAATGGTAAGGAAATCATCTTCAGTCGCTCAGAAAACAGCCGTCCATTACAAATTTATATTATGGATAGCCGTGGCGGCAATGTAAGATCTATTAGCGGGGATAACTTCAACGATCGGCATCCGACTTGGTCTCCCGACGGTCGTCGTATCGCCTTTGTTCACGCGCGAGCCTTGGGCCAACCGGCGGTTTATACTATGAATGTGAACGGAGAAAATCGTGTTAGACTTTCCGACTGCGACGCAGACGCCAGACCTACTTGGTCGCCTGACGGTGCCCAGATCGCCTATACCCATGCACTATTGAAGGGCGGTAACCGGAATTTGTATGTGGTAGAGATCGAAAGATTTCTAGCCGCTAAAGAAGCACCTCCAACGACCGCGGAGGTGGCACCAACGCCGGAACCGGAACCGGATCCAGAACCGGCACCCGAACCAGAACCGGATCCGGAGAGGGCACCAGCGCCAGAACCAGAGAAAGATCCTCACCAAACGCCAGATGAAGAGAAAGAGGAGGATAAAGGGGATCCCCCTCAGGCACCAAGAGCTGATTCACCAGGATTTGAAGAAGGTATTCAGCGCCTGACAAACAGTAGCAATCATGATATCCATCCAGATTGGAGTCCAGACGGTTCGAAAATAATATTTACCAAAGAAATCGCCCCGTTCGATGCTGATGTATATGTTCTTGATCTATTTTCACTGCAACAACATCGATTGACCGACCAAGAAGGTTATAACGGCTATCCGTGTTGGTCTACCGATGGAACGAAGATTGTCTTCAGCAGTGATCGCAACGGTAGCTTGGGCATTTGGATGATGGATGCTGATGGAGGTAACATAGCCCTTATTTTCGATGAGTTGGGTCAGGATGATATTACCAGCCAGCACGGGTGGCGTGATTGAAACGCAGATTCCATATCTCAAAAAATAACATTAGATTGCAAACCCAAGCGCCGCTGCTTAGCGGCGCTTTTTACGTTTCATAGCAAATTCGCTTAATTTAGAGGAGGTCTCTGGAAAATCAATAAGCTAGTGCTCTGTCAAATAAATTATGATAAGCACCTTCATTGCGATGTCCAGTGCGGTTACAAACCGCACCTACCGGGCCTGGGGAACATAGAATTACCGATTTATGTTCTGAAACCTTATACAGTTTGTGCTACATTTTTCTGACAATGTACTAGTACACTGTCCAATAAATTATGTTGGTGTATATTGATTGAAATCAAACGATAGCACATATAATAATTTCAAAACTTATCTGACGGTGTACTAGGTTCCTTTGCCCAATGTTCTGACAAAATCAACCCATCGCCATCAAGGAGGCTGCAGAGAAATACGGAAAGCTATTCTATACTTCATTTATCCAGTCACTATATATCACTTGTAAGACTGTTCATTATGGATTGACAAATCTATAGTATTTTGGGATAATCTTTTACCCTTTAAGACAGATTCATAACAATTGGCTGATTAAGAGGAGGATAGTGCGATGCAAACACCCGACTTTGCCCAGACAGATCTCAGCCAGTTGGTAGACAAGGACTTGCAATTCCTGATCGAGAATTTCCCGAAGCCAGGACGCAGTTATGAAGAAATCGCTCAGTTGATTCATCATCTACCGACAACGCTTGAATCTATGCTAAACAGTGAATCCTTGTTCAACAAGATTCACGATCAGAGTCTGTTGATATTAGAGATTTCGCCGTTTCTATTCTTCAATGTGCTCCTGCGACGTAGTTTAACGGATCAGCGAATTTTAGGAGACAAAAAGGTAATCAACTATATCGCTAATCTCTTGAGTCTTTTCGTCAGGACAGACCGATTACATCGCATTCATCGGGGCGACAAACAAACCCATCACTATCTGACAGACATGATTCAAGAAGCAGCGAACGCAGATACCCGCCGCCAGTTTCTCATTTACTCCCACATTGGCAATTATTCACTTTATCTTACAGGCATCTTCCCACAGTGGATTGAATATCGCCGTCGCTACAAAAACCGTCCGATAACTGCACAATTTTATATCGATTTTGGTCGTGAATACTATGATCGTGCTTCAGCACACGCAATGGCACGAGAATACGAACTTGGTGAGGTCTTTTTCCGCCTGTCGATTATGTTTGATGTCTATAAAAAAGCACTCAATCACCTCACGAAACAGTACTTGGTTTTATCGTGAAGGAGGAAAGCAGACGAATCGGAAGATGGAAAAAACGAGAGAAATGCGGGAGGTATAGCAGATATGGATAAGGTTGATGTACACGTGCACGTGTTCGCCAAGTTGAGCGACGAGTACCCGCGCGAGGTCAGCGGTCTGGCACCGGCGGAAAAAGAAGCGCCCGCCGAGCAACTACTGCGAGAGATGGACACGTCGGGCATAGACAAAACAGTGCTGATCGATATGGGAGGCACGAAAATCGAAGAGCATAGGTACGTGACCCATTGTGTCCAGAAATGGCCCGACCGGTTCACCGCTACGGGATTGGTGGATGGCAACGATCCTGACACTCCTTCGCGTCTTAAGGGATTGGTCAACGCTACAGGTATTGAGGGAATCCGAATCGGCGATATAGGTGATCCGAGCGCCGCACGCGCCCAAGATCTGAAGGCTTACCCTCTGTTTCAATGTGCGGACGATCTGGGTATTAATATCAATATCTACACAGGCAGCACCAATATTGGCGGTGTTGAGATGCTGGCGGAGGCATTTCCTAAACTCAACATCTCTCTGGATCATCTCGGTGTGATGCCGAGCACCCCCAGTATAGTAGACCGTTGGGGACGCCCCCGCTTTGACGATGAACCGTTACCGCCGGTAACCTATCCACGAGTCCTCGACATGGCACGGTTCCCGAATGTGTACATCAAGGTTTCCGGAGAGTACGCCTTCTCCAAGAAACCTTGGCCCTACGAAGATATGAAACCCATGGTCGAGCAGATTTACCAAGCCTATGGACCTGATCGTATGATGTGGTGCACAGATTCCCCGTGGATACTTGAAGAACCGGGCTACCAGAAACTGGTAGACCTACTCGATCTTCACCTGCCTTCCATCAGCAAAACCGAAAAAGATAAGATCATGGGTGGCACCGCGCTGAAGATCTGGTTCAAAAAGGACAATTGAGAAGATGGGGCGTGCAGGATTGGGATGGGAGTCGGTTCATCGGGAAACTCGAAGCCTCCCCGACGAACCGTAGTAAGCAGTTAGGTCTTGTGGAAACGGGACCGTATGTTCGGTGTGTAGGTCCTACCTGAGCAATTCCCTCGGAATGCGAGAGCCGACATATTCCTGATTCGGATCGCGATCCGCGATGACCCCAGGAATATCGTCCTCCCAATTGTCGGGAATTGTCATGGGACGCTTGTGCCACGCTAAAATTAGCGTTCGTCGCTCGTCTGTCAGGTTCCTGTGCGCTGAATGCAGGACGCGCGCATCCGCCAAGACAAGCGACCCCGCTTTGGCAAAGACATTCACTTGGTCCGGATGATCGCTGAACATGGTTGGATGATCCTCTTCAATAAACCGAGCCCCTTGCTCATGGGCTGGAATGAGTTGATCATGCAGGGGAATTCGATTAAGATGCGTGCCGGGGATCACTTTGAGACAGCCGTTTTCAACCGTTGTATCGGTCAAGTAGTAAGACACAAACATGGTCTGAGGCCATGGTGAGCAGCTCATCGGATCGTTCCACAGCATCCAATCCTGATGCCAATAGAGCGCAGGCTCCTTAGGATCCTTAGTAAGGATAATAATCCCTCCGGTACTCTCAAAGTCTCCAAAACCCATCTGCTCCAGTGCTCGGCGCGATTGTGGCCAATCCAACAGTTTCTGGATGATTGGATTATCCACACCCCGCACGCCTACATGCTGCCCTTGATATCTCACATCAGGGGGCGGTTCATGTCCAGCGATTAAGCGTTCCGATTCTTCTCGAAGTTCCTCAAGGAACTCCTCAGTCAAGATGTCATCTACCACGCAGTAGCCATCGCGTATTACCTGTTTCCGCTTTTGCAGTGCTACCTCTGGTGTCATACTCTTTCCTCCACATCATTATGATTTTGGCTCATGTAAAAAGAAAGTGCAAAACGCGAATCGAAATCGTAGGGGCGGGGGAACCCCGCCCGTGGCACATCCCGCCTGTCCCTATTCATCGGGCCTGCCCCGATCCTATCGGGGGATTTATCGGGGCAGTAAGGGTTGGGGGACCCAACCCCTACGAAGATTCAGTTGCTGTTGCACTAATTCTTAACATGAACCATGATTTTATCAATAGAAATGATATCCAACTACTAGATCTGCTGCAACAAGATTCAAGCTCTCCCGTGATGCGACTCAGCCGGCGCATGATACTCTACCCGCAGATGTGGGGTCTCCAAACGCTGATGGTCCTGTATCCGCGAAGTCAGACAACTTTCCAGCATCCCGCTGACAACCAAGGTGCGCTCTGCTGGGAAGGGAGCAGCCCCAGTCATAATCATCTCAACGATCTTGGCAACTAGGCAAGCAGAGTAGGTCACGTTAGGTGTCGGCGGCAGAAAAAACTGGGTAGACACCGGATCTGGTACACCTTTGAGTCGCGCAGCGAAGCAGTAGTCTCCGATTGCACCGTTGAGCATCAGTAACGTAGTTTGTAGTCCATCGTTGCGTTCGATAAAATAAGCTGCCGGATTTTCGACCAATTTCGGGAGTTCGCCGTTCCCAAGTAGATCCTGAGTTCGACCGTCCTCTTTTGTCAGTCCGCCCGGACTGTCGCACCGAGAAAGTGCTGCTTCCAAAAGCTCCTTTGGCCAGCGTCCCGCCTCGCCAGCTTCCCATACCGCATCCCCTTCGATTAACTGAACCGCTTTGACCCCGGTTTCACCACCTTTGCGCCGTTCAACCATGCACTGCATGGCTTCGAGAGCGTGATAGTCCATCGGATCGGAACCACCGACCCCTATCATCAAGGCACTCTCAATCTCACAATCAAGCGGCAGTTCCACATCTGGCAGGCGCCAAGTTACCGGCAAGGAGGAACCGGCGAGGATTGGGAATTCCAAACGATGTCCATCGTCCACCATCTCCTGTGCCTTCTCAAAATTGTAGGAGAGATGTTTGTCATTATAGATCGGCACAGCGCGACCGTCCTCCTCGAAGACCTTGACACACTCCTTGAAGAATTCGTAGCGCGGGTAGAGAACCTGACCTTTCTCATTTCTTGGATATTCACCATGCTCACCAATGAGCAACACGGCATCGACAGCGAGTTCATCTCCACCACAGCGCAGCGCTTCAGAGATAGTCGGGTACACGGAAAAACCGAACTCGCGGGCACGATCAGCGGACTGGTCTCCTTCAGGTTTCTGATCAACGTAGAGGGACACGATTTGGATATTGGGACGATGCCAACGTCCTTCATAGGGATAACCGACTATGAATCGATCAGCGAAATGCTGGGCATGTGACAAGTAGCGGTAGATGGTAGCAATCACACCTATGCGTTTGGGTGCCATTTACATTTTTCTCCTTTGGAATTAGGTTCTCCAGAAAGTCGATTCTTCCGTCGGCTGATAAGAGATATTCAGGTGCGGCGTCTCCTGCCGCGTCTGATCCTGAAAGAGGCTCTCTACACCAGCAGCAACCAATCCTGTAGTGAGCAGTGTGCGCTCGACCGGATAGGTCGCCACTCCAGTCAGGAACATTTTTTCAGCATTATTGACCAACGGGGAGAAAAAGTTGGCAAGCGTCGTGCGGGCTGGAGGCATCGGCAGATACATCTGCGTGGAAAAAGGAACGTCTTGACCTTCAAGCTGAGCGGCGAAGTTGAAATCATGGACCAATCCATTCATAAGAATCATGGTCGCTTTGAGCCCGTCCAGATGTTCGTACTGATAGGCGATCGGATCTTCAACCAACTGCTTCATTTCGTCCAAGGTTGGAAAGATATTGTTGAACCCCTGCCGCGAAGGGGTAAGGGTGTGGCTACGGGACAATGCAGCTTCAAACAGTTCGCGCGACCATAACTCCGCGTGATGTGCCTCCCAGAATTTATCGCCGCGGTAGGCTTGTAACCATTTGACACCTTTTTCGCCGCCTTCGCGACGCTCCACCATACACTGGATGGTCTCCAAGGCGTGGAAGTCGTAGCTGTCAACACCGCCGATCGCGATACATAGCGCTTCCCGGACACGCGCACCCAACGGCATGTCGACCGACGGGGTACGCCAAGTCACCGGCAGGGACGAACCGGACATGAACGCAAAGTCCATTTCTTGAGAGATGTCATACATCTCCTTTGCCCAATCCCAGTTCCAAGAGAGATGTTTGTCGTTGAACACGGGCGCAGTTTTGCCGGTCGTTTTGTAGACTGAGACAATCTGCTTATATAACTCGTAGCGCGGGTAGAGGTGTTGTCCCTTTTCGTTGGTAGGATAGCTGCCGTGCTCACCGATTAGCAGGACCCCATCGACGGCGAGGTCGCTGCCGCCCAAGGTCAGGGTATCGGCGACAGTCGGATAGATTTTCATCCGGGGGAAGCGCTCCGCACGGTCACCGCTCAGATCGCCTTCAGGGTGCTGGTCAACGTAGAGTGAGACCAGATCCATCGGCGGATGGTGGTGTCGACTGTTCCAGCCGTACCCTTCTAAGAAGCGGTCAACGATGTGCTGACCGTGGGAATACTTGCGGTACTCTGTGACGATTGCCGCAATTTTGGGGCGTTTGGTCATAATTTGCATGTCCTTTTATGAGCGGTAGGTGAGCATCTACTAAAAACTTCATACCATAGTAGCCTGCATCCGTTGAACCTGAGTCAGTCGCGCTGCAAACGCCAAAGCCGCTAAGATATCGTTACGTTCTAAGTCTCATAATCTGCCAAAATTTCGTCGATAGTCATTTCGGCCCTCAACAGCTCCAGTATCAATTCAACAGAATAGCGCAATCCACGTATGCACGGCTTGCCATGACAGATTTCAGGATCTATTGTTATACGGTCCGCAAATATTTCAAACGAATCTGTTTTGGATGTGCCCATCGGGATTCCTCGCTTCACTTTGATCTGAATTGTTAGTTCACCTCAATTTATGAGATCATGCTGGGAGGTTTTGTGGTGTGGAGATGCTACACCAAGCTGTAGACTAAATCAAGTAACAAGGAAAGTATTGGCATCACCGATATTGTTCCAAGTCTCCCTTGTACTCCAGTCCCAGCACTTGACGTGAACGTGCAACGTTACAGGTCTCAGCCGCTTCGGGAGTGCCCACAATATGAAAGATATCGAAGTCGATTGTTGTGGATTCTATTCCGAGGCGACACGCTTCTGCCAGATCGTGTCGACACACGCAGCCGTTCCGCACCGGTGCCTCCTCGGAGCCTAACTCCTCGCGACGCCTGTTGATTCCCAAACGACTATCCACAATATAGTCCGGACGCAAGACAATGATCCGAGACCCGTAAGCGTCGTAATATTGCCGGCACATCTCCTCTTGCAAACGCTTGCAAACCGCGTACTGACTCCCGTCGGGTCTTCTGACATCCGCGGTAAAAAATATTCCGTTGGGGTGTACCGTTTGACATGAACCGATGTGCACCACCCGTTTGATACCGCGCTGCTGTGCAGACTCCAGCACATTCCACAAGCCTTTCAAATTGACCAAGAACGGCTGCGGATCATCTACACCATACCCCCCGAAATGGACTGCGAGATGAATCACTGCGTCCATTCCCTCCGTGGCATTGTGCACAGTCGTGAAGTCCACAATATCCCCGTGGATAATATCTTCACTCTGCGATTCACCGTCGATATCCTTCCACTGCTCCCATGCCTCCGGCCCCCGATCAAAGGCGCGAACCTGATGTCTGCCGGCCAAATTGGCAAGTACCGCTCTGCCCATCCAACCGGCTGCGCCGAATACCACAACCTTCATTCGTTCTATTCCTTTCGCGGTCCTATTGGACCATACTTGATTTCAGCAGCCCCCAAGTGGTTGTCAACTTGCCCTGCAGTTCTACGGCGAAAGGATTTTTTTCAGGTTCAGTGACATACACGTTATCTACTTCAATTACCGCCTCTTGCGTTCCAAAACCGATCCGCCCTTCGCCTTGGATGTTGAAATCCTTAACGTCAAAGAGCACTGGCCCGTAATTACCCAAGGCTGCTGCTGCGGCATTATCTGTGAGGAAAAAACGGTAGCCTGCCGGGTGATTTTCGATTTTGATCCAGTATTCTGTTCCCTTATCAACCTTCGTTTTCGTTTCGGTTTTTTCAAACTCTTTCACAATATGGCGTATATGCCGTATCACCACAGATCTTTTCCCGTCCTTGTTCAGTTCCAAATAAATGACATGACGGCGCAAGCTCTGTTGCATACGGGGTGGCAAAGTATCTTTACCGCCAAAACCCGCCCCTTCATCACTGTGGAATCGCCAGATGAGGAGTGGGCTTTGACCAGCTGCAAGGCGGATCGTTGAGTAGAACCAATAGTCATTCCATTCTTCATCCCAATGACCGTCGGACACTAAGATAAGATTTTTGCCATTTCGTTGGTTCTGTGCCAATTTGCCATTTTTAACGACCCACGATCCAGAGACCGTGTGCCATTTTCCTGTGCCGTTTAACTTATCATTTGCCTTATCAAAAGTATCTTCAAACAAGATTTCCCCTGCTTGAGTCAAAGTTGGTAGGATAAGGATGCTCACCACAACAGATAGTACGGTAAGAATCCATCGCTTTTGAAATTCTTTCTTGCGAAACATGGCGAATCCTCCCTTTAGTTTTGGAAAAACATTGTTCAGATGCTTCAGAAATCTGTCCATTGACGCTTATAGAGATTATACCCTATTCTCACTATAGTTTCCAACATGATCTGAACGGTATAGTAAATTTTGATGAAACCTACTTATATACGTAGTGTGTTACCGTTCAAACCGTAAGGGAGGTAGAAAACATGAAAACCAATGTATCCCAAACACGCAGCATCGTTCTCATCTGCGTACTCGCCTTTGGCATTTTCCAACATGCTGCATCGGCAGCAGATGAACGACAGACGTTACAAGCACTCAGCAAGAGTTTTACTGTGCTCGCACAGGAAGTTGGAGCAGCGGTTGTTGGAATTGAAACTGAGCGATCAGTCAAGGATAAAGACTGGAACCCTCGTTTTGAACACTTTGAACGTCGTGACGTATTTCCGTTTCGTCCAGAGGAATTTCGTCGTTGGTTCGATCGAAACGCAGATCCAGATGAAAAATCGGAAGACCATTTTTCCTTTCCTGACCAATATGGGGAAAGACAAGCACCGCCGGTTATAGTCACGCCTGAACACCAGTTCATAGATAACAATAATTTTGGCTCTGGAATCTTGTTTGATGAACAGGGGCACATCGTTACCGTTACGGACTTAACCAATAATAGTGAGAGGATCGCTATAACGCTTCAGGACGGTACACGCCTTGACGCGAAAATAGTTGCATCTGACAAAGCCACAGGAATTTCCGTACTTAAAGTTGACGCCGACGGACTACCCACAACGAACTTCGGCGACTCGGATGATATCGTCATCGGTGAATTAATGGTTGCTCTCGGACATACCGCTAATCAGGAACCCACAATCTCTTTAGGAATGATTAGCGGCGTCGGACGCAACCCGCGTATGGCCGATTATGAAAATTGGCTCGCCATTGATGTGAACCCGCGTCCCGGTACTGGCGGCAGTGCAATTGTCAGCGCAGAAGGCACAATCATCGGTATGACCGCTGGCAACCCGTCCGCTGGTGCATTTGCCATACCGATTAACACGGTCAGACAGATTGCGACAGAACTGATTGAACATGGAAAAGTCACGCGCGGCTGGCTTGGCGTTTCGATTCAGGATATTGGTCCGGATTTGGCTGAGAAACTTGGTTTGGACAAACTGATGGGTGTCTTAATCAATCGTGTCTTCGATAACACACCTGCTGCAGAATTTGGATTACAGAGAGGCGATGTAATCACCGCTATTAACGCCGAGATTATCAAGGGTGTGAATCATCTCCGTGCTGCGGTTGCCATGTATAAACCGATGACCACCATATCGATTTCCATTCTGCGTGATGGTCAGGCACAAGATATTGCAGTCACGCTTAGCGAACGTTCTGCGCAAGCTCTTCGACCTGTCAAAGATTCTGAGGGACATATGGAGCTCGTCTGGAAAGGACTTACCGTTCAGAACCTGACAGCGGATCTGGCGGAAAAACTCGGACATACTGCTGATGAAGGGGTGTTAATCGCCAACGTTGCGCCGGATAGTGCGGCTGCCAAAGCGGGAGTCCGCAAAGGCGACCTGATCCTTGAGGTCGAGAGCCAGCCTATTCACAACGTCGCGGAATTCAAAGCGGCGGTAGAGAAGGTCATGGGTGAAGCCAAAATTTTGCTGCTTGTAAAACATGAGGGGCAAGTGCGGTATATCACCATCAAGTAAAAGCAGATTAAGACTGCTCAAAATCTGAACACCCCTGTTAAATATCTGTACAAGACTTGACATCTTAACAGAGTTGTGTTCTAATTATCTCAGGTTCCAGCGAGATGTCGGTTTTGGCACAAAGATTGCATGTTATGACGTAATTACATTTGCCTCCAAAAATCAACAGCCGGGTCAGTTTTGGGAATTGTGGTTTCCTTCGGTATTTTTCATTCGTTTCGAGGTTCGATTGGCACTCGCCTCGCCTACCAACTGGAATGCTTCCGTCGAAACTACACCATCACATGACCCGGCTTTTTTATTAATTGCCCTGTTATGAATCCATTTATTCAGATCGCTCAAGGGGCTGTGGGAGCGATCCTTATATCTCTCTTCTTCATCCTCAGATCAAGTTTTGGCGAGACTCGGCATACGCTCAGTATCATCGGCGCTATCATCCTTTTCATTGCGAGTGGCTACATCTTACGGACACGGCTGATCCGATGGGGAAGCCGGCAGGTCTGGCTCAAATATCATCAAAGACTCGCATCGTTAGGGTTGTTTCTTGTTCTCATCCACTCAGCGGCTCAACCCCTCGTTTGGCATTCGTGGATGGCGTTTATGCTGGCACTGCTCAATTTTGGAACCGGGGTTGCCGTCAGTCTTACCACCCATCGCGCACGACGCATCCTCCTCCGTTGTCATCTTGCTCTCGCACCAATTTTGTTGCTTTCCGTCCTTCTGCACGGCAGAGAAAAGTTAGACCATGAAGAATTCTTCCCTTTGACAGAAGTTCACGATGTCGCGTGTGTGAAATGTCATCCATCAGCGGCACTGTTGTTTACCACCGATTCACATTTCCAGACCTATTTGGATACTGGAGGAGTTGTCTCAGAGGATTTGCAGTGGGAGTTTAATCTGCATGGTACCTCCCTCTCTCGACAGACAACAATTTCGAAGAAAGAGGGGGATAACCACTGGCTGGTAACCGATGAAAAAAACGGGGAGGAATATACGGTCAAGAAGATGGGTGATCGGCTGAGTGTCCATGCAGATGCCGTGTACGAGGCTTACACCTGTCTCACCTGTCACGTTCACAACACCCCTGAAATCCAGTTTGATCATGAAAGCCATGGGGTCAAATCCTACAGTGCCTGCCTCAACTGCCATCAAACAGTCATTGATGGCAGAAAATACGGGACTCGCAAGGCGAACTGGGAGTATAACCCGTGATAAGTTCTCAAACAACCGCACTTGATTGGCAATAAGGAGCTGTACATGCCCCAAAACTTTAAACCGGTGACGGTTGGGATATCGGGTGGTTCAGCCTCAGGGAAAACAACGTTAGCAGCAGCCCTCGCCGAGGCACTCAAAGAATTCTCGCCCGTGATTCTGCACCAAGATTACTACTTCAGGGACTGGTCGGAATATCCACCGGAAGAACGAGAGAAGGTCATCACCGCGAACCATCCGGATGCAGTTCGATGGGAAGCACTGTTGGGGCATATCCGTCAACTAATCGCACGTCAACCGATTAAAACGCCACCTGAAGGGACACGAGCGTTCGCACGCGGTGATGCGCCCGCCACGATTCAACCAAGCGATCTGGTTATCGTCGAAGGACATCTTATTCTGTGGGATGCAGCACTCAGGGACCTGATGGATGTTAAACTTTTTGTTGATGTCGAACCCCATGAACGGGTACTGCGTCGCCTGTTACGAGATGTTGCACAACGTGGCGGCGATCTTGAAGGGGCTGTTGCGTGGTATCGCCGGGATGTTATCCCCAATTTCCCGGTCTACACCGAGCCGTGTAAGGCTTACGCCGATATCGTTGTTCCCTTCTTAGATGACAATCCTGTGGCGCTGCAGACCCTCGTTGCGGGGCTCCGAGATCGGATTGGAAATCAACACGCTTCGATACAACCTGAGATGTGATTAGGTACAGAACTTACGCAAATTCAGCACGCGGCGCGAGATTTTTTTATTTTTAACCCCCTAAATCCGCTCCCCGATTTTATCGGGATGTGCCACTGATCAGGGGACTTATGAACCAACCGCGTAAGTTCTAAGATAATAGAAGTACAGATGTGCGTGACCGATTAACAGATGCTATTCCACTGCCCCGATCGCTGCGGCTTGTGGTGCACGACTCGGAAATTTTTGCCGTTCTGATTTATCTTCTGGTATATAGCTGGAGTAATCTGAGATTTTACCGTGCGTCAGCGCATAGATAGCAATATTGGTCATAAAACGGTAGACGCCGGGTGAGTAATGTACAGCACGGCTTGGCAGACTGATAGACTCCATCGCACACATATAGTCGCGACGAACGATCAGTACAGAAAGTTTGTCGTTAATAAAAATACCTTCAAGGAAATTCCGCGACAGATTATAACCAAGACGTCCGCCCGTTAAGAAAAAGCCAATTGTCCTGCCGGGGTGGTAAATATCAAAGCCAATGGGCGGCCCACCCATCTGATAGAAGTTGTGATAAATTTCATGGTTGTTGGGAATGCGTCCCACATGATATTCTGGCATAATGTGCCGCATATTGGTCAGTAACAGACGGGTCATTGATTGCGCAGCAGCCTCGGTACCACAATCATCAAAAACGAGGAACCCTTCCTTTTCAACCAGATATCGCCGCAACGAAATCCCTTCCAATTGAGAAAACTGACCACCCTTAATACCCCGAATTATTCGCCCAGTGTCCAATGCCCTTACACCTGCTGATTTCATAAGCGCAGGATTATGTCCAGTCATGATGAGAATCGGCGATTTCATGACATTGGCGTCAGTCAACTTCAGTGCTCCGCCCTCGACATTCATGTCTGTTCGGATCCGCGTCTTTTCATTGAGCCACTTTGCCCACGCGTTCAGCGCAGAAGCATCTGTCCACCAGTCAGAGAGATCGTGACGAAGGCGCGTAAAACGGAAGACCCCACGAATATCGCGCCCCCTGCCAACCACATGTCCGCCCGGTTCACCACGGGGGAGCGGTGGCACTTCAAGATTACCGAGCATAATGCCATCGACCACCGCGTCCAAGGCATCCCGATCAGCCCCAACCTCCTTGACCATCGCGAGCTCCAACGGTAACCTGAACACATCGGTAATCCTGACCTGCACGGCTCCCCCAGAAACCCCACGACGCCCGCCTCCAATCCCATGACTTATGTGCCCACCGTTTTCACCGGTCCCTGTGATGACAGGTGAAGACAATGCATCAGGCGCATCAGAAACTGGGGCATCTGTATGTGTCACGACCTGAGGCACAGGTGCATGGGGATTGACCACCTTCGGCACATTGGGGTTGATTGGGGCATTAAGTTTCAACGTTTGATTTGAGAACGCGGAAACGGTCTGTGACCGGACAGTGGCTGTACGAACGACAGCCGAATTTGTCGCTCTTGTTTGGATTTTAACTGGCTCAACGACGGCTATGTTTTTGGATGGCACCTCTGGTTTTTGAATGGGTTTGATGACGGGTCTCCGAACTTGCGGTTTGGGCGGCGTCTTGGCTGATTGCAAAACTTCAACGCCCATCAAGTCCTTGAAGGATTGGGTTTGTGTTACCAGATATGCTCCAATGATCGCAGCAAGACACAGATGGATTGCGAGAGAGATAAACCAAGAACGCGAAGCGACTGACATAATCTTCATTCCTCTCAGTATGGATGTCACACGACGCGGCGGTGATTTTTAGAGGGCGGCTGCACAGTATCGCCGGGATGTTATCCCCAATTTCCCGATCTTCACCGGGTCGTGTAAGGCGTATGTTGATCTTGTTGTATCCTTCCGACATGGAAATCCTGTAGCATTGCAGATCCTCGCCGTAGGATTACGAAGGATTGTGATCCAACGCGCTTCGACGAAACTTAAGAGGTGAAATTTGAGATGTGAGGAGTAATAGGAATGGAGGCGTGGGTGTCTGATTAATAGATGCTATTCAACCGCTCCAATTGCTGCGGCTTGCGGCGCACGGATGGGAAGTCTTTGGTGCTCTTGCTTATCTTCCGGCACATAACCGGAGTAATCTGAAATATTCCCATGTGTAATGGCATAGACGACTATGTTGATTAGGTGCCGCGCAGCGTGGGGTGCAAACTCATTTAAAATCTGATTCTGATTGCGATGCTGGCCGGAGAAGGGTTTCTGAACTTTGCCATCAATCACATGCATCATCTGCTCGGTATCTACTAAGACAGCAAGCCGTCCATCGATAGTGATACCTTGTAGCTCGGAATAGGGACCAAAGTAAAGCGGACCGAAAAGTCCGTAAGCTCCGACCTTGCGCAAGGGAAAACGCAAAGGACCGTTTAGCGAGTAATAGCTGTTGTAAATCGGGTGATCATTCGGAACAAAGCCGAGATGATGCTCTGGAAGGAGATCCCGCAACACCTTTCGTGTCCCTTTCATTGCGTTATCTGTGTTTCCATGCGTCGCTATATAGATGAATCCCCCACGATTAATCACATATTCCCGCAGCCTTTGGACTTCAGTATTCGTGTACTTACTACGCGCAGGATTCCAGATTCGATCGCTGTGAGAGTTGAATATCCCCTTCTCATATTCTTTTGGACTTATCTTTGAGCCTCCGGGCATCGGTTCCATAAAAAGAATTGGTGTCTGGAAGAATGCGGCGTCCTTGAGTTGGACTGCCTCAACCAGTTGGGTCTTGATTTTGGTTTTTTGATTCAGTGATTGCACTAAGTAGGACAAACCTGCCCCAAATCGGAAAAATCCGACGCCGCTGCCACATATACTTCCAAAGGGATGGAGCGGATTTTCAAAGCGGGCAAGGTTTAGGCGGCCTATCATATCTCGACCACGACCCACAACTATAGCCCCGGGACTGCCAGAGGGGAGTTCAGGCACACCGCCGCCCAATATTATCCTCTCGGTGACATCGGAAAGCGTGTCATCAATGCTGGTTGCCCCTTCGGTGCCGACCATCGAACCTATACCAACGTGACCTCTTGTACGAGTCTGATTCACACCACTTCCCAGACCGAAATCACCGCGTCCAACACCGCTACCACTTTCTGTGCCAATACCCCCAGAACCGGTGTTCTCACGTCGTATGCGTCCACCGTTTTTGCCTGTACCTGTAACGACGGGTGAGGACCATGTTAGAGAATCGGGTGCATTAGAAGCGGGATCAGTCGTATGTGCTACGCCCTGAAGCATAGATGCATTGGAGTTGACCACTTTCGGCACATTGGGATTGATAGGGGCATTAAGTTTCAACGCTTGATTTGAGAACGCGGAGATGGCCTGCGACTGGACAGTGCTTGTCCCAATAATAGCTGTGTTCATCGCTCTTTGTCGGAATTTAATCGGTTCAACGGTAACCGCGTCTTCAATTACCACTTCTGGCTTTTGAACGGGTTTGATGACAGGCTTCCGAACTTGCGGTTTGGCAGGCATATCCGTTACCTGAGATATTTCAACACCCATCAAATCCTTGAATGATTGGTTTTGTGTTACCAGATACCCTCCAACGATACTAGCAAGACCGAGATGAATTGCAAAAGAAATAGACCAAGAACGCGAAAGGGTTGGCACGATTTTCGTCGCTTTTAGTATGGATGTTTCCCAATCCTTCCAGAAAACACCTAACGCGTAGAACGAATGCTTGACTTTCTTGGCGATGCGATGTTTGGCGCGGTGCAGCCGGCTAGCGATGGCACGATGCGACAGTCCGCGTTCCTCTGAGATTTCGTCATAGCTGAGGTCGTCAATGTAGAAATCATGTGCAACTGCCGCATCCGTAGCAGGCAGTGAATGAATCGCTCTCAAGATTGTCTGGCTCAATTCTTTTTTCATCAGGAACTGTTCTGGCGTCGCCTCGGGAGAAGATAGATTTAACATTGGATCCTCGTCCCTGAAGCGAGATGTTGACATTCCCTTCTGCTGGTGGATCCATGTCACGCAGACGTTCTTCGCAATTTGCGATAGCCAACCGGCAAATCGACTGGCATCGCGCAGTTTTGGGAGGTTTTGATACGCTTTGATAAAGACTTCTTGCGTTAGATCTTCGGCGTCCTGCGGATTCTGTACGAGAAACCGCGCCCGGGCATAGACTACCGGCTGATATTTCTGGACTAGGGTGTCGAATGCCTGCGGATTGCCTTTGAGTGTTTGATGAATAAGATTTCGATCTGTTGGCATAATCAATTTCCTAGAGGTATTGGCGAATTAAGACACTGGTCTGTATGCGACAACAAAACTATGATCTATATTGTATCAAGGCAAATTGGCAAAGCAAGATAGCAAGCGAACACAGATACTCTTATGGGCTCAAATTGTATCTGATAATGACCGAGGCTGACGTATCGGTCGAGTTTTTCCTAACACCATACAATTTTAGCAGAAATGGCAGTTATTAGTCAACCTGTTTAAGCCAGCCCCACATCGTAGTCTTTTTATTTCCGGGAGCAACTGCAAAAGGAGCAACTGCAAACGCAGGGTCAAACCATGTAGGATCTCGATCACCAAAGGGATTTTTAGTGAGTCTGCGTACCTGCCGCGGGCCATCGGCGTTCATCACGTATATTTCATTGTTCCCATCCCTAGTAGAAGTAAAGACAATACGCTTACCGTCCGGAGACCAGGAGGGTTCCCAGTCATCAAAGGGATTTTTAGAGCGTCTTTGTTGATTCTGCCCATCGGCGTCCATCACGTAGACTTGCCAGTTCCTATCATCCCTTTGAGACGTAAAGGTAATACGTTGACCGTCGGGTGACCAAGAGGGTTCCCAATCGAAACCGGGATTATTGGTGAGATTGTGCTGATTACTCCCATCGGCATCCATCACATAGATGTCATGGTCCCCATCCCTCCAAGACGCGAAGGCAATGCGCTTACCGTCCGGAGACCACGAGGGCTGGTAATCATCTACGTCATTGTTAGAGAGCCTTCGCAGATTCTTACCATCGGTATCCATCACGTAGATTCGCCAGAACCCAGCTGCGATATTCCTAACCCCGGTGGAAGTAAAGGCAATGCGTTCACCATCTGGGGACCAGGAGGGGTTCCATTCATCAAAGGGATTTTTGGACACTCTTCGCGGATTGCCCCCATCGGCAGCCATCACGTAGACATCCCGGTTCTTACCCAGCCTACTCTTACTGGAAGTAAAGACGATGCGCTTACCGTCGGGAGACCAAGAGGGCTCCCATTCAGCAAAGTCATTGTTAGTGAGTCTTCGCTGATTACGCCCATCGGCGTCCATCATGTAGATTTCCCAGTTTCCATCCCTCTCAGACGAGAAGACAATCTGTGCCTGTATATTAACGCATACCATCAGCAGTGTCAGCACAAAGACTATAATGACAGCTAAAATCAAATGTGTCAGATTGTTTCTCCTCTGCATCTGCCTTTCCTCCTCTGTCCTCAAATCCGCGTCTCGGCAAACAATGTTTGCCCAATAATGGGAGTTATTTGTCAACCTGTTTGAGCCAACCCCACATCGTGAGTCTTCTACCTGCAAGACCAACTGCAAAAGGGGCAATTTCAACCGCAAATGCAGGGTCAAACCATGCAGGATTCGTGTCCTCACTGCCATCTCTAGTACGTCTTCGCACCTGCCGCGCACCATCAGCGTTCATCACATAGATGTCCTTGTTTCCATTCCTCTCAGACACAAAGGCAATATGTTTACCATCAGGCGACCATGAGGGGTTCGTATCATCAGAGGGATCTCGAGTAAGTCTACGCTGATTCTCCCCATCGGCGTTCATCACATAGATGTCCCGGTTCCCATCCTTATGACAAACAAAGGCAATGCGTTCACCGTCTGGATACCATGAGGGATACGATTCATGACAGAGATTGTCAGTGAGTCTCTGTTGATTACTCCCATCTGTGTTCATCACGTAGACATTCCACCCAAACCCATCCCTAGCATCCACAAAAGCAATACGTGTACCGTCGGGGGACCAGGAGGGTTGCCAGCCAGGTGCGGCATTTTCAGTGAGCCTACGCTGATTTTTCCCATCGGCGTCCATCACGTAGATTTGTGGGAACCCCTCCGCAAAATTCCTAGCTTCAGTAGAAGTATAGGCAATACGTGTACCGTCGGGAGACCAAGAGGGATAATATTCAGCAAAGTCATTGTTGGTGAGGTTTCGCAGATTCTTCCCATCGGCGTCCATCACGTAGATGTCCCATCCCTCTCCAGCCAAAATGGCCCTATCGTTACCAGAAGTAAAGGCAATGCGCGTACCGTCGGGAGACCATGAAGGATACCAGTCCTGATGGCGATTATTAGTGAGTCTACGCTGATTTTTTCCATCGGCGTCCATCACGTAGATTTCCATGTTCCCATCCCTCTCAGATGCGAAAACAATCTGTGCCTGTGGGACAGCGCCCACCATTAGCGGCGTTAAACCCAACGCTAACGCACTAGCTAAAATCAAACCTGCGAGATTGCATCTCCGTTGCATCTGTCTTGCCTCCTCTGTTTTCAAATCGACTTCTCATCCTTTGGAGTTGATCGGGGTCAACCTGTGTAGGGAAGCCTTCTCGAATTCAAGGTACAATTTCGGTTTGTTATCACATGGAGTCTTCGCCCCTCATTTGAGGGTCATGACCTGTCCACGTGCGCTCCCATATCCCGTCAAACACCGTTTTCGCGATAATGGCAGTTATTTGTCAACCTGTTTGAGCCAACCCCACATCGTGAGTTTTTTGCCTGCGGGACTAACTGCAAAAGGAGCAACTTCAACGGCAAACGCAGGATCAAACCATGTAGGATCAGTGTCCTCACTGTCATCTCGAGTACGTCTTCGCACCTGCCGTGCGCCATCGGCGTTTATCACGTAGATTTCATAGTTCTCATCCCTATTGGAAACGAAGGCAATGCGCTCACCGTCGGGGGACCAGGAGGGGTGCGTATTACGAGAAATAGTCCTGGTAAGTTTTCGCGGATTCTTACCGTCAGCGTCTATTAGGTAGATGTCCGAGTTCGCAGGCATAAGGTCCGGCAGCTTACTAGAAGTAAAGGCGATGCGTTTACCGTCGGGGGACCAAGAGGGTTCCCATTCATGATCGGGATTTTCAGTGAGTCTTTGTTGATCCTTCCCATCGGCGTTCATCACGTAGATATCCTGGTTCCCTCTCCCATCCCTAATGGAAACAAAGGTAATGCGTGTGCCGTCGGGGGACCATGCGGGATAGTAATCATCTTCGCCCTCGTTAGAGAGGTTTTGCTTATTACCCCCATCAGCGTCCATCACGTAGATTCGCCAGTGTCCACCCGCAACGTCCATAGCGCCACTAGAAGTAAAGACAATACGTTTACCATCGGGGGACCATGAAGGATCCCATTCAGCAACGAATTCGTTAGAGAGTCTATGTTGATTCTCACCATCGGCGTCCATCACATAGATTTGCGGACGTTTACGCATATCAGCAATGATGATGGCACCACCAATCATGATGGGCGGCTCTTCATCCGCAATGTTGTTATTCCTGTCAGACACAAAGATAATCCGTTTACCGTCTGGAGACCATGAGGGGTCCGTATCAGGAAAGTCATTGTTCGTGAGTCTACGCAGATTTTTCCCATCGGCCTCCATTACGTAGATTTCAGGGTTCCCATCCCTCTCAGACGAGAAGGCAATCTGTGCTTGTGCGTCAACGCCCAGCATCAGCGATGTCAGACCTAAAGCGACAACGCTAACTAAAATCAAATATGCGAGATTGCTTCGCCGGTGCATCTGCTATTCCTCCTCTGTTTTCAAATCTGCGTCTCGGCAAACAATGTCTGCCCAATAATGGGAGTTATTTGTCAACCTGTTTGAGCCAACCCCACATCGTGAGTTTTTTGCCTGCGGAACTAACTGCAAAAGGCGCAACTTCAACCGCAAACGCAGGGTCAAACCATGCAGGGTCTGTGTCATCGCTGCCATCTTTAGTACGTCTTCGCACCTGCCGCGCACCATCAGCATTCATCACATAGATGTCCTTGTTTCCATCCCTGGTGGAAACAAAGACAATGCGTTTACCGTCCGGGGACCAAGAGGGGGCCCAGTCAGAATGGGGATTTTTAGTAAGTCTTCGCTGATTACCCCCGTCAGCATTTATCACATAGATTTCCCAGTTCCCAGCCATATTAGAAGTAAAGGCAATGCGTTCACCGTCGGGTGACCATGAAGGATGCCATTCATCAGAGAGATCTTCGGTGACCCTCTGTTCATTCTTCCCATCGGCCTCCATCACGAAGATACCTCGTCCTCTCCCATCTCTACGGGAAACAAAGGCAATACGCTTACCGTTAGGGGACCAGGAGGGATCCCAGTTATCAACGGAATTTCCGTTAGAGATTTTTTGCGGATTGCCACCATCGGCGTCCATCACATAGATGTGCCAGTGCCCATCCCCTGTGGTCTTACCCCCAGTAGAAGTAAAGGCAATACGCTTACCGTTAGGGGACCATGAAGGATGCCATTTAGAAAGGAATTCGTTAGAAAGTCTTCGCCGATTCTTACCATCAGCATCCATCACATAGATTTGCGGGCGCTTACGCTCAATGTCCTTAGCCTCACTAGAAGTAAAAGCAATGTGTTTACCGTCAGGAGACCATGAGGGTTCCCAGTCATGTCCGGGATGTTCAGTGAGTCTTTGTTGATTTTTCCCATCGGTGTCCATCACGTAGAGATCCAACCTTCTCCCATCCCTCTCAGACGAGAAGGCAATCTGTGCTTGTGCGTCAACGCCCAGCATCAGCGATGTCAGACCTAAAGCGAACACGCTAACTAAAATGAAGTATGCGAGATTGCTTCTCCGGTACATTCGTTCTCCCTCCTCTATTTTCAAATCCACGTCTCAACAAATACTGTTTGCTCAATAATAGCAGTTATCGTCCGGCCCGTTTGAGCCAGCTCCACATTGTGAATTTTTTGCCTACGGGACCAACTGCAAAGGGAGCAACTTCAACGGCAAAAGCAGGATCAAACCATGCAGGATTCGTGTCATCACTGCCATCTTTAGTACGTCTTCGCACCTGCCGCGCGCCATCGGCGTTCATCACGTAGATTTCATAGTTCCCATCCCTATGAGACACAAAGACAACGCGTTCACCGTCCGGGGACCAGGAGGGAGACCATTCATGAGAGAGGTTGTCGGTGAGTCTTTGTTCATTCTGCCCATCGGCGTCCATCACAAAGATACCATCCCCATACCCATCCCCATGAGACACAAAGGCAATGCGTTGACCATCGGGCGACCATGAGGGTTCCCAGGCACCAGGACCGGCATCGTTAGAGAGTCTTTGCTTATTACCCCCATCGGCATCCATCACGTAGATTCGCCAGGGTCCACCCGCAGTTTCCATAACCCCACTGGAGGTAAAGGCAATGCGTTGACCATCGGGGGCCCATGAAGGATCCCATTCAGCAACGAATTCGTTAGAGAGTTTTCGCAGATTCTTACCATCGGCGTCCATCACATAGATTCGCGGGCGCTTACGCTCAATATCCTCAACCTCACTAGAAGTAAAGGTAATGTGCTTACCGTCGGGTGACCATGAGGGTTCCCAGTCATGTCCGGGATGTTCAGTAAGTCTACGCTGATTCTTACCGTCGGCATCCATCACATAGATTTCATAGTTCCCATCCCTGTCAGATGAGAAGGCAATCTGTGCTCGTGGAGCAGCGTCTACCATCAATGGCGTTAGACCTAAAACTACAACGACAACTAAAATCAAAGGTCTGGGATTGCTTCTCCGGTGCATTTGCTATTCCTCCTCTGTTTTCAAGGCGATTTCTTATCCTTACCTTCTCTCAATAATGGTAGTTAGCGAGCAACCTGTTTAAGCCAGCCCCATATTGTGAATTTTTTACCATCAGGACCAACGGCAAAAGGAGCTACTTCTACTGCAAAAGCGGGGTCAAACCATGCAGGAGTCGTGTCATTACTGCCATCTTTAGTGCGTCTGCGTACCTGTCGTGCACCATCGGCGTTCATCACGTAGATTTCATAGTTCCCATCCCTATGAGACACAAAGACAATGCGTTCACCGTCCGGTGACCATGAGGGATGCACGTCATTCGCGGGATTTCTAGTGAGCTTTCGCCGATTCTTACCATCGGCATCCATCACGTAGATTTCATAGTTTTTCCAGTCTCCCTTCTCATCAGACACAAAGACAATGCGTTCACCGTCCGGGGACCAGGAGGGGGACCAGTCATTCGCAGGATTTTCAGTGAGTTTTCGATGATTACTCCCATCAGCGTCCATCACGTAGATATCATACTTCCAACCATCCTCCTCCCGAGTGGAAACAAAGGCAATGTGTGTACCGTCGGGAGACCAAGAGGGTTCCCAACCGATCTGTTCATGTTCGCTTCCGAGTTTTCGTAGGTTCTTACCCTCAGCGTCCACTACGTAGATGTACCTATGCGCGTGTAGCGCGGCCTTACCCGTAAAAGCAATATGTGTGCCGTCGGGGGACCAGGAAGGGTGCCATTCAGCAAAAGGATGTTTAGTGAGTTTCCGCAGGTTCTTACCATCGGCATCCATCACGTAGAGGTGTGGACGTGGATCCGCAACGCCTGCCTTATCCTCACTAGAATTAAAAGCAATACGTGTACCGTCGGGGGACCAGGAGGGATCCCAGTTCTGACGGTGATTATTGGTGAGCCTTCGTTGATTACGCCCATCGGTGTCCATCACGTAGATTTCAGCGTTCCCATCCCTGTCAGACGAGAAGGCAATCTGTGCTCGTGGAGCAGCACCCGCCATCAGCGGCGTCAGAACCAAGGCGACAACGATAGTTAAAATCAAATGTACGAGATTATATCTCCGTTGCATCTGTCTTGCCTCCTCTGTTCTCAAACTGTCTTTTTATTCCTTGGAGTTGATCGCGGTCAGCTTGTGTAGGGAAGTCTTTTCCAGTTGAGATGGAAACTTAGGGCATTTTACACAGTTCAATTCAGTTTGTCAACAGTCCCTACTGTCAACATAGGGCTATTCAGTTTTCGGCTTATTACCCATTTTGTTTGAAAAGGCGCAACCGAGAGATCAAGCCTACAGTGAGATGTCGGGATTCGGAGATCCCTCCTACAGTAAAACTAAATGACCCTACTGTCAACAGGCTTAATGTAGCCATATCATAATATAACGCAAGTTGCTATTTGAATATCCATGGAATTTCCGTTAGAGTGTTTGTTGCCACAACAACACTGATAAACAGGAACATTCCATGGACTTAGTAATTGTAGCATTTTATACCCTTTGTGACGATCTGTTAATTCAACAGGGATATCAAGACGATCCACGAACCAAAATGTCTGCCGCAGAAGTAATGCCCACTGCCTTAGTGGCAGCAGAACTATTCGGTGGCAATCAACAGAGAGCACGGCAACTCCTCAAGGAGCAGGGATATATTCCCAATATGCTCAGTAAAGCACGATTCAACCGAAGACTTCACCAAATAGCCCCGATGTTTCAGACACTTTTTGAATCACTTGCCACAGACTGTAAAGCACAAAACTCGCATCAAATCTATGCGATTGACTCGTATCCCGTCCCAGCATGTGACCCCATTCGTATCTCTGGTGCCAAGCGTTATCAAGGTGAAGTGTGGCGCGGGGTGATAGCTAGTAAGCGTAGATAGTTCTATGGACTCAAACTCCATCTGATGGTCACTGAAAGTGGCGTACCGGTTGAGTTTTTCTTAACACCGGGCAGCTTTGGCGATGTTGGGGGGGTTGCGGTGTTATCCATTTGACTTACTTCACGGAGCGGTTGTTTATGCAGATAGAGCCTACTGTAATTATGGGATTGAAGATGCCTTAGCTGAAGCAGGCATCCTGCTCAAACCGTTGCGTAAGAAAAACAGTAAGCGGCAATATCCGCCATGGGAGGTTTACCTACACCATCACCGCAGGAAGCGGGTGGAGGTAACAAACAGTCTCATCACCCAACGTTTGCCACGCGCTATTGATGCGGTGACTGCCGCTGGGTTTGAGATTAAGGTTGTTTTGTTTCTCATTGCTACTATGACTAAAGTTTGGACAATTTTTATGTGAAAAGAGGCAGAAAAGAGGTATCCTTTCAGGAACCCACAACAGTTTCGAAAGGAGAACTTATGTTCCTCATATTCTGCCTCGCGTCTATTTTAACCGAGTTTCGTCCGTTATTCA
>JAJDUM010000003.1 GCA_022826645.1 Candidatus Poribacteria bacterium
CCTTGCCGGGCAGTCGGGAGTGTGACAAAATATCTGTTGGGGATCCATGTGCTGACTCCTTTATTGTTGGGATACATAAAGATAGTCAGTGGATCCCCTCCTTGTCAAGTCATTACTCCACACTTTACTGGAGTGCTACCGCCGTACTAGCAAGCCGGGCAGAAATCGTTTTATCGGGGCAGGGAGGCCCCTCCCACAATCAGATTGGGATTCAACTTTATAGAGGAACTCGATCCACAATGGATCCAAGAACGTGTATCCACATATCCCGACAAGCGGGGAATCATTGATCACATCAAGGAAACTGGCGAAATCCCCGATGGCGTCAAGCCCATTCAAAACACCCACCTCCGAGTAAGTTAAGGCGGAATTTTCATGCCTAAAGGGATGGATACCCAGCTGTTGATCGCAACGTGTTAAAGTAAAATCGACTAGAGGGATTCACGATGTTGGTATTGCGAAAGTTCAGAAATATGCTGATGCTTTTTTGCCTATCCTCCGTGCCCATTGCCAAGAACACGGGGTGGCAGATGAAAATCAATAAATATAACTTTTGAGAATGTGAGGCTATCATGAAAAAGGTTACAGTTTTTTTAGTTATATCCGCGTTGCTGTGCGGCAGTATTTTAGCAGCAACAGCGACGGAATGGGCCCAGTGGCGGGGTCCCAATCGGGATGGGGTTTCTGGTGCAGTGGGGCTACTTAAGGAGTGGGCTGCGAGCGGTCCGAAAGTGCTGTGGAAACTCCCACTTGGAGAGGGATTTTCGGGCATCTCCGTTTCTCAAGGACGTGTCTATACGATGTTCTCCACAGGGAACGATGAGTTTGTCGTCTGCCTCAATGCTACGGATGGGCAGGAGATCTGGCGTTTCCGATCGGATGATAATTACCATGAGGGTCAGGGGGGTAATGGACCGCGTGCGACACCGACGATTGACGGGGATCTCCTGTTTACAGTTAGCGCCCACGGCAAGCTGTATGCCTTGAACGCAGGGAACGGGGAAAAGGTCTGGTCACACGATCTGCAGCGAAAGTTCGGCAGCAAAATGCCGAGATGGGGGTTCAGCACATCACCGTTAGTTGATGGGGAGCTGCTTCTGGTAGAAGTCGGCGGGAAAGGTGAAAAATCCATCGTTGCTTTTAATAAAAAAAGTGGAGAGGTGATATGGAGTTCTCATAAAGACAAACTCGGATACTCATCGCCTATCGCTATCACGGTCCAAGGGGTTCGACAAATCATCTGTTTTACAGGGACTAAATTGGTTTCAGTCTCTCCAACCGATGGAACAATTTACTGGCAGTATCCTTGGAAGACCGGCTACGATGTCAACGCCGCAACGCCAGTCTTTATCCCGCCGGATAAAGTCTTTATCTCCTCCGGGTACGATAAGGGTGCTGCTGTGCTACAGATGCGAGTTTTTATTTCGCACGATGATGATCGGACCGCAGTGGAGCAAATTAAGGAAAACCAAGGCAAAGTAAGGATTAGAGAGGTTTGGAAAAATCGTAAGATGAAGAACCAGTTTTCTTCATCAGTGCTTCACGAAAATTACTTGTATGGCTTCGACAACTCTATCTTAAAGTGTATTGAGGCAGACACCGGCGAGGAACAGTGGAAGACCCGTGGATTCGGAAAGGGGACGGTGATACTCGCTGATGGTCACTTGATTATTCTCAGCGATCGCGGCAAGTTAGGGTTAGCTGAAGCAACGCCTGCAGGATACATAGAGAAGACAAGCGCGAAAGTGCTGAGTGGGCTGTGCTGGACTGCCCCAACCCTCGCGAATGGCAGACTTTATCTACGCAACGAAGAGGAGATCGTCTGTTTAAACATAACAGGGAAGCATTAAGAAATACAGACCTTACGCATTTCAGCGCGGGGCAAGATGCCCCGCCTACGGTTGGCTGCGTAAATTTTAAAATATATTCATTATGTCAAGGAGATTTATATGACAATGGAAAATAGAGTTTATGTCTCGCTTAGAAGATGCGCTGTCGCGTTATTTGGACTTTGGTATTTAGCTGGTGCCGTGTTGAGTACCCAAGCGGCTGATCATAGCACAGCGGAGTGGCCGCAATGGCGGGGCCCCAATCGCGATGGAATTTCATCTGAAACCGGATTTATCAAAAACTGGCCCAAAGCAGGTCCCAAAGTCTTGTGGCACATTCCGTTGGGGGATGGCTACTCTGGTATCTCTATCGCTCAAGGAAAAGCTTACACGATGTTTGCTGAAGGGAATGATGAGTTTGTGATCTGTCTGGATGCGTCCGACGGTAAGGAGATCTGGCGATTTCGGTCGGGTGGAAAATTCACTGAGCAACGCGGTGATGGTCCCCGCTCTATGCCGACTGTTGATGGTAATTCGGTGTTTGCGCTGGGGGCGGAAGGGAAACTCTATGCTTTAGACGCTCACAGCGGGACGAAGATATGGTCACACAATTTCGTAGAGGAGTTCGGCAGCAGCATACCGACCTGGGGGTTCTCTTCATCGCCTATAATCGAAGGGAAGCTGGTTATAGTTGAAGCTGGTGGGAAAGATGAAAGAGCGATTGTCGCGTTCGATAAAGAGAGCGGTGATGTCGTATGGGCAACCCACACAGACGCGGTGGGGTATTCATCACCCATTTCTATCGATTTTGGTGGAGTTCGGCAGATCATTTTCCTAACGTCGAAGACGCTCGTCTCCGTGGCACCAGAGAACGGGCAGGTTTACTGGAAATACTCTTGGCCAGAGGGCATCAATATCGCCACGCCGGTTTTCATTCCTGACGATAAGATCTTTATCTCCGCTTCCTACGACAAGGGAGCCGTGCTCCTCAGAATAATAGCTAATGGAGATGGAATAGGGATTGAGGAGGTATGGAAGAGCCGCGTGATGAAAAACCATTTCAACTCATCGGTGCTTCAGGGCGAATATCTGTACGGATTCGACAACGCTATCTTAACGTGCATTGAGGTGAACACGGGCGAGGAGCAGTGGCGACACCGTGGTTTTGGGAAAGGTTCTCTGCTGCTTGCGGATGGCTGCTTGATCATCCTTGGCGAGGGCGGGAAACTGGCGTTGGCTGAAGCGTCTCCCGGCGAATATAGAGAAAAGGCTCTTTTTCAGTTGTTCGATGATAAGTGTTGGACTGTGCCAACGTTGGCTGGCGGGAAACTTTATCTCCGAAACCAGAAAGAGATGGTCTGTCTGGATTTGAGATAGATATTAGTTCATTGGTGTATTAGTCCATGGGTTCATTAATAGTAAAACGTGAAACGTAATGCGTAAGAAGTACATTAGTACATTGGTTCATTGGAGTAATTGTCGTGTTTTGTCGAGATATGAATCTCGACCTACAGGCTACCCAGCAATTTAGATTACTTTAATTCTATTTAGGAGAAGGGTTTATGTCCAAAGAGACGGACATTCGGATTCTGGATGTGGGCTATGATTTCGAGGAGTACCAATACCGCACCCCACTCAAGTTCGGTGGTGTCCCAATAGACAGCTGCGGAGTATTGAATGTGCAAGTTCAGGTGCGGACACGTGATGGGAAAGAGGCAGCGGGTTTAGGATCTATGACGCTTAGCAATGTGTGGGCGTTTCCACCACGTTACGTCCCCTATGACCAGAGCCTTGAGGCGATGAAACGTCTCTCAGAACTGTTGGTTGAAGCCACCCGCGAGTGCAATCTGTGCGCCCACCCTGTAGATCTTTCCGAGGCGCTTGAAACTGAATTTCTGCGAATCGCGGTCGATCTCTCTGCAGAGATGCAGCTCACCGTCCCCATTCCGAAGCTTTGTACAGCGGTTACAGGAAGCCCTATTGACGCAGCGATCCACGACGGGTTCGGCAAAGCAAACGGTATCAACAGCTACGACGGGCTCAATGAAGAGTTCATGAGTCACGACCTTTCACACTACCTCAATGAAAAATTCGCTGGTAAATATCTTGATCAGTACACCCTACGAAAACCGAAGTCACAGATGCCGCTCTACCATTTGGTTGGTGCGTTGGACCCACTGACCGACGCAGATCTTCCGAACCGTCTTGATGACGGACTGCCGGAGACATTGCCGGAGTGGATTGTCGCAGATGGCTTGACGCATCTAAAAATTAAGTTGAACGGCGATGATCTGGATTGGGATGTGCAGCGGGTGCTCTCGATTGAGGAAGTCACCGCCGAAACACAGGCAAAGCAGGGTGTGAGTGAGTGGTACTACTCCGCGGACTTCAATGAGACGTGCCAAGATGTTGAGTATCTGTTGGCATTTCTTCACAGAATTCAGGAGGGTGAAGGACACGCTTTTGAAAGGTTAGCGTATATTGAGCAGCCGACCGATCGGGACCTCAAGGCACATCCTGAGAACAGAATGCACCGCGCAGCGGAGATTAAACCGGTCGTCATTGATGAGTCCCTGACCGACTTTGAAACTTTTCAACTCGCACGGGAACAGGGCTATTCTGGGGTCGCGCTCAAGGCGTGTAAGGGTCAATCTCAAGCGTTGCTGATGGGGGCTGCGGCGATTGGATATGATATGTTCTTGGCGGTACAGGATTTGACCTGTCCGGGGGCTTCATTCTTACATTCCGCGGGGTTGGCTGCACGGGTGCCGCGAGTTACTGCCATTGAGGGTAACGCTCGCCAGTTCTGTCCTGTTGCGAACGAGACGTGGAAGGATAAATTCCCCTCAATCTTTAATATCACTGATGGGACAGTTGGCACCCATGTTCTAACAGGAAATGGGCTAGGACATTAGCGGAAGTACCTTGATTAATAAAATTGAATTGAGAATAAACACAATGAAGACACCGACGGTTATAGATTTATCTTGCAGTTGTAGGGCTATATAATAACGCAAGTTGCTAATTGTCACACCCGCTCGGCTTGGATAGACATATCCAAGTCTCGGACTCTCCCTGATAAGATCGGGCCAGGCGGAACGGAGCCATCTTTGTGCGTATGCAGTGGATTTGTCAATCCATTGCGAGCAGGAATTGATTCAATGTAGCTTTCATTCGTTCGGTTTGCAACGTTTTCTATAACTCGCAACTTAGTTTATAATAGAGTGCTCATCGCAAAATGCATTTGGGTTAATCGGTTGGTTAAGACGAACTTTCGCCTGCTTGTCTGCTCACCGCATCAATCAGTTTGCTGCTAAGTCGAAAACCTCTTTGATTCAGTTGCAGCAGCAGTGGTTGAACAGCATCAATTCTTGCCGATTGTTTTGCAAACAGTAGAAAACCTGCGATACCTGTGACATGCAAGCCCGCCGATTGAGCAACTTTTCGCCCACGTCGGTCATCAAGGAACACAGTTGTCACGCCTAGTTCTGTTGCTAATACAACCGTTTCAGCTTCCCCTTTGTCGAGTGTTGGCATCAACATCGCCACCGCTTGTGTGTTAGAAACGGCTCTTCTTCTGACAAAAACCGCTTGCAATAATTCTTTTGCTCCCGGTTTGCCTTCCCCGCGCACAACGACTTCCGTCCAAACCTCATCGGCAACGTAAAGCGTTTCGATTAAAGCTCCCAAAGTTTCCCACTGTCCGATGATAGACACACCAATCAGAAATGAGGCATCAGCGACTGCGGTCACTGGCGAAGCCATTCGGCACTCTCCAATTCTTGCTGAATTTCCTCATCATCATATTCAGCAATAGGAATACCCTGCTGACTCAAAAACTGAATAAAATCCCATAGGTGCATCTCTGCCAACTTCGCAGCTTGTCCTAAGGAAAGGATATTACGCTGAAAGAAGGTGACTGCAAGCAACTGCTTCACTTCTTCAGTGAGTTTCTCTCCGTCGTAGCCTGCGACCGAAAGTGGGATTGCAAGTTCGCTTGGTAGGTCTAATGTGATATCCATCTCAACAACCTTCCTCTCTTTTTCAGCGCTTCAGGGCGGTAGTCATTGATAATAACATCAGAAGTTTCTATTCCGTTTTGTTTCCTTGCTTGATAAATGAACTCAACAGATCTACGGGTATCGGGAAAACGAGTGTTGAGTTTTTCTCGGCTGCAACTTCAATCAGCGCTTGCAGGTAACGCAGTTGGATACCGATCGGATTTCTGCTTAAAGTGGTTGCGGCTTCCGTTAAGGCTTCGGACGATTCCAACTCTCCCGTAGCGTGGGTGAATTTAGCCCGGCGTTCCCGTTCGGCTTCTGCTTGTTTTGCCATTGCCCGTTGCATCTCTGCGGGCAGGTCTACATGCTTAATCTCCATAGAGATGACGCTGATGCCCCACGTTTCGCTGTTCCTTTGGATAATTTCTTCCAACTCTTCATTCAGTTTTTCGCGCTCTGACAAGAGGTCATCAAGTTCTGCACTTCCAAGCACGCTTCGGAGTGTTGTTTGCGCCAATTGACTGATTGCGAACCCAAAATCTTCGACCTCGACCACTGCTTTTGCCGCCTCCACGATTCGGAAGGTTAAAACAGCGTTCACACTTACCGAGACGTTGTCCTTGGTAATTACATCCTGCGGTGTCACGTCCTGTACGACAGTCCGAAGACTCACACGCTGCATCCGTTCAATCCAGAAGGGTATGAGTAACACGAATCCGGGACCCCTTGCCCCGGTCAAGCGTCCCAACCGGAACACAACTGCCCTCTCATATTCTTTGAGGATCCGCACAGAAGTCAGCATCGCTATCACGAGAACAACCATCGCGATCCCCAGTTCGTTCATAAAGTTGATTTGCGGCATTTACTTCTCCTTCTCTCTAATTTATTGAAAACAGTAAACCTAATTCAGTATTATTTGCCTTTGATTCTTTCTGCATATATTGCCCATAGCGCAAAGCAGGTGGTTTGTAAATTCGCCGTTGGCTGTTTTAGTTCAATGGGGGTCGCACTGACGAAACTTCCATCTTCCCCTTGCACCTCCCTCAAATATCCTAGCGCGACCTGATCCGCGTTCAATGGATCCTCCCCGATCACCAACGCGAGAACCGCATAGGCGGTGATTTCCGGGTCACTCGGCGCACCTTTCCACATACCAAACCCACCATCATCATTTTGCATCTGCTTTAGCCACACAAGTTGCTCATCAATATTATAGGCAATCGATAATCCCTGCAACACCCACGACGTTACAAGAACATTAGACCGCGCCCCCGGTTCCATTGACCACCCGCCATCGTAATTGATGCGACCGGCAAGCCAATCGGCAGCTTTGGTAACAAGTTCAGACTCCCGGTCAAAGTCAAGCAGTCCAAACCCCGTTAAAACAGCCCCTGTATAGAGAGGATTGCCAGGTTGGCGGATTTCACGGCCCCAACTTCCGTCTTCCTTCTGGGCATCCTCGAGCCATTTGAGCGCGTTAAAGTGGGCTTCCCAATATTCTACTGCTTCGGCTCGCTTTAGTGCAATAGCGGCAAAAATAGTATGAGCGACATTTCCGTTCCAACTTCCGTCGGATTTCTGATGTTTTACTAAATAGCTAACTCCTCGACGGATGACACCTGACCCCGAGCCCTGGTCTTTTAGCATCAGTGCCTGCATTGCAAATGCCGTAACTTCAATATCACTCTCTCCGCCCGGTATGAGGGGCCAACCGCCATCATCGTTCTGATGTTTGAGAATATACGACGCAGCTTGCTCAATGGTGTCATAGGGTGATTTCGCTGCCATCCCCGCGGTTGTGTGTAGACTCAGTGCGACCAGAAGTAGACAGATCCACAACTTAGAAAAAGGGTGTTGTTGGACAATAGGAAAAGGGAAATTGGATGAGGGAGCGCAGGAACGCAGTTTTCTACTTTCCATGTTTCTTGGTCTCAATTTCTGCCTCCTTTCGGGGTAAGCGGATGTAGATTGCCGAGTAATTTATCGAGTACCCCCTCGCTTAACTCGCGTGCGGTTCCACAACGACCTTATAGACCCCCTCCTCACCAAGCATCTGGATGCCTTCTTCTAGATCGGTTAAGGGAATATGATGGGTAATTAGATCTTTCAGGGGCACTTGGGTTCGCTCTAAGAAATCGAGGGCGGTCTGGAATTGGATCTGTGGATATGCCCACACACCACAGATATCAAGATCTTTGTTGCAGATTTGGTGTGGACGCACATTGACGGAGCCTGAGTCGGTGTAGTGGCCCACCTCGATGACTTTGCCCCCACGACGGACAAGGTCAAGGGCTTCGGCGAAGACACCCGGTATCCCAGCACATTCGATTGCGATGTCCGCGCCCGCTCCGCTTGTGAGATCCTGGACCTGCTCGAGGCGTTGTTCGGGAGATGTATCACCAACGTTTATGACGACATCTGCTCCCATGTGTTGCGCCATATCTAAGCGACTATCCACAATATCGGTGGCGATGATTGTGCCCGCGCCGGTGCTACGGAGTACGGCGATTACGAGAAGCCCAATGGGACCGCAACCAAGGACCACAACACTATCCCCGATGCCGTAACCCGCCCCAACTTGTGGTACCCCCGGTGCATGGGCGCGTTCTACCGCACGGGTTGCAACCGCGACTGGCTCGGTTAGGACGCGCAGCTCTTTAGGGACGCCCTCTGACACCTTAAACACCCAAGAGTTGCCGTGGATGTAGGTGTACTCAGAAAACTCGCCGGTCAGATAGGGTGGGGTTTCACAGTTGCTGAATCCGTAGATTGTTCGGCTCGTACAGAGGGTCGGACGGTGCGGAAACCGCAGGCAGTAGTAGCATTTTCCGCAGTTCTTTGAGCCGGGGACCACGGTTACCGGATCACCCTCTTTAATCGGGCCGCCCATCACATTCATCACCTGATTCGCATTTTTGCCAATTTCAGCAACAGTGCCGACGACTTCATGCCCCGGAATTACGGGGAAGTTGAGATTTGTATGACCGAGATACATGTGCTTGTCGCTACCACAAATTCCGACCTGGTCTACTTGAAGTAGTAGCGCATCGTCGGCGGGGGTTGGTTTATCAAATTCACGAATTTCAATTTGTCCCGGTTCTGGCATCACGGCAGCTTGTACTTGCATTTTGAAAACTCCTTATATTTGTATTTTATGTATGTTTGCTTTCCTTCATTTACTATATCTCCATTGTGGTTGTCTGATTTTTATGGCGAGTTCGGGATCAGGAGATCCCTCCCACAGGAGAATTATGGTGAACGTTAGAATTACTTGAACACTCTGTAGGCGCAGTCCCCGATAAATCGGGACAGGTGGCAACAGCATCTACCAAATATGGGGGGCGAAAGTGTCTACATATTTTGATAATTCACTATAAAAGTGCCTATCGTGGTGCATTGGGGGAAAATTATTCAGAGACGGTATTATATCAAAAGAAGGCTAATAGAAAAGTCATCTCGCCACGATAATTTTTGCACCTTCATTTCATTATAACCATCCGTCGCGTCGCTGTGAAATCGCCTGTTGTTAGTGTATAAAAATAGACACCGCTGGCGACAACCTCTCCGAGTTGGTTACGTCCGTCCCAATAGGCTGCACGGTTTCGACTCTGATACATACCCGCTGCCTGATGTCCTACCGCCAACCGTCGAACTGCCTCCCCGTTCATATCATAGATTGTCAGCATGACCTCTGCCGACTCTGCCAACTGATACGGTATCCAGGTCTCCGGGTTAAACGGGTTCGGATAGTTTGCCAATAACGCGGTCTCCTCTGGTATCAGTGAGGCGAGCAGCTTTTCAAGATTTTCTATCCCCTCTTTGAAGGCAAGTGAACCGTCATCTTCTAACCGCGCTTGCGCTATCCACGCTTCTATCATTGCGGGGGTTATGGTTGTTACCCCCCTCGGTCCCCTCCGTTCCGTGAGTCCAAGACCCGCCCCGATAGATCGGGATGCAAGCACAAGCGGGGGGAAGGTTGAAGGTGCAGCGGGAGCAGCGGTGCTGCCGATTGCCTGTGAGACGATAATCAGGTCAACGGTGTTGACAACACCATCGCCGTTCACATCCGCAGGATCGTCAGCGGAGACCGTTTGATTCAGTTTCTGTGCGACAAGCACGAGGTCCAGAGAGGTTACTTGTCCATCTCGATTCACGTCCCCGGTCGCTAACTGTCCCTCGACCGTGACGGTGATTTGATGCGGACCGGCGGGGATACTTTCCCCGGAGATAGCGCCAAACTCGAAGTTCTGTAGTGCCACCTTTGTGTCGCCGCCCGATTTTGCCGTGAAGTTCACGTGGAGCAGGGAGCCGGTGCCGGTCACGCCTTGGGTGGACAATCGTACCGCGTTGAGTCCTGTGATTTTCCCCGTCACGTTATCAATACTTCCACCTTGAAAGAAGGTGTTGGCTCCTGTCTTGAGAAAATTGCCCTCGCTCACGTTGACGGCTTCGAGGGCGGCGGGGGCAAAAACGATGTCGAACTGCCAGGCTGCCAAGTCAAAGACATTTGCTGCGCTGATGTCGAGGGTAAAGGTATCGCCAACATGAATTGGTGTCTTGGAAAAGGTATAGCCAACACCGGGGTTTGCCACTGTATAGTCGGTGCCGGATGCAAACCCAAAAAAACCGTTACTCAACGTACTGAGCGCGACTAACAAGACATTTCTCCCTTGCTTGAGTGTGACAGGATAAAAATCCGTGTAATCTCTACTAGATTCTCTCTCCGTAGTATTGTGGTGAATCAAATTCCCATTAAGCCAGACCTTTGAATACTGAGTACTGCCGACATACATTGTTGTGTCCTGCTTTTGTGGCGAATGTAGGGATATAGAACCGTAGATGACTGTACCACGATTGGAATCTTTCAGCATATCTTGAATTCTCCCTGTAGGCGGGAGTTTGTGGGAAACCCACGCGTTAGTACCGACAGATTTTCCTTCTATTGCTCCATGGGTAGCAATCTCCGTCTCTGTCACTATGCCTCCGCTCGCTTCCGATAGTAAGTCCGTGCTGCTATAATACAATTGGTCAGATTCTATTTCCGATAACACCGCCCATAGCCACGGTCCCTCTATCTTCGGACCCCCTTTTGGATACCCCGGATTGTCGTACCAAATGAGTTTTATATTTTCGCGCAATCCGTCCAAAGGCGAGAAGTCAGAAATCTCGTTGTTATTGAGCCTTAGCCATTCCAAGTTAGTCAAACCTACAAGGGAGGATATGTCCGAGATATCGTTGCGTGAAAGATTCAAACGAGTTAACCCGGTTAACTCCGCTATGGGCGATATATCTGATATTCTGTTGCTGCGAAGGTACAGTTCTTTCAAACTTGTTAGCCCTGCCAAAGGCGTAAGGTCTGAAAAGTCAGCTCCGCAAATATTTACATACTCCAATTTTGTTAAGCCCGCAAGCGGTGATAAATCGGATATAGCGTTTCCCCAACTGAGAATCTTTTTCAGGTTAATTAATCCGGCAAGTGGTGACAGGTCAGATATGTTGTCGTTATCGGAAATAAATAAAGCCTCTATATTGATTAATCCGGCAAGTGGTGATAGGTCAGATATGTTATTAAGCGCAAGAGCCAACCATTTTAGATTGATTAATCCGGCAAGCGGTGACAGGTCGGAAATATTGTTACTGGCGAGATCTAAAAACCTTAGGTTGACTAATCCCGCAATCGGCGAAAGGTCAGATACGGTAGCATTTCTGAGCTGCAAGTCGGTGAGATTTTTTAAGTTTCTGATGGGTGACAAGTCGGATACGGAGGTTTCGTCAAGCCACAAGTGAATGAGATTTTCTAAGTCTCTCACAGGAGATAAGTCAGATACTAGGGTATTCTCAAGCCGGAGATCGCGTAGTTGGATTAAGCCGGCAAGCGGTGATATGTCAGAAATCTGATTATCCCTGAGATCTAACCGACTTAGATTGGTTGCAAACTGAATCCCTGTCAAATCGTGGATGTTGCTGTACCGTGCCTCAAGCCTTTCCAATCCTTCCATATCTTCCACAGTAATGGGGGCGGTGGGGCTCTTGCTGAGTGCCTCTGCGATTGCTGCGCGGAGGTTTGTGTCAGGGATATGGACAACTCCACCCGGTAACGGCTGAGAAGGTGTCACATCCGGTGGAGGTGTCACACGTTCCGGGAAATCTAACGCAAATATCACATCATCAAATCCTTCAGTCCACGCATCCCGTTTCATACTCCCACCAACACCGTCTAAGGCTAACAATCCCAGACGTTGTAACCCCGCATTCTCACGAACCTTTGCTAAGAACGCTTCCGTCTCTAATCCAACGACCGACGCCGCGTAAGCCGCATCTATTGGACTCTGATACACCTCATGGAAACGGGAGATTGGTTCTATATCATCCACCGCACCGCCCGTCGCTTCGAGCGCAGTTTCATACCTGTCCATATCTGCAGCAATAAGACCGTCCATCTCTGATTGTTCGACATACAAACGTAACGCCTGCGCCTTGTCAAACGCAGGGGTGGTGTTACTCTCTATCACCGCACGAACCTCGTCCGAAAAGGTCTTCATCCCCTCCGTATGACAACCGAAACAGGATAAACCGTTACGAACCGTCGGATCACTCGCTGCGGGGTTCGATACTATCTGAATAGGCGCAGCGTCTAAACGGGTACCCGAACCGGTCGTGATGTAGTATCCCTGTAATCCGTTGGGTAGGTTAAAGATAACCTCTCCACCATCATGCGTGAACGACAACGGGTGCGTGAAGATGTTCTGGCTACCAACACTGCCTGCAAAGTCGTAACTCTTCCAATATGCACCGTGTTGGGAAGTATGCCGCTCTATCACACGGTTATGGTTGGACACACCTGAGTTGTTTGTCCCGGCACGCCACACACGGACACCGGGGGCATTCAGTAGGTTACGGGTAACATCAACCTCAAGCCGTGTCTCTAACCCCCTATCGGTCAAGGGTAGAGAGAGCAGGTCGTGATACAGGGGTGGTAACGATGCGTTGGCAAGAAACCAATCGACATACACCGATGGGATATCACACTGCATCTCCCCCTGTAACCGTCCGAGTTGTGCCTTGAGTGCGGTCTGTGTCGGTGCATCAAATCCGATGTGGTAGGGATACTCTGTCTCTATCTGTCCCCATGCGTCGTTGACGTCCCATTCATAGTGTCTGAGGTCGATGTAGAGGATAGTCTTTTGTTCATCTATCGGTGTCGGGTTGATGACGGTGCTGCCCCATGAGAGACTATTGATCAGTTTGTTGAGTCCCTTTTGGTATGCTTGGATCACCGCCCCTGACTCCCCTGCGTTGTAGAGGTGTGTCATGGTGAAGTAACGGGCGAATGCACGGTCAAAGGGGGCAAGGGAGGTCAGGTGTGTTTCTATGGTGTTGAGGACTTGGTTGGGGGAGATGAAGTCTCTATCGGTAACGGGCGGCGGTGTCCAATCGGGCGCGCCTGACAGTATCCAGTTGCGGATGGTGTCAATGGTTTGAGCGGGGAGTTGCGGTTGTCCGAGTGGCATCCGTTTGGCAGTCTCAGTGGTAATGAGTCGTGTATAGAGTTCGGAGGCGTCGGGGTTGCCGGGGACGACGGTGCCGTTTTGTATCAGTGCGGTGTGTTCGATGAGGAGGGTTTCTTTGTAAGCACCATCGGGTCCGTGGCAGATGTTGCAGCTCTGTTCAAAGATGGCGTAAGCGTCTTGGGCTACCCCCTGTTGCGCCGATACGGACTGAGAACCCCTAACGAGCAACAAAGCAGTCAGCACAAGTATTTGGATTGTCTTAACGTTTATCATGCCTGAATCCCTTCTCTATTGGTATAGTAGAATTAATGAGACACTCTCAATACACAGCCAACCCCCTAAATCCCGCCCCCGATAGATCCCCGATGAATCCCCGATGAATCGGGACAGGCGGGACTCCGACAAGCCGAGAGCAGGCAGGCGGGATGTACCACTTGTCAGGGGGAATTTGAAGATTTCGCGCCGGTTGAAGTTATTGGTAAATGTATCCCTATTTCTCGTGTTTACTATAAATGATGACGTTTTATGAAAATTCCTCTACATATTCATTATCACTTAATCCGCTTATCAATCTGGTCAAGAATTGCCCGCGCTTCATCCGTGGTTATCTGCGAGAGTGGCTGAATCCATTGAATGCGACCTGCGCTATCAATTAGCACAACCGTCGGCACCTGGCGGGGTATCCCAAACTGGTGAGAGACTTCACCTTTCCAGTCCAAGAGGAAACTTGACAGATTAAATTCTTCGGCAGTGTCTCGGAGCTCGGATTTTACCTTGGCCTTCAGAAACAGGCGTGCGGAGAGAGGCAGACTCGCTCCATTGGCGATAGGCAGAATCCGCAGCCGCTCATTATATCGCTCAACAAGAAGATTGAGCCACGCTCCCCCACGATCAACGCCATCCTTATCAAAACCGAATAGCAACACATTCTCCCCGCGGAATTTGCTCAACTGCACTTCTATGTCATTCTGGTCCTTCAGGGTAAAATCGGGGGCTATCATCCCATACTCTGGAACGATAAGCGGTGAGGAGGCGCAGGTCAGTAGAACGAGTGGGACACATAGGATCCAACTGCGCGAAACGTGAAACGTGTAGCGTGAAACGTAATGCGTCATCCGTAAAGTTGTTTGTCTCGCCCCCTCTCCTTCTATCCGATGGACAAGCGTCGCTCACTTGCAAAATTGGATTTCGCTCGCCTCCCCTGCCTTTCCTTCTTTGACACATCCATTTAATCTGTCCAGATCGGTGTCAATACTTTCGTTAACTGGACAAGGCTTTCCAGATTGTGAGCGGGTAAGAAGTAGTCAACATACGGCAGCGCGGTGCGGATACCGCGACAGATTGGCTGATACCCTTCGCTGCCGAGTAGGGGATTCAACCAGATTAACTTATACGCTTGACGGTGGAGCACCTCCATCCCTTTCTGAAGGATATCGGCTTCGCCTCGATCCCAACCATCGCTGATGAGAATGACGACGGTCCTGTAAGCAGAGAAAGAGCGACCAAACTCTCGGTTAAAGGCAACGATACTTTCTCCAATCCTCGTTCCTCCCGACCAATCAGGGACAACCTGCGCGACTTCACGGAGTCCTTCTTCAAGTCCCTTGCGACGGAGCAGTCCGGTGATATTCGTGAGTTCGGTACTGAAAACCGCTACCTCGACCTCTTCAAGCGCCTGCTGCATCCCGTAGATGAATTGAATCAGGAAGGTGGAATAGTAGTCCATCGATCCGCTGACATCACAGAGCAGTAAGATCTTGTTCTTTTTGATCTTTCGGCGTTTCCGGATTAATTTCAGTGGTTCCCCGCCGTAGGCGATGTTTTTACGCCAACTCTGCCGAAAGTCGATTGTCTTCCCTTTGGTGCTGGTTTTTTTTCGACGGCTCAGCTTTGTTGCCAACAGTGGAACAAGTTTAGCGATAACCTCCTGCGCCTTTTGCATCTCCTCTGCCGTGAATTGACCGAAATCTTTCTGGGTCAAAACCTGCTCGGCACTATAAGCAACTGTGTCCTCTTCCCCTTCCTCACTATCGTCCTCCATCTCTGTCCACTGGTCCAAGTTCACCGTTGTTTCTTCGGCGTTCATTAGATCCTCAAGGGACATCGTCTGTTCTTCTTCTGTGTCAATCCCCATCTCCTGGGGATCGGGACGGGGATACCGCCAGAACCAGTCAAAAAGGGTATCAAATACCTCCCGATCCGATTCATTGGCGATCAGGTTCATCTTGGCAGCGTCGTAGAAGTCTTGTTGTCGTCCGATATCAATTAATTCAACGCTTCGGCAGAAACTAATTTGATTCGTGGTGGTAACATTCACGCCTGTCTGCTTGAGCAACCGGCAGAAAGCGGTAATTTCTTTAAGGAGAGGTTGTTGATCTGTCATAGGTCAAGTCCAATTTTCGATAGTGAGTCCGGGAACTCGTTGGAAGTGTGCCGTATTGTTGGTGACAACAGTATAGTTATAGACAAGAGCAGTAGCAGCAATAAACAGATCAGCATCTTCGATTAATTCGTTTAACTTTCTGAGTTGATGCCAAACGTAAGCTGCTTTTTGAGAAACTTTTTCGTCAATTTCCACCCATACACATCTCTCATCTGCAAACCTCCTGATTGTATGCATTGCTCTACGTCGTTCGCGTAAATCTTGGAGACCCAGTATCCAACGGACGATCTCGTAGTAGCAGATTGGGTGCATGATGTACTTTCTGCCGCTCCGCTCATAGGCCTTTACGCGTTGAATAACTTTCGGCCGTTTTTGAAAAATATAGTAGATGATTGTGTTTGTATTCAAGAGGACCATGCTTACTGAATGCCATTAGTTTCGCGGTCAAAACGCTGACGTGCCTTGTCCTTCTCAGCTATTTTCTTCTCAAGATAGCGACAGAACTCTTGATAGTGCTCATCCCCAAGATCTTTTTTCAGGGAATCTGCGTAGCTTTCAGGCGTGTTGTGTTGCAACTCAAACGTCAGACGATACTCTTCTTCGATAAATTCCTCAATACCCATGACAAAATCAGGGTCATCTTTAAGCGCATTGAGCTTCTTTTCAATGTCGGGGCTCAGTTGAATTTGGGCCATGTTCTCAACTCCTTTTACATTACCAATTATCATGTTTAACACTATCCACGCATATAGCGCCAATCTGCCTTTTCGGCGTCAGGCACCTCAGAATCACTTTTGGCACCATCTACCATCTTGTCCAAGCCCACATCTCGTGCCCGTTGAATATCATCCTGATATTTGAAAATGCAACCGAGTGTTTCATCAACGATGTCGGGATCTAATCCGTCTTTACCCAATGCGATGAGAGCTAATCCCCAATCTAATGTCTCTGCGACTCCCGGCTTTTTGTAGTAATCGCCTTCTCTAAATACCCGCATCAGGCTACAAAGTTGCTGCGCAAGCATTTCGTCGATATGCGGCAGCTTGGCTTTAACGATTGCGAACTCCTTCTGCACCGACGGATAATCTATCCATTGATAAAGGCAGCGGCGTTTCAGGGCTTCGTGGATCTCCCGCGTACGGTTTGAGGTTAGCACCACGTAAGGAATATGTCTGGCACGAATTGTTCCAATCTCCGGAATGGTAATCTGAAAATCTGACAGGATTTCGAGAAGGAACGCCTCAAATTCGCTATCACTCCGATCCACTTCATCTATAAGGAGCACGGGTGCCGTAGCACCATCAGTCTGAATGGCTTCGAGGAGCGGACGTTTTAGCAGAAACTCCTCGCTGAAAATATCTGCACCGATCTGTTCCTTGTCCATCCCCCGCATTTCGTCGATGCGCAGTTGGAGGAGTTGTTTCGTGTAGTTCCACTCGTACAGCGCGCTGTTCACATCCAGTCCTTCGTAACATTGCAAACGGATAAGATTTCCGCCGGTTGCCTGCGCCAAAACCTTTGCGACCTCCGTTTTGCCGACCCCGGGCTCACCTTCAAGGAAAATCGGCTTTTTTAGGTGATGGGCGAGGTAGATTGTTGTTGCCAACGCGCGATCGGCAATGTAATTCTGTTCTACAAATGTTTCTTGTACTTCTTCAATTGAACCAATCATTTAATATCCTTTTACAGTTAGATTTTAATTGGCTGCCCCATTTTCACGCAGACAAGGATTTCTGTAACGCTTCTTCGTAATCTTTCCGATAGTCGATGTCCGTCAAGACTCGGTCAGTATCAACGGTTACATAATGAATGTCATCTGCATATTTCTTGAAAAGCGATCGAACCCCATCGCCGTCCCAATCCAGTCCAAGGATATCATCGGCATAGCGTCGGTCAAAAATAACGGGGTGTCCGCGGCGATAGTTGTAACTTGGCACCGCAATTCCACCTTCTGCTTGGCTGTATGCGTCGATGACGAGATCTACCAGATCTGATGTGATGAGCGGCAAGTCTACCAGTGTCATTGCAAACGCATCGGCGGACGCTGAGATTGATTCCACCCCGCGCTGTGCAGAGGTCAGCATACCTTCCTTATAGTCAGGGTTGAATACGATTTTGACCGGCTTGTGCTGGATATGTGCTTGGACCTTCTCCGCTTCGTGTCCAATGACAACGATAACTTCGTCCAGCTTAGATCCGAGCAGACTATCTATCACGGTCTCAATAATCGTGCTTTCACCGAAAGGAAGGAGTTGCTTGGGTTCACCCATGCGGGAGGACAGTCCCGCGGCGAGGATGATGCCTGATATTTTGGGGATTGCTTGGGCAGGATTCATTTTACGCCTAGATTTAGTTGCCCTTTGCTATGAATGATAAGGCACAGAGTTATGTTTGGCATTTGGCTGACTTGTGGATTGGCAAGGACAAAAGTATCAGCCTGTCTATGGACTGTACGTTACGTTTCCAGTCAGCAGATTGCCTATTCTTTCTAAAGCTCAAGTGAAAATGATACACGCAAAAGTCAATTCCATCAAGTTTTATTTTGTGTATTGGTATATCCGAAGTCGGACTATAGATCAAACACAACCAATGACCGGGCGACATCTCCCCTTTCCAGGGCATCAAAGCCGTCATTGATCTCTTCCAGAGATAGCCGTTTGGAAATCATTTCATCGAGCAGTAGTCGCCCCTCCATATACAGGTTTGCCAAACGTGGAAAGTCAACACGCGGTCGACTCATCCCGTAGGAGGTGCGTACAATTTCGCGCTCACCCATCATAAGGTGGAAGGGAAATGAGACCGCTTCGCCGTATGGGGTCTTCCCGAGAATGACGACGCGTGCACCGGGACGTGATGCTTCCAACGTTTGCTGAATTGAAATGTTTTGACCTGCGGCTTCAATTGCGGTATCAGCACCGCGTCCTTGTGTGAGTTCCTGCACAAATTCGACCGGATCATCTTTTGTGCTGTCGATAACATGGGTGGCGCCGACCTTTTCCGCCCACTGCAATTTCAACGGATTGATATCGACACCCACTATTATTGACGCCCCAGAGATACGAGCCCCTTGAATTGCGCTGAGTCCAACTGCACCGCAGCCGATTACCACAACACTGGTCTCTGGCTTAATGCGCCCTGCGTGGACAGCACCGCCGTAGCCAGTCATGACAGCACAACCGAGTAGCGATGCCCGATCGAGCGGAAAATCTATCCGCAACGGCACCGCCGCCTGTTCGGGGATCACGTTATACTCGGCGTGTGAAGAGACGAGGCTGTAGTAATGGACCGGTTTCCCGTCTAAGGCCATCCGCGTCGTGCCATCGAACAGTAGCCCTTGCCCATTGGCAGTTTTTGCAACTTCGCAGAGGATAGGTTGACCGTGGTCGCAATAGAAGCAGTGACCGCAGTTTGGGCTCCATGAGCACGCGACGTGATCGCCAACTTTGACGCGGGTGACTCCTGGACCAACTGACTCTACAATACCGGCACCTTCATGGCCAATCACGGCTGGCAAGTTCACTGGCTGGTAGCCGTGCATTGTTTCCCAGTCCGTATGACAGAGACCGCTCGCGGCAATCTTGACGCGGACTTCGTTTGGACCGGGATCTGCGATGTCCACTTCTTCAATGGACAGTTCCCCGGGGGTTGCGTGGAGGACGGCTGCTTTCATTTTCATAGCGTTTTTCTCCCTAACAACATCTCGGATTAGCGGAGGCACGAGGGTGACTCAATCAACCACACCGATCGTTGGCCCAAAGCTGTCTTGATACACCTGTGCGTCCACCCGTGCGTCAATAAGTGTCGTTCGATCTGCGTCCATCGCCACTTTCAGCTCACTTTCGAACTGTTCAGGTGTGTTCACCGTAACTCCTTTTAGACCACATGCCGTGGCGATTCCAGCGAAATCGACAGCGTGGAAGTCCAAAGCGTACTCAGGCATACCGCGCGATTTCTGTCGAGATTTCATGGTTCCGAGTGCTTGATCATTGATAATGATGAGCGGCGCTGCGACACCGGTCCGTGCAAAGGTTTCCAGTTCACCCAGACGCATCAACAGACTCCCGTCTCCGCCAATCCCCACCGCGAGCATGTCAGGTTTTGCGAGCTTTGCACCGAAAATTGCGGGTAGCGTCAGTCCCATGGTTCGACCGCCTGCCGTGCCCCAATAGGTGTTTGGGTCATCCACACCCCAGAGATGTTCAAGCATGGCGATGTAAGCACCGGTCTCCGAAAACAGGACACCATCCGCTGGCAGGACGGCACGGGTGATTTCGATAATATCTTGGGCGGCGAATTGAGCGTTCGCAGGTCGCTTGAAATTTTGGAGAACTTTCTGGCGTATCCCCTTGATCTGGTTCTCGCAAAAGCCGGGCTGACTGTGTTCGGATAGCGCCTTGAGCGTTTCTTTCAGGTCTCCGTCTACCCGCACCTTCGGATCGGGAGACAGGGGTTCATATTCTGAACGAAGGGAGAGTTCACAGGTTGGCAGATCAACGCTCCACGGTGTATGCGTCATCATCCCGTCCGCTCCAATCAGGAGGACAGCATCCGCTTGGTCCATCACTTCGGTTTCGATGATGTTGGGCCCGTAGTTGCCGGTAAGAACTCCCGCCCACTGGAGATGGGATTCGGGAAAGACACCGCGTGCATCCATGTTGACCAGTACTGCAGCGCCGATGTTTTCGACGACGGCTTGCAGTTCTTCGATAGCGCCTGCCCGCACGACATCCGTACCGGCGATGATGACCGGCTGCGAGGCAGCTTGAATGAAGTCACGAGCCGCGGCAAGTTGGGCACTGTCTGGTGGGAGCGCATCCGATGAAGTTTTGACCGGCAGGGGATCGCCGCATTCAACCAGTCCCATATCCGATGGAAGGTTTAAGAGCGCGGGACCGGGCCGGCCATCTGTTGCTTGAAACACCGCTTCCTGTACAGAGGCTGCTGCTTCGGCGGCGGTTAAGGTGTCTTGATACTTGACAGCAGCACCGAATAGTTGGGCGTGGTCACAATGCTGCACCATTTCTGTTTGGGCTACATGGGTGGGTGACGACTCACTGAGGCAGACAACCGGCATCCGTTCAAAGTAGGCATTGGCAGCACCGCCGGCGAGATTACCAGCGCCAACTCCTTTCACTGACAGCGCCAATCCCGCTGTGTTTTGCATCAGGCCGTAGTAGGCTGCTATTATTGCGGCGGACGATTCGTGGGCAACACTGACAAAGCTAACGTCCAGCTGCTGTCCGGCTTCCATCATATCCAGCGGAGATCCACCTCCCGGAAGGCCGAAGAAGTGTTTTAGTCCTCGCCCTCTCGCTTCGGTGATAATCAGTTCTGCCAGTTTCATAGTGTTCTCCCGATGATTCCCCTATAATGGCGGCAGTTGCTAGGGCGTGTTGACATTTGAAAATTGAGCCAATTTTGATAGCCTTCGGATGCATTACCCCAGTGATTTAAGACAAATGGAACGGAGATCTCCGTTCCCTACGAAATATCCGCGCTTTTATGTACCGGTGGGGACCATCGTAGGGAACAACGATCGTTGTTCCCTACAACCGCTGTAAAATGTCAACAGAGCTTAGTTACACCGCAGGTCGATTTTTCACGCTCAATGCCCAATTAAACATAACCAGATTTACGACACACATGTCGTCCCGATAAATCCCCGATGAATCGTCCGTTCCCCTGTTCCGAGGGCAGGCGAGACTAGGAAGGAACTTTGCCAACTGCGTGAGGGGCAGTGCTGGCTGTTAGCGTGTGGTTCCATTATGCAAACTAACAGTTTGCGCTACATTTGCCAGATTTCCCGCTGATTACAGTGTTTGCCAATTAGCAACGTCAAAATGTCAGCACACCCTAGCAATTTAGGTTATATTATGTCATAAGATGCAGGGTGAATCCAGAAAAAACAGCCCGCGCCTTCATCTGGCAGATCGCTAATGACCTACGACTTATGCAGCTGAAGACTCAAAACCAACACTTAGGAAAGGTCGCGGTAGGCGGTAGTTACGGCATACGGCGCCCCGCAGGCGGGATTCAAAGCAATATGCCTACTGTTTTTGATTGAGAAAGTGATTGCTAAAACCGGACACTCGTGATATATTTTTCACCATAAGTTAGAAAGAACTTCACCATCCACGTGGGAGAACGAGGAACGAACTAATATGCCTGGAATGACGTTAGCAAATCCTTACTTGACTAACGAATTGTCCCCGCCGCCCCCAAGGAGTTACCGCTACCGCCAGTGGGTTGAACGGGGATATCAAGCCCATCTACGACCAATTTCCTCCGATGACGAATTGGGTGTTTTGATCGGGCAGATGGGTTGGGTAGGCAGCCACGCACATGCACACGGCTATCTGTGGGCTTCGGCGGGCAATATGGGCGCGTTCTTGTCCGAGACAGTGGATGAAGCCTGCCTGATCCCACGCGATCAATCCCCCCGCTACGCTTTGCCCCCTGCAATCACTGTGAAAGGGTTGGCAGGCAGACATGTCCTCTTAACAAAATCCGGTTCACGGTTGGACATGATTGCCTTGGAACATCCCGCGCTGAACCTGACAATTGTTGAAGTGGAAGAGGACGGTGTGCACTACCGTATGCGCTTCGGAACGCCTGCACTCTCCGCGCTCGATGGAAGTCAAGCTAAGCCACCGAAACCGACGAGTGAGATGTTTCACTATATGCTAATTTTTGAGCAACTCGAAGCAGATGGTTTCACAGCGTTGGTGCATCTACAGCCAAAGTTCTTGAACCTGATCTCTCGAAGTGAACACGGGGATGCATCACGGTTTTATGATTTCCTGAGGGGGTACGAACCGGAGACTCCGATTATGTATGATAAATCTGGGGGGATCGGTTTTGTACAGGAGCGGGCGCCGGGCATCCCTGAGCTTTCCTACGAAAGCCTGCGCCTCTTCAAGGGGGAGGATCTTCCAGCAGATCAACGTAACGAAATGCGCTACATCATTTATTGGGTGGGACACGGGACGTTTTCGCGTGGGGTTGATATGTTAGACGCCTATAGGCATTCAGAGTATTTTGAGGCCGCGGCTCGAATGTCGTGGGAAGCAAACCAGAATCGGATCCATGCACAGGCATATAGCGAAGAGATCGTGAACTGTATTCTCCGTGAGTTTCAGGCCAACCAAGAACCCGTTCAAGAGACGCCTCCAGAACGGGATAATTTGTATAATTATCCTTAACAAGGCAGCTCATGTAAAAACGGGGTGCAATTGCGGAGACGGAGTAGAGTCGAGGGCGGGGCAAGATGCCCCGCCTACGGGGTCTATTTCACAATTTCTTAGCATGAGCGAACAAGAATAATCGACTATGAACACCCTGGTTGTGACAGAATGGTCGGACGTTCCTATGTCGGCGATTCCCGACAGAATTGCTTGGGAGAACCTATCACCGAATACACGGTGGGGGTATCAGCGCACTCACCGAAAGCCGGATACATGGCTCATGGGCAGGTAGCAGTCTAGCGCGGTGCTCGCAGGACAGGACGCGATTGCTCGTATCTTTGCAGAGGATTGAAAAGGATTTTCCCGAATGGCATGAGGTGTTTGATCGCTTTGAAAAACGGAAGGGATTGAAGTTGATGTTGCGTCATGAACAGTGAACTACCCTCAATTGTCTGAGGTTTCTTTCACACCTCCATGACAGAAGGCTGGAAACAAAATGGAAAACATAAACATCCTGATTGTTGAAGACAAGAAGGCCGTTGCTGAAAATGTTGCAAGCCGCCTCAAAGAGCTAGAATATACTGTTTGTGCTGTGGTCCCAACCGGAGCACAAGCGGTTGAAAAAGCGGCAGAAATACAGCCCGATATAGCCCTCATTGATATAGAACTTGAAGGGGAAATAAATGGCATAGAAGCTGCTAAACGTATACGTAACTCCCTAGACATTCCGACCATATATCTGGTTGATTATCCAAACCCAGTTTTCTTGGTGAAAGAAGATTTATTAAAACGAGCAGAGATAACCAGTCCGTTTGAGTATATCCCTCAATCCTGTGGACCAAGAAAATTATACATGGTCATTGAAAATGCTTTATATAAGCATAAGATGGAGGCAAACAGACAGCACCTTACTAAGATTCTCAACGGTATTAGCGACGCCGCGATTGCCACTGACAACAAGGGATTGGTAACATTTATGAATCCGGTCGCCGAAACCTTAACAGATTGGGAGATGGAAGAAGTTGCTGGAAAGCCCGTAACGGATATTTTCGCTATTTATGTTAGAAAGGGAGGGGATCTTATAAAAAACAGGTCTCTGATAGAGGCATTCCAAAAAGGATCTGCTACCGCCGGGGAATTGTCTTCTACTTCCGAGGTAGATTATAATACCTACCTCATTGCGAAATCTGGCAGAGAGATCCCTATTGACTATAACATCACATCCATCGAAGAGGCGGAGGAAAAATCCGCCGGCATGGTTATAACTTTCCACGATATCTCTAAGTATAAGAGCATGGAGGAGCAATTAAACCGAACCATAAGCAAGTTACACCGCCGAACCCAACTGATGAATACCGTTTTTGCTAGTCTGTATGAGGGTATCGTCGTCATCGATTTAAGAGGTCGAGTATTGTTCGTCAATCCAAGTATACAACAGATGCTCGGTGCGGAGCCCCCGGGTCCATCCGCCAGCAGATGGGCTAAACAGTACGGTGTTTTTTATCCTGACAAAGAAACACGCATTCCATTCGATCAGATTCTCACGCATATCTCCCGGGGTGAGGAAATAAGGGACGAAGAGTTTTTTGTCCGCAATGAGAAACAGCCGGAGGGAATTCACGTAAAGGCTAGTGCCTTCCCCTTATTTGGTGGGAATCAGGAAGTTGTAGCCTGCGTGGTCATTATTCGCGATATCACAGAGGACAAAATAGCAGCGCTACAGTTGGAACAGACGATGCAGCAACTACAAAATCAGGTTCAACTGACGGATACCATTTTTAATAGTATCAGTGATGGGGTGATCGCTGCCGATGCAAGTGGCGCCTTCACAATTTTTAATCCAGGCGCCAAAAGAATTCTCGGAATCGGCCCAATAGATACAACCCTTGATAAGTGGAGTGAGAACTACGGTTTCTTTTTCCCTGATAGAGTCACTCCCTTTCCAGCGGCTGAACTTCCACTTGCTCGTGCCCTTAAAGGCGAGTCATCGGATGAGGTAGAGATGTTTGTGCGCAATCCGGAAGTGCCAGAAGGTATATTTATTAGCGTCAGTGGGAGGCCGCTACAGGCTGAAGAAGACACTGAAAAAGGAGGGGTAATCGTTTTCCGCGATGTGACGCATCGCGTCATCGCTGAAGAAGCGTTGACGCAGGCATTCGCACAAGGCCGGTTGGAAATTGTCGAGACCATCCTTCACAATATCGGCAACGCAATCAACAGCGTAACGGTCGGAATTGATGTGCTCCAAGAGAATTTAGTTGGTAATCCACTCATGCGCGACTTCTTCGCATTTGCTGACTTGGTTAAAGCGCATCAAGGGGATTGGGTTAATTACATCACACATGACCCCAAAGGACAGCAGGTGCTCCCATTTATAATCGCACTCGCAGCAGATTTTGCGGATCAGAATAAAAATGTGACCGAGACGTTTGAGCGTGTCAGTGAAAGAGTCACGCATATCAATGATATTATCCGCACGCAAAAGTCCTCTAATCAGCCCAGTATGACGTGGAAAAATATCGACCTTCAGAAAGCGATCTTGAGTGCGGTGAAATTACAGCAAGATTCAATCGATAAAAGGGGCATCCAAGTCCATGTCGACTGCGAGGACGCGCCCCAAGAGATTCGGGTTCAAGAGAGTCAATTTCATCAAATGTTGGTGAATCTGTTCAAAAATTCAATTGAAGCCATCGATGAACTGACTCGATTAAGTGGACGCAATGAAACTCCGCACATCGAGGTCAAAGCCTATATCAGTGAGGATTTTCTCTGCCTTGATGTTACCGACAACGGTATTGGTATTGCACAGAAAAACTTGAAGTTGATTTTCAGTGCTGGTTATACAACGAAGGCATCGGGGACCGGGCTGGGCCTCCATTCGAGCGCCAATTTTGTGATCGGATCTGGCGGGAAAATTTACGCCTTGAGCGAGGGCATTGGCAAAGGCACAACCATGCGAATCATGCTGCGCCGCTCCTCGGTAATACCGTAGGAGAATATCTTTCGGAAGATTTTGGCAACTCCGAATATAGCAACTGAGGTTGTTTAATGGAATTAAAAGAACATTGGAATTATCGTGTGCTGATTGTTGACGATGAAGACGGGATTCACAGCGACTTTAAGGATATGTTGAATCCCAATCGCAGACAGAGATTGACGGCTAAGTTAGCGGAAACCCTTCTTGACAAGGTGCCAGACAATAAGACTTCCTTTCTGCCCAACTTTGAACTGTTGTATGCGACCAGTGGAGAGGAGGCGTGCGAGATTATATGCACGGCAAAGGCATCAAACCGACCGATTGCGGCTGCATACATGGATGTCAGAATGCCTCCGGGCATTGATGGGGTTGAAGCGATCCGTCGGATCAGACAGACCGAGAAGGATATCGAGCTGGTCATTATGACGGCTTACACAGATAAACCGCTGCCTGAGATTTTGCGTGATATGGAGATGCTGAACAAACTACTGTATATCCGAAAGCCGTTTGCGCCGGAGGAGGTTCAACAGATTACGCTTTCCCTCGTTGAGAGGTGGAACGTCGAACAAGAGTTAGCCCAAAAGCAACAGCAAACCATAACAGATCAGCAACGGTTCGAAACGGCGCCTGATTCTGCGGAAGATGCGATCGGTTTGCGCGCTGAACTTGAAATGATCCACTCCTTTGATGAAATTGTAGGTGAGAGTCAAATCATGCAGCCAATGTTCGCGTTGATGCAACGAGCAGCGGAAAGTGATATCACCGTGCTTATTTCAGGAGAAAGTGGGACTGGTAAAGAATTGGTCGCAAACGCAATTCACTTTAATAGTTCTCGAAAGGCGGAGCCATTCGTTACAGTCAATTGTGCTGCTATACCTGAAACACTCATTGAAAGCGAACTGTTCGGACATGAACGAGGGGCTTTCACCGGTGCCGCAACGAGACGCATCGGCAAATTTGAACAGGCGAATCGGGGGACTATATTTTTTGATGAAATTGGTGATATGCAATTGGTTCTGCAAGCGAAATTGTTGCGTGTCCTCCAAGAGCGGCGGATCCAGCGTGTCGGCGGCACAACCAATATCCCAGTTGACATCCGCGTCCTAACAGCGACAAATCAGAATTTAGAAGCTGCGGTGGAAGCAGGTACTTTCCGAGAGGATCTGTTCTATCGGATCTCCGCTTTCCCAATCGCAGTTCCCCCACTTAGAGACCGGCGCGAAGATATTCCACTCTTGACGGACCATTTTCTAAAAAAACACACCAAGAATATGACCAAATCCATTAATGCGATTTCCCCCGATGCGTTACGATTATTGATGCAGTATAATTTTCCCGGCAACGTGCGTGAACTGGAAAACAGCATTGAACGCGCCGTTCTCCTTGAGGCCACAGAACTGTTACAACCGAGTAACCTGCCCACACGGATTTCGTCAATGATTTCTTCCCAACCTGCCTTATTCTCCCCTGACTCAACAGAAATCCTGCCGTTTGAAGAACTTGAACGTCAAATGCTGGCTCACGCACTCAAGGTGATGGACAATAATGTCACCAAGGCCGCCCAAGCCTTGAACATCGACCGATCAACCCTTTATCGAAAATTGAAGTTGTATCAACTCCCCACCTCGGATTAAGATCCCGAAGAAATCGCTTGACACCGATTTGTCATTACGCGAAACGTGAAGACTGGAAAATGGAATCATCTCGTTTCCTCATCACAACGTAATGCACCTATGAGCTCCTCTTCTTGAATGTCGCAAAATGCGATACCGTAGTATTCTGCAACAGAATCGTCCGCAGCCCGCATAATTACAGGCTCTCTGCCGATATCCACCCCACTTAACCCATCTCAACAGTCGTATTTTGCGACACTCTCATCCCATCCACGATCACGCTCTCTGTCCACCCACATCCGTCCGCATACCCTTCAAAGATAAGCCTATCAAAGGATTTCTCTGTCTCGCAGGCTTCTATTAGAGCTGGCGCCCTCCTGTGACCAAGCATTGGCACGGATTATGCTATATAGCACAGTCTTTTCTTTAATTCAGCTACCTTATGGATGAGGCAACTATTCATATTCTACATAGATCCCAATGCAGAAGCGTTGAAGTCTGCCCTTCAACGTTTGTGGTCTTGGTTGTTTCATCCACCAATTATACAAGGACGATAAGGGATTAGGAGGTCCCGCATTGTTTCAAGTATGGGTTCCCAGTAACGGGTCCTCCTAATTCGGGGGGCACTTGATGGAGGATGTGCCCCCTTTTCAATAGCTTATGGCAGTTAGCCAAAAGACCCACTGGTTAGGTGAATCGACTGATTGTCAGACAATTAGGAGGTCGATATGGATCGAGAAATGACGGAGTTGTATGCACACGGTGCGGCCAACCATTATAACAGAATCGACTGCTATTGAAGTTTCTAGTATTCCGATTACCCCTCCATTCCATAGTGAAGCATTTTTGTTTTTACACATATTTCAAATCACGTTCCCAACCACATAGGAGATGCCCCCATGACAAAACAACCCGCTCGTTTCTGTTTATTTCTGTTGATATGCTTTTCACTTCCATTAACAGCCACCGCACAAACGGTAAACATCCCGGACCCCAACCTCCGTGCGGCAATTTGGAACGATCTGGGGTACTTGCCTTCTGACCCAATCCCCGCCTCGGATATGGCAAAGTTGACTATACTTGATGCCCCTAACCGCAACATTACTAACCTGACCGGGCTGGAATACGCAATCAACCTAGCACACCTGGATCTTGACAATAACTCCATATCCGACATTTCTGCCTTGGAGAACTTAACCAAACTGACAGAAGTGTCGCTTTCAGACAACTCCATATCCGACATCTCGCCCCTCGTCGCAAATACAGGATTAGGGAATGGAGACACGGTGGATGTAACCGAAAATCCCCTAAATGACGCCTCCATCAACACCCACATCCCCACACTTCAAAGCAGAGGGGTTGCCGTTGAGTTTTCGGTGAATATCCCCGACTCCAACCTCCGTGCGGCAATTTGGAACGATCTGGGGTACTTGCCTTCTGACCCAATCCCCGCCTCGGATATGGCAAAGTTGACTATACTTGATGCCCCTAACCGCAACATTACTAACCTAACCGGGCTGGAATACGCAATCAATCTGACATGGTTGGAGATTTGGGGCAACTCCATATCCGACATCTCATCTCTAGCGAACTTAACCAATCTGACACACCTGTGGCTTTCAGGTAGCCCCATGTCTGACATCTCACCTCTGGCGAACTTAACCAACCTGACACACCTGTTTTTTGGGGAGAACATAACATCCGACATCTCACCCCTGGCAAACTTAACCAGCCTAGAACACTTGTCTCTCCATGACAATTCTATATCCGACATATCGCCTCTGGCAGGATTAACCAACCTGACAAGACTGAATCTTGGGGAGAACGCCATATCCGACATATCGCCTCTGGCAGGATTAACCAACCTGACAGAACTGCTTCTTTTCAACAACCCCATATCCGACATATCGCCTCTGGCAGGTTTAACCAACCTGACATTCCTGTCTCTCTGGGAGAGCATAATATCCGACATCTCACCCCTGGCAAACTTAACCAGCCTAGAACACCTGTCTCTCCATGACAATTCTATATCCGACATATCGCCTCTGGCAGGATTAACCAACCTGACAGAACTGTGGCTTGAGAACAACTCCATCACAAACATATCTCCTCTGGAAGGCTTAACCAATCTGACGCTGCTGCGGCTTCAGGAAAACAACATTTCTGACATCTCGCCTTTAGTCGAAAATACAGGATTAGGGAGTGGAGACAGGGTGAATGTTAGCGAGAATCCCCTCAATTCCGCTTCCATCAACACACACATTCCCGCACTCCGAAGTAGAGGGGTTGAGGTGCGCGCGGAGAACCTGATACCGACGACGTCAGAATACACCCTGTCAATACCAGCAGGAATCAGCTTGATTCACATCCCCTTAAGGGTGACAGAGGTCAACGGAGTAGAACAGATCATCGAATCGGTTGGCCACCTCTACGATACACTCGGTGGTGCAGGTGTCGTCAACTTCCTCATCACCTATGATTCCCAACAAGGTTGGCTCAGTTATTTTGTCCCTTCCGATAAAGGTGGTCCCGCGGACGTAGCATTAACTGACGACAAAGGTGTTATCGCCGGTATGAGAACGCAGACCGAAGTTCGTCTGCGTGGCACCGCGCTAGGGACAAATGGAATCAGCGAAATCACCCTAAACCCTGGGCTTAACGTTGTGGGACTTCCGTTGAACGATTCAAGAATCAACCGTGTCAGCGACCTGTTCACGCTCGACGGGATCGGCGGTAACGTCCCTGTGATTATCCTCACTGATGGTGGTGAGTTCAAAGCGGTCGGGCAGGCGGGTGATTCTGGCGATATACCAATCACTGGAGGACAAGCCTTTATCATGACCGCTTCACGAACCGCGACGGTTGATATCGCCGGTGATGCGTGGGCTAATGATCCAAGAACCGCTGCCGCCCCACCGGTAACACTCAAGGGTGTCGAAATGGGGGATACCACCCCTGTTTTGGGATTGAGAGGTACAATTCTTGACGAAGAAACGGGCTTAAAGGTGCCAAACTTCCGGGTAACCGTCAAGAACCTATCAACTGGCAGAGCAGTTGCCGCTGTTACCGCAGCCAATGAGGCAGATTATCGGTCTACCGTCGTTGATATAGAAACAGGACGCGCCGCTACGGTTGGGGATGTCATCGAAATCTCCGCTCAGTCTCCCAATCCGTTTATCGGTGTGAAGCCGTTGCGGTATACCGTTACGGCTGAAGATGTGAAGCGAAGTTGGATTCAGTTGCCAGAATTGGTTGCCTACGAGATACCCGCAGAGAACCAACTCTTGGCAAACTATCCAAATCCGTTCAACCCGGAGACGTGGATTCCGTATCGGTTGGCGGAGGATGCCTTTGTCACCCTGACCATCTATGACCTAAACGGTCAGACTGTCCGCACAATCGACGTGGGACATCAGACTGCAGCGTTCTATGAGGGTCGGTCGAAGGCGGTCTACTGGGACGGGCGGAACGGGTTGGGCGAACAGGTCGCAAGTGGTGTGTACTTCTATCATCTATCCGCAGGCGACTTTTCCGCCACGCGGAAGATGGTGATTCTGAAGTAGGCATATTCGCTTCTGATGCTACTTGTCAATTCATTGTGAGCGATATGGAATGACATTGGTGATACGGAGTTCCATTTTCTAGTCAAGGAATGCAGTTGAGCAGTAAGGAATGCAGTTGAGCAGTACTGAAACATCGGCTCGGCAAGCATCTGAACAAAACCACTGTCAAAAACCGAGAACAAATCTTAGTGGGGATCAGACAGCGCAAGTTAAATCCTCACGGCGTGCTTTAATCAAGAAAGAAGATGGTTGCCTATGGTGTTGAAGCGGATACGCTTGGAGATAGAGGTCATGAAACCGAAGAGCATTTATCATCGGCTTTACGGTGTCATTCCATTGGACAAAAGCGAACAACGCCGACCTTTGCCAAGTTTCTAAAGTCCCCCTGATAAGGGGGATTGAGGGGGTTAGCTGTGCATCTGTAAAAAACTCGGTTTTTGATGCTTAATTTATCAACTAGCAACTTAGGTTAAAATTATACAAACCTTAGTACAGAAAATACTTTAAAGGAGATTTTCATGATGATCACTCAGATTAAAACCAGTATTTTGTTTTACACCTTTACGTTGTTCATCTGTCTCAATTCCTTTTTCTTGGGGAACAATGCTGCACAGGTCAACGGTGAAACCGTTGTCGCACCCGGCGGCTCCAACTATACTTTTGAGACGATTGATGTCCCCGGTGTAGACATTTTAGCGTTGACAGCGAGCAGCGACTTTGAGGATTACGCCGGCAACACCCTGAGCCCTGACGGAGAAAAGATAGTCGGCTTTACCCTCATTGATGGCGTTTTTACGACCTACGATTTCCCCGGCTCACAGAACACTTATTTCTACGCGCTCGGTAATAATAGGCAGGCTGCCGGACACTACGAAGATAGCGAAGGGCTGCACCACGGCGTGATTTTAGAAAATGGCGAGCTGCGGCAATACGATTTTCCGGGTGCCGTCCAAACGGAGATATATGGTATCAGTGATGCAACCGGTGCCCTGACAGGCAATTTTATAGACGCTACTGGGGTTCGCCGCGGTTTTACAGGCGACACCATCATTGAGTTCCCCGGCGCAACAGCAACCTATGCCGATTTTGTGAGCGCAGGTCGTCTTGTAGGCAGCTACATAGATGCTGAAGGTATCTATCATGCCTACATCCGTCCCCCGAGCAACAGGTTTACATCTATCGACCTTTCAGACGCAGCGAATCTGGACTACTATTTTGTTCACGGTATCAATGACGCAGGGACTTACGTTGCCCGCGCCCAAGTGTCCGGTGATATTCCACGCACTTATGTCGGTACATTCACCGGGCGAACGGAGTTGCGCTTTCCCGGTAGCGTTAGCACGGAGGGCTACAATATCAATCAAGACGGTTCTATCGTCGGCAACTATGACACCCCCGATGGACGCACACACGGTTTCATCGCCCGACCCGCAGTGGACGATAGAACCATTGCCAACGTCGCCGGTGGCGACTGGACTTATAAGAGTATTGAAATTGCGGGCGTAGATTTCCTAGAATTGACAGCGAGTAGCGATTTTGGAGACTATGCAGGCAACACGTGGAGCACAGATGGTGAAAAGATAGTCGGTTTTACGCTGATAGAAGGTGTTTTTACGACCTACGATTTCCCCGGCTCGCAGCACACCTATTTCTATGCACTGAGCAATGATGGGATAGCCGCTGGATACTATCAAGATAGCGAAGGGCTGCACCACGGCGTGATCTTAGCAAATGGTGAGTTGCGTCAATACGACTTTCCCGATGCTATCGAAACCTTCATCTATGGCATTTCTGACGCGACAGGGGTATTGACAGGTAACTTTATAGATGCTTCAGGCATTCGCCGTGGTTTTTCAGGAGAGATAATCGTTGAGTATCCCGGTGCAACAGCAACCTATGCCGATTTTGTGAACGCCCGGGGTGGTATTGCGGGCAGCTACATAGATGCCGAAGGCGTCTATCATGCCTATATCCGTTCCCCGGATGGCAGTATTCGGTCTATCGACCTGCCGCAACCCGTAAAATTGGAATACCTGTTTGTGCACGGAATCAATGATGCGGGGATTACAGTCACTCGATCCAAAGCGGAGGGTGATATTCCACGCACATACATCGGCACGTTGCAAGGGATACACGAGTTACAATTTCCCGGTAGCGTCGGTACACACGGCTGGAATATCAATCAGGATAGCTCTGTCATCGGATACTATGACACCCCCGATGGACGCAGGCACGGGTTTATCGCCCGACCCGCAGCTGCCACTGAACCCGTTGTCCCTCCTGTGAAACCAAAGCCCCCTGTGACGGATCTCTTTGAAATGGCGTTGGCTAAAGGTTTGAACATGATCTCCTTGCCCCTGATGCCATCCCACCCTTACACGGCCCGGACATTTGCAGAGATGCTTGGTGCGACAGTGGTGATTCAGTTAGACACAGCGAGCCAAGAGTTTGTTGGGTTCACCGCAGACCAGTCGGGCGAGGGTTACCCCATTGAAGGAGGACAGGGCTACATCGTCAACGTCCCCGGCGGCGGCACAGTCACCTTCAAGGGGACGGCGTGGAGCAATGCGATACAAAACACAGCCGCTGCACCGAGTGCCGAACCCCCAAGCACCGGGTGGGCGTTTGTCGTTAGCGGTGATCTACGAGAGACTGTAGCGGGTGTATCCTACACGGTGGTTGCGAAAAATCTCCGCACTGGCGAAGTTGCAACACGGCAGGTTACTGGCGATGACAGGGATTTCAATGCAGTTTGGGCAGACCTGTCAAGAAATCGGATCATCGAAGCGGGCGATACCCTAGAGATAGCTCTGATAGATGAAGGGAACACTATCGTATCGGGTCCGTTTCGGCATCAGGTTGGGGTTGAGAATCTTCAGAAAGCGTATGTGACCGTGTCGCTGACTGTCGGTAATATGCACCCTGCCGAGACGCTATTGGGACAGAACTTCCCAAATCCATTCAATCCTGAAACATGGATTCCGTACCAGCTTGAAACGTCGGCAGATGTCACGCTCCAAATTTACGACACATCTGGTGGTATTGTCCGGACATTGGCCCTTGGTTTCAAGCCGCAAGGGTTCTATATGACGCGTTCCACAGCGGCGTACTGGGATGGGCGTAACAACTCCGGTAAGCAGGTTGCCTCTGGCATTTACTTCTACAACTTGAATGCCTCTGACTTCTCAGTAACACGGAAGATGTTGATTTTGAAGTAATAGGCACGCTCCACCCCCGATAAATCGGGATTAAGAAACGGACCGTAATTTGCACAAGGGTTACGGCATACGGAGTATGCCTACTACTTTTTTTGAGTGTCAAGATTTATATATTGTCGATTTTGGACAATTGACCTACGGCAGCCCGAAACCGTTTCTAATGCGTAAACAAAGGGTTGGGAGACCCAACTCTTATGAAGTATCATGCTGTGCAAAAAAATTAACCTATAATTTGTAGATAGAACTTCCTAACCCGCCCTGCAAAGTTCTAGCAGGGCGATAGGTAGTCACGTCCATTACAATAAGGAGATACACAGTGAAAATTGATTCAACGTTTCGTATCTTTGCTTTTTTGATGGCAGTGCTAATCTTCAGCATTCCTTTCGTTAGCTACGCGCAACAAAAACCCATAAACAAAGCCGATATAGAAGCTGGAGCTAACGCACAAGCAATTGCCGATGCAGAGAATGATGTGAATAAAACGGGTTGGTTCATGGACGGCTGTTTTCTCAACATTATCGGTGTCGTTATGGCACGAACGATAAAAGCACCTGTTCCTGCAGAACGGCTTGTGGGAAAACCACCGACGTATATTTTCGCTTACACATCAGCTTACTATCAGAAACAAACTGAGAATCAAACGACAGCAGCGGTAGGGATAGGCATTGTTGTGTGCTTGGTGATAGGGTGTCTTATCATCAATGATATTGATGACGGTTGCATCGTTGGTAGCGGCGGTGGTGGAAGTCTTTTTGGTGGTTGGTGTGCTTTTTAGATGCTTATTTACAGACGCATGGTGGTAAATGTTAACCATCAGGCTATCCCTTAAAAAATAGATGCCTAAAAACCTTCAATTCCTCATCACGCTTTTACTCATACTTTTCCTCACCCACGTGCTCCACGCTGCACCGTTGAAGAACCTCTCCTTAGACTTTACGCGCAAATTAACCGAAAATGAGAAAACGGAACACATTGTAGGCATACTACACTACGATGTAGCAAAGTGGCGAGTTACTATTGAGGTTACCCAACCGGTCAAGCAGATAATGGTTGCGAAGGACAACATCTTAGAAATCTATTATCCTGTGGAGAAACAGGCGTTCCGTTTTATCTCCGAGGGACCAGTCCCACTTCCGCTTGTTGAATCCATTCTCCAAGCTACACAAGCGGTGTACGGATTGACAGCATTAATGGGATATACCTTGGACAGACACGATGTGGTCGATGGGGTAATCTACACCTATTGGGATCCACCTGAGAAGGAGAAAGATAAACTCGGTATTATCATACTTGGCAAACGCGATGATAGACTCATTTCTGCCGAAGTCAAAAATACAGAAGGTCATCTCATTGCAAAAACGCGCTATCAGAACCATAGCAAAATCGGCATAAACTATATCCCAATGAAGGTTACATTTAGTGCATATGGCACGAAATCTGAAGTGCTTCGGCATGAAAAGATTGTCTATAGTAATCCACAGGCGAACGTAGATCCGCCTAATCCAATGCTGAATTTCACCATTCCGGAATCAGTAGAGGTGAAGGAGATTAAATGGTAGGCAATCCAATTCGTAGTAAGGGGGTTCATGGTCTAAATTATACTCGAACTATAGTGGATCTTAGAATTAATGAGACACTCCAAATCCCGATTTATCGAGTCCCGTTCCGCCTGTCCCGATTCATCCCGATGAATCGGGATATATCGGGAGATGCTCCCCGATAAATCGGGGCAGGCTAAGTCGGCACCGGTGCGGTTAGGAAACCGCACCTACCGGGAGGCGAAAGTGTCTATCGACCCGATAACGGGATATTTGGAGATGGGTTTTGGGAATGTTTGCCGGAATTTAAGCAGTTGTTTAGCAATCAGTGATGCGCCGGTTTGAGTGGTCTGTGGGCATTTTTCTTGGAGAAAGTGCAAAAGGTGAAGAAAGGAACAAAGGTGAAGAGACTTGCTTTTTTCCTAATGTTGACGGCGTTGTTTGGCACGTGTAGCATCGCACAGGCACAAGGGCAACCAGAACATACGCTGAACAAGCAGACTCTCTTGATTACTGATACCGTGGGAGGCATCCTCAAATCGTCCACCCCCATCGGCCATCCGACGTTTATAAGTCCGTACGCCTCTCCGATTGTTGTGAACGGTCCCCACGTTTTTGTCGTGAACACACCAGCGGATACGCTAGATGTAATTGATATCCGCACGCACACCATCGTCAAACGTATTAACGTCGGTATTGATCCGGTCAGTGTCGCCGTGCGACCTGATGGGGAGGAAATCTGGGTTGCGAATCACATTTCGGATTCGGTAAGCATCGTCGATACCAACCCTGCAACCCCGACGTGGCTTCAGGTTATCGCCACAGTGCAAGACTTTGATCCCGACACCCGGGCAACCCGGTTCGACGAACCGGTAGGCATTGCCTTTGCGAGCAATGACAAAGCATACGTCGCGCTATCCTCAGAAAATCAGGTTGCTGTAATCAACGTGACCACACGCCAAGTTGAAAAAAGGCTTTCCATCACAGCGCAAGATCCGAGAGCTATCGCTGTCCGCGGCGACCGCCTCTACGTTATCCCTTTTGAATCGAACAACCAAACGCAGCTCTCTGGTGGTACAGGTCCGATTGATGGGGTACTGATTACCTTTGATTCCCAGAAACATGTAATGGAAAGCGACAACAGTCTGTTAATAGGTGCTGTTGTGGACATCGTCAAACACCCGAAAGTACCGGATCGGGACCTGTTCGTATTCGATACCAAGACTGACGAACTTGTTGAGGTGGCTGACACCCTTGGAACGTTGCTGTATGGTATCACAGTTGATTCTAAAGGACGTGTATTCATTGCCCAAACAGATGCCCGTAATTATGTCAACAGTCTCGCTGGCACAAAAAATCACGGTTTGGCAGAGTTGGGGAATCGGGCGTATTTGAACCGGATTACGAGGGTTGATTTCAACGAGGATTCTGCTGAAGATCCACAGTTTATCGATCTTGAACCGTTGCCACCCCTGCATCCCTCACCCGGTAAGGCTTTAGCTACACCCTTTGCGATTCAAATTAGCAATAATGACTCCACCCTGATTGTAACGGCGGCTGGGTCGAACAAACTCTTTACCGTCAGTGCAACAAGCGGTGAGATTCTTGGTCGTGTTGATGTTGGTGCGACACCTCGAGGCATTGCGCTTGAGTCTGATGCTGCCGGCAATCCGTTCCGTGCTTGGATTTTCAATGCCGTTGCCAATACAGTATCCCTCGTCGATCTGTCTGATCTTGTTCATCCACAGGTCGTCGCGACTGTTCCGCTACACGATCCCACACCTCCAGCAGTTAAGCACGGACGAATTGTGTTCAATGATGCCGACGCATCTACGACTGGCACCTTCTCCTGTGCAAGTTGCCACCCTGATGGACATATTGATCAGTTGATCTGGGTGTTGGACACGCCGATTGTCACGGGTGCCACCCAGATTATGCCGCGCACCACGCAACCGATTCGTGGGTTACGTGATACTGAACCGTACCACTGGGATGGCACCCTCGGTGACCCCTACGGGGGCAATAACAGTGCCAATATCTATCGGCTGGTTCCGCCTAACAGTGTACTTGGCGACCCGGAAAGCAGCGTTCGACATCTGATAGATAGGACGCTTGCCACGACTATGAGCTTGGTGGGGGCTCATGTTGTAAACGATGAGGGGAAACGCGGGGCATTAACCGGAGCCGAACGTGATGACCTCGCAAAATTCCTATTGAGTGTCTTTTATCCACCCGCGCAAAGGCGTGCTTACACAGACATCCTATCAAACAATGCAGCAAAAGGATTCAAGCTATTTCATATCGATGGCGATCTACAAGGGAAACCCGAGCCCAATGTCTGCGGAGACTGTCACCGTATGCCGTTTTGGGTGAGCACCAATACCCCGGACACCGGAAGGGATGCTCCCACCTGGCGGGGTGCCCACGATCGCTGGCGTCTCTTTCCGCAGGGACTGCTGAACTTAATTGACTTTGATGCCTATCGTGCAGCAGCTGAACTTGGAATACCTGAACAAAATATGTGGAGATCTTCTTGGCGACACAGAAAACGTTTCGACCCAGTATGGAACATGGTGTTGGAAGGCAGTACCGGGTTCTCTGGGGCTTTCGCTCGACAAATCACTTTGAACCGATCATCTGCTGTGGCTCCATCCACTAACGACTTATTAAGTGCGCTGGAGCAATCTGCTACTGAAGGTGGCATCGTGCTCCAGGGTGAAGGTGTCTTCATTACCAACAAAGAAGCTACGCAGGTCACGTTTGATTTCAAAGAGGGGGTCTATGTCGAAATAGGTAAAATCCGTAAATCTTTTACCCAAACAGCGTTGCTTTCGCTTGCTGCTGATGGACACTTCGTCGGCACTTTCACCGCTCGACATGGTGCAAAGGTCGGTTTAGACAATCCGCAGCCGGGTATTTGGACGTGGGGACCGATTCAAGCGCAAAGCGGACGCCAAAAATTTCCGATTCTATACCCTGACAAAACTATCATGACAATCAGTGGTAGGCACATTCAGGAAGGGGCACATCTTATCGTTGATGGGAGACGAGTACCTGGCACCCTTATTTCTCAGCAAGGGGCTTTCTCTGACGTGGATATCATTGTCGAATTGGAAACATTACCTATGGACGGGATGCACTTCCTACAGATTCAGAATCCGGATGGAATGTTCAGTAACGATTTTATTTTCCACGTCACTCATAAAAAAACGGACGACACTTCCAGCGTAAATTCCCAAAAACTGAAAAACAACACCGATTTTCTAAAGAGGGTTCTCAAAAGACTACAAACGCCGCCAAAGTAGCCATCGGAGAATTTATAAACTGAAAATTAGGGCAGCCGCTTGTCTGTGCACCCCGCTTGATTGTCTGGTTGCGATGAAATGTCAACAGAACTTAGCAACTATGGCTCTCGGGGGATTGGTGTTTCTTGCAAAGTGAATTATCCTTAATCCAGAAATCTGCAATGAGGCAGATGAACGTAGACCCGTTAGACCGTCAAATTTTCCGTGCGAAGGTATGACCCTCCATAACCGCGTGCTGGAGCGTACGCGGTGCAAAGGCATCACCGACGACGAAGCAGGTTACCTCGTCTGGGAGCGACTGGGATAGCTCGTCGACCGCTTGGCCACCAAACGCATATACGACCGCGTCGTAACCGTTCAACTCCCCCCTAGTCTCAGTCCAAGCGTTTTCAGTGATGAGGGTATCCTCCTCAATCGCACTGACATGTAGGTGCGGGTGGATAGCAATCCCTTTGCTGAACAGACGCTGATATACCGGTGGGCGTGTTGTTGCCCCGAGCATTGTGCCGATTGCCTCCATGCGTGTGATGATTTCCACAGATTTTCCTGCGTCAAGCAGTAGTTCCGCGGCGCTGGGTCCTTGGAAGCCGTATTCCTCATCAATCACGGCGACACGCTCACCTATTGGGCTCCTACCGTTCAAGACAGACCACGCATCTATTGCGTTTTCAATACCGGGGACATCCGGCGTTAGTGGACGCGCGCCGGTCGCTACAACCACGGCATCGGGGGTTTCGTCCAGAATTGATTCAACGGTTGCTGCGCAGTTCAGTCGAACTTCTACGCCAGCTTTCCGGCACTGTTCCGCCATCCATTCTGTTGCACCTGAGAATTCTCCGCGCAATGGGGCTTTAGCGGCAATCAATGCCTGACCGCCCAACTCGTTGCCTTTCTCCATCAACACAACTTCGTGTCCACGCCATCGTGCGATACGGGCGGCTTCAAGCCCGGCGGGACCGCCACCAACCACCACCACTTTGCGGGGTTGTTCCGCCGGTGTGAGTGCTCCCAATTCGGTTTCTCTGCCTATCGTTGCGTTCTGCACGCATGTCACGCCGCGCCCAGTATAGATGCGATCGATGCAGCCCTCGTTATAGCCTCGACACAATCGGATATCATCTAACTGACCCGCCATTGCCTTCTGAGGTGCTTGCGGATCAGCGATTATCGCACGGGTCATGATGACCAGATCCGCCTGCTCGTTTGCGACGATGCTCTCCGCTTCCATCGGATGTGTTACTCGTCCTGCTGTGATGACGGGCACGGAAACCACCTCCTTAATCGAGGCTGCCAACGGCGCGTATGTCGCATGTGAAAAGGTCATGTCCGGCACCGCCGCCGCTTCACCGACGAAGGTTTCGGCAGTCCCCCCGATGACGCTGAAGTAATCGAGGATTCCGAGCGCGTTCAGATTTGCCGCGATCTCTCGCATCACTGCATTGTCCAGACCGCCCTTGGTGAAATCATCGCCCGTCATACGGATACCGATGATAAAATCGTCACCACACCGGCCGCGGATAGCCTCAAGGACCCGTACCCCAAAACGGAGACGATTGGGGAGCGCCCCGCCGTACTGATCGCCCCGCTGGTTCACGTTGAGGGTCCAGAACTGATCGATCAGATGGCAGTGGCTCGCGTTGACTTCGCAACCGTCAAAGTGCCCTTGCTTCAACCGCCACGCTGCGTCTGAGAAGGCTTGGACAAACTCGGTCATCGTTTCCTCGTCGAGCGTGTGTGGGGTTTCGCGATGGTTCGGTTCACGGACAGGAGAGGGACCATACATCCGATGCAGACGATCAACGCTCCGTCCCCGTCGTCCGCGATGGGTAATCTGCGAAATGACTGGCACATCGTAGGCGTGCATTGTGTCGGCAAACTCTGCGAGGTGTGGAATTACGCGGTCCTCGAACAGTTCCACGCCGTTCCAGTCCTGCGCCGGTGAGGTTGGGTGCACCCCTGCCGAGCCGAAACACATCAGTACGCCCACACCGCCCTTTGCCTTTTCCTCGTAGTAACGTCGTGCCTTCTCTTTTGGCATCCCATCTTCCGCCAACGCGTCCGCATGTGCCGAGGTAACGATGCGGTTCTTTGCCGTCGCATGGCGGAGTTGCAGGGGTGTGAACAGATGTTTAAATTCCGGTGCAGCCATGATTATTTTCTCCCTGTCGCGAATAAGTTAAAAGGTCAGTTGATGTGAAAGGAAAGTGCAAGCAATTAAATCCACGAATTAACGCGAATCTACGCAAATAAAAGAGAAAGATTAAAGATGGGTAAGCACAAATTTCTTAATCCCGCCTGTCCCCCTGGTTTCGGTACGGACGGTTTATCGGGGATCGACCGGGGGGTTGTCCCTACAACCTGACCAAAACCTAAAACGTCCGGGCAGGGAGACCCCGCCCCTACGGAAAAACCGATGGATTTTCAACGACTTGCAACTTACGTCAGAATAATCTGTTGATTCGTGCTTTTAGGCGTTTTCAGGCTGGCGTCGCTTCCAATTGAACTCGGTCTCGCTCATAGGGTCGTCGGGGTTCGGTTCCCAGACCTCCGGCTCGTCATACTTGCCGAGTGCTCGTGCCATCTCGCGGACATGGCTGGCACCGCTGCCGCAGCAGCTCCCGATGTAATTCACACCCATGTTCTTCGCTTTGGACGCGAACGCCTCCATCTCGTAGCGCGTGAGTTGGGTCGGATCGAGGCGGTCAGGGAAAGCTGGCGTGCCCGTGAACCAAGGAACTTCATCGGAGCATCGGAACGCTACGGGCTGTGCAGCGAGATAGGCACTGGTGGCGTTACGCATCTCCTCAATGATCGGATATGTCCGTTCAGGGTCTCTCATGCAGTTGACACCGACAATATCTGCCCCTGCATCGTGCAGACGCTTGGCACATTCGGCCGCGGTTACGTCGTCGTCGGTTTGGTTGCTACCGCGAAAGGACATCGTTATCATCGAAGGGAGATCCGTCTTTGCTTTGATGCGTTCAAGGCACAGAAGCGCCTCACCCAGGTACCAGAAGGTCTCCCCGATGAAGAAGTCCACCCCTGCTTGGGCATCGATCTGTTCATCAAACATTTCTGTGACCAGCGCCTGTGAAGATGGACTGTCCGCTTCCCATTTCCATGTCGCACTTAGATCCCCTGCGACGAGTGCTTTATCACCGGCAACCGCTTTGACAATGTGGGTTGCGACTTGGTTAATTTCAAAGGTCCTGTCGGCATAGCCGACCGTCTCCAACTTTTCGCGGCTGCCGTAGAACGCCATCACCTGTAGAACTTCAGCACCCGCCATGAGAAACTCACGGTGCATTTCCCGGATCGCGCCGGGATGGGTAACGGCTAATTCCGGGGTAAATGCGCCTGCGACGACGTAGCCACGTCTCTCCAATTCAACGATGTAACCGCCGTCACCGAGGACGATGCCGTCAGCCAGTTGTTCTAAAATTCTTTTTGCCATGTGATTCTCCTCCTCAAGAGAACAGTGCGTAACGAGTAATATGTAAGGGGACCTATCCTAAATTATCTTGACACGGTTCATTGCACATTATGTACTAAATTTTTCTGCCGCAATCAACGGATTTTCGCCAGACGACAACGGCAATGTTACAGTCCGTTCCTCAACTATCGAATGATACGCCGCCATGAGTGTTTCCACAGCGATGAGCGCGGTTTCGATGTTGCTCGTCGGAGGCGTGCCGTTTTCGACTGCGTCAATTAACTGTTCCACTGAACCAACAACTGTCGCCCCTTCGACAAACTGATCGTAATCTTGAAGGACATGGTTGGTTGTAACGACCTGTGCACTCGCGTCGATAAACATCGTCTGATTTTCAAAGTTGACGGTCATTGAATTGCTGTGACGACGGTCTTTAGTCAACCGTTGCTTGCCGACCTCAAGAAACGCGAAAAAATCATCGTAGTCAAGGACAATCTGTCCGAAGTTCTCGACATCGGCATCTGCGTAGACGTCCCAGAGTTTGCGCCACTTTGCGGTGACGCTTTTTGGACAACCAAACAGTGCAACCGCGTAGTCAATCGCATAGCAGCCCATGTTGGTCATCTCTCCGCCGCCGGATTTGTGGGGCGGATCAAGCCGTTCTGGCCACGCAGCCGCTAAATCAAAATCGGTTGGAAAGTTCATCCCGAAGAGATGGTGATAGCCCATCACCGCGCCGTGCACTCCCGCCTGCATATCTTCCAACAACCTTGCGTAGACTGGCACAAAACGGACCATTGGGATATCGTGCACGAAATGGACGTTGTGGGTTTTGATGGCTTTAGCGATACGGCGCGCGCTGTCCAAACTTTCACAGAGCGGTTTGTTGAGGAAGATGTGTTTGCCCGCAGCAGCGGCACGTTCGACCATCTTTGCCTTGTCCCCCGGATCGCAGGTTACGGCAACGAAGTCCACCTCCGGGTGATTGATAACCGCTTCATAAGAACTTGACAGAGGTGCATCGAAAACGCCTTGCAACTCTTCGGCACGACGTGGACTTTCTTCGTATGCGGCGATCACACGCGTATCGGATCTGCTCTTGAACATGCTGCAGATGCCTGCGCCGTGTGTGCAACAGTTACCGAGGATGCCTACGTTATACGATTTCATTTTTATCCTCTCCCCTTCGAAACAGAGCGTGCCCACTACCTCATTCAAAAAGTCGCTTGAATTCTGGCAGGCATTCCCAAAATCCATCCTCAAACGTCCCGTTATCCGGTCGATAGACGCTTTCGAGGGAGATGCCCCCTTGATAATTGTCACGCCGGAGCACGCTGGCGATCCCTTCAAGGTATGGGGCGACATCTCCTTCTCCCAGCCGGCAGAAGCGAACTGTTGCGCGTGAGATGTCAGCTTGGCAATCTTTGATATGGATATGCCCGATATAATCTTTAATCTGCTCGTAGGCATCCGGGTACGGCACTTCTGTACAATACATACTGTTGGGAATATCCCATAGGATTTTGAGATGCTTGCTCCCTAAGTCGTCGATCAGTTTTTTCGCCAGAACGCCCGATGTTATCATCGCGTTGTTTCCGGTTTCAACTACGAGGGTAACACCTTCCGCTTCGGCTAACTTTACCGGGGCTTCCATGAGCTTTAGCAGCTTATCCCAAGCGCCTGTACTGGCGATCCATTCCTCCGCACCATTCGCACCGAAGATGATCATCTCTTTGCGATAACTCATGATTCTCACTAAGTTGCTTCCTAACACTTGGGCGATGCGGATACACCGTTGGAGTCCCGCCATGTGTTCCTGATAGATGGTATCCCCCGGTTCAATTTCCATCACAGGAAGTCCTGAGAAATTATGACGGGAAACACAAGAGACCTCCGCCCCATACTGTGCAACCAGATTTCTTATTTTTTGGATCTCTTCCGGCGTTTGGTCGCCGACCTCCTTGTCCCAAAGGAACTGGAGTTCGGCATATTTGAGCCCTGCTTTATTCATCGCCTGCAATGCGTGCTCAAGGTCCCTGCTGATACCGTTGGTAATGACGCCGAGTTTCATTCTGGTCTGCCTCCCTCAATCCCATATTTCTTCGTACAAGTCACAATTGAATCTTATCCAGAAATCGAGTACAATACTTGGTGATTTTAGTATAATCAAGCGCTTAAAGTCAAGGATCGAATTTAGTATTTGATATATGCCTCATTTCTCCGAGTCCATTACCTTCCTGTGTAAGTCCGGGCTGCATTCATATGCCCAGTCCGGCGTTCTCGTACTGTAGAGGCGACAATTGAAAGATACCTCTGACACCCCACAAAGCGGCTTAACGCTCAAATCCCTCCTGACCACGCTGCTGCTCACCCCGATTAATGTGGCTTGGGTCATACAACTGGAAGTGGTTCGTCATACTTGCCCAACGATTATCCATCCGTACGCAAATGTGATTTTTATCTTCTTTTGGCTGATTCTGATTCAGTACATACTCAGTAAAATCTCCCCCATACTCGGGCTTTCCCAGCAGGAATTGTTGACAACCTATGTCATGCTGTGTATTGTCTCCTGCGTCTGTTCGTACGACTGCATAGAGGTCTTGATCCCACTTATGGGGCATCCGTTTCGGTTCGCAACAATCGAAAACGAATGGCAACAACTGTTTTTCAAGCAGCTTCCCCAATGGCTTACCGTCTCCGACGAAAAAGCGCTCACAGCTTACTATGAAGGTGATTCCAGTCTCTTCAACAGGCACAATTTTAACGCATGGCTGATCCCCGCCCTTGCGTGGATTTTGTTCATATTGGTGATGATGATTGTAATGGTGTGCATCAACACACTGTTGCGGGTACAGTGGGCGGAACGTGAACGATTGACTTACCCGATCATTCAACTCCCGCTCGAAATGGCCCATCCGCGATCGAGGTTTTTTAGAAACAAGCTAATGTGGCTGGGGTTCGGCATCATCTCAGTGATTGTCACGGTGAACATTCTAAACTCACTCTACCCTTCCGTTCCCTATATCCCGATTAAGCGTCAGGATATCCATCAATACTTTACGCATCGCCCCTGGAACGCGATGGGTGGAGTACGGATCTCTTTCTACCCTTTTGTTATCGGGATTAGCTTCCTCATACCGCTCGAACTTCTGTTTTCATGTTGGGTGTTTTTCTGGATTTACAAGATTGAACTGATGGTCGGTGGTATAACGGGTTGGCGGAATCTCCCACGCTTCCCTTATGCCAGCGAGCAGGCTTTCGGTGCCTATACGGCGATATTAGTATTTATACTTTGGAGGGGACGATCACATCTCAAAGGGTTAGTGCGTCATCTGTTGGAATCGCGCGGATCTGCCTCACAACTGGATGACTCTCGCGAGCCGATGCCGTATCGCCTCGCCGTCGGAGGCGTTGTCATTGGGATGGTCTTCTTGACGGTTTTTTCTTACAAAGCAGGGATGTCGTTGTGGGTGATACCAATTTTTTTCGGGACCTACTTTCTATTGGGAATTATGGTTGCAAGAGTCCGTGCCGAATTAGGGTTCATGGTACATGATATGATCGGTATCACACCACACAGCATGATTATTAACGGTTTTGGGACACGTCGACTCGGTAAGGGTACGCTGACCATCTTCGCACTGTACCACTTTTTCACTCGCACCAACTGGACAAATCCGATGCCGGAACCGCTCGAAGCCTTCAAGATATCGTCTCTTCGGAATATTAACCTCCGTAATATGGCGGTTGCCATTCTGCTCGCGACGGTTATCGGATCAGCGGTTGCTTTCTGGCTTCTGCTGGACATCTACTATCGGTATGGCGCAGCATCCGGCTACTTCTGGCCAAGCACACTGGGATTCGGGCGTCACGCTTACGGTGTACTTGAGAATTGGCTGAGTTTTCCCCAAGGGTATGATGGACCCGCACTTGCCTTCACGGGAGGTGGACTTGGGGTGGCAGGGGTGTTGATGTTTTTGCGGGCGCGCTTTTTGTGGTGGTCGCTCCACCCACTTGGCTACGCGATGGCGAATAGTTGGGGGATGTACAATCTGTGGAGCTGCCTCTTTGTCGTTTGGGTCGCCAAGCTGATCATCCTACGTTATGGCGGACTCCGCGCGTATCAACGTGCGATTCCTTTCTTTCTGGGGATGGCGTTGGGAGATTGTGTCGCTGGCAGCATCGGAAGTATTTTAAGTATTCTCCTCAACACGGATGTCTATGAATTTTTTCCTTAAGTGATTCTGCAATGAAAAAAAGGAAAGTCATTCCGTTTTATAGTAGATTTCAGAATTACTCAGACACTCCTAATGCAAAGCCAATCCCCTAAATCCCGCTCCCGATTTATCGGGGGATTGCTCCTACAGAACTACTCTATTCTAATCTTCCTCCCACCGCAAGGTGACACACATCGTTTCATCGAGCCGTTCATAGAGCAATCTGAAGGCTTCGACGGCTTCGGTCTTGCCGTCGAGCCGGTGCGTTATCATCTCTTGGGGGCGAACTTGCTCCCCCAGCAGCAGCCCAAGCGCCACCTTTGCCGCTTCAACTCGCCGGTAGGGGATGTGTGCGGCACCGAGGATTTTTTTGTTCATCACCTTGTGGACATCAAGCTGGAGGGATTCTTTGTGATAGAGACCAATCAGAAAAATCGTCCCACCGGCGCGTGTCATGTCTTGGGCTTGCGAGAATGCCAGAACCCCGGCGGGTCCCCCGACCGCTTCGATGACGACATCCGCGCCAACACCGTCTGTCAGACGGTTGATAGTCTCGATGGGATCTTCCTCGTTGAAGTTCACCACTTCGTCGGCTCCCAGATTCTGCGCAATTTCACAGCGCACGGGAATCCCTTCAACAACAATAATCCTTTGGGGACCTGTCATCCGCATAACCTGCATACAGAGGTTACCGATGAGTCCACCGCCGAGGATGACGAGGGTAGCGCCCGGTTTGATTCCTGAAGACCATGACCACATGACGGCGCTGGTCGTGAGGGGCCAGAAGGTCGCATTCTCAAACGTCATCTCGTCGGGCAGGGGTCGAACACCCGCCGCCGGTTCAGCATCGACAACAACATATTCGGCGTGTGGGGCACTCGCCATGACTCTGTCGCCCGGCAAGATTCCTGTGACTTCAGCTCCGACCGTTTCAACGACACCCGCGGCTGAGTAGCCCATGGAGGAATGGGCTACAACCCCCTCGTTGGTATAGCGACCGCCGATTTCGGATCCACGACTGATGAGTGTAACCTTGTTCCGGACAAGTACCTGCTTGGGTCCTGGTGAAGGGATTGGCACGTCCTCAAGCACAAAATTGAACTGACCTTCGCGTTTCATCAAACGTTTCATTGTTTTGCGACCTTTCCTCTGTCAAATGCCAACAGCATTGGTTCGACCCAGACCAATCAGGATGTTCAATCTGTAGTTTGCATATCAGCACCTAACTGACCGTGTTAGCAACCGCTTTACTCAAACACCAATACTGTGCGCGCAACTTTCCCTTGGTTCATATCGTCGAAGGCTTCATTGAGTTCGTCCAATGGACGGTAGCGCGAGATGAGTTCGTCAAGTTTGATCTTTCCTTGATTGTACAGATCGAGAAGCCAGAGAAAATCGACACGGGCACGGGCGGCACCGTGAAACGCACCCATCAGCGTCCGGTCGAGCAGCAGATGCCATCCGTCAACCGAAATCTCTGCGTCTGTGGGCTGCACTCCAACCACGACGGCAGTTCCGGTGGTACGGACTGAGTCGATTGCCTGTCGTGCCAGTGCTGGATAGCCGACCACCTCAAACGCATAGTCAGCACCACCGCCGGTAATCTCTTTGATCCGCTGGACGGGATCCTCCTTAGCAGCATTGACGAAGTGGGTGGCGCCCATCTGCTCCGCCAACTCTAACTTATAGGGGACTCTGTCAACCGCGATGATTTTTCCTGCTGAAGCGAGGACACCGCCTTGAATGGCGTTCAGTCCGACACCGCCACAGCCGAACACCGCCATTGAGGCACCCACTTCAACGTTTGCGCGATTGACGACCGCACCGATACCGGTGATGACCGCACAACTGATGAGACATGTTTTTTCCAGCGGTGTGTTGTCCGGCACCTTGACGCAGGCATCGGCGTGAACGATAGTCTGTTCAGCAAAGGTTGGTCTACTGTGGTAGACCGGTTCACCGTTTTTTGTCATGCGACTAACGGCACTGGGTGGATGCGTCTCACACAACGCGGGACTGCCGTTGCTGCAGTTGCGGCAGTAACCGCACATGGCATCAAGAGAGAGGATAATTTTGTCCCCGGGCGCGACACTGGTTACACCGGGACCGATCTCTCGGACGATACCCGCGCCTTCGTGTCCCATGACCCACGGGGTTGGCTCACGCTTGACGTGACCATCTACATAGTGGTAGTCGCTGTGACAGACACCCGCACCAACAATGTCAAGCAACACTTCACCCGCTTGCGGCGGTTGGATTTCGAGTTCTTCAATAGACACGGGAACGTGGGGTTCGTAAAAGACTGCTGCTTTCATAATTTCCTCCAGTCTCCTCATGGGATACGGTCAGATGATTATCTATTGGGGATCCCCTTCGCTATGGACGTTGTTGGGGCATTGTGGCGAGTCTACAGTCCGTTCGGAGACCCATCCCGCCGCCCGGACTCGGTGACTCGATAGTATAGCAAGGAACGCAAAAAAGTGCTACTTCATTGTTGGACTCAATTCCAATCTACCTCGACACTGAGGTTGGCGAGTACTCTGTCAAATAAATTATGATAAGCACCTTCATTGCGATGTCCGGTGCGGTTGCAAACCGCACCTACCGGGTCTGGGGAACATAGAGAATTACCGATTTATGTTCTGAAACCTTATACAGTTTGTGCTACATTTTTCTGACAATGTACTAGGACCATTTATGGCAGATTTTACAATGACTTAGACATTCCCACTGCACAGCCAACCCCCTAAATCCCCACCCCCCCTCGCCCCCCTTGTCAGGCGGGAAATACGGAAGAAACCGATTATCAGGTGGGGGAAACTTGTCAGGGGGACTTTGGAAACCTCTCGAAGGTCGGAGTTATGGGTAATGTTTACTTATTTCTATAATTCACCATAATTCTTCGAGCGGGGCAAGATGCCCCGCCTACAGTGTAGGGAGGAGTCTTCCACCTATCTGCCAAAATCGGTCAGCGGGAAACTAAATAGCCCTATGAGGTTACCCCTTTCAGTAGACACGAATGATGAAAATCAGTAGAATAGATCCAACAGCCCTAGAGACAGAAAACCCACTCGGCAAACGGAGGAAGTAGAATGACGAAAGAACCACAAGATTTCGCTCAAGGTGAGAGTGCCGCCATGGTCCGAGACATTTCAGCGCAGGGAGATTGGGGCCCGTTGATTGATTGGTCATCCACCTATCCGGGCAATCGCGGGGTCAATCGGGCAGGACGGTATGAACTCTACGACGCACCGGTTGGTGTGCGTATTACGATTGAGGAAGCGCGGAAAGCAGGACCAATCCTTGCGGCAGATCAGGAGTGGGATGCCAACGGTTCACTGGTACCACTCCGTGTGTGGCAGGATGGGGAGCGATACCATCTGCTCTATAGCTCGCATCCGCGTGTGACGGGTAGCCCAGGACTCGGCGGTGGATATCACCTCTGCTATGCGGTAAGCGAGGATGGCTATAACTGGACGCGGCCACATCTGGGTCAAGTTGAATGGAAAGGATCGACAGCGAACAACCTCATCGCAAACGGACCGACCGGCACACCTTTCGAGGATCCGCAAGCACCTCCCGAAGAACGGTTCAAAGCAATCGGTCAGGTTGGTGCCAATTTTGATCCGGATACCGGAGAGCAACTCGATCCACAGGAGGCTTACAACCGATGGCGTCAACAGGAGTATGACGGCGACGCTTATAAGGGACCACGCATGACCTCTCGTCATTGGGTGGAGGGCTGGACTTCGCCGGACGGTGTCCACTGGAAGAGTGTTGGCAAGTTAGGGGACATGAGTTCTGATGGCGGCAGCGCAGCCCAATACGATCCGGATACGCAAAGTTATTTCGCATATATCAGGGTTGGCGGGATGGGACGGCGAGCGACCGGGTTGACCCGTACTGAAGATTTTTGGCATTGGCCCCACGCCGAACTGTGTCTCTTTCCGGATCCGCAGGACCCACCGGCTGTGTCGTTTTACGGTTGCAGCTATTTCCGCTATCCGACTGACCCGAACCTGCACGGTGCCTTTGTGGAAATCTACCATCAGGTGACCGATCATAACGACGCACAGATCGCCTTTACTCGTGATATGACGAACTGGTTTCGTCCGGAACGCAGTGCGATTATCCCATGCGGTCTCTCCGGCAGTCCCGACTCGGGTGGGGCAAGACCGTGGGGTGGACTTTTTGAGCTGCCCGACGGCTACTGGGCGACGATGTACCGTGGGCATACATCGCTTCATAATTATCGGGAGAGTGAACCGTCTATCGAACCTGAACCGGGAGTGTTGATGCTCGCTCGTTGGTTGCCGCACCGTTTTTGTGGGATTGAGGCGGAGGTAGAAGGGCGGTTTACCATTCCAAGCGTAAAACGTCGCAAGAATGAGTTGCGTCTCAACTACCGTTGCCAGAACGGTGGGTATATCGCCTGCGAGTTGATTCGGGGGGTGCCGTCACGAATCCATCCTGACGCAGATCCAATCCCCGGTTATTCCTTCGCAGAAAGTGATCTACTGACCGGCGATGAATTGAATCGGGCGGTCACATGGGGAGGCAAGCGCGATATATCGGATATCGGTGGAAGTCTCGCGATACGGTTGCGTATGTTTCAGGCGAAGGTTTTTGCCTATTCGGTTTGAACAGATATATCCACGCACAACAGATAAACCGTAGGCCAAGATTCATATCTCGACACCGAAATATCGATTTTGGAAAATCGATCTACAAGAGACTGGTCACAAACCAAAGACGGGCAACCACAAGGGTTGCCCCTACAGGAATCAACAATGTAGGGGCAGGTCTCGTGCCTGCCCAAAGCCTAGAGAGTCTCCAGATCATTTGGGTCCCTCTAGCAGCTCTCGCAGGACCGGTAGTTCCGCTTTGTATGCAGCAACAGTCGGGTTCTCCGCGGTGTTATCTTCTGGATGGGGTGTTGGGTTGCTCCAGCCTTGATAATGCCCGCCCCATAGGTGCCGTAGTTCGGAAGAGCTGCCACGCTTGGAGCAGTGCCAGACAGCGGTATCAAAGATGACCGCAGATCCCGGTGGAACTGTGACCTCCACCTGCCCTTGCCATTCCGCTCCAACATCGCCTTTTGATTCAACCGAGTCGTTGAGTTCGCGTGGAAGAACGATTAGGGGTCCAATGTGGGGACTAGATCCGTCTACGTAGATATTGCAGAGCACCCGTTCTGGATTATCCCGCTGCAGCCCTGCTGGGGGAACCTCCCATGCGTAGTGGGCGTGCCAGTTGGTGAGGGTTTCGCTAACAAGTCCGTTGTTAAAAACGGCAGCACCGCTGTGGGCAAGGCGAACATCATCCTGAAAAACCTCCGCCATAGCGTCTACGACTACCGCCTTTGCAAAGAAAGGCGCCATCTTGGGTCCCCACTCCAAGAGCGGGTGAAAACTGATGGTCGGCTGCTCGGACGAGAAGCCATCCTTGTCCTCACACAGTTGCTTGAAAATAGCGCGCATTTGTTCCCGCTCATGGTCATCGTAGACCGATTCAAGTACGCAGTAGCCGCGTTCGATAACCTCACGCGCTTTTGATTTCAGGTCAAACATTCTGAACACCTCCTGAGTGATAGCTGAAAGGCAATAAATATCAGCATTCCAGCCATCTCTGATACTATTTGAGAATCACCATCTTCCGCGTGGCGGAATAATCGCCCGCGGATAGGTGATAGAAGTAGATACCGCTCGCCACCCCCTCACCGGCCTCGTTCCGGCCGTCCCAGTAGATTGCTTTTGACCGATTCTCGTAGACTGCAGCAATTCGGTGCCCTACGTCGATGGTGCGGACAGCGTGACCTGCTTGGTCATAGATGGTCAAAGTCACGAAAGCGTCCTCCGCCAACCGATACGGTATCCATGTCTCTGGATTAAACGGGTTCGGGTAGTTGGGCAAGAGTTCAGTTTCTGTTGGTATCTCATAAGCGACAAGTGCCGGCAATTGAATCAGACTCCGCTTCACATCTTCCGTCGTTACAGTATACTGTATCGGTTCCACACCGATAGACGGACTGGGAGATTGAGCGGAGATTTCAAGGACATCTCCAACCGTAGCGGCGCGTCCTGTTTCTATGTCAACGACGGTTGACCGATAACCTGCCTCATCAGGTGTGGTAATAGTGGCAACTGCTCTACCAGTTGACAGGTTCTTGACGGTTACTCGGAAGCTTTGCCTGTTTAAGTCCGTTCCCTCGTCAACAACGGTACCTCTCAATCCCAAGACCGGGGTGGTATTCCCCACTTCGATACTCTTGAGTGTTACCGGTGGTGCGGCAGTGGTTCCTGAAATGTTAGTCCACGCCTCACCGAAGATATCAACTATTGCCGCCCGTTGAGCGCTCAGGATAAAAGATTGTCCCCCGGTGATTTCTATATCTCCAGGATCGCCCGCGCGTCCGACCGCTTTGAACTCGCCGCCATGGGTGAGGATAATCACAGAGACGTTGCCGCCAATCCCATCGAGCGCAAACAGGTCACTTACACGCGATATTCTTGGATCTCTCAACGGCAGTCCCACAAGGTTAAGTCCCTGGTTTAGGGCGATGGTGCTGTTTCCGTCTGTCCCTAGCGGGTTCCCGCTCAAGCGAACCGACACCGGTGCGCTCAACCCGGCGATAATCCCTATCTCATCCGTCAGCACCCTGTCGGGGGGTGTGCCTTTGTCGAAGGCACTGAAAAAGCTACGCCATTCTCGCGCTTGGAAATCATAAGTGATGAGGAAGTTGACCGCAGCCGCACCACCGAGGACATCATACAGATCGCCAATTGATTCGATGGTCTGCGCTATCCCGTCAACCTCTGTCACCTCCAAGGGGAGGTGAATCAAACTGATAGCCGCTGATATAGATAAGAGGTATTCGATGCGGACATCGGAGATAGCGTGAAAGGTGACCGGCGCGTAAATTCCAGAAGCAGACACAGAAACGGACTGCGGTCCAGGATTTGGTCCCAGCGTGAGGAGGCTCTGTGCTCTGCCATTGCCATCGGTCCCTGTGCTTGCGGTATTGAGCGTGCCACCACCTGCGACAACGGTAAATGTGACTAAGGCCCCTACGCGCGGAGAACCGTCCGTATCCTGTAATTCAACGACAAGCAGTTGTGCTAGCGTCTCACCGGGCATTCCTTCCTGATTATCACCTGAGACTTTCACAAGGGCAGGATACGCTCTATCATCAAACTGTATCGTGACCCCTCTGCTTTGGAGGGTTGGGATGTGGGTATGGATGGATACGTAGCTCAGGGGATTTCCCCGAATAGAAACCGTGTCCGAACCCGCCAATCCGGTATTTTCTACCAAGGGTGATATATCTGATACCAAGTTGTTCCTAAGATTCAGGGAGGTCAGGTGAGTCAAGCCCGATAGCGCTGATATATCTGATATCGAGTTATCCTGAAGATACAGCCATGTCAGATTAGTCGAACCCGATACCGCTGATATGTCCGATACCGAGTTATTCTCAAGATGCAGCCGTGTCAGGTTGGTTAACCCTGACAACGATGTGAGATCCGAAATTGAGTTGTTCCCAAGATACAACGATGTCAGGTTAGTCAAGCCCGAAATCGCCGATATGTCCAACACCGAGTTACGCCCAAGATTCAGCGATTTCAGGTTGGTTAATCCTGACAATGATGTGAGATCCGAAATCGAGTTGTCCCTAAGATTCAGGGCTGTCAGGTGAGTCAAGCCCGAAACCGCAGATATGTCCGATATCGAGTTATCCAGAAGATACAGCGATCTCAGATTAGTCAAGCTCGAAACCGCAGATATGTCCGTAATGTTGTTGTTCCCAAGCCCCAGCGTTCTCAGGTTAGTCAAGTCCGAAACCACCGATATATCGAATCTCAAGTTACTCTGAAGATACAGCAATGTCAGGTTGGTTAACCCCGACAATGATGTGATGTCCGAAATTGAGTTGTAACCAAGATGCAACGATGTCAGGTTGGTCAAGCCCGAAATCACCGATATATCTGATATCTTGTTATTCCCAATATACAGCGATTTCAGGTTGGTTAACTCCGAGAGCGAGGTGATGTCCGAAATTGAGTTACCCTGAAGATACAGGTCTGTCAGGTTGGTTAACCTTGACAATGATGTGATGTCCGAAATTGAGTTGTAACCAAGATCCAGCGATGTCAGGTTGGTTAATCCTGCCAATGATGAGAGATCCGAAATCGAGTTGTCCCTAAGACTCAGCCGCGTCATATAGATCGCATGTTCCAGTCCGGTCAAATCGCTGATGCCAGCCTCTTTCGCGTGAAGCTGGATCAATCTCGCCATATCCAACACCGTGATAGCGGTTCCTGATGCTTTGCCCAATTCCTCGGAAATTGCAGCGCGGAGGTTGGGGTCGGGGATAGTTACTGTTTGTGCTGCCGATATCAACGGAATTGAGAGGGAAATCAACAGGACAAAGGTGAAACGAGGAACCGATATTGTCATAGCTTTTTTCCTTTGAAGTTCAAAACGTGTGTGGAACCTTGGTATTTTAACGATTATGCCACCTACCCTGCTCCCTATGTACTTTTCTGCCTTGCCATAAGCCTCATTATGGTCAGAATACTAGAAGGTTGGACGGAAGTCAACGCCTTTATTGGATTTGACCTTGAGAAATCTTAAAGTATCCTAAATGGGAGTTTCATCGTTAATCCACTTGGGGCAGGAAAATTTGAGGTACATTTTATGGTAGATTTTAGACTTACTTAGACACACTCAACGCACAACCAACCCCCTAAATCCCCAACCCCTCTGATAAGAGGGGAAAGATAAAGGGAGAAGATCCCCTAACCGCCCTAGCGCCCCTTGTCAGGGGGAAACCCTTATCAGGCTCCGATTCTCGGAGTCCTCGCTCGCGGGAGGAGCTGCAGGGGGATTTTGGAAACCTTGCGGAGGTCGGAGTTGTCCGTTCCCCCGATAAATCCCCGATACATCGGGACAGGCAGGACAGGCGAGACCAGGATTGGGAAATGTCTACTTGTTTCTCTAATTCACCACAATCAGGAATTGGCAAAAAAGATGTAGGACTAGGAGAATTGTATTGATCACGGCGGAACAGATTGCACATTTCGAAACGTTTGGCTTCTTGGGGTTGAAACAGGCGTTCTCCTCTGAAGAGATGGTGGAGCTTGGTCGGGTTTTCGATCACCTTCTTGAGGAAGACCGGCAGCAGCAGCCCGCGTTAGATGAGAAGCAGCAGTCAAGATATCATCGGTTACAGTCGGTCTACGGGATTGCTGAGAGACATCCGTTACTGACAGGACTTGTGGCAGATGATCGGATTTATGAGACGGTGTGTCAGTTGTTGGGAGACGGTTGCCGCTGGCTCTGCTCTGAAGGGCACCATTATCTTGGGGATACGAGATGGCACCCAGATGGCGGTAGCACCCAAGACTATTTTTTTATTAAAGTTTCACTGTATTTGGACCCACTAACGAAAGATACTGGCTGTTTGCGCGTGATCCCCGGTTCGCATCGGTCGCCGTTGCACGATGACCTGAAACATTTGGGGGACCGCGAGGGACCCGCAGATCGCCCAACCCCGCAGATTGACCTCCCCGGACCGGAGGTGCCGTATTTTCCGCTCGAATCAGAGCCGGGTGATGTTTTTTTCTTGAATATGAATCTGTGGCATTCCTCTTTTGGCGGTCAACCGGGGAGGCGGCATTTAGCGTTAAACTTTACGCCTGAACCGACGCTTCCAGAACATATTGCGTTGCTGAAGAAGGATTATCAAGGTGTTCTGAATTTGATGGATCAGGTTCAGCACGGGCATCCGGGACGGGTGTTCTCGGACGCATTCCTCCAGAGTAATAACCAACGTATTCAGAAACTGGTGTCCACTTGGGTGGAACTGGGGTTGCGGTAGTTATAGCGCAAACGCTGCTACACATTGCGCTCCTCCCCGATAAATAGGGATTCAAAGCGACTTGGAGCGCGGGGATTGGATTTATCGCCTCTCTATAGACCTATCGCTCCTTCGGAGCGGAAGAAACTCTCAATGGGCAGGCACAAGACCTGCCCCTACAGTCGTTCTATAGACGTATCGTTCCGTTGGAGTGAGTGGTTGCGGCCTACGGTGCCCCGCAGGCGGGATTCAAGGCAATATGCCTATTACTTTACCATATCCCACTGACGTGAGCCAGCTTCAAAAGGCGTCGAGATGTGAATCTCGACCTACCGGAACATGGAAGGCAAACAATTACCTTCTGGTTTAGAACAGACGGAACGGAGATCTCCGTTCCCTACAAATTTCGATCTAATATGGGCGTTGGGTTTCACTACCGTTCAACCCAACCTACGATATGATCGCTCCGCTGGAGCGACAGGTAGGGTTATTGACGGGCGGCGGAACCCCGCCCCTACGGGAAAACCGATGGATTTTAATACCTAGCTGGGTTGAACATCCTAACAAGATTGAGAATTCAGATAAGCAGTTTATCTATAAAAAACTATGCAATATACGACACTTGGTAAAACAGGACTTCAGGTAAGTGTGGCAGGACTTGGCTGCGGTGGGTATAGCCGGTTGGGTCAGTCCACCGGCAGAAGTGAAGCCCAATCTATTGCCTTGGTGCAACAAGCGATGGACTTCGGTATCAACTTCATTGACACAGCGCGAAATTATCGCACAGAGTCGATCGTTGGGAAGGCAATAAAAGGGCGGAATCGGGATGAATTGGTGATTTCGACCAAGACTACCCTCGCCGACGACACAGGTCGAAAATGCCCGGCACAGGTAGTCAGTGAATTGGAAGCCTCTTTGCGGAAGATGGATCTGTCCACTGTGGATGTGTTTCACCTGCACGGCGTACAACCTTCGGTCTATGATCATGCTGTAAAAAAAATAGTTCCAGCTTTGCTGCGGGAACAGGAGAAAGGGAAATTCCGTTTTCTGGGTATCACGGAGGTCCCGCCTAAAGATCCGCATCATGAGACGCTGGAACGGGCGGTTCAACAGGATTGCTTCGATGTGATAATGGTGGCTTTCCACCTCATGCACCAATCGGCCCGTGAGAAGATTTTCCAACACACGCTGGCGAAAGGGATCGGGGTATTAAATATGTTCGCCGTGCGACTGCTGTTCAGCAAGCCGGGCAGACTGAGCCAAGTGGTTACGCAGCTGGTAAATGAAGGAAAATTGCCCGTTTGGTTGGCGGAGAGGGAGCATCCACTCGGTTTTCTGATTCGTTCGGGCGGTGCTCGTACAGTTATCGACGCGGCATATCGGTATTGCCGTCATGAACCCGGTACGGATGTGATACTGTTCGGCACCGGCAATCGGACGCATCTGCAATCGAACATCAATTCCATCTTGAGCGATCCTTTGCCAGCCGCCGATATTCAGCAGGTCAAGGAACTTTTTGGAGCGTTAGTGGGCGTGGGGCTGGATGCGCCAGGACAGCAGCGTCCCGTTTGAAACGGCTTTGTATCTCCCCCACTCTTCCCCACCAAATTTCCCCTATTGAATCTATCTGTTCCGTTAGGGTGCCTACGCATGGTCCGCTATACACATTGTGCTCCTCTGGAGCATTTTCCTGAAGCGCGCATAGGGAACGCAGATCTGCGTTCCCTATGAATTGCCGCCCACTCCAATCAGATTAGGATTCAAAGTAACTGGAGCTTTGGAGGTCGGGCAGGATGCCCAACCCACGAGTATAAGGTGTTGAGTTTCGTCGCCCCGCCGATAGCCAGCAACTCGGGTTCTCACAATTTACTTGCAGCTTCCCGAAATCTGATATAGAATTGGGATATTGTCAAGGAACTTTTTAGGGAGCCAGTCTACGTTTTTAAGGAGTAACTTATGGCGACAAATGAAACATTATCTATACCGCGCCGCCGTTTGGGACGGACAGAGTTGAGCATCCCCGTCGTGCCTTTTGGAACGCAAGGGTTCGGCAACCATTTCGGGTTTGTTTCTGACGAGGATGCCGTTGTCCTCATGAAACACGCTGTCAGTATTGGCGTCAACCATTTCGACTGTGCTCGCTGTTATGGCGATTCGCTGCGCAAACTCGGCTTGGCGTTGAAGGAGATACCGCGTGAGGACGTGATAATCACCGGGCGGCTATGCTGCCATTCTGCAGCGGATTGGGGCGGTTACGGTGATGGGACACCGGATTATTCTGCCGAACGTGTGATTGCGGATGTCGAAGACCAGTTACAGTTGCTCGGTACAGACTATTTCGACGGTATGCTGATCCATGATCCGTCCGAAATTGAGCCAACGCTTGAAAAGGGTGGAACGTTAGACGGTGTGCTACAGTGCAAGGCGCGGGGGCTGGTTCATTTTGTCGGATACGGAATGCGACCTCACGATTTTCATCTGGAGACAATTGCCACCGGCGATGTTGATCTCCTCTTATGCTTCAACGATTATAACTTAGTCCGTCAGACCGCAGCGGATACGGTCCTACCCGCTGCTGCCGAAGCGGATGTCGGCGTAATGAACGGTTGGTCGATTCTGCGTGGCTTGCTGACCGGGGTTGATATTGATGCAGAAGTGGCAGAAGGACGATGGACCAACCACCCTGACCTCGAAGATGCGAGGGCGAGATGGCAGTGGTGTCAGGAAGAGGGAGTGGATCTGTTGCAATTGGCACTTCAGTATTGCCTGCTGGACGATCGGATCCATGGAAACAATATCGGTTCGTTGAACATTGAGCAGTTGGAGGCAAACGTGCGCGCGGCGAGCGTGCCTCTCTCCGATGAGGCCTGGGAGAAATATGAGGCGCGGTTCGGCGGTTAGGTTACCGGATTTGTATTTGTGGGCAGGCTTTGACCGAATCACCATACAGTTGGGCACCACCACATTCGGCTTAGGTAAAATTGATGACCCCCTCTCCTTCATGGGATTCCCCACCAAAGACGCTTACATTACCGAGCAATACGGTCCATGTTTGGCGGGCATCTTTGGCTGTGCCCGCATCCTACCTGCGTACCCTTGAAGGCACACTCACGGCGGATGAATGCGCAAGAGCCGAACGGTTCTACTTCCAAGAGCACCGAGAACGCTTCATCGCTGGACGCGGGTTGCTGCGGAATATCCTGAGCCGTTATCTGGGTAGGGAACCGGGGCAGCTGCGCTTCTGTTATAATTCCTACGGAAAGCCGGCCTTGATCGAAGAGGCTGACGCGGAAGGACTCCGCTTCAACTTGTCCCACTCCCACGATATGGCACTCTACGCCGTTACTCATGACCGGGAGATAGGCATTGATATTGAGCGTTTTCGTCCTGATGTTGAAGCCGAGAAGCTCGCCGAGAGATTTTTCTCGCCACGAGAGGCGACTGTGCTCCGCACCCTACCTGAACAGTTGCGGAAAGAAGGGTTCTTCAACTGTTGGACGCGCAAGGAAGCCTATATCAAGGCGGAAGGGGAAGGGATGGCGATTCCTCTGAGTTCTTTCGATGTTTCGTTGGCACCGGGGGAACCGGCGGCGTTGCTGCGTAGCCAAAAAGATCCTCAAGAAGCTTCTCGCTGGTCGATGCAAGCGTTAGATCCGGGACCGGGTTATGCGGCGGCGCTTGCGGTGAAGGGGCATGATTGGGAATTGAAGTGTTGGCAGTGGGCTTCGATGTAGATATGGGTTGTTGATGTGTATTATAATTCAAGCTGCTGGTTAGACCATAGAATGAATGCTATGTTCGAGGTGGAATTAGACATAGCCACATTTACGACACACATGTCGCCCCGCTGGGGCTTGGGGTTGCGGGAATGCCCTTTTCTATAAACATGCCGCCCCGTTGGGGCTTAGAAGAAAGGACCTAGCGCCAGGCTATAGACATGTCGCCCCGCTGGGGCTAAATGCACCTAATCCCCTATCACGCTTTACGTGCCGTCCCGATTCATCGGGATCCTTCAATCCTGAATATCCTGCTTCAAACAATAATTATGAGCACCCCTCATATACTTTTGACATGAGTTGTAACCTCAAAGGGAGGGTCGTGCTCACAAGAAGACTGTCGAAATTGTGCTACACCGTCGTGGCAGAAATGTCACACCGGTAATCAGCGAATCGATTGACAAAAATAAAAAAAGCCGTCTCAGAGGAATTACCTCGGGACGGCTTTTCTATTCTTAGTAGGAAACAGTGTGCTATTTGATCGCGGATTTAGCTGCAAGTATATCTTTTGTCTTGCCCTGCCCTTGCAGTGCAATCAGGGTTTGCAGGATTTGCTTCAGTTCTTGGCGATAGCTATAGCTGAAAAGGACAAATTGGGCTTGTTGCTCAACCGTTAGAATTTCATTAAGTTCGTCCATAATCTTTTGCCTTCCAGCAACAAACCCATTTTCGACTTCTTGATGGTGCGTTAAGGCAGCTTGTAGCTCAGTAGAACTGATTGGAGTGGATTGTAGCTGCTTCAACCGATTCATACTCTGCCGGTGTTCCTGTCGATACTGCATTTTTAGTTTTTCCAATCTGTTAAATTGGGTCAGCAGAGGCAGTTTTTGCTCCGCTGTTGGCGAAACTGCATCAACCAACTTCCAGATTTTGAGGGTTTCGATCAATTCAGCCAACTCACCTGGCGCTGTCGCTCGGGAAGCCGGCGCGTCCGCCCTAATTAGCGGTATCAAGAACACGAGCGCGAGTACCACAGGAACAACTGAAAGTAGTAGTAGGTAACGGCGTTTCATAGAACAGTATCCTCCTTTAGGAAGTCTCTTTAATCCAAGGCAATAAGATCAATTCGATCTGTCGTCGAAGGAATAGCGTCAGTGAAAACTTCATTTCCAACAGACTCAACGTCAATTTCAGAAGTAATGACATTATACCATTGATCGACGAGGTCGGTGGCAGCCTCCGAATTTGGTATTTGGATTTCATCGACAAGCGAACTCCGGCTATCCCAAATCGAGGGCACATCTAGGTGTTGAAGCTCATAATGCAACTGTTCCTGCAACTGATCTCCAGGGATTTCAGCCATGAAACTTGAGGAAATAAGCACATCAAAAGGGGGATTATCGGTTGAAGTCTTGAATAGGCGACCGTTAGAAAGTCCCCAAAAACTTAAGAGGAGAGTAAGGACGCAAGCCACACCTGCTATCTTCCACCCATGCATCCTTACCCAAAGGGGAAGGCGGTCTTCCTCGAACCCCTGATTTTGCGAAATCCTTACACGGAGCGTGGGCCAAAACGCTTTCCATGCCTCTGGGGTAGGATACTCCACCGGCACACTGCTCGCGTGATGGATTGTTTCCTCAAAAGTTTGCAATTCCTTTTGGCATTGAGGGCAATCCTCAATATGGAGTTTTAATTGATTGGACCGTTTTGGAGCCAGTGTCCCTTCAATGTACTCTGGTATTAAATTTTCGACTGATTTACATTTCATAACGGGTCAATTCTCTACGTAAGGTGCAAGTAATTCACGCAGTTTCCGTGTCGCGCTAAACAGATGCGCTTTAACGCTTCCGACACGCAGATGCAGAACATCAGCAATTTCGCGGAGCGCCAATCCTTCGTAGTGTCTCAAAACGAACACCTGTTTCTGCCGTGGGGACAACTGTTGGATGGCGTTCCTGATTTCCCTTCCCAGTTCAGCCTGTTCTAAGCCATCCATTGTAACGTCCCGCGATGCCCCAGAGGGGAACAGGAAATCGTCAGCGGGGAATTCATCGGCAAAAGTGATATTTTTATGGCTTGCGCGGCGGCGTGTATAATCGATGCACGCATTTTTGGCAATCCGATAAATCCATGTGTAAAATGTGGACTTGCTTTGAAAACGGTTCAGCGCCTTGTAGCTTCTAAGAAAAATCTCCTGACAGAGATCATACGCATCCTCTGGATGGTGAGTGAAGTTATAAGCAAGTTCGTAAATCCGTCTCTGATATTTCTGAACTAACTCACCAAATGCGCGGGTATCCCCACATTGTGCTCTTTTAACGAGGTAGCGATCTGTATCTTCTTTCATGGCGTTGTGCCCGTAGTAGACGCAGTAAGTAAGGAAAAGTTTAGGTAGCCCAAAACGGGGTATGATGGGCTTTTACAACTCGGTTAAGATCTTTACTGTTGGGGCATTGAAACGGTGGGAGGAAGGCGAACAGAAGTGGAGCCGGTGAGAGGATTTGAACCTCCGACCTGTTGATTACGAATCAACCGCTCTGACCAACTGAGCTACACCGGCGTGCAAGGAAAACGGTCCCAACACAGGTGATGGGACCGTAAGGATGGAGATGCCGAGGGGCAGAATTGAACTGCCGACACATGGATTTTCAGTCCACTGCTCTACCTACTGAGCTACCTCGGCACAATGGAGAGCGGGTAGAATAATACCAAATGGAGGAAGTGGATGTCAAGCGTTTTTTAGACGCATATATGACGCGATGGCTGGCGATGGCGGGTTCAATCGGAAAAATAAAAAGCCCTATGCACTGTACATAGGGCTTACGCTCAACCTCAAATGTTGTCTATTGTCGGGGTTGGACACCTGGCCACTGACCATCGTCCGCCGTCACATCCACTACGATCCCGTCGGGGTCTTCTACCTTGAACGATTCGTCCGGGGGTGAATTTGGATCGTATTCCTCTCCGCCGACCCCATCCGATATAATTGTAAATCCGTTTGCCTCACACCGCTTCGCAGCTTCCTGTAGATCTGGGACACGGACACCGATGTGGAGATAGTCCAACATACCGCCGACGTGCGGCGGACGTTCGGGTCCATTGTGTTGGAAGACGCGGAAGTTGTGGTAGCCATCGGTAAGATCGTAGCAGCCGTCCATCGTCGAAAAAACTTTCAAGCCGAGGGCATCGCGCCAGAATCGGATAGTCTCTTCCAAATTGGTGGCACGGACACCGACATGTACGAGGGTTGACATTACTGATTCCTCCTTGTGGAAAGGGTTACAAAGTTTGGAAAATTATAGCACGCTTAACATCAAGGGTCAAGTGGCCCCTCCCATTCAACCCTGACGGTTTGCATATTACGCTCCTTTAGGAATTCATCTTTCACCTCAAAATCGCTCCGCTACAGTTATCGGACATATTTTTTTCTCATTGAGACAGCCCGGATCCTTGCTATGACTAGATCTATATTTTCAGTTTTTCCCTTTTTTACCCTCAGAATGTCTGATAATGAATTATTATCGGATATTTTCAACTGTCCGATTTCTTATTTGCCAAAGTCTTACTTATCTTCTGTAAAGTTGGAGATTCGCATCGTTTAATGCGGCGATTCGCTATGCTGCCAATCCACAAAGACAGAAACAGAATTACCAAAATTATAAAAAGTAAAAAACCTGACACCAGACAGGGCAAATCATCAGGCGTTTTATCCCGTTTATACAATCCCACCGCCACAGCCATAAGTAAATATACATAGAAGACCCACTCATAAAGCCGCATTCCTGTCAGTATTTTTCCAAATATGTTATTCCTTATGTCTCTAAAATCTTTATGTCCCGGAATATCCCAATGGTCTTCTATTATGCCCATTATTTCAAACCTTATTCTCATTCTGATGTGCAGGACTTTACATAATGTAAACCAAAATGCCATAAGTACTACTCCACCAAAGAATGGAAGCCATAAAGGGAGGCTGTCGTACACATAAGAAACTATCAATGCAGCAATGGAGGCTGGCAGGATTACGGCAGTCATCCTGTGAAGCATAGTATCATCTTGCCTCCAAGATAGGCTTTGCTCTCTATAGCTTTCTATCAAAGGTGCTTCATTCTGGTTTGACATAAAATCCTTTGTAATGAAGGGGATTAGGAGAGCGTTGATTTTCTGCGCCTGCATGAATCACAGAGTGAAATCATATAGGCGTCATATCATTCGTCGCGCAGTATTCTTTAATATCTCATGTAAAATTGAGTTTTCAATACCATACTTTTTGGCATTATGTTCAATGCTAAAATCTATGTCATCGCCTGACGCCCGCCAATCACAAAACATTTCTACAACATCTATCAAGTCCATATCTTTGATGCCATTGGCATGGAATTCTGGATGGTGCCTATTTCCTTGCCGGTGCAAATCAATAATATCTTGAAATTCTTCACAATGTTTATAATACTCAGGAGTTCCCCACTTTATTTCCTTATCCTTTTTGTCCCAATATGCTTCATAGCTTTTATGAATCTCAGCATCAGTCAACTTTGATTCATCATGGGTAACAGATCTCTTCATCAGCTCGTTACATACAACTCGTATCCATGCTTGAACTCCTTGTATGTGTTTTTCAACAGATTCTATGAAGCACATCTGTTTTTCATCAAAACGCCTCATATTATCTCCTTTTTGATTTTATATTAAAACTGCCTAAAATGTCCGAGAATGGTATTTATCGGACGTTCTGATCAGCGAAAACCAAAACAAATTCTATAATTCGGATTGAAGTCATCTAGAGAAGAATCCACGCCCCCAATAATTGAAAATTGACGCGACAGATTCAACTTCCCACCAATGTAGTATTTTAGCCCACTATTTGAAAACGGACTTGTGGACCATCCTACGGATCCTCTAAACGCAGGATATACCCCACCCACAATACTATGATCTTTAGCTAACCCAAACCATAACATAGGAGACAATCTTAATTTTGTTTTGAAGGACTTCAACACCCCGCCACCATAGCTTAACTTCCCTAGGGTCTTCGTCATCACAAACTTCCCCTCATGTCTGGCAGTGCCTCCGCCTCTCGCAATTTCACTAAATAGAAATACTTTTAGACCTGTTTCCGTCATTGGAATTATGTACCGTATTCCCATCCCTACTATAGGAAAGACTATTGTATCGAAAAAATCGGATTTATCCTCCTGAATCCAGACGTTAGTTCCCCAGACCACCTGAAACCTATTACCTATCTTATGTGCTAAGAGTGCTCCAAACACCGTATTGTCTAACGGTTCCTCATCGTCCCCGCCTAAGATAAGAGTAAACCGAGGAGGTTCCGGTACAAAAACACCCGCACTCCATTGTCCTTCAGTCCTAACAGACACACAGAAAACAATTGATATTATAATAATCACGAATAAGATAAAACGACGGAAACGCACAACATTACCTTTCTCCCCCAGCCCAACACCGTTTCACCGGGGAAAAGCGAAAACAGCATTTACCTCTGAGCACTTCATTTGTCTCTGTGATAAAACCTCTAATAACATCAAATATCCGATAATCGAATTATCGGATATTGTTAGCACTACGCATATCACTTTGGTCAATATACTCCTTTATGCGATTAGGAAGGTTTATATCTGTGGCTTTTAAGGAGAGGAAAAGCTCGGATGCTTCGTTCATGTTGTCATGCTCTATTGCCTTCTTTACCTGAGTCAGGTCATCTATTGCAGAATCAATTTGCTTACAGAGATCGTCTCGCTGCTTATTAGGATCTTTCAAGACACTTCTCCTTTCAAATCCCCATTTCTGTAGTTTCGCCACAAAACTGGCGTGGGGACGTGCGCCTCCCTTGCGGTTTTTATCCCCTCACGAATCGTGGTGCGTCAGGTGGTCTATGTGGTTCTGGTTCAGCTTGCTGATTTCAGCTGTCATATCAGACAAACGTTGGTTCATCTCGGTTCGGACATCGGCGATTTCGCCCCGGACGCCTCCAATCTCACTTCGGAGTTCGTCCCGGACACCTTGAATCTCGCCTCGGAGTTCATCGCGGCCGCTTACGATTTGTTGATTAACTTCAACAAAACCCTTGTCCATCCGTTCTTCGAGCCGTTCGATGGCATGAAAGAAAGTCTCACCTTGTTCTTTGAGTGCCAGACGAAGATCTTCGCCTTGCTTTTCCAGCTGCTTGTCGTTTTGTTTGGTGCGGTAGAAATACACACCAACCTGACCGATAAATACCGCGATTCCGAAAAGCACCAATATCGTGTGGCTTGGCGACCATGCTGAAAAGTCCATTTCAATCTCCTTTGTTCAAAATGTTGTCTATGCGCTTGACGGATTGCCTCAATCTCCAATCTATGATTAGAGTCGAAATGAGACTACATACAACATAAATAACCGCAAGCATCATGTCTGCACAATTCATCTGATTTCCCTCATTGTCCAATCAAGTATTCAGATTTGGACGATGGAGTTCTAGCACACGAGCTAAATCTTGGGTGGATAGGGCATCATCACTTCTGAGTTTATGGAGTCTCGCACGATTGAGAAGGGCATCAATATAATTAGGATCGTTCACTATGGCTTGGTCATATTCTTTCATAGCAGATTCCAAATCACCCTTCTGTTCGTAAGCCATACCGCGATAGTTGAGGAACCGGGCGTAGGAGGGTAACACTGATTCGATGTTAGCAAAGGTACGCTTCAGCCTCTCTGCTCGCGTCTCTGAATCTCCATCAAAATAAAGGGAAGCGGCCATGAACGAATCTCGGAAGCCGCGCTGAAATTTAATAAATCCAAGAAGGTCATTATAGACGGTTACCGGAAAAATATTTTTTTGTTGCAGGTATCGTAGTAAAAAGGATTTTACCTCTTTCGGAATAGTAACGACACTTATTTCGTGTGGTTCTATAAAGCCCGTGGACGATCTAACGAATATGCTATTTTGAGCCTCAAGGCGCCCCATCAACTGCTGTCGAGGTTTTTTGATTAAGTATTTTTGATCTATCGCCTCGGTTCTTTTTAGCAAGATAACCCTCCCATCGTTGGCAAAGGATTTTTCACAGGCAAAGAAAAGGGCGATGTGATAATCGGTTGTGAAGTCAATAAGGTTGGTCACGCCGCCGAAGTGTTGGAGTAGGGTCAGTATATCAAAATCGCTAGTCATGTGAGTATAATCTTTAGCGATTGCCAGATCTTCAGCCTGAACAATTTCGATTTCTTCGTCTACATCAAAATTACGCACCCCTCTCATTTGATCATTGAGTTGGCGTCGGAGGCTTGAGGAGATTTCCTTGTAACACTCAGCTTCGCCACGGTAAATGTATTTACCTTCGGCTGATTCTTCCTCTATCTCACTAATTATGTTTTTAATTGCCTGTTGAATATCCTCCGCCATGTCCCCTCCTTTATCGTCCCAATAAGCAAACTTATTGGATATTTGCAGCCCTCTTTTTATCGAGCCGGAGAATCACAGTAATCCCTAACGGTTCCGCTGCTCATCTTCAAGAAGTTCCGCCATAGCGTAGTCATCGTCAGCGAGTCTACGATTCCCCAGCTTGCCATAAGCTGCGCCACGCCCAAAATATGAATAAGGAGAATCAGGATTCAGTTGTATTGCTTGGGTATAATCAGCTATAGCACGAGGATAATCCGCTATCTCATAGTAAGCATTCGCTCGACTATGAAAGGCAAACGCAAAATCAGGGTTCAATTCTATCGCTTTCGTAAAGTGTGCAATCGCACGGTCAGAACGAACATTACCACTAGGGCTGTCTAAGTCATTCAAACCACGAGTATAAAAAGATTCCGCTAAATCTTCTACTGACCCATCTTCAAGAAACTTCGCCATAGCGTAGTCATCATCGGCGAGTCTACGATTCCCCAGCTTGCCATAAGCTGCGCCACGCCCAAAATATGAATAAGGAGAATCAGGATTCAGTTGTATTGCTTGGGTATAATCAGCTATAGCACGAGGATAATCCGCTATCTCATAGTAAGCGTTGGCTCGACTATGAAAGGCAGCCCCAAAATCAGGGCTCAGTTGTATTGCTTGGGTATAATCGGCTATAGCACGAGGGTAGTCATCTATTGAATAGTAAGCATACGCTCGACTATGGAAGGCATTGGCAAAATCAGGGTTCAATTCTATCGCTCTCGTAAAGTGTGCAATCGCGCGGTCATAACGAACATTACCACCGAATCCGACTAAGTTCAAACCACGATTATAAAAAGACTCCGCTGAATTTTCTACTGACTCACTGACTTCCGGCACACCTTCTGTCAAACGCGGTGGGCGGCGATTGTCGGGCACGTGGGAATCGACAATCACACCTGATACCTCTTGTCTCAAAAACTCCTGTCTCCGGTTCATCTTTTCAATCGCCCGCTGAATCGTCTCAACAACCATCTCGCTATCATAGTTTATCTCACTACCCGCAAACCGTAACACAAACCAACCCCGCAACTGCAACTCTCTTGACTGAGACCGATCTCTCCGGAATGCATCTCGATTATCTTCACGCGACTCGAAACCATCACAATAAATCGCAATCTGCATATCAGGAAACGCAAAATCAGGGATTGTCACCGGTATATCATCATATCTATCTATTATATACTGGGCACACAACTCACGGACTTGAGATGCAGTTAGACATGGATAGAGCTGAATTAATAACTCACGTTCTATCGGAGACTCACATCGCTCCAGTAACTCATTTAATTTATTTTCATTCATTCCAAAATCCTTAAATATCCGAAACAGTAAATTAATACATCTCTACATTTCCCGCAAGAAAACACCTAATGAAAAAATCTCTCCAAGCAAATCTCTAATAAGCGGCGATGCTAGCCCGAATCTTCTCCAATGTTTTTTCTCCGATACCTTTGACATTTGTGAGGTCATCAACGGTAGAGAACCCACCGGAGGTTTGGCGGTATTCAATGATGCGTCTCGCCATTGCGGGACCGATGCCACGTATCGTCTGTAATTCTTGCGATGTCGCGGTGTTGATGTTGATGCGCGCCCCGTCTGAAGGTGCGGATCTCTCTACGGGAAGCTGCGGGGACACCGAGGGCAGGGTTGCGGTAGGAGCAGGCACCTTAACGGTCTTGGGTGCAGGCGGGCGTTGCCTCACATCGGGGGTTTGGCGAATTTCCGGCACATAAATCTGCTCTCCATCACGAATTTTCGCAGCGAGATTGAGGCTGTGGATGTCGGCCTGGTTTGTCTTGCCACCCGCCTTTTCGATAGCTTCATGGACGCGTGCATCGGTGGAAAGATAGTAGACTCCCGGCGACCTGACAGCCCCTGTTACGTGGACGGCGATTTCTGGCTTGGGGGTGGGTGCGGACGGCGGAGGTCGGGAGACCGCTGGGCGTGGAAGTGGATCCGTTTCCGTTTCGACCACGAGATCCGGTTCACCGAGAAAGAGCGTAGGGTGAAAATGCTTTAGCATCCAATACGCCCCGCCCGCGAGTATAACGGCAACGAGGATAATGATGATTTTTCGATGTTGTGATTCGAGGAAGTCCATCTTCTATCTGCACCGACAGATCTACTTAATCCAGCCGCCGCCGATGACAGTGTCCTCATCGTAGAACACCGCAGCCTGTCCGGGGGTGACAGCACGGCGTGGTTGATCGAACTTGACTTCAACCTCTGTGTCGGTCAAGGGACTGATTGTTGCCGGTGCGCCTGCATCCTTATAGCGGATTTTGACTTCGGCTCGAATCGGCTCGGTCAGCTTATCTATGGTGATGAGGTTGACCCGCTCGACCTGCATCGTATCCGCCAAGAGGTCTTCATTCTTTCCGACGATGATTGTGTTGTCGCGAACCTTTAATTCGGTGACATAGAGCGGCGTTTCGGCGGAGATTCCTAACCCTCTGCGTTGCCCAACCGTGTAAAACGGAATTCCTTGATGTGTTCCAAGCGTTTGACCTTCTTGGTCAACGATATCGCCCTCTTGAATTTTATCAGGAATTCGATCCTTGAGGAACCGCTTGTAGTTATCGTCCGCGATGAAGCAGAGTTCTTGGCTTTCCGGCTTCTCCGCTGTCCGCATCTTATACTTCCGCGCAACCGCTCTCACCTCATTCTTTTCATACCCGCCAAGCGGCATTAACGCTCGGCTCAACTGCGCCTGTGTCAACGAAAATAGGAAATAGGACTGATCTTTGTGGAGATCAATCCCTTTGCGTAAGAGATAGCGACCTGTCTCCGGATCCTGTTCGATTCTGGCGTAATGCCCCGTCGCCACATAGTCAACTTCCAACTGTGCTGCGAGCTCAAGTAGTTTTCCAAACTTCAAATCCTGATTACAGATGACGCACGGGCTTGGTGTCCGTCCAGCAACGTATTCGTCAGAGAAGTAATTGACGATACTCTCGCGGAAAGGTTCTTCATAATTCACGGCGTAGAACGGAATATCGAGCTGCGTCGCCACCCGCCGCGCGTCCTCGACACCTTCAAGCGAGCAGCAGTTCGGTTTATCCGACTCGATCTCGATTGTGTCGTGCGTACCGAGTCGCATGGTAATTGCAATCACATCATAGCCGGCTTCGACCATCAATGCCGCGGTTACTGAACTATCAACACCGCCGCTCATCGCGGCGATCACCTTTGTACCCAATTTAATCACCTACATCCACGTTTTTTTGGAATGAAATTCCATTAAGGATAGCATACGTTCTCATGCGTTGTCAAGATCATCATAATATCCCAAAAGTTTCGATATTTTTGCTTGACTACTTTATATTTGTGTGGTATAATTCACATTTAGAAAAACTTAATTTAACGTTCCGTTAAATATAATACTCCCTCATAGGGATAGTGGGAGTATTATTTAGATACACAAAGAAAGGAATCCCAATTGAAAACTGCATCTCCATCAAAAGTGACGCAGGCAATCCATGTCATCAAGGATCATAGTTGTGAAAAGTGTGGCACGCAAGCGAAGGGCTTCGTCTACCGCAAAGCGCATCCGATTTACTACTGTCGCAAATGTTTGCGCGATGAGATTGACACGCGTGGACAACTGGTCGCGTGACACATGCAAAGCAGGTCCGAGTTTTTAGTAAAAACTCGGACCCTGTTACACAGTTCCTTAACATGAGCTATAAGAGAAGGTTGGAGAGGCTTTGACAGAGCACCGGAGAGGTTCCCTCTATCAACAGATGGCTTTATCGGCTGAACCGATCCCGCCAGTGTGGCACAGCCCCCGGCATAATGTAACCTGTCCCGTTTGTGGCTTCAATGATAACACGCTGGAATTGGTCAGCGTCCACAAACATACCACTGCGAGCAGCCAACGGTCTGACACCCCCAATGATGTTGACTTGTGCACCGGCATGGCGACAGACCTCAACGGACCCTGTATATGTATATCCTGTTCCCCGCCCGCTACTGGCGGGCTCATCGGTGATGATAATAAGCACTAACTTCCGATTGTTAGGCGTTTCGAGTTTAGGAACCCCCCTCATAATTGCGTCTAGCAGATGTTCATTGCCACGCCTCGGTCTCCGAAACAACCTCTTGACCTGATCGGCATTTAACGGCGGTTTCGTTGTCAAAACCGAGCTCCCGCTCCCCCCCGCTGCCCAGAACCGAATGACTCCAAACCGATAGTCTAGCTCCTCGCTGTCGAAAACCTGGACCAATGCATCCAACCCTGTGCAGATTTCATCCACCTTATTGTCCATACTCAAGCTGGAGTCAAAGAGGAACACCAGATCGATGGGTTGCTGTACTGTCTCAGCGATATGTTGAGCAATGCGCTTGAAAATCCCATCAACCTTGGACATAAAGGGCATAAACAGGTCTGTTAGCACCTGTTCGTCCTTGCGTTGCCTCTCGGGCGCCTCGTACCATCTGGCACCGCTCAGATAAGCTAATTGTACCTGTATCTCTTCGCTCATTCCGATGACGTGAATCCGAATTTCATCTTCTCTACACCGATCCAGAATTTTCTCAACGAGCTCACTTTCACGTCCGGTTCCCCAGTCCGTTTTCAACGCATCATTTGTGATGATAACAAAGTGCTTTTCGCCATCCCAAACATGCTTTTCGCCGTCCCAAAAGTACTCGTCACTATCCTTAGAGTCCCTTTCAGCATTCAAGCGAAACTCCAACTCCGCAAGCCCTGTCATAATCGCGTCAAGCCCGTGTCTAGCAACCACGCCCTTAAATCTCATCGGTGATTTGCCAAAGCCCTCTTCAAATATGACGAGCCCTTTCTCTAGCGGTTTGCCCCGTATTTGTGAAGCATCACCTTGAAACCAAATGAACGCAGCTCGATAGTCAATCGCTGATTCGTCAAAAACGCTGGTCATCTCAGCGAGCCATCTTTGAATTTTTTCTGGCTCCTTCCCTACCAACCGCGCGTCAATAACAAACACAAGATCGATCATCTGCTTCGTGCTCTCACGACTCGCACGCCGGGCAATATCCACGAGATTTTTCCCAATTCCATCAATCGCTGTTTCGCCTGTGCGTTGCATGTCATCAGAGCTAATCATTATTCCTCCGCTTTGAGAGGAGGACGTTGCAATTTCCGCCCTCCCACCGCAACCAATCCAAGCTGCCGATATCATCAACGCAATTAGCAATTTCCAAAGGGATTGTTTCGTTGATTTCATCAATCTCCTTCCTACATATACGATATAGGTTCACGTAAAAAGAAATTACAAAGCACGAGGAGCGGCCGAGTTCTTCTAAAAAACTCGGCCGCTCCTGCCGGTTTACGAGCCTACTTGAGGATGACCATCCGCCTCGTGGCGGAATAATCACCTGCCTCGATAGATCGGGATGAAGACACACGGAGTTGGTAGAAATAGATTCCACTTGCTACCGACTCTCCATTGGCATTACGACCGTCCCAATACGCCGCCTTTGCCCGATCCGCATAATATCCCGCAGGTAGATAGCCCAGATCTAACTCACGCACCAACGCGCCCTTTGTGTCATAGATGGTGATTTGGACATCGGTAGCGTCGGAAAGGTGATACGGTATCCACGTCTCCGGGTTGAACGGGTTCGGATAGTTAGGCAACAGGATAGTCGCTTTGGGGGTCAACGCGGCGAGCAGCTGTTCAAGGAAGCGGAGACCCCGTTGCAAGCGTAGGTCGGTAAGGCTTAAACGCTGCGCTTGGGTCAGCCAATTTTGGACATCGCCAGCGGTAAGCATTGACAGTGCTTGGGGATGCGCCGCAGGTGCTGCTCCTGTATTACCAAGCGCGCCGGCAACCGTGACAAGATCAAGGATATTCACCACACCATCGCCGTTGACATCCGCACCAATTTGCCCGGTGTGTCCAAGCGCGCCAGCAACCGCAACAAGGTCAAGGATATTCACCACGCCATCGCCGTTGACATCCGCATTCACTATGATGGGAAGGAACGGTGCTATATCCCAGAGTAGTATCGTGCCGTCACTACTCCCACTTGCCAGTGTGCCTCCATCAGGACTGAACGATACGCTTTGGATGCTACCTGTATGCTCTATGAGCAGAGCCCCTTCGGCACCGGTGTGGGTATCATACAGCCAAATACCGAGACTACCCCCAACAGCAAGCAGGGTGCCGTCCGGCGAATACTGTATGTCAGATACACTCCCTTTACCGATACGGGCTTTGGCACCGTCAGGCAGGGACCATTGTGCGGAATCTTGGGCGAAGGTATGGACTGAAAAGAGGGTAAAAAGCATAAGTAACGTCACGATAGTTTTCATGGAAAACGCTCCTTTTTTGAAATGGGTTGAAGCATCTTGCCGTTTTGCTGTCCCCAATTCGGCAAGCACTATGGGTTCAATGTAACATCAGGCCGAAGCCCTACCAGACGAAATTGGCTCATGTCAAAAGAACGTGCAAAACACACACTAACAGGAACCGAGTTTTTTCGGAAAAACTTGGTTCCTGTTGCACGATTTCCTAACATGAAACCACAAAATTTACATAGAGTATTGACTGTTAGCAATTCCCATGCCACAGCCATCTCGAACCGTACACCGTATTGTGGCAACATCAACTGTTTCGCTAAACCCTTTCGCGAGTAAACCTTGCACCTGTTTTTGATACGCGCTATGATTTCAAAGGGAACCCCGTGATCGCAATAGATTGTTGAAACTGTGCCACACCGTTGTTACAAAAATGATATACCGCTAGGGCGTGTTGACATTTTGAAGCTGCTCATTCGGCAAACGCTGTAATCATCAGGCAATCTGCCAAATGTAACGCAAACTGTTAGTTTGCAGGCTCGGATCACAATCTAACAGATCGTGGTACAAAAGTCCGAAATGGTCTCTGACGTGCGAACAAAGGGTTGGGAGCCCCAATCCCTACGCAGGATTATGCGTTTGTGCTCCCTCTTGATGGTCTAATTGCTGTGTTGAGGGGTGTGGTGTTAATCTATAAATCCTGAGTGTCCTGATAATGTATCAATGATTTTCACATTTTACTCATTAGGTTGCACGCCTGCTTAACATGAATAAAAAAAGAGCGTACCAATCAGTACGCCCTTTTCTGGTTGTTCGTTAGATTCGTTAGACTCGCTAATTATCATCTTCGCGTTCGCTGAGCAACTCGCCCCGTGCCAAGCGTTCCGCATTCTCGGTTGACCAGAGGATATTCTTCATCAACTTCTGTGCGGTGATGTAACGGGTCGCTGCGAGGAGATGCATCCGCTTTTCCTCAGTGTCGTTAGTGAGTGTATAGTGCCGAAACGCAACTTCAAGCACCTGGAACATGTGAAGTTCTGCATCCTCACGGAGCAGAATGTGAGCCAACGCACGCTTGAGCGCGTCAATGTCGTGTCCTTCCTCCAGATATTGGTTCACAAGGATTTCTGCTTCGTAAACCTTCTGGAAGTCGGCAAATTCCTGAAAACGATCCAACATCGCATCAACGGAATCGAAGGTTTCATCAAGCCGCTGACCGGGACGAGGGATACGCGCCGCCGGCATATTCAACCAGCGCAGGTAGTTCAGGAACACGGTGCCGTGGAAGATTCCACGCAGAAGCTCTGCACTCGGCGCGTACTGGAACGTGCAGTAGAGTGCGTGTGCGTAGGAGTAGATGTTTGCCACATCGTGCCAGTCCCCCTCATTCTTGAGATGGAAGCGCGCGGTCCGAATCGCTGAGGCGTAGGTCATGGCTCGGCAGATGTCAGTAGGCTTCACGCCGGCGCGGAGTTTCTCCTCAATCTCTGCAACAATGGGCCCAAAATCGTCGCCAAGCATCGTCCGGGTGAACTCCGAAATATCGAGTTCTGCCTCGTTTGCTTGGTTCTCCTGCCAAATTTCGTCCAAGCGGGCAAAGATCGGCTCCAACACTGGCACACTATCCGCCCATCGAGACGTTTCCTCATGCCGTGTCCGGCTAACCAGATCGACCACGATCGGACGCAAAATCTCGTGTGCGCCATCCCATTCGACGTAATCCAGCGCCTCAAACATCTTGTTTGCAAAGTCGAGGGCGTGACCGTCGCCGGTGAAATAGAAGTCAGTCGCAGCAGTGAACACAAAATCCGCCATGACCGATTTACCGTATCCACGGTCATTGAGTGTGAGCAGGATGCGTTCCGCAGCACCCGAATCTCGTTTGTCGATAAAGTAACGGAACCACCGCTTCAGGGTTGTCAGGTCGTGTTCCTCTGTCATACGAGGAAACGGTGCACGATATGGACGTGAACTTCCCGTTGTTCGACGGCTGATCTGCACAAGTCCATGTACGAGAAATAGGTTGTGATCTTTTGGGGCAACTTCGTCCCATAGACTGGCTGCAAGCGTAAGAATCGCTACGCCGGACGACCAGCCCTCGCTGCTCTTATGGGCACCGTAGTGGAGCCCTTGTTGAATAATCTCTTGCGGTGTTGCCTCCGCGTCGGTGAGTGCTGTAACCGCTTTCGCAATAAAGAAGGAACTCCGATCCTTGAGTCCTCGTTCAAGGGCGCGCTTGCCGCGGTCGATGACTCGGCGTTTCGCTGCGGCTCGCTCTCCGCGGGCAAGCCCGACGTACAGATACCCGTCATCGCGTACTATAACAGGAAATGACTTCAGATCATCTCCAAATTCAAGAAAGCAACCGCCCGATTTGAGGTCGAATTCCCAGTGGTGCCAGTGGCAAATCAGGACACCGTCTCGGACGCTGCCTTCGGACATCGGGTAGCCCATGTGGGGACAACGGTTGTCTACTGCATAGAATTTATCCTGATACTTAAAGGCGGCAAGGTGGGTCCCATCTACATGGAAAGGTTTCCCTTCGCCATCCTCGAAGGAATCGGCGGGGCAGAGCTGGTGATAGACCAGATCGGTTTCATCCGTAACATCTGCGGTTGGGAGATCTTCAAAGTTGATTGAACCAGCCGGTGTTTCTTGAGAGGATCGAGGTGAAATACTCATGATGTAAACCTCCTTGTTACGTGAACCGTAAGACGTGATAGATTACCGCCACTTTTTCATTTAATCTGATTCGTTCATAGTGTAGCGGGTTTCGTAGATATTGTCAACACAATTAGAGAATGTCTTGGGGAAGCAGTGTCGAGATATGAATCTCGACCTACGGATTCTTGCCTTGCCGTGATTTCAGATAACCGCAGCGGCTTCTAACCCCTCATTACCAACAGCGGGACAAGTCCGAGAGGATCCCGGGATCGGGGCTGCCCCGCCTATAGGTCGAAAAAACGTGTGACTATAGGCAGTGGAGCATAAACCAACACACAAAACCAAATCCCCCTAAGAATTACATTCTATAGGACTTACGCAGTTGAACGCTCAAAACCTTGTAGTTCGGCGATTCATCGCCGCCCCGATAAATCCCCGATGAACTGGAACAAGCGGGATTCAAAGCAACTGGACACCGTTACCAACCCTAGTCTCCCCGATGGAATCGGGACAGGCGGAACGGACGCCCGATGAATCGGGCAACTACAGCAGAGACTCCATAAGGAGCCCGTAGTGAACAACGATCATTGTTCACTACTGAAATTCGTAAGTCCTAATTCTATTTAGACGTGCTGAGGATAGGAAGTTTACATCTCGCCAACATTAGTTTGAAGATATCCAAGATCTGGAAAAAGAATTGCCCGTTCCCACCGACTGATGTTACAATACCTTGTGTGTATTGTGCTTCATTTACCATATTCCGCACATCATCACGAGTAGATATATTTCGATGTCAGCCCAGCAAGAGATTATAATCCAACCGCTAAATTACCCACTGATCTATGTCCCTGAAGGAGCATTCATTATGGGAACGCTCCCAACGGGATTACGAAAAACTGATCATGAGGAACCGCAGCGTACGGTGACGCTCAACGCCTACTATATTGGCAAGTACCCTGTGACTAACGCCCAATATACACAGTTCATGGAAGACACGGGTTATTATCCGCCGCGTTTCCATACCGATCCGCGCTTCAATGCGCCGGACGGCCCTGTGGTTGGGGTCAGTTGGTACGACGCGCGGGAATTTCTGCGCTATCTCAACGGATTGACAGGCGAAGCGTATCGTCTGCCGACCGAAGCGGAATGGGAGAAAGCAGCACGAGGCACCGATGGACGAGAGTATCCGTGGGGAAATGAATGGGACCCATCGAAAACGAATTCGTCGGAAAGTGCTCTCAAACAAACAACACCCGTTGACAACTATCCGGAAGGCGTCAGTCCCTATGGCTGCTACGATATGGGCGGTAATGTCTACGAGTGGTGCATGGATTGGTTTCACCCGGAGACTTATAAATACGCACCGGCGCAGAATCCCTTCGGTCCAGCCGAGGGCAGGCGCAGGACCATCCGGGGCGGGTCATGGGTACCGCGGGGTCAATTCGCGGCGCGATGCGCAAATCGTGCCGCGTATGAACCGATAGAAATGGTGCATAATGTTGGGATTCGGATTGCGGAATCAGCTTCATAGACTAACTGATTCACAAGAGTAGGTGACCCCATGTTACATCGCAGAAGTTCCCGTCCAGCCTTAATCTACTCGCTTATCATTCACCTCATCGTTGCAGTCATCATGATGCAATTACAGATCGAGCAGCGTCAACTACCCTTTTTTGATGATACCGTTCAGGTCAATATCACCCATTTTGAACGTCCGGTAGTTGTCCCGCCCAAGCCGGTTGAGTCGCCGCCCCCCGAACCTGTGGAGGTTGTTCAGGAGGTTTCTCCTCCTACGCCCAAGCCGAAACCTGCCTCCACGGCTGATTGGCTGTCCATTGATTCCCTCAAGACCAATCAGCGCGAAGCAATTGGGTCAAAAGTTGATGCATCTCCCCCGTCGGATAGGGTTGAATCTGTTTCTCAGCCAGAATTATCCTCAAAAGCGCGCCCAGATTCCAGAGCGGTTCCCGTGACAGCGGTAGATGTATCAAGAGAAGCGTCCGAAAGCGGCGCACCTCTGGCAGCCGATCAGGATATCAAAATAAATGACGGGGACAGCAATCTATCAGAGAGTTCTCCTGAAATCGGTGTAGCAACCTTACGCGTTGGACGAAAACGCGGCGAAACACTTGACGGAATGCCTATCGGAAATTCGGGCGGAGGTATTCCTTCGGGGACCTCTACGGGTGACAATTACGTCCAGATGATGACTGAACTGGCTCGAGACCTGACAGATGCGGCGATCGTTACCGAAGTCGATCTGGTTTTTGTTATCGACAAGACAGGGAGCATGGAAGACAACGTCCGTGGTATCCGCGCTTACATCGATCTCTTGTTTGAGCATTTCACACGTTCAGGACATGATGCAGCTTTTGGCTTGGTCACCTTCGCGGACACCACAGAAAGCAAACCGAAGGTGCGGGGGGTTACGACGAATCACAGCAAATTTAAGAACTGGCTTTATAAGATTAAGTTTGAGGGCGGTGGTGACCTCGCTGAGTCTGGACTGGATGCGTTGATGGCCGCACTAAACAGGTCTAAATTTCGAGACAACACTCAACGATTTTTCGTTCTTGTGAGCGATGGTGCCTTCCACGATGCGGATTACGACGGCAGATCGGAGTATAGCCAGGATGGGGTTATCGAAACACTACAGCAACAAGGGGTTCGTGTTGATGTGATTGGACTGAATTTCCTGCCCATCAAGCAACTCGCTTGGGCAACAGGCGGTGTGTGGCGGCAGATCCCCGGCAGAGGCTATATGGAACATATCCCGCGAACACTGACAGCCAAAATGCTTTCTGAGCTTGGAGTCCTTGGTTTCGACGGAGACGAATTAGATGCGGATGAGGTTGTCGTCTACCTCCGTCGTGATCCGCGTCCAAGGTGGCTGGAGGTCACGTGGAAAGTGCTCAACCCGTTGGGTGAACGATGTTATGGACCCTTTTCACAACGTCTTGACATCCCAAACGACGGGTCAGAGGTGCTGCGGTTCACCCCGAGTATTGATGTCAATCAGTTTCGATCTGCAAAGGGCACGTACACTGTTATTTACCATATCGAAAACAACCTTGGGCATCGGAGCATTTTGCGCCGTACCCTTGACTATGGAGGCTGAGAAGTTATAATCAGATGGTATTAGAGAGACGGCTTGCAATGAGTGCAGTATTTAGCGCAGCGCAGCTGTGCCAGCAGGTGCAGGCGGATATGGTGAAAGTGGATGCGGTGGAGAAGGCGGATCGAAGCCCGGTGACGGTGGCAGATTTTGGATCTCAGGCTCTAATCTGTCAAGCGATCCGCGAGGTGTTTTCGGACGACATCATTGTCGCTGAAGAGGATTCTCAGACGTTGCAAGAAAACCCGCAACTGATGGGACGTGTAACTGAGTATGTCAACCGCTTTGCTGTAGGGCAGCCTTCAGCGGAAACGGTGTGCGACTGGATCGATCATGGTAAGGGACAGGTGGGAGAACGTTTCTGGACGTTGGATCCAATTGATGGAACGAAAGGATTCTTGCGGGGCGATCAGTACGCCATTGCACTGGCGCTGATAGTTGACGGGGAGGTAAAACTCGGAGCCCTGGGTTGTCCGAATCTGAAGTGGAACTTGGACGATCCGGGATCACAATCCGGCTGTTTATTCGTCGCGGAGAGAGGAACGGGCACGCGGATACTATCGTTGGATGCGCAATTCTCAGAAGAGGTTCGTATCTCTCATACCGCCCATCGTTTTGCAGAGAGCGTTGAATCCAGTCACAGCGACCTTGATACTCACGCACAGATCGCTCAACAGGTTGATATTATCGAACCGCCGATCCGGATGGACAGCCAGGTGAAGTATGGCGTGCTTGCGCGGGGTGAAGCGTCTGTCTATATTCGCCTGCCGAACCCGATGACACCGGACTACCGTGAGTACATCTGGGATCATGCCGCTGGGTTGATTGTGGTGGAAGAGGCTGGTGGGGTGGTAACGGATGTCGATGGACGGGAACTCAATTTCTCGCGGGGGAGGCGGATGACCGGCAACCGTGGAATTTTAGCGACGAATGGGGACCTACACTCCCAAGTGTTGGAGTGTATTCGTAAGTGCTCCCAGAATTAATGATGAGAAAGTTAATTCATTAGGACTTATGCATTTCAGCGCGGGGCAAGATGCCCCGCCTACGGTTTTTGAGGCAAGTCGGTGCTGTTGCACCAATTCTTAACATGAGCGAAAAGAAAATATAAAACATAAAGAAAAACCGAGTTTCTGCTGTACAACTTTTTTGACATGAGTCACAAAGTTTAATCCACAGGTTGCGCTGCTGCTGGGATCTCGACGCCCTGCTCTGTCCAAAAGCGATCTGCGCCAGGGTGGAGCGGGATTACGAAGGCTTTCAGCGCATTTTCGAGCGTCATGTCCTTTGCGGCGGGGGTGGTGGTCACCAAAACTTTATGTCCCGCTTGATCGTAGAGATGTTTCAGGATGGTGTAGATCGTTTCCTCGCTGATATCCTTGTGCGCGATGAGGACTGTTGGCATCAGGAATGTATTGACCGGCTGGACATCTTTGTAAGCCTTGTCGGGGAGCCTACCGGGCAGATAGAAGGGATATTTCTCGTAAAATCCGTACTTTTTGGCGGGTGCATCGAAGTCGATTAGGCGGACAGATTTGATTTCGGAGACATAAATGATAGCTGAATTGGGCGCATTGACGAGCCACTGAAAACCGTCCACCTGCCCATCGCGCAGGGCATCCGCTCCTGCTGTCCCTCCTTTATAAACCGGCGCGAACTTACCGTGAATTCCTGCAACTTTCGCGAGACGTTCCAGTGTCTGTGCAGAGCCTGATCCGGCTGCGCCCATCGCAACTTTCTTCCCGACAATATCCTCAAATTTATGTACATTGCTGCCCGCTAAGGTCACAAATTGATTGTAAGCGATATAGAGCAGCGTTACCACTCGGATATTTTCTTTTTTTCCCTCTTCGGCAAAAACCTCCTCGCCATGATAACCCAGATAGACATCGGAGGCAAATGCAACGCCCATATAGTCCCCGCCGCTGTTGACGCGACGCACATTTTCGATGGAGCCGGCAGACGCTTCGACAGAGATTCTGATGCTGGGTTCCGCTTTTGAAACAACCGTACCAATTCCACCCGCGAATGGTGAAAACGTCCCACCGACCGCCCCACCGAGGATGGAGAGCCATATCTGTTTCTCCTTCGGCTTGCTTTCCTGAGCGGTCCCTTCCCGGGTGGACGATTGTTTCTCCCCGCCTTTCTGATTATCGCAGCCATAGATCAGCAGCCCCAATATACAGAAAATGGATAACCATAGATGAAATTTCTGTCGATACATTTTGCTCCTTTACCGTCGATTATGCTCTGCCGTAGACAGGAATTGCTGCGCCGTTGATGATAGCAGCGGCATCGGAAATAAGGAATAGGATAACGTTGGCGATATCGTCGGGCGAGACCCAACGGGAGTGATCTTCGCCGGGCATCCCTTCGCGGTTCGCAGGCGTATCAATGATGCTCACCAGCAGGGAATTGACGTTAATCCCCACGTCCTTCACTTCCTCCGCGATTGACTCTGTGAGAATCCGCACACCGTTTTTGGAGACGGAATAGGCACCCAGTCCAGCAATCCCACTTAATCCTGCGCGTGCAGAGGTATTCACAATTTTTCCATATCCTCGCTCAGTCATGTGTGGCAGCACCGCTTTGCAGCAGAGAAAGATAGATTTCAGATTGAGATCCATCATGAAATCCCATCGTTCCTCAGCCATTTCGGCGACAGGGATGCCACCGACAAAGCCGCCGATTGTATTTATGAGAACGTCGATCTGACCGAACTGGTCCAATATGGCTTGGACGAAATTTTGAACTTCCGTTTCAATCGTTAGGTTTGCACGAATTAGTGTTACTTGGGATTTGAGGGGACCGATCTGACGCTCGAATGGCTCGATATTGCGTTCGGAGGTGTAAGGGATCGCAACTTGATAACCTTCCTTGAGCAAGGCTTCCGCGACGACCGCTCCCAATGCCCCGGTCCCGCCAGTGACAATTGCAAATCGTTTTTCAGCCATCTTCAGACCCTTTCTTGTTCAAAGCGTGAAACAGATCTATACTCACAGATCGTATAGCCGATTAGATCTTGGGACCTGCCGCTTGGACGGCCTCTGTTGCGCTATCGACGAATTGTTCAAAGTTTCTCACAAACATCTTAGCGAGTTCTCGTGCTTGGCGGTCGTAAGCCGCACCATCTTTCCATGTGTTGCGCGGTTTGAGGACTTCAGGCGGCACCCCTTCGCAGACGGTTGGGACATGGATTCTGAAGATTGGATCTGGCTCTGTTGGTACATCCGTCAGTTTACCCTTCAAAACGGCATCAACGATGGCGCGGGTGTACGCAATTTTCATTCGCGCCCCTTCGCCGTAGGCACCACCGCTCCATCCGGTGTTGATCAACCAGCAATCCACGCCATGTTGATCTATCTTTTCGCCAAGCATATTGGCATATACAGCGGGATCTAAGGGCATAAATGGGTCGCCGAAACAGTGGCTGAAGGTCGCTTCGGGTCGGTCTCCTAATCCCTGTTCAGTGCCGGCAACCTTCGCGGTATACCCAGAAAGGAAATGGTACATCGCTTGTTCGGTCGTCAATTTTGCGACCGGAGGCATCACGCCAAAGGCATCGCAGGTGAGCATGATCAGGTTCTTTGGATGCCCACCGACGCCTTCCGGCACGATATTATCGAGGTGTGTAATTGGGTAGCCCGCACGTGTATTTTCGGTTAATGAGTCATCATCGAGATCGATTCGGCGCGTTGCCGGATCGAGAATCACATTTTCCAGCACCGTTCCAAACTTGTGGGTACAGGCGTAAATCTCTGGTTCCGCCTCTTTGGACAGGTTAATTGTCTTCGCGTAACAACCGCCCTCAAAGTTGAAAATACCGCGATCGCTCCAGCCGTGCTCGTCATCACCAACGAGACTTCTGCCCGGCGCAGAGGAGAGTGTTGTTTTTCCTGTGCCAGACAGTCCGAAGAAAAGGGCGATATCCCCATCGGGTCCAAGGTTCGCTGAGCAGTGCATTGGCAGCACCCCCTGACCCGGCAATAGGTAGTTAAGGTATGTGAAAGCCGATTTTTTTATCTCTCCGGCATACTTTGTTCCGCCAATAAGGACCAAATTCCGTTCAAAATTTATAAGGATAAAGGTGGCCGAGTTGGTGCCGTGCAATTCAGGATTGGCATGAAGTCCCGGGAAATCAATAATTGTAAAATCGGGTGAACGGTCTGGAGACAACTTGTTGGCGGGAATGAGGAGGCTTTGGGTGAACAGGCTGTGCCACGCATACTCAGTGATGGCACGAACGGCAATGCGATGCTGTGGATCGGCACCCGCGTAACAATCTTGAACAAAGACATCACGTCCCTGGATATAGGTCAGCATGTGATTATACACGCGATCGAAGTATTCTTCGGAGATGGGACGATTAATATTCCCCCATGAGATGTTATCTCGGCTTGACGATTGCTCAACGATAAACTTATCGTTGGGTGAGCGACCTGTATGGGGACCCGTTTCGACGATGAAAGGACCGAAGTGAGCGATTTGCCCTTCGCCCCGCATGAGGGCTTCTTCATATAGGGTGGGTGTTGATAAGTTCCAATATAGATTTTTAATATTAATTATTTTATGATCTTTTGACAGCTGAGCTTTGCTCATGCAGTTCTCCTGACAGCTGATCTCAGATTAAACAGAGGGCACAGATTTTTTCTACTTCTCAATTGGAACGACTCCGATTCCGGGCAGATCGGGCAAAATGAGTTTGCCCTCTTCAAGTGTTACGCCGCGATATGGATCGTTCGCAACCAGTAGATGTCCGTCCAGGTCTGCGTAATCCACAAGCGGTGTCAGATGTGCTGCTGCCGTAATGCCGAGAGAACTTTCAATCATACAACCAATCATCACTTGCAGCCCATGCGCTCGCGCAATGTGAATAATTCGCATGGCTTCGAGTAGACCACCACATTTGACCAACTTAATATTAATACCATCAACACAGCCGACCAGCGAGGGTATATCGGCGGCACGTTTTACGCTTTCATCGGCAAAAATTGGGAGTTCCGAGTGCTCGCGGACAAACTTTAATCCCTCCAGGTCGTCTGGCTTTGTGGGTTGCTCAATCAACTCAACGCCGTAAGGGGCAAGTTCACGAATCTTACCGACTGCTTCCTTGGGCGTCCACGCTGTGTTGGCATCCACATAGATCGGCTTATCCGTGACTTCGCGGAGTGCACGGATAAGCTCTAAGTCGCGGTCGGTGCCGAGTTTCACCTTGAGAAGGGGGTACGCCTCGGCTTCATGCACCTTTTGCTGCATGATCTCCGGTTCATCAATTCCAATTGTGAATGTCGTCAGCGGCGTCTCCTTTGGATCGAGTCCCCAGAGCTGATAGAGCGGCACACCTAATTTCTTTCCAAGCCGGTCGTGCAGTGCCATGTCGATGGCGGACTTTGCAGCGTAATTATGACCGAGAACCGATTCAAGTTCTGACATGACACTTTCAATCGCATCGAGATTCCCATCAAGGCCTGTATCGAGGATGTCAAATGCGACTTGAACCGTTTCGACGGTTTCGCCGTAGAAACGCGCGGGAGCCGTTTCACCAAGTCCGCCATCAATTTCCACAGAAATCACTTGACGGAATTCATCGACGGCCCGCCGGGCGATTTTGAAGGGGTGAACAAGTTTGAGGTCGGTGATATGATGTTGGATATTCATGCGAATCACCCAGAACCGTTACCGGACGCCTTTTTCTCTTTCCACGCCTTGAGGACCTTCTCCGGAGTCAGCGGCTGATCCCAGATACGCACACCAATCGCGTCATAGATTGCGTTGCCGATTGCGGGCGATGTGGGAACCACGACGATTTCACCGGCACCTTTTGCACCGTAGGGTCCGTGCTGGTGCGGAACTTCGACGATAATCGACTCCATATACTCGTTCAACGGCATCTCGACAATGGAGGGAATCTTATAGTCCATTAGGCTGGCGTTGGTCATCTCTCCATTTGCGTCGAAGCACATGTCCTCGTGCAGTGCGATACCGATACCCATGCACCCACCGCCGTAGTTCTGCATCTCGACCCCCTGCGGGTTCATCGCCTTGCCGACATCGATCGCAGAGACGAACTTCCGAATACGGACTTGGCCCGTTTCAACGTTGACCTCAACTTCGGCAGCTTGGGCACCGTGCCCCATGTAAGCCATTGGCTCCTCGCCCTGCCCGGTGTTTGGGTCGTGCGGACTGGCAGTGACTTCCCATGTCGCCTTGCCGATAACTTCGACATCTGCCGGACGTTTGCCTGCCAACATCTCAACCACAAACAGGTCTTCAACTTCAATGGACTGCTCGGGAGACCCCTTGACGAAGATACGTCCACCGGAAACGTCTAAGTCGTCCGGGTCCGCTTCTAACTTGGGTGCGGCAAGTGTCCTAATCTGGCTTTTCGCATCGTCACACGCCATGCGGGTGGCATTGCCGGTGTGGAAGGTCTGGCGACTGGAACCGGCGACATGATCGAAGGGCGTGATTGCGGTGTCCGGGGTGACCAGTTTGACCTGATCAATCTCGATCCCGAACTCGTCGGCGACGATCTGCGTGAGAATGGTATAAGCACCCTGCCCCAAATCGACCGCGCTGGTTCGCAACTCACAGGAAGCATCCTCATGGACCTTTAATTCCGTGCTGGAAGCGGTCGGTGCGAAGGAATACTTATTACCCAAAGCGATACCCTTACCGCGATACCATGGGGATTCCAACGACTCAGAGGGGGTTCCCCACTCAATCGCATCGGCGCATTTGGTGAGACATTCGTGGGCACTGAACGCATGGGCGGGCATGGTGATAGCAGTGCGCTCGCCTTCGGTCAGCAGATTATTTATACGCAGCTCAACGGCGTCGATATCGCATTTTCTCGCGATGATGTCCATCTGGGTTTCGACCGCCCAAGCGGACTCTGCACAACCGTAGCCACGCAATGCGCCGCCGGAGACACGGTTGGTATAGACACCGTAGGAGTCCACCCAGAGTGCGGCTAAACGGTAGGAACCGGGATAGAGATGGGTGGAGAAAATTGGTTTGAGAATCCCTTCGCCGCTATAGCCTCCGCCCCACAGGATTGAGGTGACTTTGCGACCAATGAGGATACCGTCTTTCGTCACAGCATCTTTAATATCGAAGATGAACGGTGTCCGTGCAGCCGTGGCGGAGAGGTCTTCGGCGCGGGTCAAGATAATTTTGACGGGACGCCGTGCTTTGCGGGCAAGTGCGGCGGCGATAGCACCCTCTTTGACCGTCAATTTACCGCCAAAGGCACCGCCGACAAATGGAACGATGACGCGGACCTTGGAGGGCGAAAGATCAAGGGCTTTCGCTAAACCGTCACGCGCGATGTAGGGGGATTGCCCGCCCGCCCAGAGGGTGAGTGAACCGTCGGAACTCCATTGTGCCACTGCGCCGTGCGGCTCCATACATGCGGTGTGAACATAACCGGTCGCATACCGATTTTCTATGACGTGCCCACCTTCGTCCTCCGCTTTTTTGAACGCGGCATCCATGTCGCCGTGCCGGATGCGATAGGCTTGCCACAGGTTAGGCGGACGCTCGTCCATGTCGGCAATTTCAAGGAGTTTTTCGTATTCTTCGTATTCTTCGTGCAGCACGACGGGCGGATCTAATCTGATTGCTTCCTCCGGATCAAATAGGGGAGGCAGTTCTTCGTACTGGACTTCGATCTGCTCACAGGCTGCCCGTGCAATTTCTGGGGTATCCGCGGCGACTGCAGCGACGGGTTCACCAACGAGGCGCGTTTTATCGTGGGCAAGTAGATGCTCATCCAACGTTAGCACACCCAACCGCACGTCAGGCAGGTCGGCGGCGGTAATGACAGCGCGGACACCGGGCATCTGTTCGGCTTTACTGGTGTCAATCCCCAGAATTTTTGCATGTGCATACGGGCTGCGCTTCAGCTTGGCGTGGATCATACGCGGCAGCACGATGTCAGTTGTAAATTCCGCAGTTCCCGTTACTTTCTCTATGCCGTCAATACGTTTAGTAGAAGTTCCAACAACAGCCATGTTATTTCTCCTCCTCCCCTGCAACGCTCAATACTGCTTCCGTCGCGTGCGTATAGACTCCGCATCGGCAAAGATTCCCCACAAACGCAGAGCGGATGTCTTCTTCAGTTGGGTTCGGGTTTTCGTCCAGCAACTGCTTTGCTGTGAGCAGCATCCCTGGCGTACAATAACCGCACTGCACGGCACCGTGTTCAAGAAACGCAGCCTGCAGCGGGTGCAAGTCATCGGGTGCCCCTAGACCCTCTATGGTCAGGACCGATTTCTTATTCGCCTGTAGCCCAAGCATCAGACACGATTTGACCAGTTGTCCGTCAACCATTACCGTGCAGGTCCCGCACCGCCCATCTTCACAAGCACACTTCGTCCCCGTTAACCCAATCCCATCACGAATAGCCTCCATCAAGGTGTGGTAGGGTTCAACGAGGATGTCATAATTTTCGTCATTGACAGTCAATGATAATGGGTATTTCATTAAAACGCCTCCAAATAATCATGGTAGATTTTAGACTTACTTATACACTCCCACTACAGAGCCAACCCCCTAAATCCCGCCCCCGATTATATCCCCGATACATCGGGACAGGCGGGATGTACCACTTGTCAGGGGGACTTTGGCAAATGTCTTAGGCGGTAGCGCGTGCAATCGCTTCCTCCAATGCTTCTCTGGTCAGCACACTAACAAGGTCTATTTTGTATTCGCTCGGCGCCATGGGATCGTCCGCTGGTGAGACATGGGCTGCAGCGAGTTCACCGGCTTCGGCAAGCGCTCCATTGTTTCCAACGATGCTATTTCCCCTCAGTCGCGCTTCCGCCTCCTGTGCGTGCGCCGGGGCACCTGAACAGTTACCGATTACAACACGGACATCCTCACAGTTTCCTGATCCGTCAAGGCTGACAAACGCGCCGACACCGACAACAGGATAATCGCCTGCCCGCAGCGCGAACCGCCGATGCGCGGCTGCGGCGGATGCGAGATCGAATGATGGAACAACGACCTCGGTCAGTAACTCGCCCGGTCCGGCAGCGGTAGCAAAGGCACCGGTGACAAAGTCACAGATAGGCACAGTTCGTTCACCGTTTGCGCCCGCCAATTTTACCGTGGCATGGAGTGCGCTCAAGGCGACGGTGATGTCACTCGCGGGATGCGCCTCGCAGATTGCTCCACCGAGTGTTGCAAAGTTCCGAATCTGTTGGTCTGCGACATCGCTGACAACATCATCTAAGGCACGTAGCGTCGGATGCGTCTCACCTATGCCGCTCAAACGATTCAGCGTAACCTTTGCACCGATTGTTACACCCTCGTTCGATGCATTTATGTCTTCTAATCCGGTGACATGCTGGATACTGATTAGATGGGACGGTTGACTTAATCCATTCCGCAACAGTATCGCCATGCTCTGTCCGCCGGCCACAACCTTCGCACCATCTCCGTGCTCAGCTAACAGTGTGCAAGCCTCCGACACGGAGGTCGGCTCAAGATAATGACAATCAATCATGTACTTCCTCCCTCATTTAGACGTGCTATGAGATTTTTTGAGAGAACCCTCACGGTTTTGGGTTTCCCATTATAAAGAGATTGTATTTTTTCAAATTTCTCAAGATTATAACATAGTTACCCCGAAAAGAGAAACCCAAAAATCAGCGGTGCGCTTTCGTCCCCCAAGCCCCTCCAATTCTGTTGACTCGACTGCTTGGATCTGCTATAATGGCGGAGGCTTGGTTTACATGGATAACAGCATTCCTATATCAGCTATTGACATAAAGGAGGTCAACCCGTGATCCGAACATACTCTTCGCTACTTTTCTATATTGTCTCGGTCTTATGCGCAAGCGGTCTGACTGTTCTCCCGGCAGATGCCGGTGAGGTTGGAGAATGGCGGGCATACGGCTCTGACAAAGCCAGCACCAAATACATCCCACTCAATCAGATTAACAGAGACAATGTCAAGGATCTTCGGGTTGCGTGGCGTTGGGACTCGCCTGACAATGCGCTCGTCGAAGCCGATCCCAATCTATGGACAATGGTAAACGAAGCCACACCGCTCATGATTGGGAGCGTCATATATACCAGCACGTCGCTCAATCTGGTAGCTGCCATCAACGCTGCTACAGGAGAAACGATCTGGGTATATGATCCAAAGACCTATGAGGACGGCACGCCTGCCAACACAGGTTTCGTGCATCGCGGCGTCTCCTATTGGGAGAACGGCAATGACAAACGTGTTCTACTCGGTACAGGCGATGGGTATCTGATCGCGCTTGACGCAGGAACAGGGAAGCCGATAGAAGGCTTTGGTAAAGCGGGTCGAGTTGATCTGACGAAAGGCTTGCGCCGTCCGATAAATCGTCGGCTGTACGCTGTTTTCTCGCCACCGATTGTCTGTAGAGATGTGATTGTCGTTGGCTCTACGGTTCTGGATTCCTTTGCGGTTAACAAGCCGCCCCAAAAGCTGATGCCGCCGGGAGATGTCAGGGGGTTTGATGTACGGACTGGCGAGCAACGCTGGGTTTTCCATACCATCCCGCAAGAGGGGGAGTACGGAAACGAGACGTGGAAGGCTGGTTCTTGGAGGACGACCGGTAACACAAATGTCTGGACGATGATGAGCGCGGATGAGGAGTTGGGTTATGTCTATCTGCCCGTTAGTACGCCAACTAACGACTATTACGGCGGACATCGGCTCGGAGATAACCTCTTTGCCGATAGCCTCGTATGCCTCAACGCAGAGACCGGGGAACGGGTCTGGCATTTTCAGATTTTGCATCACGGGCTCTGGGATTATGATCCACCCGCTGCGCCCAATCTGATCGACATCACGGTTGATGGAAAGGAGATCAAGGCGGTCGCTCAAGTGACCAAACAGGCGTTCTGTTTCGTATTCGATCGCGTTACCGGAGAACCTGTCTGGCCGATTGAAGAACGTCCTGTAGCCCAGTCAACTGTGCCGGGAGAATCCTCGTCGGCTACACAACCTTTCCCGACCAAGCCAACGCCTTTCGATCGGCAAGGTGTGACGCCCGATGATTTGATTAATTTCACGCCAGGATTGCGCGAGCAAGCACTCAGTATCCTCGAGGATTACGATTACGGGACGCTCTATACACCCCCAACCGAGAAAGGGACAATCGCCATGCCCGGTATCCTCGGCGGTGCCAGTTGGGCGGGGGCTGCTGTTGATCCAAGTAGAGGGATCATCTACATTCCATCGGTCACCTACCCTGCCACGATTACGATAAAAGAAGCGAAAGATCCAGAGGCGGATTACACCTATACCGGCTCCCTCGCGTTTGGACCAAACGGACCGCGGGGACTCTCCTTATTTAAGCCGCCTTATGGACGCATCACGGCTATTGATTTGAACACGGGTGAACATAAGTGGATGCAACCGGTCGGAGATGGACCGAGGGATCATCCAACCTTACGGCATCTTGATCTGTCGCCGTTGGGCTGGGCACAGCGCAACTTCCCGCTACTGACTCAATCGCTGCTTTTTGCGGCGACGCAGGCATCGTGGGACGGAACCGGTAACTCGCCCCGCGGTAATGCGATTGAAGTATCCTTCACGGACCAAAATCCGTTTCTGTGGGCGTTTGATCCTGATAACGGACAGTTGATTTCCAGAACAGAACTTCCCAGTAATGCGCACGGTGCGCCGATAAGCTACATGGCTGATGGCAAGCAGTTTATCCTGATCCCGATAGGTGGGGCGAATCGTGACGCTGAACTCATCGCGCTGAGTTTGCCGTGATGTTAGGGGTTTACAGAAACGATCACCTTCCAACCCGTTAGGCGAGGGAACCTCGCCCCTACAACTGACACAATCAGATCTCGACACGGTAATGCCGATTTTGGAAAATTGACCCACGACGGGCAACCACAAGTTGAGCGCAGCGAAATCCCGATCTATCGGGGGGTTGCCCCTACAGGAAATCTGTTCAATGTAGGGGCGGTGCCGCGATCAGATCCCCGATAAATCCCCGATGAATCGGGACGGGTCCCGACTTGTCGGGATGCCCGGAACGGCACGAGACCAAGGGAACAGGTAGGATTCAAAGTAACTTGCGCCTGCACATCAAGCACTCTCGGAATAGAGATGAGCTCGATTCGTCAAACATTAACAGAACTCAACAACTTGGATTATTGACATTATCAATAAAGGAGATGGAATTATGGGAAGTTTAACAGATCAGGTCGCAATTGTCACAGGCGGTGCTCAAGGCATTGGCGGTGCAACTTCGAGACGGCTCGCTGAATCGGGTGCGAAGGTTCTCATCGCGGATATGGACGCTGAGACAGCTGAGGCCAATGCTGAGCGAATTCGCAACGCTGGCGGTGTCGCGGAAGTCATTGAGACCAATGTCTCTCGTAGGGACGATATTGAGGCAATGGTCAGGAGAGCGGTTGAGTTATGGGGGCATCTCAACATTCTTGTCAATAACGCTTTTAATACCACAGAACCGGATGGCAGCGCGGTGGATTTGTCGGAGGAGGCTTGGGATTATGCGATGAATGTGTTAGTCAAGTCCATGTTTCTGGGCGCGAAATTCGCCGTGCCGGAGATTGAAAAAACGGGCAAAGGCAGTATCATCAATATATCGTCCGTCCACGGTCTCCTGATGGCACCGAAAAAGCTGGTATATGAAGCGGGCAAATCCTCGGTCATCGGGGTTACCCGTCAGATGGCGATTGACTTTGGACCGATGGGTATCCGCGTGAACGCAATCTGCCCCGGCCACATCGTAACCGAACGCATTGAGGAACATTGGAAGCAGAACCCCTCGCTGCTGCGTTTTTTTGAGGCGCAATATCCGGTTCGTCGCGTTGGCCGCCCGATTGACATCGCTAACGCCATCAACTTCCTCTGCTCGGACGAGGCATCTTTCATCACTGGACACGCCCTGGCGGTCGATGGCGGACTGACGATTCAGCTTCAGGAAGATTTCGGCGTGAATCAGGCACGATTTTTTAAAGAACATCCGGATACCGATGTATCCTCTTACTGATATCAGTTTCGTTTGCGTAATAGGGTCGTTTAATGCTCCGGGCGGGGCAAGGTTCCTCGCTTACAATGTGGGATCCACTACCGGGCATAATGAGTCAGAAAACTGCGAACTAAAAAGCTCTTATTTGCGTAATTTCTGCGCTTGAATTGAGTGAAAAATCGTTGTATAATACGCATAATTCTACAAATAGGCACTTTATCGTTCATTCTTGTGTCAGGGGGCTTGCCCTATCCGAATTGAATCTGTCACTGATTTCGATCTGAAGCATACATTGGAATGCGGGCAATCATTCCGCTGGCAGCCGTCAACCGATGGCTGGTATTCTGGCGTTGTCGATGGCAGGCAGCTGAGGATACGTCAGGAAAACCGGACGCTGATCGTAGAAAGTTCGACCGATGAAGAAGGCGATCGATTAGAAGCCTTCCTCCGCCACTACTTGGATCTCAACCGGGATTTACCGGCGATCTTGGACGCTGTCGACATTGATCCGTTTATCCACCGATCAATTGAGACGTTCCGAGGAATGCGGATTTTGAACCAAGAGGTGTGGGAATGCCTCGCTTCGTTTATCCTGTCTCAGAATAACAACGTGCCCCGGATTAAAGGGATGATCCGCACTATCTCCGCACGATTCGGCGAAAAAATCGCCCTTGATGACTCAATTGACTACGCTTTTCCGACACCGCAAGTCCTCGCCGAAGCCGGTGTCGAGACACTGTACGATTGTGGGTTGGGATACCGCGCCCCTTATATGTGGACAGTTTCGTCGGCGGTCGCAGCAGGGGACTTCGACCTTGAAGCTCTGAAGCATATGCCTTACGCGGATGCGAAACAGGAATTGATGGGGCTCAAAGGGATTGGTGAGAAGGTTGCCGACTGTATCTGCCTGTTTTCGTTGGGACATGTCCAAGCCCTCCCGATCGATGTGTGGGTAAAACGGATTATAGAACGGATTTATCTCAAACGTGAAGCCTCAATTCGTGAGATTCGTGAGTTTGCCGAAGACTACTTTGGCGAATACCTCGGTTACGCCCAGCAGTATCTTTTCCACTATGCCCGGACGGTTGGTCTTGAAGATTTGCTAACGAGCGAAGGATAGAAAGTAAGTTTCAACTCCCTTCGCAGTAAGCCGTAGACAACCCTTCCCCGAAACTTTTAATCACATAAATTATCAGGAGACTCAAATGCTCGAAGATTTACGTGACAATGTACTTACACTGTTGGAGGAGCGCGTTGAACGTGCCATTGGGACTATCAACAGTCTCAGGGCAGAGAAACTCGCACTCGAATCCGAAAACAATCAGCTTCGTAACGACTTGGATCAGCGAGATGTTCAGATTCAGAACCTTGAACAGCGGAACGCTGAACTCAACCGCTTCGAAGCAGAGATGACGGTGCTCCGGGCTGAGCGGGAACAGGAACGTCTCGACGTAGATAAAGAGAAAGCGGAAATCCGCGAGCGGCTTGAAGGACTTATGACAATCCTCGACAATGTTGAGAACAGGTCAGAAGGTCAGGTAGAATCAGAACCCATTGTGCTTGACAACGCATCTGAAGCAAGTGATAGCATGGAAGAAAGTCAGGTAGAATCGGCACCCACCGTTTTTGATTACATATCTGAGGCAGCAGATAACACGGAAGAAGGTGAGACAGAAGCAGCGCCCACTGTGCTTGATGATACGTCCGAGACAGTTGATAATACGGAAGAACAGCAGGACGGAGAGCAGGAGATCACTCCCGAAGATACACTCTTTATACCGACGAGATTAGTGGAACCGGAAGAAACAGAACAACCGAGTGATTCCGATGACACAACTGGCGAGACAGATGCAGGTGCGGATGAGGAGACGGAAAAAGATACGGACGAGGAGACGGAATTAGCGTAATACTCGCCTACCAACAGACTGGACTGACAGAAACGAAATCAGCAACGCGCCGAGTAATCCATCAGGACTACAATGCATGACCCCTTCGACACTCTTGCGCGGTAGCCGAGTCCGGCTCACAGCATTAACGCAAGACGACCTCCCAACCGTTGCCGAATGGCATCAGAACGCCGAATTCTTACAACTATTTGACGCCCTTCCCGCTTATCCTAAGACTGAGACATCGTTAGCACAGCGGTTCGACGACACGGATAAAGCAACTGACGCTTTCCTTTTTGCCATTCACCCCCTCGACAGCGATACACCCATCGGGTATGTTGAACTCGACGGAATCCTATGGACACATCGGGTGAGCGGCGTAAGTATTGCTATTGGGGAGGCAAAGCATTGGGGAAAAGGCTACGGTTACGAAGCCATGCAGCTGATGCTCCAATTTGCTTTTGAGGAACTCAATTTGCATCGCGTCCAACTTACGGTGTTTAGCTACAACCAACGCGCCATCGCGCTGTACGAAAAATTGGGCTTCCAGCGTGAAGGAGTATATCGGGAACATCTGCAGCGGGATAGGAAACGCTATGATATGTATCTGTACGGTCTCCTCCGCTCGGAATGGGAAAAAGGTTTGAAATCACAGTAGATGCTTGACAAATAAAAAAACAAAATGAGGGATGTACAATGGCTCAGCGAATCGCGCTTTTTAATCACAAGGGTGACGTGAGCAAGACAACAACGACATTTAATTTGGGCTGGATGTTAGCCTCAAAAGGGAAGAAGGTTATCCTGGTGGATGCTGATCCCCAATGCAATTTAACAGGGATCGTGCTTGGATACACAGGAATAACTGAGTTTGAGCAATTCTATGAAAAAGAGACCAATTTGAGAGATGGAATTGCTCCAGCTTTTGAATCTCGACCAAAACTCATTGAAGCGGTTGAATGTATTCCGGTCACAGGACAGAAAAATTTATTTCTGCTTCCGGGTCATATCCGACTGTCTGAATATGAAGTAACGCTGGGAATTGCACAGGAACTTTCTGGATCAATTCAAACACTTCAGAATTTACCCGGATCGATTGCCTATCTGTTAGAAAAAACAGCGGAGGAGTTTGATGCAGATTATGTGTTGATCGATATGAATCCGGGGCTTAGCTCAATCAACCAAAATTTACTGATGACAAGTCATTTTTTTATCGTCCCAACGAATCCAGATTATTTCTCAGTGATGGCGATAGAGTCCTTAGCAACAGTGCTGCCGAAATGGCACACATGGGCTGAAAAAGCCCGCACTTTACCAATCCTTCAGACTGCGGCCTATCCATTCCCAGAAATTACTCCAAAACTCCTTGGCGTAATCATTCAAAATTATCCCCCACGAGGTGGTGCACCCACTGTCGGCTTTCAAAGATGGATCGACGAGATCAACACCACTGTCTCCTCAAAACTGGTTTCCGAATTACGCAAAATTGGAATGATGTTACCTGACCAAGTTTACAGGGCGGAAAATATGGGGGCGGCATCCTGTTTGGCAACAATCCCCGACTTCAATACGCTGATTGCCAAATCACAAGACCACCAAACCCCTGTTTTTGCGTTGACCCCTGAACAGATTGGTCAGGCCGGTGGAGTCGAAGAAATTACACTTAAATCAAGGGATAGTTTTCAGCAGATTTTTTCAGAACTTGCGGATAAAATTATCGGGCTAACAACTCATGCAAGCAGCGATTGATCAATTTCGGGTAAATATTGCTCGTGTCCGCAATCTTGGGGTTATCCATAATACCTTAAATGTTCAAACTACCGCAGCAATAGATCTCTCTGATATATTGAGATCTGAAATGGTGATGGCTGTTAGCGCACTTGACTTCTACATCCATGAAATTGCCAGGCTCGGTATGTTAGAAATTTATCATGAGACTCGTCCTGAAACGTCTGCATTTCTGCGATTTCAGATTTCACTAGAGAGTGTTCGTCAAGCCGTCAGTAACCCAATGAATGACGATTGGTTAGAACATGAGATTCGGGAACGTCACAGTTGGCGAAGCTTTCAGCAGGCGGATCATATAGCGGATGCTATTCGATTAATCTCGGATATCAGTCTGTGGGAACAAGTATCAAACCATCTGGGAATGCCAGCGCAAGATGCAAAGGAACAAGTCAATCTTATCGCCGATCGAAGAAATAAAATCGTTCATGAAGCGGACATGGATCCAACTCCTTACGATACCCGATGGACCATTGATGCAGCTTTAGTAGATGACGCAATCAACTTTATCGAACAGATTGCTGAAGCAATATATGACCTATTAACAACCTAAAAAGGAAAAAACTATGTCATTAAAAACTGTTGGACTGCTAAGCCCCGGCGACATGGGACATGTTGTCGGCAACGTCCTTGTTACACACGGCTTGCGCGTGATTACCTGTCTTCAGGGCAGAAGTGAACGCACGCGCGTCCTTGCAGAAAAAGCAAAGATTGAAGATGTACCGACGTATCATGTACTGGTGAATGAAGCGGATATTATCCTGTCGATTATGGTGCCGGCGGAAGCGAAGGGAGCGTCTCAACTGGTTGCGGACGCGCTCGCTGAAACGGACACAGATCTCGCCTACGTCGACTGTAACGCAATCGCCCCACAAACCACGCGCCAGCTGGACGAAATCATCACCAAAGCCGGTGGTCGTTTTGTGGATGCGTCAATTATCGGTCCTCCTCCGACGAAGCCGGGTGCGACCCGCTTCTACGCCTCAGGCGTCCATGTCGGAGAATTTGAAGCGTTGACGGAATTTGGGCTTGATGTCCGTCCGCTTGGCGATGAGATCGGATTGGCTTCAGCGATCAAGATGTGCTACGCCTCGTTGACGAAGGGCTTGACGGCACTTTGCACGGAACTGCTGACCGCTGCCGAATTGCTGGGGGTGTCTGACGCGCTCAAGGCGGAATTTCAGATGAGTCAATCGGCGTTGTATCAGCGGATGGAGGGCGGATTGCCGGGGATGCCACCGAAGTCGAGACGGTGGATCGGTGAGATGGAGGAGATCTCGGCGACGTTTGGTCATGTCGGATTAACACCAAAGATTTTGGCGGGTGTGGCGGATATGTACCGATTGGTCGGCGAGACGCACCTTGCAGATCTCCCACCTGAAGATTCGGATGCATTCCCAGATCTGGCGGAAATGATTTCGATTTTGGCGGATGCCGTGAAAGAAGACCGCTCCGGAGAGGCATGAAAGACACCAAAAGTGTAAGGAACTTATGGCACAAGATTGGAAAACAATTATTCCCCGCGTAGAGCAGCTGCTCGACAAAGTGGAAGGACTCTTAACAGCCAGCACCGCTGCGGTCGAAAACCCCTCTGAGCCGCTCGATGGACATATCGCCTTTCGGTGGCGGAGTCAACGTCTGATTCCCGTCAAACACCCCGACCTCATGGAACTTACGGATCTGATTGGGGTGGATCGGCAGATTGAAGAATTGGATCGGAATACACGGCAGTTCTTGCAGGGCTTACCGGCGAACCATGCGCTGCTGTGGGGTGACCGGGGGACAGGCAAATCGTCGCTTATCAAGGGGATACTCCATCGGTATGCACCCGAGGGGTTACGGCTGGTCGAGGTGAACAAGGAGGGGTTGCTCCATCTCCAAGAAATTGCCGATCTCTTGTGGGATCGTCCGGAACGGTATCTCCTCTTCTGCGATGACCTCTCTTTTAGCGAAGGGGAAGCGGAATATAGGGAGTTGAAAGCGATGTTGGAGGGCGGGATTGCCGCCCGTCCCGAGAACGTCCTGATCTATGCGACATCCAACCGTCGGCACTTGATGCCGCGTCAAGTCGGGGAAAACCAATATCCCCAGACCGATGAAGATGAGCTGTATCCGCGGGAAACCACCGAAGAGAAGGTTTCGCTCAGCGATCGGTTTGGACTGCGACTTGCCTTCTATCGGTTCTCTCAACACACCTACCTACAGATTGTCTCCCACTACGCCCAAAAGCGTGGCCTGTCTCTCTCAACGGAGGAACTGCATAGGAGAGCGTTGGAGTGGGAAGCGTCGTCGAGCGGTAGATCGGGACGGGTTGCACGCCAGTTCGTTGATGATCTTGCCGGGCAGTTAGGGTTGGAAGTCAAGCCTCATCTGTAGCAGTAGAACAGGTTACCGCGTTGGATTTTCAGGTTCCTCCGTTTCGCTCTCAGCCGGATTCCGATCCCGACGGGTCCGTTCAACCTGCGCTGCGCCTTCCGGGTCATCTTCTCTGAGACGACGAAGCCCTTCCTCTGAACCGTACTGGTCAAACAACCGCTTCGCCCGCTCTTGTTGCTCCGATGATAATCTCTTCCATCCATGCACTTCTTGACTGTTGACTGGAGGCGTTTCGTGTACATGTCCCTTTTCCAAATGAACAGAATCCGGCTTGCCCAGTACCCTGACCGATGTTGGTTGAGGCCTTACAGGTAAAATTTCAGAATGAGCAGGTACGGAAACTGTATCTTCACCAAAATCCTCTGAAGAAACGGTATCGGGCGCAGGCATACTTTGCAGCAACTCCACATGTCCATCAAATAGATGTCCATATTCTTTACCCAAATTTTCATCTATGTGTTTAAGGATTCTGTCCGGCGGTGCGTTGATAATCATCGCGTCACCTCGATGTACCACGGAGACACCTAACTTCCTTAGTTCCTCTATGGATTCGTTGGTAAAATCGTTGGCTAGATCAAAATTGGCACCTTTTGATTGTAACCATCTTTGAAGCATAAGTGATTTTCGAGTAGCCTCGCTTGGGTACAAGTAAAGTGACGCTTCTAAGTAAGCAACACGCTCATCAATTGTCAGCCCTTCTTTCAAGCGTTTTTCTTTTAGTTCCACGTAAGTCTCAACGGCGTCGGTGTACCCAAACTGCTCCGTGAGTTGGTGACGTAGCTCGGCTACCAGTTCATCGGGAGACATCTCCGACAGCTTCAGTACCTCGTTTTCCCGAGTCGTGTCCTCACTTATTGTCTCTGCCCCATTCACCGGTTGATCCACGGCGGGAGACGCCGGCGAGAGGTCGTCAATAAACTTTTTTTTATTAATCTCCATATAGACAATAAATCCAACGAGTAAAGATAGACAAGCGATGATAGCAGCGATAAGGTTTCTCATCGGAAAACTCCTTTTCTGTTGAGGTGCCTCTACGAGTTTCGACTAGCTGTCAAGCTGTACAACTAGCCGAAACCGGAAGCGTCAAGAAAGACACTTAGGGGGTGACACCTCTAGGGACACTGGCTACAACTCGTTACATTTACAAATATGGTGTCATCTACGTCATCATAATGCGTCCCGTGACTTGTATGGTCCGGATCCGACTTTTTTTTCGGATGGTCTTGGGAGGGATATGTCATCTTGATGAGAGTGTATTCATCAGTACTACAAATATCATTCTGGGGGTGAGTAGTAGTAGTATCAACACAGTACTCGGTTACATTAACCGTTTCAACCAGTGAAGCATGTGCTTCCGCGTTATGTATCCACACGGCTATGGTTGTGACAAGGAAAACCATACCGGTTGTGAAGGTGAGTAAAACAACCCGTTTTCTTGACATCTTTTTTACCTCCTCTTGGTATGTAGGTTTCATCATATTCCTGTTTTGGGAATAGATTGCTTAATAAAAAAACGCTGATAAACTGGTTAACTTGCGATTTGTGCGCTTCGCATCAACTCGTCAATCTTCTTTCTTAGGTGTTCCCGATCCACCTGCAACGAACCAGAAATGATAGCGCAATCAGAGAAGTCCGAGAAGTTCTTTTTGACCTGCCGCTTCGCCCGTTGTATCCGACCGGAAACGGTCGAGACCGAAAGGTGAAGGCTCCTCGAGATAGCCCGGTAGGTCCACCCTTGCAGATAGAGTAGGAAGACCTGTTGGGTGTTATCAGGGAGCGCCGCTACCGCCTTGATGAGGCTATCGGAGGTCTCACGCCCATCGACTAGGGAGTCGGGCATCGCTAAACCATCGGGCACGCCCCCGACATTGGATGCCTGGAGTAATTCAAGCTGCAATCGCCGTTTCCTCAGTGCATCGTGGCAAAGGTTGCAGGTGATACTGTAGAGCCAACCCATGAACCTATTGGGTGCTTTTAGCGTTCCCAAGTGCTGATAGGCATGGAGAAACGCTTCTTGGACAAGGTCTTCCGCCTCTGACCGATTATGGACTTCCGACAATGCTCGGCTTAACAAGCCTATTTGATGCTGTTGCACCAAGCGGTCAAAAGCGGTGTTATCCCCCTGGAGGGTTAAGTTGACTAACTTTGCATCGAACGATAACATTGAAATCCCCTCCTTTCGATTCGTTCACCCTAATAGACGTAGAAATTGAAGATATTCAACATATTTTTTTTAGATTTATTTCATTTTTCGCTCATGTTAATTAAGAAATCGTGCAACAGAAACCGCGTCTTTGGCAGATTGAGTGCAGCAAAATCCCGATATTATTAGGGCAAGGGCAGGGAAACTCAACCCCCACAGGTTTTTGGGCAGGCACAAGACGTTTGATGAATTCCGTAGGGGCAACCCTTGTGGTTGCGCTTCCTATAGGCTTCTTTTTTTCTTTTTATATGTGAGAAGTGTGCGGTACTGTTTCAATCAGATGTGCGTCGGGCAAGCCTGCCCGAACCTCTGGGTCATTGCTGGTCACAATGACCTGATGTTCTTCGGCGAGCTGCTGAATGAAGTCGATCATCGCACCGCGTCGATCTGGATCGAGGTGGAGGGTTGGGTCATCGAAGACAAAGAAACCGAGAGTACCCAGCGCTTCAGAAAGCGCGGCTTTGAAGCAGAGGTAGAGCATCATCTTCTCGCTGCCGCTGAGGAGCATCAGGTTGCGCTCGACGCCTTCGACATTGAGGGACGGGAGTAGGTGCTGGCTTTTGAGATCAATCTGAGAGAATCGGGTGAGGTCCATCCGTTCCAACCAACGCTGGATTTCTTTCTCGGCAGGCTGGAGGATAGTTTGTTGGAGGGAGGCAATTGTCTTGTCAACGCCATCACAGGCGAGTTCAAAGCTGAGGCGGGTGCGTAGAACCTGATTCGCTTGGTATTGAACCCGTTGTAGTTCTTCAAGTTTATGGGAGATAACCGCTTCTTCCCTATTGAGTCTGTCAAGTTGACGGCGCAGGCTGTCGATTCGGTATTTGAGCTGGCGTCGTTGCTCCGCGATCTGTGCGGGATCGGCAGATGCATCGGATCTTGGACTGATTTGCGGCGGTGTTGCCGGCTGTAGCGCGCCCAACCGACTGACGATCTCATCAAACTCACGTTGGAGTTTGGCAAGCTGCTTTTCGGTCCGTTCAAGCTGCTCGACCTTACCTTGCATCAGTTGATGTCGCTGCTTGAGTCCGCGCAGGGCGTTGATGTTCGCAGTCTGTTCGTCGAGGGTTTTTTGTTGCGCTTCAAGTTCTCGTCGGCTCGCAGCTTTCGCCGCCTCTTTCTCAGCAAGTATACCCTCAATGATCTTTTGTTGGACAGGCTGATGGCAGGTTGGGCAGTGACCGTGATCACTGTCGATTAGTTGGCGCAGGGTTTCGCATTCTGTCGCAAGGGTGTGGACTTGACTGTTCAGACTGCCGATCCGTTGGATGAGTTCATCCCGCCCCTTTTCCAGTCCGCCCGCGCTCGCGGTTGCTGCCTCAATCTCCTTGATGGAGGTCCGCAGGTGATCCACATCGGTGAAGCCGCTCAGAACTGTGGCGCGTTCCTGGATCAGTCCGTCAATCTCCTTTTGGAACCGCTCTTGTGCCTGGGTCAATTCGGTGACAAGCGCTGCGTCCCCGCTTTGGCTTCCTTTACCGGTAAGCAGTTCGTACTGACCTTCCAATTTCTTCAACTCTGCCCCGGTCCGTTCAATCTCTTCACGATGGTTCTTGACAGTCGTCACCCTCATGCTGCGCTGATGCTCCTGTATCCGCTTCTCCTCTCGCCTGGCAATACGCCGTCCTTCAAGGAAACGTTGACGCACCTCCATCAACCGATCGATGCCGAGCAGCGCGTGTAGTACATCGCGCCGATCTGCGGGCTGCCGTGCGAGGAACTCAAAAATTTCGCCTTCCCGTAGGAACGTCGCCGCAGCAAGCTGGTGGTAACTGAAATGGAACTTTTGCCGTAGATCTTCGTCCGCCGAGCGTTTGCCGGTAAAGAGGATACGCCATTTTTCATTATCTTCTTTCTGGCGGAGTTGGACCTCCCCCTGTGTCGAGCGGAATAGTTGATAGCTATGTTCTCCATTGCGAAAATTGAGCCCGGCGGTGCCACTGGTCGCGCCCGATTGCGCCATTGCAGGCAAACCCACCTTCGGGACGATCGGCTTGCCTGTCAGCGCGAAGAAAATGGCATTGACAAGCGTGCTTTTGCCACTGAAATTGGGACCGAAGATGAGATTCACCCCGTCGCTCAGGTCAAAGTCTCTGCGATCAAAACAGCCGAAAGATTTGAGGATGATCCGTTCAAGTCGCATACGTCAATCTCCCGAACTGTCATTGATCATATCGTAGAGCATTTGGACGGTGACTTTATCGACCCCGTGTTCAAGTGCAAATCGAAATGCCTGAACAACAGCGGCAACGTCGGCTGCTCCGAGGGCTGGGTGATATTTGCGCTCAGATTTGATCAGTTTTTCGACTTCCCGCTCATAGATTTCACCTAACTCGTTCTCAAGTGTGGAGGACATCTGTTCGATTTGGCTCCTTGAGGCTTTCTGTTAGCGTTGGTATGCCGGTTTGATTCAAGGGGAGGGCGAATACTTGTAGCACTGCTTTGGTTCTATAGGACTTAGGCGCTTTCAGCAGGGAACAACGGTAACTGTTCCCCACCGGTCGCTGACTGGAGTACCTATGTAACTCTTACACATTAATCTGATCCAAAATCTCTGCAATCTGAATAGCGTTCAGTGCGGCACCTTTACGGAGATTGTCTGCAACGACCCACAAGTTTAAGCCGTTGTCAATCGAGTCATCCTCGCGGATGCGTCCGACATAGACATCATCCTGTCCTGCAGCATTGATAGCAAGCGGATAGGACCGGCTTTTCGGATCGTCGATAACGGTCACACCACGGGCTTGAGAAAGGATCCGACGCGCTTCATCAGCGGTAAGTTTTCTGTCTGTTTGAATGTTAACGGATTCAGAATGGGCAAAGAATACTGGCACTCGAACGGTTGTCGCTGAGACGCCAATGGTATCGTCTTCGAGGATCTTGTGTGTTTCCTTTACCATCTTCATCTCTTCTTCGCTGTAACCGTTATCGGCAAAGGGCCAATCGAAGGCAACGTTAAACGCCATTTGATGTGGAAACTGATCGCATGTAATTGGACGTCCTTCCAATGCAGCAGTTGTCTGATCAACCAACTCAATGACAGCAGAACCGCTTTTTCCCGAAACGCTTTGATAGGTCGAAACAACGATACGTTTAATCCCTACTTCGTCGTAGAGTGGTTTGAGTGCCATCAGCATTTGGATGGTTGAACAGTTTGGATTGGCGATTAAGCCTTGATGGCGCATTGCTGCTTGCATATTTACTTCGGGGATAACTAACGGCGTATCTGCGTCCATCCGAAACGCACTGGTGTTATCAATGACGAGACACTCTTTTTCGATCGCAGTCGGTATAAACTCGCGACTGACGGATGCACCCGCTGACGAAAACACCAAATCGACATCATCAAATGAATCGTGCGTTAGCTCCTCGATTACGATGGGTTGATCTTTGAATGTTAAAATCTCACCGGCAGAACGATGGGAAGCGAGTAACTTGAGTGAAGCGATGGGGAAAGCGCGTTCTTCCAGAATCTGCCGCATGGTCGTGCCAACCGCTCCTGTTGCCCCAACGATGGCGACACGATAACTCCTATCCATCTTATAAACCTCTTGAAAATTAGATTTCGCAAGTCCTATTTGGCTAAACTTTTGATGGGATATTCTACCACACTTGGAGAGGTATTCGCAAGCGTAGAAATTTGTCATGCGAATTCCTATAATAAGGGAGTATCGACATTTTGATGATACCAAATCGGTAAGCACGGCAGAAAAACGGCTATACTAAGCGGGTTAGCTGGATCGAATACGGATCTCCGTCCCTTATATCCTAAACCACCGAGAATAATCCTCCGTTTTCGGCACTCCCGTAGATTTTAGACTCACTTAGCCATTTCGAATTAAAGGCAACCCCCTAAATCCCCCTTGTCAGGGGGACTTGATACGCAACCCCCTAAATCCCCCTTGTCAGGGAGACTTGATGCGTAACTTCCTAATTGACCATAGATGATTTTTATCGCTAATTGTGGATTGACGATTTCGGCAAGCTGTAGTAAACTAAGGGTGATATTGGTTACCTCGAAAATTGATACGACTGGGAAGGAGACCTCCGCGGTCCATGGAAAACATCGAAAACCAACTGGACAGATTAGAGCAGGACGGCTTCATACTAATAGAGGGAGCATTATCTCCGGAAGAGACGGAACATATTCGACAGCGCATCAACCATGCCCGTGAGATGGGCTGGGAGGAAGGGCTTAACGCGGTAGGAAATATGTGGTTTGACACGCTGTTAGACCGAGAACCGGAAACGTATGCCCCATTGATAGGACATCCAAATGTCCGACCATACCTCGAAGGAATGATGGGGAAACAGTGTCAACTGCGGAGTTTGCGTGCACACATCAATCCGGGACCGTACCTTCAGGAATGGCACCTCGATTTCTACGGCTACTGGCAGGAGAAACGGGCGGCGGAAAAGCATCGCTTCGCGGTGTCTCCGATTGGGCTCAACGCCACCTACTATTTTCAGGACAATGACCCCGGTTCGGGGTATTTGAAGTATGTCAAGGGGGGACATCTTGTCGAGCCACCTCACCTATATCCCTTGGACCGTCCCAAGTTTGAGGCGTGGTGCGAGGCACAAGAGCACGTTGTGCTCCACCCCAAAGCGGGCGACTGCGTGGTATTTATCAACCATATTCCCCACCAAGGCGCGAAAGAACGGGACGATATGGAGCGGAGTAACGTGGTGTGCCACTATCAGGTGACACCGATGTATGATGGGATTTGGCACGTCTCACGTCCGCGCGGATATGCGGGAACCTTCCCGTTCGCAAATTAAGCCCACGATTCTCTTTTCGATTCACCCTATCTGCACGTAAGAACCTGAATAGCGGAAAGCGAAGCACTGAAAGTTCAAACAATTTCCATCCTCCTTTCCTCTCCTTCCACCCTCCATTCACTTCTGAAAGTAGTATGCTTACTAAGGAAATGGTTGTTAATCTCCCGTCGCTGCCGGGCGTGTATTTTTTTCTTAGCAGGTCCGGGGAGATTCTCTACATCGGCAAGGCAAAATCCCTCAAGAAACGGGTTCGGTCCTACCTATATAACTCCAAGCAGAACCGTTGGGGCAAGATTAAACGGTTGGTGCAGCACGCCACACAGGTTGAGTATCAGGTTTGTGCTTCGGAGTTAGAGGCATTACTGCTGGAATCCCGGCTGATCAAACATCACCAACCCCCGTACAATACCAGTCTGAAATCTGTCCGGAGATCTCCATTCATTAAGATCTCTACCAACGAGGATTTCCCTAAGGTAACGATCGTTTTCAAGGAGGAAGCTGATAAAGCCCGATATTTTGGGCCATACTCAAGTCTGAGATGGACAAGGGAGGTTATTGAAGTCTTACATCGGATTTTCCCGATTCGGACCTGCGACGGAACAATCACCCCACTGCCAGATTTTAAGCCGTGCTTCAGCTACCACTTAAAGCGTTGTCAAGCCCCTTGCGCGGCGAAGGTCGACCGTAAAGCGTATCGTGCAATGATTAGAGATGTGATTCGGATACTGGATGGGAGATATAAAGCGGTCATTAAGAAACTGACCATAGAACGAAACCAAGAGGCGATCGCTCTACGCTTTGAGCGTGCGGCAGCTTTGCAGAAACGCATTGAGCAGATCGAGCGGGTGTTTATCTACCTTGATGTCCATCGTCGGTGAGGTGTAAGATTCGGTTTATCGGGAGAGATAGGAATTGCGTGGGAGGGATTTTTGGGGTGTAGACGGTGGCATCAATCGATGCATCGAGCACAACCTTGCGAAGGTTGAACACCTCCACAAGGTTTGCCTGCCTGTAAAATCGAAGTTTGTGAACCCAGAAGTCGTTTATAATTCTCCGGTACGTAGTTTCTGAATATAGTTCTCGTTAATATTGTTCGATGGATGGCGGAGTGTGCGGTGAGGTTCCGGGAAGTCCTTGAGCAGTTTCTGGTATTCTTCTATCGCCTCGTCCGTCCTGTCCGCTGTTTCATAGATATTGCCAATCCAATATTGTGCCTGCCGCCGCGTATCGTAATCATAGGTTGGATTATCGGCGACCTTGCGATACGCATTAATTGCCCCATCAGTATCGTCCTTTGCATAATAAATCTGTCCAACATAGAACTGCATATTGGAGGTATTCGCATTGCGCGGATATTTCTCTATCGCCCCCTCCAGTTGGATAATTGCTTCATCATACTTTTTCAACTTTTCATACGCCCAACCGATGTTAAAGTGTGCATCTTGCGCCATTGTAGTATCAGGGAATTTGTCAATCACCTGTTGATAGCTGTCAATCGCCTCATCATACTTGGTTTCTGCGAAATAGGTTTGACCGATACCGAACTGTGCAAGTGGGGCGAGTTGCTCATGTCCCGAATCGACGACATTCTGAAATTCAACCCGTGCATCCTCATAGGCTTGCTTCTCGGTAAAGATTACCCCTGTGTAATACACGATGCTGTGGATGAGTTCATTACCTATGAAGTCTTCCCGTAACGCACCCAACGCCTCAAGCGCGGCTGCCCATTTCTCTTTCCCATAGAGACACATCGCCCTATTGAAACGCGATTCGTCGGCAAGCACACTGCCCGGATAATCTTCAATGAGCCGATTGAACATCGCCGATGCCCGGTCGTAGTCCACGTCTGCACTTTCAACGCTGTCCGTTTTTTTCGTTTCTTCTGCCCTTCGATAGTACGCGATGGCGATAGTGTATAGAGAATCATCCGTCCATTCGCTGTCAGGGTATGCATTAATGAGTCGCCGAAATAGGGCGAAAGCCTCCTCATCCGTTCGTCCAAGCCGCGATGCCAGCTGATAGATAGCATCATCCGCCCAGCGACTGTCAGGGTATTTCTCGAATACGTGTCGGTATAAAGCCCTGACCTGGCTTACACGCTTCTGATCTTCATCCTCAAGCGTTACGGGAGGCGTGTCTGCTTTCTGAGCCTTTGCCCACGCGGCGTCCGCGTTTGTGTAGTAGGCGGCTAGGTTGTTTGTTGAATTTGACGCCCTACCAACCAAAAAGCCGATTACCAAGGCTACGACAACGATAATCTCTACAATGATGAATTTTTTCATTTTTCAAACTCCTGTTGGTGTGGTTTGCCCCTGCTGATGTGTTTTTGTTAAAAAAGCGTGAGCGCATTTTATCATCTTTGCTTGAAGGTGTCAAGCGCCGATTGATATTGATTCCTCAGGTCCGTGGAACTGCGCTTGTACAGCACTGAACGGAACACACTATCCAAGCGGTTGATTGTTCCCTCAAGACCATCAGCAACCGGAGAATTAAATTGATATGCCGCTTAGAATTGTGATAAGATGCTTAATAGTGTACACACAGGGGAAAACGGTTTGTTCCAATTTTGGCGGCAGTAGCTTTTACCTTGAAAATGCGTGATGCGGCCAGAGTGGATAAGTTTGCCCTTGATTTTTCAGCGCCAATGGTGCTAAGGTTGTGCCTGATAATAGCAGAGAAATCTCCCAAGAACTCAAAATCTATGATAGGTTGGTTTACAATTTCGGAGGATAACATATGCAATCACCCCATGGGATTAAATTTTCAGGATTCCGCCCCTCTGCGATGGGTAGGAACGGCATGGTGACATCTGGACATATGCTGGCATCACAGGCTGGGATTCAAGCAATCTCGGCGGGTGGAAATGCCGTTGACGCCGCAATCGCAACCGCAGCGGCGTTGGGTGTGGTCGAACCGGCGGGATCCGGCGTCGGCGGAGATGGATTTATCCTGATCTACTGGGCAGAAACCGGCACGGTAACAGGTGTGAACGCGACAGGTCCAGCCCCTTACGCAGCGACCCGCGAACTGTATCTGCGGGATGGCGGGATTCCGATGAAGGGGATCCGCAGCGTCTCGGTGCCGGGGATTGTTGATGGCTGGCTGAAAGCGCACGAGCGCTACGGTGTCCTTAAATTGGAGCAGGCATTTGAACCAGCAATCTCGCTCTGCGAAAACGGCTTCCCAATCAGCCACAACCTTGCTGGGGGACTCAAAGGCGAAAATCCGCGTTTCGCCGCAGATCCATATACACGCCCAATATTTACGAATGATGGCGATCCGCCCGGACCGGGAGAGATTATTTATAACAAGGCACTTGCGGAAACTTTGCGAAAAATCGCAGCAGAAGGACGCGGCACTCTTTATGAAGGTGAAATTGCCAGAGCGATTGTGGAGTTTAGCGAACAGTATGATGGATTGTTGACTGAAAAGGATCTGGCAGATTACCACGCCCGTTGGAGCGATCCCATCCACACGAACTATCGGGGATATGAGGTATATGAGATGCCACCCAATTCGAGTGGACATATCTTACTACAGGAATTGAACATCGTCGAGCAGTTCGATCTGAAGTCGATGGGCTGCAACACCGCTGAAAGCGTTCACCTGATGGTCGAAGCGAAAAAGCTCTCGTTTGCGGATCGGGAGAAATATATGGCAGATCCGGATTGGGTCGATGTTCCCATCACAGGCATGTTATCGAAAGAATATGCGAAAAAGCAGGCGGAACGCATTGATCCTGACCGAGCAGCGACTGATATTCCGTCCGGAGGTCCCGAACAATTTGAGGACACCACCTGTTTTTGCACAGCGGATGGCGCAGGAAATGCGGTCTGTGTGTTGCAGAGTATACAGTCGGGATTTGGTTCAAGCCTCATCGCGGGAGATACCGGTATCTTGCTCAACAATCGTATGACGTATTGGCATCTCGAGGAAGACCATCCGAATTGCCTCATGCCCGGCAAGCGTGTGCGGCATACCATGAACCCAGTGATTGTAACAAAGGATGGCAAACCCTTCCTTGCCTGCGGAACACCGGGAGCAGATACGCAGGTCCAAACCAACCTTCAGCTGATTACACACATCGTCGATTTCGGAATGACGCCGCAAGAAACCGTTGAAGCACCACGTTGGCGTAACCTCCAGAACCCGATGGAATCGACCATACCGCACACCTGCGAGGATGCACTCCAGTTAGAAGGGCGATTCCCGGAAGAGGTCCGCAGTGGACTCGCTCACCGCGGTCATGATCTTCGCATTTTGGGCGATTGGGACGGGCCCGGCAGTGCGCAGGCGATTCAGATTGACGCAGATTCGGGTGCACTTATCGGCGGCTCAGATCCACGGCGGGATGGCTACGCGGTGGGTTGGTAGAATGCGCTATGTATCGACCGTCAAGGGTGTTTAGGAAAAGGTAGACAAAACGGAGTCAGAAGATGAAGATTTTTGTGCCAGGTCGGATCTGCCTCTTTGGTGAGCATACCGATTGGGCAGGCGGCTACCGGCGTGTGAATGCCGACTTAGAAAAGGGTTACGCAATCATCGCTAGCACCAATCAGGGGCTTCATGCCGAGGTTAATCCGCACCCGACCAAACTGATTCTGCGAACGACTCTAAGCGACGGCACACGAATGGACCCGTTTGAAGTGCCGATGGAAAGTGAGACACTTCTCGCCGAAGCACAGAAGGGCGGATTTTTCAGTTATGCTGCGGGGGTTGCCTACCAGATTCTGACACACTATCAGGTGCATGGGCTTGAGATTAACAACTATCTGACAGATCTTCCCTCAAAGAAGGGGCTTTCGTCGAGTGCTGCAACCTGTGTGCTGGTCGCTCGCGCATTCAATCGGGTTTATGACCTGAAGATGACCGTGCGCGGTGAAATGGAATACGCCTACATCGGCGAGATTACCACCCCTTCCCGATGTGGTCGGATGGATCAGGGCTGCGCTTACGGCAACCGCCCCATCATGATGACCTTTGACGGTGATGGGATTGATGTTGAAGAGATCAACGTATCAAAAGATTTATACTTCATCATCGTTGATCTGGGGGCGGTCAAGGATACAAGGCAGATACTGAATCAGCTCAACCACTGTTATCCCTTTGCCGAGAACGATATGCAGAGGAACGTTCAAAAATATCTTGGTCCAATCAGCACCGGGATAACCCACGAAGCGTACGAAGCGTTACAGGGCGGTGATGCGGTACGCATCGGGGAGCTGATGAAAAAGGCACAGTCGGAATTCGATAAACACGTTCAGCCCGCGTGTCCGTCACAACTCACGGCGCCTGTGTTGCATAAAATTCTCAACTACGAGCCGATTCAGCCGTACATACTGGGCGGAAAAGGGGTCGGCTCCCAAGGAGATGGTACCGCACAATTTATCGTTAAGGACCAAGAGAGTCAAGAGAAGGCTATCGACATCATTGAACGGGACCTGAAGATGTCCTGTTTGAAATTGGTTATTCGGGCAGGTCGGCGTGTACGAAAAGCAGTGATTCCCGCTGCCGGTTTTGGGACCCGTTTATTTCCCGCATCAAAAGCGATAAAGAAGGAACTTTTTCCCATCATCGACAAATCCGGCAAACCGAAGCCGGTCATCATGGCAATTGTCGAAGAGGCAATTAATGCTGGCATCGAGGAGGTTTGTCTTGTTGTTCAGAGTAGGGACCAGGAACTGTTTGAAAGATTTTTTAAGACCGCTCCGTTTATTGAGAATTTCAACAAGCTATCGAAGGAGGATCAGGAGTATTCTCAGTACCTGATGGACTTGGGACAGCGCATCTCGTTTGTGACCCAAGATGTTCAGGAGGGCTTTGGACACGCTGTTTTCTGCGCGCGGGAATGGGTGGATAACGAACCATTTTTGCTGATGTTAGGAGATCACCTCTATGCATCCGATAATGAAATTTCCTGTGCACGACAGATCTTGGATGTCTATGATCGGGTGGAACATAGTGTGGTTGGGCTGAACGTTACACATGCAGACGAGATTCACAATTTTGGTTGCGCGACCGGCACATGGCAAGAGGCGGATACAATTCTTTCAATAACAGAATTTTCCGAAAAACCCGCTGTCGAATACGCTCGGCAGCGTCTTCGTGTGGAGGGATTGGATGCGGATAACTTTCTGACTGTATTCGGCATGTATGTGTTAGTACCGGAGATCTTTGACTACCTTGAAGAAAACATCACCCATAGCCTCCGCGAGCGCGGCGAATTTCAGTTGACCTCTTGCTTGGATAAATTGCGGAAAGAGGATAATTTTTCGGGTTACGTTGTCAAAGGCAGACGTTTTGACATCGGCGTCCCAGAGGCATATCGGCAGACAATGATTGATTATCGCAACGCTTGATTCGGACAGTATATCCTGCACTTCTTCCCAGAAAGGAAAAATAGATGTTTGCACTTGAATCAATCAATGATGGATTGGACTTAACTTGGGACGGGCAAACTTTGCTGAACTACCATTTTCAAACGGATGGACAGCGAACCTATTGGCAGCCGCTTCGATTACCGGACTCACCGCCGCTGACGATGAATCAACCCGAAGATCATATCCACCATCAGGGGATGTGGGTTGCGTGGAAGAAGGTGAACGGTGTGAACTTTTGGGAACAGCCGAAGCCGGGCGAAGATCCGACAGGGTTCGGACGGATTGTCCATAAACGGAATGTGGAGCAGTCCGCCGATGCGGAGAAAGCGCAATTCACAGTTGAGAATGCGTGGGTTGATTGGCAAGATGTGACACATCTGATAGAGACCCGTCGGACAACCGTGTTTCCGCCGGGAGCAGATCATTTAGCTATTGATGTGCATCTCCAATTTCAGCCATATAGAGAAGCGGTGACGTTAGACCTCAACCGCGGCGAACCGGGACGGGGTGGACTGTTCTATAGCGGCTTGACGATTCGGTTTGACAATGCGCTCACGCCGGGGCAGTTGTTAGATGGAGATGGACGCACGGAACCGATGGACATCTTTGGGAAACAGAGCCGGTGGTGCGGTTTTGCTGGAACACACGCGGAAGATGGCGGTGTTTACGGTGCCACGGTCATTGATCATCCGTCCAACCCGCGGCATCCGACGACGTGGTGGGTGCGGAACCGCGAGAACTACGGTATACTCCATCCGTCTCCGGCTTATTATGAGCCGTTTGAACTCGCACAGGATGAACGACTTGAGTTCCAGTATCGCGTTGTCCTTCACAAAGGCTATGTGAATCCAGATATAGTTGAACAGCAGGTTCAAGCACTCAACGTCTGAATCCTCGTTTCAGAAGCAAAATTTCCTCTACATTATCACTCAAGTTGCTGCCCATAGGAAACATTGCTAACCAGATGAATGAGGGTTAAATCCAGTCAATTGCCACTCGCAGCATAGGCAACGGTCTGAACCTTAAAGCCCCAGCGGGGCGACAGGTATATAGAAACACATAAAACCAACCAACGCCCAAGCCCCAGCGGGGCGACAGGTGAACAGGTACTCCACAGAACAACATTATCGCTAATACCTATACCCAACTTTACATACACACTATTTTCGCTGTCAAAGGCAGGGAATCCCTCATTCCTACGCGGCATAAAGAAGCACTTCACCAATATATTACCCGCATTATCACCCACAAAAAGCAGACAGTGATTCGAATCAACTCAATGCCAGATCACCTTCATATCCTTGTGGGTATCACCCCCGACGTTACTATTTCTAACTTGGTGAGAGATATCAAGGCAAATTCGTCAAAATGGATTAACAAAAAGAGATGGGTTGTTGGCAGATTTGAATGGCAGGCGGGTTTTGCAGCGTTCTCGTAGTTTTGAACCCTGATCTTATCAGAGTTGCTTTGAACTCTCGGCAGAGTCGGAGTCGAGCAGGTTTGATAAATAGCAACTCGGGTTATAATAAAAGAACGAGTCGGGAACTTTATTTCTGGTATTATATCATAGGAGGTTAACATGAAAATTGGTGTCCTTTCGGACAGTCACGACAACGTCCCGATGGTCAAGAAAGCGGTCGACCTGTTCAACAGTGAAGGGGTTGAGTTGGTGATACACGCCGGTGATTTTATTGCGCCATTCGTGGTGGCAGCGATGGCGGGCTTGAAGTGTCGAGCCGTCGGCGTCTTCGGTAACAACGATGGGGAACGTATCGGTCTTTCTGCAAGGTTTGAGGAAGTTGGAGAGGTTCACCCCAACCTCGCAAGCGTGGAGGTGGGAGGACGCAAGATTGCCGCAATGCACTACCCGGAACTTGCCGAACCGATCGCGAAAAGCGGTGAATACGATATTGTGATCTATGGACATACCCATGAGATTGATGTTCGTAACGAAGGAACGCTGATCGTGAACCCGGGCGAGACTGGGGGTTGGACAACCGGCAGATCCACAGTTGCCGTTGTAGATTTGGATTCGTTGGAAGTTGAGATTCGGGACTTGTAAAAGTAGGACCAATCCAATTCTTCTGTAGGAGGGATTTCCAAATCCCGATACATCCCCCAAACAGAGAAGAAACTGAAAACGCGTCATCGGGGCTAGGAAGCCCCTCCTACAGGGGTGAGGAGAAAAACAATTCATTGCGCTACTATAATTGGAAGCGCGTAACTTTGAACCGAATAGCCCTAGCCACATAACAGGGAGTAAATTATGTCGCAACAGGATCCGTGGATACCGATCGAACCGGATTGGGAGACGATTTTGGAGAAGTATCCAAATCCAATCCAAGCACTGGCGGAGATGCGCACACCAGCTCCGGTGATCCGTCAGGCTTACAATCCCGCCCACTGCGAAGGACTCATCCAACGGTTTATCGAAAGAGATTTGATGTATGATCAGGACACGCATTACAACAATCCGTCAATTGTTCCAAGAGAGCGGATAGACATCGGCACCAGTCTGGGCAATCGGGGTAACTCACCGGAGGATTTCTTTTCACACGCCGTAGAGACCCACACCCTTTTTGAAACGCTGTTCGACGGATACGATAATCCGGTTACAACGCTCTATGAAAATCTTGCCCGTCTGGCACCCGGCAAGCGGGTTGTGACCGCTTATGAACCTAACGGTCGGCACTATGGGCCTGCGATTTTTCGCATCCACTATGGCGGTATCTCCTACAGCCCCCACTTCGATTCGGTCAGATGGCGGGAGAATCGCGTCAATTACGAGGTGTATCGCTTCGAACATCAGTTGGCTGGGATACTCTGCTTTCAGAACTCCGAAATTGAGGGTGAAACGGCGCAGTCCATTCTCCATCGTTGCCTGTGGCAGCCAGAAATTGCTCACCACATCACAGATAACACCTTCCATCAGCACGCAGCAGAAAACAAGGTCGAAAACACTCAGGTCGATTTAGAGGTGGGGGATCTCTACTTTTTCAACACCCGATGTATCCACGAAGTCCCCGGTATCAAAGGCAAATCCCCACGCACGGTCCTCGCTATCTTTATCGGGTATTCACCAGACGATGATGAGGTGTTTGTCTGGGCGTGAAGGTTCATTAGTGCCAACAACGCTTGATTCGCCAGGATCTTATATCGATCGAAAATAAAATAGTGGGATCCAAAATGGTAAGACGTAAACCATATACAAAGGTCGATAAAACCAATCAAATTCGTGCTGAACACGTCCGAGGAATGGGAGATATAGTTTTCAAAGGCTTCCAGTGTTTGAACAGTGAGTGTCAGGAATTTATTTTTATTCCTAAAAATGAAATTGGCGACGATTTCGAGATCACCTGTCCAAGTTGTGAGATGGTTATGTTATCAGGGGACGAAACTCAGTTCTATGAGTACCAACTAGTAGATCGGAGAGACAATTCCATAACTGAAGAAGGCACATTTACCATTCTGCATGATTATTACATCGAAGAAGCGCAAGAGTATAAGTATTGCATCATTTGCAATACAATTAAACCGCTTCATTTGTTTGACCGGCATAGCTCTCGGAAATCAGGTCGTCAAGGAGAATGTAGACTGTGCAAAGCAGTTTACAACTCGATTAAGAATAAGACTCGGTTGACAGATCAGCACCGCGAAGCAGCACAAAAGCGGCGAATGTATCTCGACCTATCTGCAAGCACCAAAATCAACAGCGAAGAAATCTACATACGTTTTGGCTACCGTTGTTTTAAGTGTGGTAGAGACCTACGAAGAGTTGATGCCAAAGAACGCCCGCTTGACCACACACTTCCTGCTGTCTTCTTATGGCCCTTGACAACCGAAAATGCGACATTGCTATGTCGGGAACATAACGGTGAGAAATCCGGCAATTGGCCCTCAGCATACTACTCAGAAAATGAGTTAAAAACGCTTGCTGTTCTGACAGGTATTCCATACGAGATACTTGCTGGACCACCGCACTACAACCCCGAAGCGATTGAACGTCTCAAGACTCCTGAACAGGCCGATCAGCTTCTGACAAAATACGCGGCCTATATAGAAGAAATCATCAAACTACGCAATCGAGTATTGGAGCACGAAGGGGTTGATTTTTTTAATTATTCAACAACCATTTCACCCGCTTGGATCCGTCAAGCCGATCAGGAATATCAACGAGTGCTTCATCAGACAGTGGGTGCTAATACAAAACAAGATACTGATGAGAGGTAACCGTTCCCTTGTCACGGATGCCGTGAGATTCACAGTGGACAACACTTTCATCAAAAAGATCTGCTGAACGAAACCACCGTTTACCAAGTTCTTGTAAATGAGCAGCCATATCACACTTAACACTTTTACCCAGATGCAGCACAAGCACACCATCCGATTTAAGCCGTTCCTTTGCTTGGCGAAGAATCGGGATATAGACATCAAAACTGCTTTTTTGCTGTTCATCAACAAAAACTGAGGGGCGGGCTTCAAAATCACGGTTAGACCAGCCCGAAAACCAGAGTCGCAACCAGTTCGCAAGGTAGAATCGGGTACTATCAAAGAAAGGGGGAGATGTAATAACGGCCTCCAGTTGGTCAATCTCTCGGGGCCACCAACTTGTTGCATCTTGGAAGAACATCTTGCCGGGACGAAAATCCGCAGGCAAACCTTCGTCCAACCCTCTCTCAACTTTCGCACGTAATCGATCAATCAGCGAGCGATATTCATAAGGTCCCGTTGGTTTGTAGGGTGTCAATGGATGAGAACGGCGGCTGAGAGCGTAGGGACGGTTGCCGTGTAAAATATGTAACAGTGAGGCAAATACAAATTGCTCTTCAGGAGTCCTCGGTGGATGGACTTGAAAAAAGCGACGCGCCAAGATGATTTCGCTCAAGGTTTGGGGTTCGTAATATTCAGCTATTTTGCCATTGAAACCCAAGTTATTCACTTCAGCAAGCTCCGCCTCCGTAGTTGAGTGAGATTTAATGAAATCTTCTATCGTTTCAATAACTATCGTACAACCTAAGGTCGTGGGACGGTGAATCTTCGCACTAGCAATAGCAAAAGCAGCAGGGCTTATCTCAAAACCGTAAGCATGTTTGCCAGCTAGTGAAGCCTCAAATGGAATTGTACCAGCTCCCGCAAAAGTATCTAAAACTCGTCCACCCTCTGGAACAAATGTTTTTACCAAATGGTGTGCAATAGCAGGCTTGAGTTTGCCGGGATAAGAGCATAGAGAGTGCCAAGCATGTCCCCAATTCCGTTTTGTAAATGGCGTTTTCTGATGAGGTAAGTTTTGTCTGAAGTTGTCCCATTCGGTACGCCAAGCGGGAACTCGTTTTGGCGGATTGCAGCCTTTATGTTTGGAAACATACTTAAAAACCAGTAATGACTGTTTGAGCAACATCCCGCCTCTGGACTTGCGTTTCCGTAGCGTAACAGAATCCTCTTGAACAAAACCGAGTTCACCCAAACAGGTTGACAACAATTTATCCACCGGGACATGAATGCCGGCATAGCAAGAGTCGCCGATATCAATTGCGACTATCGCATCAGGGGTTAAGTGAGATCTAATTGCTCGGAATATATCCGTCATCTCGCTAAAATAGCTGGCAATCATTCGAGGAATACGGGAGTCGTAGGCATTCTGTTCCAATTTAGAGACGATTTTTTGAACATTCGGGTGAGATGGCAAAAGTGCTTTGGAAACAGTGACGTCGTTGATCCCAGCGGTTAATGCTGCCTCACGAAATGTTCTCAAATCCTTTTTTTCTTTTAAGCAACGTAAGAACCATAATTCTATCTTCGTGTTGCGAAAATAGTTTGTTCCGTTGACATAGGGAGGGCTTGTTACCACAGCATCAATGCCGAGAGGAGATATGCTGTCTAAAGAACGGGCGTTTTCACATATTAGCAATGGTTCAGTTCTCAGCCCCTCAACATCTTCCCGGATATCACGCACTATCTGATCGATATTTTGGCGAATACCTTCAACGAGTGGCACTGTTTGCCGCTCAAGTTCTGTGGCTGTTTTATATCTTAAATCACCGGCACGCTTCATTCGGGAAGCGGGTACAAGTGCCGATAAGATTGCAACCGTAATTAGGTCTGCCAACATTGCATCCTCAAGAGCTACTTCATCAATCCACGATTTAGCTCGTAAAACTTGGTCATAAACAGGCTCATCAAAAAATAAGCTATCACCAAAGGTTTGTATGTAAGTTTGATGTAATATATAATCTCGCGGAAATTTTTCCAGTAGGGAACGCAGATCTGCGTTCCCTAACATTTGAGTGAGTGCTCGAGCCAATGCGGACCGTTGAGACCATTTTAATCGCCTGACCCGTATTTTTGTTAAACTCATAAACTGCAAGACAGGGTTTATTTCACAGAAATAGGAAGTTTTATTGAGTCGCGACGCGGTGAAGGCGGTGGTTCCCGTTCCAGCAAATGGATCTAGAATGGTCTGTGCATTTGGAGTATACTTTTCTAAGATAGATTCCACGAATTGAGTGGAATATCCCTCTAAGTAAGGATACCATCGAGCAAAGGGTTCTTTTTTGCCACCCTTGAACGTCACAGTTACCGGATCAAATAATTCTGTTTTTGCATCAACACCTGGTAGTTGAAGCTGAACAGCGTGTTCCCGAATGAGGTTTACGGTGTGCTTTAATTGACGAAGACAATAGGTGTTTAGTGGTAAATCATCGGCTTCAGCTTTCGACACAAGGGTTTGATAGTCATCCCGTAGCAACTGACGGAGTTCGGCACTGGAAAGATCTTTAACATACTTGTATAATTCATCTGTTTTCTTACCAAATGCCAAGGTCAGCGATTTTCTTTGAGATGTGTCCGCCGGATGTTCAGGAAAGTAAACAGCTTTATATTTTTGAGCCACGGTTTTATCTCCTAATATGGTTTTGTATAGACTATCATATTATGGTAGTCTTGTCAAGACGTTAATCAAACCGAATTGTCACTTATAGAAAATATAGGAACAATATGTTAGCCTCAAAAACGAAAAAACGAGTCGGGGTATTTTTCATCACACAATACGGAGGGAAGTAATGGTACGGATCGGAATTATCGGCATAGGGTTCATGGGAATGATTCATTATTACGGGGCGAAAAAGGTCTCCGGTGGCGAAGTTGTCGCTATCTGTACGCGGGATCAGAAAAAGTTGGACGGCGATTGGACGGGCATTCAGGGAAACTTTGGTCCCCGTGGCGGGAACGAAGACCTCTCACACCTTCGGAAGTATAACCAGATTGAGGATCTCCTCGCGGATCCCGATATTGACATGGTGAACATCTGTCTTCCGACGTTTATGCACCAATCGGTCAGCATTGCTGCGCTCAAAGCAGGGAAACATGTGCTTGTTGAAAAACCGATTGAGATTCGGCTTGACGCTGCCAATGAGGTAGTGCAGGTCGGCGTGGAAAGTGGGGTACAGTTCATGGTGGCGCATGTCCTACCGTTTTTTGCAGAATTCGCTTATGCGAAGGGGGTGGTTGACAGCGGAGAATACGGGGAGCTACTCGGTGGCCATTTTAAGCGGGTGATCTCTCAACCGACATGGACGCGCGATTTCTCAGATATAGAGCAGAGTGGAGGACCGGGGATTGACCTGCATATCCACGATACGCATTTTATTCAGCTGCTCTGTGGTGTCCCCGACGCGGTGTTCTCACAGGGCAAACTCGCTGCCGGTAATTTTGTCGAATACCTCACAACGCAGTATATCTACAACGACAAGGATCTCTCAATTAGTTGTTCATCGGGAGCGGTATCTCAGCAGGGACGGGCATTTTCGCACGGCTTCGAGCTTTATCTGGAAAAGGCGACGCTGTTGTATGACTTCGCAACGCTTGGCGGCGAACCTGTCACCTCAACTCCGTTGACGTTGTTGACCAACGATAGGAAGATTCACGAGGTGGATTTGGGTGAGGTGGATCCAGTCGATGCGTTTACGGGTGAGATTCAACACGCTGTTGATGCTATTAATAGTGGAAGCGAACCAACCGCCCTATCAGGGGTTGGCGCGAGGGATGCGCTGCTGCTCTGTTATAAGGAAGCGGAGTCGGTCAGGACAGGGGAGATTGTACCAATTGATTAGGGCGTATTGATATCTGATATCCCGTAGGTCGGGCAGCCCCGATCACGGGATATTCTCGGACTTGCTCGACCTCAAACCTTCATCAACGAGGGCAATTCGTAGGGGACGCAGATCTGCGTCCCGTTTTTTCTTACGCATAACGCATTACGTATTATTTTATCCCGTATCTCAACAGCCAAGTGTCAACAGAACCTAGCAAATCGCCTCACCTGTATCCCCATCAAAGATATGAATCCGTTCAGGTACACAGGTCATCCACAACGTCGCCCCGATACTCACTTCAAACGCCATCCCGACTCTGGATTTTAAGATAATATCGTCGCCCGCCTCGTCTTTGCCCAGCGTTAGATCCACAATCGTTTCCGCACCAAGGGGTTCAAAGCTATAGACTTCTACGGGGATATTTTCTGGGGAACGGTCAGGGCTGATGAGCAGGTCCTCCGGATGCACCCCGAGGACCAGATCCCGATCACTTCCTTGTGCAGTTAAGGTGTGGGCGATCCTTCCGTCTTTAACCTCCAACCGATGTCCTCCAACCAATTCCAGATAAACCGTCTCACCGGAAGTAGTTAGTTGACAAGGGATTAGATTCATGCTCGGACTGCCGATGAAACTGGCGACGAACAGATTCGCTGGGCGGTCGTATATCTCCGTCGGTGTGCCGACCTGTTGAACCCGTCCTTCGTCCAGTACAGCAACACGATCCGCCATCGACATCGCCTCGATCTGGTCATGGGTAACGTATAGAGTAGTGGTTTCCAGTTGACGCTGCCGCCATTTAATCTCTGCCCGCATCTCTGTGCGGAGTTTGGCGTCCAGATTAGAGATCGGTTCGTCCATCAGGAAGATTTGGGGCCGTCGCACCATTGCCCGACCAAGTCCAACCCGTTGTGTCTCGCCGCCGCTGAGTTGATTCGGTTTACGTTGCAGGAGGTGCTCAATATGTAGCATTGACGCAATTTCGGTGACACATAGACGGATTTCGCCCTCTGATAAGCCACGCGGATGTAGCGGAAATGCCATATTTTCGTAGACAGTTAGGTGAGGGTATAGGATATGCGCTTGAAATACAAAGGCGACATCCCGTTCGGCGGGTGTGAGGTGGTTAATCTGTTGATTATCGAGGTAGATTGCCCCGTTTTCGGGTAGGTCTAATCCGGCGATACAGCGGAGGGTGGTTGTTTTGCCTGCCCCGGTCTGACCGAGCAGGACAAAGAATTCCTGATCACGGATATCAAGATTGATTCCGTCAAGCGCGATGATGTCATCGAAACGCTTGGTGAGATTTTCAAGTGTAACGGTTGGCATAAGTATTGACATGCTTTCACACGCTAAAGCGAGGGGTTTCGCTCTTCAAACCCCTCGCTTTAGCATATGAAATTCTTCTACCGACGAGGCAAGCCAAAACAACCGGTGTTATACCTACCAGCCTCTTGGTTATTAAGCCAAGTATGCTGTTAGGCATTAACTGGTGTATGGCTTTTCAACCCTTAAGGTCAAGGTTGAAATTACTGACCGTCGTCCATGCCATCGTCCATCATGCCGTCGTCCATGCCATCGTCGGTCATGCCGTCATCCATCATGCCATCGTCGGTCATGCCGTCATCCATCATGCCGTCGTCCATCATGCCGTCGTCCATCATGCCGTCGTCGGTCATGCCATCATCCATCATGCCGTCGTCGGTCATGCCGTCATCCATCATGCCGTCGTCCATGCCATCGTCGGTCATGCCGTCATCCATCATGCCATCGTCCATCATATCGTCGTCGTCATCGTCCATCATACCGCCCATCATATCCTGCATAGCGGAGTCGCTACAACCCATGACCGCGACACAACCGATTAGAAGGAACATCAGAGCCATCTGAAATTTTAACATTGTTAATACTCCTTAATTTTGAAATATGTTTCGCAGCAAGCTTCGGAAACCTGCAAGCTGCGTTACAAGGTAATGACAAGGTACGAATCTATTGACAGATAGTTGCAGTAACAAGCGCAACTGACAAAAGATAGGCACCTGCCAAATTCATATTCTACATAACTTCTCTAAGAATATATCACACTTCGCATTAATGTTCAACAATTTTTTTAACACGCAGATTGACATCTCGGTGTCTCAAATTCGTAAAACATCGCAATCTGCGCTTTTAAAGTATATCAAGATTGGTTCAATTTGTCAAATGTCAATAAAACCTATCTTTGGGCAACACGGACTTCAAGACCAATCTTTGATACTGGAAACACTGACCGATGAATGTGTCCCGAAAGGCTTCTGATTCAGGTTCAGGGTTGACACTATTGCCCCTCGCCATCCATGTCAGGTATCGGGAACGCGAAAACACTGTCGATGGCGGCTCCAAGGTGGCAGCCATGACACCCTTGTTGACCGTCAACTCCATCCCCCCCGATTTCAACCGATTCGGCGTTTATATCGACGTACTTATATATCCACCCGTTATGTTCAGCATATATCGGATTATCCGTTTTCACCATTATTGCGCGAGATTGGATAGCGGTGTTAGTAGCATCCATGATATCCTTGACAACCGTAGTCCCGACCGGATAAGCGGTTATGCTTTCATCTTCCAATGCCATAGCCCCAACGTCGTTGATGTAAACGGTACGGGCGTTCTGACCGTGTGCTCCACCGGTGCCTATAGGACCAGGAAGGGGATTATTCAGCCATGAAGTGTATCCTGCTAGGTTCACCGTCACAGCCATCATGCCATCGTCAGGCATTGCGCCATCATCGGTCATCGTGTCATCCATTGAGAAATTGACGAAGACACTGTCTACCGGAGCTGCAGCGTGGCAGGCATGACACCCTTCGGCTGCGTCTGGGAGTCCATCTCCCCCGACCTGCATATAGTCAGTGTTTTCATCGACGCGAGCATATTTCTTGTATGTCCACCCGTTATGGCGCGAATCGTCCGTCTTCTTCATTGTCGCGACTTTCTGAACAAACGTGTTCGCGTCGTCCATGATTTCCTTGACAATTATAGTCCCAGCGGGGTAAGCGGTCAGATTTTCATCTTCCAACGCCATAGCCCCAACGTCGTTGATGTAGACGGTACGGGCTCCCTCACCGTGTACTCCACCGGTGCCCACAGGTTCGGGATAGGTAACATTCGTCGCCCACGAGGTGTACATTGAGATGTACATTGGCAAGCCAACCATCATGTCGTCCGGCATATCATCCTCTGATGGCGCTGGTATTAATGTTTCTACTACTAGCTGGTCGCAGGAGATGAGGGTAACGCAACCGATTAAAAGGGCGATTAAACCCATCTGGACTTTCAACATTGCTAATGCTCCTTATTTTAAGATGTGTTTCGTACCAAATTTTCGAAAATTGTAGGCTGCATTAGAGAGCAGACAAGATGCTAAGTGGTTGGTGCATCAGCACAATGAATTGTGCGTCTACCATTAGAAGATATGCAGGCGTCAGGTTCATATCCCATGCAGCTTCGCTATGAATATACCATATTTCGGTTTAACCTTCAACGGTTTTTTGTAGGCAGACTAACAGTAGGGCATGTTAGATAGGTTAGACTTGTCAAAATCTAACAGAATCTAACACTTAGGGCTAGCGCAGTTGAACGATGAGGTTTATAAGTCGATGGTTCATCACCAATGCGGGGCAAGATGCCCCGCCTACGATGGGCGTAGAGCCTAAACATGCCCTTCGACGTCCGATGAATCCCCGATACATCGGGACAGGCGGGCAACTACAATCTGAAGTGCGTAACTTCTAACTTTTACAGAAATCAGAGGGTTTAATTGTCGGGTTTCACTATATCTATCCGTAAGGGCGGGCTGCTGAAAGGTGGCACGGCTATTGTGGCTGATAGAGATTTCACCTTTAACTGTTCAACCCAACCTACAGAACTTGTCAAAATCTAACACTTTTTGCAAAATTTTGGAAACTCGCCTCTGAATCGGAAAACGGAAATGAATCAGCAGACGCGCGAACGTCTTTCTATTTTTTCACCGCGCCAAATGTGACGCCGCGCAATAGGTGACCTCGCATCAGGAAGGTAAAAATTGCAACGGGTAAAAGGAAAACAAAGGTCGCAGCCGCGATCTTGCCCCAATCGATACCGCTAGATCCGATCGCACTCGTGATCGAGGGTGGCGCGGTTACTGCCCTGCCCCCGACTTCGGTCAACACAAGGGCAAAGGCAAACTCGTTCCACGCGGTGATTAGACAGAAAACGGCTGTTGCGGCGATCCCCGTCACAGATTGGGGGAGGACAACTTTGACGAAGGTTTGAAAGCGGGTATACCCATCGACAAGGGCAGCGTCTTCGTACTCTTTTGGGATTTCGTCGATGAAACCTTTCATCAGCCAGACTGCGAAGGAGACGTTGAAGGTGGTGTAGAGCAGGATGAGTCCGAGGTGGGTGTCACGCAGTCCGAGCGCGCTGTACATCAGGTAGATTGGGATGACAACGACGACAGGAGGAAGCATCCGTGTACTGAGGATGAAGAAGAGGAGATCCTCCTTGCCTGCGACCTTAAAGCGCGAGAACGCATAGGCAGACAGTGTCCCAAATCCAACTGCAAGCAGGGTGCTGCCGAATCCAATAATGATACTATTTAGCAGTTGGTGGAAATATTTCGACCCTCCGTGTGCAAACAGTGTACAGATAGCAACAATTGCTAATACACTTGCACCGACAAGGGACAGGCGAATCCGTCTCGCTTCGGTTGATCTTTGAGGAGAAATCAGTAGGAAAACAACAATTATATAAATCGCTAACATCAGGAAATTGTAGTTGACCGTGGTCGCAAGCGCGTAAAGACAGGTTAGAATAAGCAGACCGTTCCACAGAAAAGCAAAACGACGCGCAAACGTTATGTTTCGGACGGGTAAGAAGCAGGCGAGTATACCAATCAACGCTGCTGCAATGAAGACGTATGTGAGTCCGGGGACTTCATCGGGCATCAGTTTCTGGTAGTGCTCAAAG
>JAJDUM010000122.1 GCA_022826645.1 Candidatus Poribacteria bacterium
CCCTTGCCGGGCAGTCGGGAGTGTGACAAAATATCTGTTGGGGATCCATGTGCTGACTCCTTTATTGTTGGGATACATAAAGATAGTCAGTGGATCCCCTCCTTGTCAAGTCATTACTCCACACTTTACTGGAGTGCTACCACACCAATCGAGCCGGTGCCAAAATCGGGTTAGGTTATTATAAAGCCGTCATCACGGATTTCGATAAGGCACTTGACGATGAGGCACTTGACCTAAAAGAACTTGATGCCCCTGCTTACACCCGTCGAGGCAGTGCAAAACGCTTGTTAGGTGACTATGAGGAGGCAATAGCAGATTGTGATGAAGCCCTCCGCATAGACCCCTACTTCGCGCCTGGGTATAACGAGCGCGGTTTAGCCAAACGCCAGTTAGGTGAACATGATGAGGCGATAGCAGATTATACGCACGTCCTCCGCATAGACCCCTATTATGCCTTTGCCTACAGCAATCGGGGCTATGCAAAGGACGAGTTGGGTCAATACGAATCCGCTATAGAAGACTACAATGAAGCTCTCCGTCTCAACCCTAATTACGCTACAGCCTACGGTGGTCGAGCCTTTACAAAGCGAAGGTTAGGTCAATATGAAGCTGCCAAAGACGATTATAACCGAATCCTCGGTATCCCCCCGCTTAATGCCGATGACTATGGCAGTCGAGGCTATGCGAAATATATGCTGGATCAATATGAAGAAGCGATAGCGGACTGCGATGAATCTCTCCGTCTCAGACTTGATAATAATACCAATGCCTACCTTTATCGAGGCTATGCAAAGGATGCGTTGGGTCAATATGAGGAGGCGATAAAGGACTATACCGAAGCCATCCGCATCAATTCCAATAATGCCCTTGTCTACCTTTATCGAGGCTATGCAAGGGCTGCGTTGGGTCAATATGAGGGGGCGATAGCGGACTATACCGAAGCTCTCCGTCTCAACCCTAATTATGCTACAGCCTACAGCAGCCGAGGCTCTGCAAAACACCAGTTAGGTCAATATGAGGAGGCCATTGAGGACTATACTGAGGCTCTCCGTATTAACCCCAATAGTGCTATGGTCTACGGCAATCGAGGCTCTGCAAAACACCAGTTAGGTCAATATGAAGCGGCGATAGAGGACTATAATGAATCCCTCCGTATCAACCCTAATTACGCTAGAACCTACAACAACCGGGGCTATGCTAAAAACGAGTTAGGGCAACATGAAGCCGCTATAGAAGATTATAATCGAGCCCTCCGTATTCCCCCGCGTGATGCCTATGGCTACAACAGTCGAGGCTATGCGAAAGTTAAGTTAGGTCAATATGAAGCGGCGATAGAGGATTATGATAAAGTCCTTGAAATCAATCCCAATTATGTTTGGACCTATAATTATCGGGGCTATGCCTATAACGAATTGGGGCAATATGAAGCGGCGATAGCGGACTATGATAAAGCCCTTGAAATCAACCCCAATTTTGCTAGAGCCTACAACAATCGGGGGATTGTAAGAGCGAACTTGGAGCAGTATGATAAGGCGATAGTGGACTATGATAAAGCCATTGCTATCAACGAAAAGTATGCCGAAGCCTGCGCCAATCGGGGCTATGCGAGACACCAGTTAGGTGAATATAAGCAGGCGATAGCGGACTATGATAAAGCCCTTGAAATCAACCCCAATTATGCCAAAGCCTACGACAATCGCGGCACATCGAGGAAAGCCCTCGGTCTGCACAAAGCCGCCAGTGAAGACTTTGATCAGACACTCCATCTCGACCCGGATAATGCCAAAGCCTACTTCAATCGCGGCACAACGAAACTTAGAATGGGGCAGATCCGTGCTGCCATCGCCGACTTTGACCGCTGGGTTCGGGGATCTGGCAGCAAGGAGGCTCACGCAACAGCGTGATAACCCGGGGCACCTAAATAGGATTTACGCACTTCAGTGCGGGGCAAGTTGCTCTGAATCCTGATTTATCGGGGATGCCCCGCCTACAGTTAGCTGCATCAAAACCGCCACGCCAACAACGTCCCGCGGTGCCGTGAAACGAGCGCGCCGGTGAGTGTGCCGACCGCTGCACCGGCAATCACATCGGACAGATAATGCCTGCCCAGATAGATCCGTGTGACTCCGACCAATCCCGCACCGATGTAGAGCGGAATACGGAGTTTGGGATACTGATGCCCAAGGAGCGTCGCACCGGCGAAGGCGTAGGCGGTGTGCCCTGATGGAAACGCCGGATTGCCAACCACATCGTCTAAGGGCCGCTTACGCCCGATAACGTGCTTCATCCCCCAAACAATTACACCCGTGCTGATGACAGTGGAAGTCATCAGTCTGCCTACCTCATGGCGTTCATCATTGCCGTAAGCCATCAGGAGGAGGGCGGCTCCCAGTATTACCCTACTATCGCCAAGATAAGTACCTATCTCCATGGTCGTGCCGAGCGGCTCGCTTCGGGGAGGCTCATCGTAGATCGCATCGAATATGTCTTGATCCAATCGGAGAAAAAAATTGCTTTCATCGGTGTATCCCGTAACGGAGATAAGACAAAAAAGAATCGCCCACAGCGTGGATCGAAGGATTTGTATTTTTATCATTTAACACTCCAAGTCGAGTGGGAAACTAAAGCCCGCTCATAAACTGAAAGATCTAAGCCTTATAGTGAATCATTGTGATTTCCGCAATTCGTTACGAAGCCCAATCCAGACGCAAACCGCCATTCCCAATAGAACAATGGCGAATGGGAAGCCGGTCACGAGTATAGCTGCTTGTAAGGACCTCAAACCACCACCAAGTAGCAACGCGATGGCAACCAACCCCTCAAGAGTGCACCAGAACACGCGTTGGGGAACCGGCGCATCAACCTTGCCGCCGGCTGCGATGATGTCAATGATTAAGGAGCCGGAGTCTGACGAGGTAACGAAAAAGATGATTGCCAACAGCATCGCGGCAGAGGAAAGGAAGGCGATCAATAGCGGTTTATCGATTTGCATTGCTCGTTGCAATAACGGTGAAACTTCCGCGATTCTATCGAACATTTTGAACAGTGCGATTTCTAGCTGCCCAGCCTCAATGCTCTCGGTCACGCCGGTATAGCCATCAACGATGTGCTGGTGGAGTGCAGTACCACCAAATGCACCAAACCACAGCAAACATAACAGTGTTGGCAAGATAAGCACAAAGATCACGAACTCGCGTACTGTTCGTCCCTTTGAAATGCGGGCGATGAAAGTACCGACGAACGGTGCCCATGCTACCCACCACGCCCAGTAGAACATGGTCCAGTCGTGCAAGAAGCCTGCATCCTCGCGTCCGATCCAGTTACTGAGTGGCACAAACTTCATGACATAGTCACCAAGGCTTGCAAAAATGCTGCGAAGAATGTAGAGTGTCGGACCGAGTATAATAACCGTCAATAGCAACAACAGGGCGACAATTATGTTGAACTGGCTCAGACGCTTGATACCTACATTAATACCAGTCAGCACCGATGCCATGGCCATGGCTGTTATCACCATAATCAACACTACCATGGTAACGCTGTTCGCGGGAATCCCGAACAAATAGTTGAGGCCCAAAGCGACCTGTTTCACCCCCAATCCTAGAGAGGTGGCGAGTCCGAACATCCCCGCGAATATGGCAAATGTATCGATGATGTGTCCGGGCCAACCCCATATACGGTCACCGAGCAGTGGATAAAATGCCGAGCGGATAGCGAGGGGAAGCCCCCGGTTGTAGGCGAAAAATCCGAGTGCGAGTCCAACAACGCCATAAATAGCCCAGCCGTGTAATCCCCAGTGAAAAACCGTCGCCGCTATGCCGGCAGTAGCAGCCTCCGCCGTTTCGGCGGTAATACCGAGTGGCGGGTTCTGAAAGTAGTGTATCGGCTCTGCTACTCCAAAAAACAGAAGCCCAATGCCCACACCTGCCGCAAAGAGCATGGCAAGCCATGTCAGGTAGGAGTACTCGGGTTTCGAATCTGTGCCCCCAAGGCGCACCTTGCCGAGTGGGGAGAACGCCACAACCAGACAAAACAGAAAGACAAGATTAGCGGTGATCATAAACAACCAGTCAAGGTTCGTAGTGAGCCAGACGCGGACATTTCCAAACAGTTTTGTCGTCCCCTCCTGAAAGACGAGTGCGCCAACGACAAATACCACGATGGCAATACTGGCAATCACGAACACTGGCGTCAGGTAGATATCTAAACCGAATAACTTCCGGTACTCCTTGTCAGCCGGTAGTTGTGGCCCCTTTCCTTCTTTGTGCATTTTCAAAATTCTCCTTGCTGTATCTGTCTGAAATGGTTGCGCTTGCGCTGCTATTGCCGACTGTTCAAAACCGGATAAAGGGTTAGTCTCGCTCTCTTTCCTGCTCCCTCATCGGCAATTATTAGTGTGCCGTCCGCAGCGAAGGTGATACCTTCAGTCTGACGATGCCGCCGGGCAGGAAACTGCTGGGCGGCAACGACTTGACCCCCCGGCGTAATCTCCGCGATTGTCTTCTGGCGAGCAGCTACGACAAAGTAATTTCCTGACACAGGGTGTCGTTCAATTCCGGAAGGATGAAATTGCTTGCTCTCGATATGACGAGAAAATTCAGTGACAGGTATCACTGTATGTGCATCTTCGTTTAGCTGTTTCTTATCGATTGACCAATGGTATAAGGTCAACTGGTCCTTCAGAGATGCTTTACGAGAACCTTTGCACATCAGTAAGAGGACCCGCTGGTCAGCGTCGTACGCCAAGCCCTCTATTTCGCAATCTCTGCCGACTCCGGTGGCATAGATATTAAAAAGAACAGACTCGCTAGCAGCTCCCTCCCTGCACTCATATATGCGCCCTGAACTTGTCACCAAATAGACTTGGTCGTCAGCTGTCGCAATGCCCTCAAAATCATCCGCAACCGGTTTTGCTATATCCGCTAGTTGGAATGCTTTTACGATTAACCCCTTCCGATAATCGATCTCGTAAATGACTCCTTTTTCATCATTGTGCGCTAGGAGCCGGTTGTCCATAGTCATTGCCAGACCAGAAATCTCCTGAAGACGTCCAGGCAGCTTCCAACGCTTCGTCGCTTCTCCGTTCAGCGCATAGCTTTCGAGAGATATTTTCCCTTGTAATACCACCTTCGTGTCCACTGAAGAGCGATCGATCGAAGTGTCCGAATCCATATTTGACGAATTTTCAGTCAAACCTGCCGATGAGTCCTCTCTATAGACCATTGACAACAGGTAGACAAGAAGACTAAAACCAAGGAATCCCAGCAGGAGTTTATCTCCGTGATTTTGCATTTGCGATTATACCTTTGCGAGTCCTTACCCCGTCAGTTTTACGTTGTTGATATACCCTTTTCCGCTTTCTTCAATATCTTGGATAACGGAGGGCAAAGTGACGGACTTTTTTAACCAAACATCAAACACAACGACAGCTGTTCCATCCGTATTCTTGATCACATCTGCTACCTGCCACCGCTTGGTACTAGATTTAAGGATTAGTGCCGTTGCTTTGTGAGCCGCATCGACCTTTGTCGTGTGCACTTCGATCTGGGCATTATATGGTTTTTTGGTGACAGTGGCCTTTTTTCCAGACGTTGTGCCCAATTTTTCAGGACGAACAATTCTCCACCCGGAAAGGACTGCTGGCTGCGCTCCAAAATTGCTTTTCCACACGCCCAGTGATATAGCGACGAAAACCAACGATCCGACATAGGCCACTATAATAAGTTGGGTGCCCGCCGCCAACCCTATCCCAATGGCGATAAGCATGTATACGGCATCTATCGGTTGTGTGAGCGAGGTCCGAAAACGAACGGCAGCCACGATGCCCGCCAGACTGAACGCAAGAGCAAGACTGTTTTTGACCAAGAAAACAACCAGCGCAATGGCGATAGGGATCACGAGCAGGGTGTGTGCGAAGGATTGATTATATTTCTTTTTGCTCAGCCGCGTCCAGCGATATACCCAAGTAACGGGTAGAGTTAACCCAAAGGCCAGCACAAGAGCGACGAGAATCGGAGTGGCGGGTGCCGGATCGCCTAACCGCTCCAAATCGTCTTCGGTGAGATCTTCAAAGCGGTCTGGAAGATCCTCTACGGTAATATCGGCACTAGTTCCCGATAATCCTGCGACCGGACGTGCACGTTCTCGGGCGAATTCATAGAGAATTTGAGGGAAAAAGGAAAAAAAACCAATGAGAATCAAAAACCATGCGACGTAGTATATGATGAGACGCATAATTATGTTGTCGAGCATCTGATATGCCTCCTGCTTGATTGGCTAGAACATGAAACCAGCGCGCAGATACACTCCCGTCAAGTCATCACCGTTTACGACCGCAACGCTCAAAGTCTGCTGGCGCTGGAGGAAAGACAGCCAGAATCCGCCGCCGACACCGATGTGCCATTTGTCGGGATCATTCGGATCCTCGGCAAAAAATACCCGGCCGGCATCAACCGCAGTAAACAGGCCGAACTCTCCCGGCACCAAGAGTTTGATTCTCGCCAGAACCAGCCGCAGTTCGGCATTCCCATACAGCGAGGTGTCTCCCGCGAACCGGTTTTTCCGTAAACCGCGCAAATGGCTATCGGATGAGCCGATACCGACAAAGCCGGGCCCACCCAAGAACGCGCTCTCGTGGAAGGGGAAGGTTCCCCACACTTTCTTTCCGCCAACTCTTAGGGCAAGGGTCGGGCTAGTTGGAATCCGAGCAGTCACGTAAGTGTGTACTTGTCCATCTATGCTGCCGAAGACTGACTTCACATCCCAGACCCCCGGGTAGACGGCTCCGGCAGCCCTGGCCAAAAACCCACGAGTCGCATACGCTGGATTGTTGCGCGCGTCGTACATGATTTCACCCGATGCTCCTACCTGACCGAAGGAACCCGTGCCGTACGTCGGCTGATCCAGAGAACCGATAAATTTGTCCTTGTTGGAATCTGTTGGCGTGTTTGAATACTTGATGATCGGTCCCAGGCGAAGGGTCAATTCCGAGCGAAGCGGCTCCGTAGTACCACTGGGCACATACCCATCATCCTCCCTATTGTGCTCTGTCTTTTGAAAATCGAGGGAGGGTTGAAAATCGAGGGTTGGTGCGAAAACGGTATGATTATGTTCCACCTTATAGAAGGAAGACGAGCCCGGAATCTGAGTGTTGTTGCCGAATCCGTTGAACCGAATCAGCTGGATGCCGGAGTACTTAAGGTGAACCCTCGCGTTGAGATTGTGCAGTAGGCGGCGAAAGTTGCCGGTATAGGATGCATAGGGCTTGAGACCATTAGTAGCAAGCCCAACGCCAAAAGAATGCCGCGAAGAGAAAGGGTACTTTCGATAGCCGTAATACTGTAAGGTACTGCGTATCTTCATGAACACACCCAGATCCGGATTGACCTTAATGGTTGGGAGTATATACGGCTCCATGCCCCAGTCCAATGCCCACCGCGCAAGGAGAATCCGTGAGGGAGGACGTTTGTAGGAGCTCTCATCAATTTTCGCTCCCTTGCCTTTGACGAACCGATTTTTCCCGCGAGAATCATAGAACCGGGTCTTTGAGGCATCAACCTCGGATAAGTTTGTGAACGTGTCGTCCCCACCGCCACCATCAATGCGAACGGTAATGCGACCCTTTGTCCCTGATATTTCCGCGCGGTCATCTCCGCCCCGGAGGTATATTCGGACTTCTCGGGATTCTTCGGGGTGGAACGCCCTCTGGAAATAGGGTGCCTTCCTTTCTCCATCAGGACCTTCTATCAGACCGATACGGATTACCAAATCACCGCTCGGCATGTGCTCACACTGGACGTACTCGCCCTTATCAGTCGCTTGGATTTCGGCCTGGCGAGTAATCAACTTATAGTATTTGCTGGCAAATTCAGGTAATGCGTCCCGCCTCGATTTGAGTGCCCCAGCAAGAGTTTCCCCTACGATCTTGTAATATGGTTTCGGGAGTTTCTTTACTGCAGCCTCGATGACTGGATCCGGCAGGTCTTTGCAAAACGCTGTTACTACCGAGTCCCATGCAGCCTTATCAAGTTCGACAAGGAACTCACGATCCAGTTCCCAACCGGTAGTCGTCAGGCTCAACTGACTCGGGTACTTATCGTTGAATTCGATGATTTGCCTGGGGAGCGGTCTACGCGCCACCGCCATGATAAATCCGGTGAAGCCGAGAAAAGCCTTGTCGCGATCCTCCGGTATTGGAAGCCAAGTATGAGAATCACCATCGGGGAACCGCGCCCATCTCCACTGACCGTAATGACGGTCCTTGTCGTTGATGAGAAAATCCATCAGTCTCGCCTTAAGAAAGGCTCGGGCATCAACGCGGTTGCGAGGCGTTTTTTCCAAACGCTCCCACAACTTATCCGTTCCGCTGATCTGTCGAGAACCGGCAAAGCCGGGGGTATTGTCCACCCCTTCAGAAGGGCGTTCCTGCAGCATTCCTATAAGGCCCGCAAAATCCTCGCGGTACTCCTTCAACTTGGGATCATCCGGAATAACTACGAGCGTATGTTTGGAATGGAGGATACCGGTGGCTTCCATCAGCGGGTCGACTACGAGTGCCCCTAGTGGCAGATGTGCACTGACCAAGTCCTGAATGGTGTCCTCCACGACCGTATTCTTGAATTCGTCCCATAGCTTTTTGCTCGGATTTTTATCCAAGGAGCGAACCGTATACCGGCTGCCATCTTTTCCTATAAAGTGAAGAGAGATGGACTGCGCGGCTCCGCCGGCACGAAGCGGCGTCAAGCCACCTCCTACACTGTTGAGGTCGAGGACTGCAACTTCGATGGGGGTGGTCCAGAGATCCCGCCAATTACTACCGTGGATCCAACGTTTGAGCCCGCCGGCGCGAAACCTTTCCCCTATAATCACCATATGGGTCTTAGCACCCTGCGGCGGAATAGATCGGTGAATCCTGTCCCTTGGAGCAGGTGGATCCCCTTCTGACGGTGTCGATTTTGCTGGAACGTAAAGAGCGAGCACCAACGAGAGTAACAGAGCGTTCCACTTAGAAAATATCATAATGTACCTCCGCCCCCTGTAGAAAAGCGAAAAAGGCACCATCATGCTTATGCTCAATATCGTCCTCACCCAGCCGTAACGGTAGAGGTTACCTGACCGTAGCTAATACCTTTGCCGATTTCAATGTGAAATCGAGTTAAGCCTTATCCTGCTTGACTCTGCGAGAATTAGAATAGTATAGCCACACATTAATGTCAAGTGAAAATTTCGTGCCCTGTAACGGTGATGAGGCAGAAAAGCAGCGTCCACAGCGCGGATCGGAAGGTTCGTTTTTGGATCATCGTTGATAGCCCACTTGGGTTCGGGGAAGTTGAGGGAGGAATAGGGACTAAAGTCCGCTCATAAACTGGAAAATCTCGTCTCCGTGTCCCGGCAGATCTTCGTGTGCAAAGTCAGGGAAAATCGCTAACGACTTCTCCGCGGTTATCTTGTTATAAGCCGCAAATTGCGTTGAAGGCGGACAGATGGTGTCCATCAGTCCTACCCCCATAAAGACCTCACCACGGATCCGTGGACACAGGTACTGCACGTCGATATAGCCGAGTTTCTCAAATATCGCCCCTTCGCGCTCGTGGAGCGGGTCGAACTTACGGAAGTATTCCGCCAATTCGGCGTAGGCATCTTTCGCCTGATCCATCTCCCACACCCGCTGGTAATCGCAGAGGAACGGGAACACAGGCGCTGCGCGTTTGATACGCGGTTCCAGTGAGGCGCAGGCGAGCGTCAATCCGCCGCCTTGACTTCTGCCTGTCGCGCCGACCCGATTTTCGTCCACATCCGGCATCTCCATCACAATTTTTGCGAGCTGTGCGGTATCCAGAAAAATCTGACGGTAGAGCAGTTTCTCCGGCGGATCCTCAAGTCCACGGATAATATGGCCGCGCAACGTCCACCCCGTTACACCGCCCCTATCTTCCGACGAGCCGCCCTGACCACGACAATCCAGTGCGGCGACGGTATGACCGAGCGCAGCGTAGCCCAACTTGCTCACCCAATCGCCGGCATCGCCCGAGTAGCCGTGGAACATTAGTACCGCCGGGTGTGGATCGGGCGCGTTATTCGGGCGGAGCAGCATAGCGTGAACCCGGGCACCGCCGACACCGGTGAAATAGAGGTCCGAACATTCGGCGAAGGGGGTCTGGAAACTTGCGGGGGCTATCTCAATTTCCGGATCGGTCGCCTGCATCTCCGCAAGCGCGTCCTCCCAAAAAGAATCGAAGTCGTCGGGACGTGGATTTATGCCCTGATAGGTTTCCAACTCCGCTAACGACATATCAAAGGTTAAAGGCATACAATTTCTCCTCTCTCAATTGTGGGTCCAATTTTGGCATCTCTATTTAGGGTATGTTAATACTTATCAGGACTTACGCCCTTTGATTGTAGTTGCCCACCTGTCCCGATAAGTCGGGGATTCATCGGGAGCGGGATTTAGGGGGTTGCATATCAAGTCCCCCTGACAAGTCCCGATACTCGGGATTCTCGATGAAATCGGAAGGGGATTTAGGGAGTTTGTTTTTAATCCGCGTAATCCTTAAATCCGTGTTAATCCGCGATTCAGACAATTACCACCTGTCGTCCCTCTGTGGCTAAAAGCGGAGCCGAATCATCTGAGTCCCTCATCGTAGGGGCGAGGTTTCCTCGCCCGTGGGTCACTGGAGGTTGGGAAACCCAACCCCTACGAAGAATCGTGCGTCTATTCACCCCCCGCAATTATCCTGTTGGGCTGAAATGCCGACAGACTTTACCAACCGATTGCATACGACGTAGAGCGCGGATCTGCACCGCCGAGACGTGTGCCTGTCTCATGATCGACCGTGATCGCGCACACACGGCTGACCCCTGCACTCCAATCGTCGCCGTCGTGGAGGCGATGCCCACGGTTTCTCAAAGCCTCGCGGACCTGCGAGTCGATACGGGCTTCGACCACCACCTCGCCGGGCAGTGATCCGTGGGGCCAGAACGAGTTTGGAAAACTGTGACTGATAACACGGGGTGCCTCGATCGCCTCTTGCGGCTCCAGCCCGAACTCGATGATATTGAGGAACACCTGCAGCATCCCCTGCACCTGTGCGTCCCCGCCGGGGCAGCCGAACGGCATGAACGGCTTTCCCTCCTTGAGCGCCAACGCTGGATTTGGGGTGAGGCGTGGACGTTTCCACGGCTGCAGGCAGGAGGGATGCGCCGGATCGAGCCACATCTGCGTCCCTCGTCCTGAGACCGGAAAGCCCAATCCCGGCACGACCGGTGACCAACCAACCACATCCGAAGGGGTCGCGGAGAAGGCGTTCCCATCTTCGTCCACCACGCAGAGGTAGCTGGTATCGCTCTCCCACTGCGATATCCGCTCCGGTTGCGAGCGATTCGGGTCCAATGTCGGGAACGGACCGTTTTCCCCACGCGGTTCCGGATGGTATCGCCACGGATCACCGGGCGATGGCATATCGGGGGCAGCGCGCTGGAGGTCAATGGCACCCCGTCTTTCGGCGGCATATCGCGCATCGAGCAAGCCGTCCATCGGTACCTGCACAAAATCGGGATCACCGAAATACGCCTCCCGATCCGCAAACGCCAATTTCAGAGACTCAATCACTGTGTGGAGATAATCCGCGGACTGATGCCCCATCCCCTGCAAGTCAGTTCCTTCGAGAATCTTTAGCACCATGTTGAGCGTCGGTCCCTGACACCACGGTCCGCAGGTATACACATCGTAACCTTTGTAGGTGATGTGCGTCGGCGGTTCTACCCGAACGGAAAATGCAGCGAGATCTTCGTAGGTCAACAATCCCCCTTCCTGCGCGTGGAAATCGGCGATCTCGTGGGCAATTTCACCCTTATAGATCAGGTCGCGGGCAGCTCGGATTCCCGTCTCTCGATCGCCACCCGCACCCCGTTCGGCGTCAATCATCCGCCGGAAGGTGTTCCCCAAATCCTTCTGGAAAAAGATCTCCCCGACCTGTGGAATATGTCCACCGGGATTGAAGACTGCATTGGTCGACGGTTCACCGCCCAACTCCCCACTCGCAAATGCGTGGAACTGATGGTCGACCGGATGGCCGTTTTCGACGAGGTCTAACGCGGGTTGGATCGCCTCTTCAAAGGTCATGGTGCCGAATCGTGCTAACGCCGTCAACCACGCATCGGGGGACGCGGGTGTTACGGTCCGCAGGATTCCGGGGGGCAGATCGCCCTCGTGATATTTGCGGAAGTAGTCGATGCTTGCCCCGCGTGGAAAACGTCCGAGACCGCTGATGGTTTCTACGGGTGCCCCCGACCCCGGACAGTAGATAATCGGTGCGACACCGCCGAAATGGGTGAACCCCGGTTGAAGCACATTGATACAGATACCGACGGCGACGCCGGCATCGGCGGCGTTACCGCCACTTTCGAGGATGCGTACCCCGCCCATTGTCGCGAGATAGTGCACCGATGAGACAACGTACCGCTTCCCGCGGACTGAGGGGCGATGACTTCTTGGCATATTACTCTCTCCTTCCACCCGATTGGGTAGGGATGATTTGAGTTGTGAATAAGACCTTCGTAAAGTTTCCAAAGTCCCCCTGATAAGGGGGATTTAGGGGGGTTCTTGTTTGTTTTTAATCCGCGTTAATCCGCGATTCAGACAATGTGCACCAGTCCCCCTAGCAATGTGTCGGGGCAGGTTGCAGCGCAGGCGAAAATCCCGATCTATCGGGGATGCCCCTCCCACAGGTGGAGTTGGCTGGCTCTCTTGACGTTTCCCGCCCGACGGGTTGGGGAACCCAACCCCTACAAGGATTGATCCAATATAGGGGCAATCTTCTTGGTCGCCCAAAATACTTTTCCTATGCCCCTTCTCGATATTTCAACTCGTGCCAGATGGACCGCATTTGCCACACATCCAGCGACACAATCTGTGCTTCGCCCCCGATCGAGAACAGAGAGATACCGTTGCTATCTTCCCGCTCCGGGTAAGCGCGCGCAACGGCACACTGTCTGGAGAACAGCGGAAAATTTTGTCGATCCCTTTCCTCGGGAACGCCCATTCTGCCCTGCACTCCCCGTTGTCCGCGAAGACTTCGATGAGACTCCGATCGACGAAGACGCGCAGCCGTATCCGTCGATCCTCCCCCACATAGAACGGCGCGGTCTCCGGCGGTTTGCCAACGAGGTCAGTCCGCAGGGAAGCGCCGGACGTGTCGATCTGTAAACTGTCGTTGGTCTTTGGGTGTCCGTGGTTGTAGATCGAAATTTTGGTTCGTTCACGTCCATCTGGTGAGCGGAGCACGTACAGACCAACCTCCCGCGCAGTGCCTATCTCTACGGTCAGGTCGATCTCGATGGCTTTGCCTCCGGCTGAATCGAGGACGCGCTCCTCGTTCGCTGATAACGGGATATCCGTGAAACCGTCGTGATGATAACGAAGGGATTTCACCTCATTGACCGGTTCCATCCCCAACATGGTGTCCTCCTTCAAGGAGAGTTGCCAGGGCAGCGTCATACAGCGTCCCCACTCAGATGGTGGACCCTGCCTGCCGTCTGCACAGTTGAGGATCGTGATACACCGTCCGCCGCTATCTATCGTTGCGGACGGACAGGCGACATGTCCGCCGCCGAAGGGACCGTGGTTGATCCTGCCGTGATATTCTGGCGTGAATCGGTGTGTCCCCCGGTCATATTCACCGATATAGTAGCGCGCCGCCCGTTTGTGGCTGAAGAGGAGCAGGATATGCTTACCGTGCCCGATAGGCAAGAAATTTGGCACCGCACCGTCTTCACCAAGATCACAGAAAACATCATCGATCAGCAGCGGATGTAGATATCTCCATTGAGAGAGGTCCTTTGAATAGAACAGATGGGATGCAGAGCGGCGCCGTTCCCGGATGTAACCGTCAATTGATGTTCCGGAGATCGAATAATACCCATCTTCCTCTTTCCATATACACGGGTCGAAGACGTTATAGGGGCGCTCATATTCGTCGGTCTTGGGGTTGGGGATAACCGGGTTGTCCGGATGCTTTTCCCAGTTTAGCAAAAGTGGATCCGTGGCGGTGGCGATACTATTCCCCGACTCCTTGCCGTGATAGATGGCGACAACCCGCTCATCTTCCACAAGCGTCTGGCCGCTGAAACAGTGAAGCTCGGTGTCCGGGTAGAGCGCAGGCGGCAGATCGCGCCAATGCACCAGGTCGTCGGCGTAGCAGTGTCCCCAGTGGCACCGGTCGCTCCCTTCGGGACCGAATTGGTAGAATAAATGATATCGCCCCTGCCATTGGCAAAGCCCGTTCGGGTCGCCCATGCTCGATAGAGAGGACATGTGATAGATCGGACGATACGGGTCGTTCGCCATCCGTTCTCTCTGTTTTTTGTATAAACTTAATGTTTCATCTGTTTCGAGCGCCGTGAGTTGGTCTGCCAATCTGTCCGGATAGGTTTTGCCCTTTAATCGCTCCCACTGATCCCCCATCGCTTAGTCTCCGTAGCCGAGCTGACGCAGATGTTCAAACGATTTTTCTATCGCTTCTTTGGTTTGTGCTTCGGTCAACTCTTCGCCGCGGACACCCTCCGGTTGGAGGATATACGGACCCGTATAATCAACAGATTTGAGGATTCGCAATATCTCCGCAAAGTCTACGATCCCCTCGCCGAGCGTCTTAAAATGCCACGCATCGAATACACCGTCATGGTCTTTCATGTGGGTGCAGGCGACGTAGGGGGCGATCTTCTCAAGCTCTACCACGGCATCGCCGCCGTCGGTGTAGAAGGAGATGTTGCCCGTATCGAAGTTGATCCGGACGGACGGGTGGTCTACCGCATGTATCAGCTCTAAGCAGACCTCGCCGTTGTGGAGCAGGGTCGGATGGGTTTCGAGAACCAGCATGAGACCGCGTGCAGCGGCTGCGTCCCCCATCTTTGCGAGCCAACTGTAGACATCTGACTCCGCTCCAGGGTGCGCTTTAACTGCGCTATGCACGATGGCGACCTCCATACGAACGGCTGCGTCGAAAGCGTCCATCCAATCCGATGTCGCCCCATCTGTCGCGGCGGTGTCCTCGTCCTGATACTTTGCCGTCAATGCCACCGCTGCAAACCCGTTCTGATCTAACTCCGCTTTCACCCCTTCAACTTCCGAAGGCGATGGGGCTGGGATCTGTAGATGGTTCACCCCGATGCTCGATAGATGCTCATACATGATATGCTCGTAACGGCCGTAACCGCCGACACAAGCGAAGACATTTTTCATCTCAAACCTCCTACGCTCGTTTTCTGGTTCTCAGCGTCCTCTGCGATGCTTTTCTCACGTGTCACACATTACGCTATCACATGTCGCCCCGCTGTGGCTAAAAGCGGAGCCGAATCATCTGAGTCCCTCATCGTAGGGGCGAGGTTTCCTCGCCCGCTGGGGTTGGGTGACCCAACCCCTACGAATTCAATCTCCCGTTATCCCGCTTTTTCGTATTCAATCCTGTAAATTCTTCAATCCTGTAAATCCTGATTCAGACAATCTTCATCCGTGTAATTGTTAAATCCGTGTTAATCCGTGATTCAGACAATTACCACATGCCGCCCCTCCGGGGCTAAATGCACCAATGGACACGCCCCATCCCACTTTCCCGTCTTCCCGCTATCTCGCCTGCTCAGTTCCCACACAAAATCGGGGCAGGGATGCCCCTCCCACAGGGTTGATGTTCAGTGGGGATCAGTTTCTCGCGTTCTTTGCGCTCTCCGCGTCTCTGCGGTGGATTTATTACGCATTACGTATTACGTATTATTCTTCACGTTTCACGCATCACGCTTCATAGATGTTCTCCATCTGCCATGCGTCGAGCGATCTGAGTTCGCTATCTTGACCTTGGGAGCGCAGCGACACGCCGACGCTGTCTTTGCGGTCAGGATAGACGCGCATCGCGACACACTGCTTCCCGTTGACAAATACCTCGACCACGCTCTTATCGATGAACACACGCAGCTTGAGCGTCTCGTCCGGTTCGATGAAAACAGCGCCAGTTTCGGGAGCGCGTGACAGCACATCCGGCGCAACCGACGAGTAGGATGAATCTATCGTTATCAGGCTGTCCCGTCCCTCCCGTTCGAGATCCGGATCCCTGAAACCCCGTTCCCGGAAGAACGCAATACGGGTGTACTCCTCCTTCTGCGGTGAACGGAGGACGTTCATCTCGACCATCGGCGCACTTTTCGGATCGATCTCGGCGACGATCTCCATCGCGTTCCCTTCGACGTTCTGGAGGGTAACCTCTTGGTTCGCGGGCAGTGTCATCCCACCAACGTTCTGGTGGGCGCGGCGCAAGGACTCGATATCACCGGCAGGCTCGATCGCCAACTCATCTTTTGAAGCGAGCGTTAAGCGGCGCGGCAGGGTCATAATCTGATTCCAGCCCTCGGTCGGTTTCGCGGGGTTCATGTTCCAGATGCAGACAAGACCGCCCTCACCGTCGGGGGTTGCGGAGGGCGCGTGTACCCCCGCGGGGGCTGCAGCGCCGAAGTTGTTCTTTGCCCCTGCTGTCACGACGAACTTATCGCGATCCTTGTCGTAATCGCCTAACAGATACTGACCGCCGCTCATGTGGCTGAAGAACAGGAGGATATGCCGGTCGCCGATGGGCCAGAAGTAGGGGCAGGCGCCGTCATCACCCACCAAGGTGTACTGGTCATCCTCGATAAACGGGTGCAGATATTCCCAATTCGCTAAATCTGGCGAGCGGAGCAGGAAGTTGGCGCGGATCCGTTTGCCGCCGGGACCGTGCGGCAGCGTCCCGCCTGAAAGCGAATAGTACACCCCATCCTTCTTCCAGATGCACGGATCGAAGACGCGGTAGGGCGGTGTGGACCCGTCCGGATTCCGCATCGGGATCACCGCTTCGCCCGTCACCTTCTCCCAATTCAGCAGCAGCGGATCGCTCGACACAGCGACCATGTTGCCGACCTCTGTGCCGTGATACATCGCGATCACCCGGTCCTCTTCGACATAACTCGAACCGGAGAAACAGCACCGTTCGGGGTTGGGGTAGATCGCATACGGCAGGTCTCGCCAATGGATGAGATCATCGCTGATGGCGTGTCCCCAATGCTGGCGGGTATCTTCCGGCGGATACGCCTGATAGAACAGATGCCACTTGCCCTGCCAGAAACAGAGTCCGTTCGGATCGTTGAGCATCGCTTCAGGATTCACGTAGTGGTAGATCGGACGGTGCGGATCGCCTGCGTACCCTTTCCGCGACTCAAGCAGCCGCAACATCAGCGGGTTGGTTTTGAGCTGCTCCTCCTGTGCTTCGAGGGTGTCAGCAAAGGTGTAGTGCGGAACACGTGATGTGTAATCAGGGGTGTTGTTCATAGATTTTCTCCTTTATTAGTAGCAAGGGCAACCACAAGGGTTGCCCCTACAAGGAACCAATCCAATGTAGGGGCAGGTCTTGTGCCTGCCCAACTCCCAGCTGTGTAAGTCCTACTTTATGTTATATGTGTTAGCTTCTCTCTACGAGAAACATCTGCTCTGTTACATGAATCGTCCGGTTCCTCAGATTCCTTGATCCACGGAACGTATTGTAGCGCACATTAAACTCGTCAACAGTGCCTATCTTTTGTAGCATAACACGCATTTCATCAGGACTGATGAACCCCTCATTGTTGAAAGAGATTAAGAGAAAACGTGCGTCAATTTTGTGAAGCAGTTCTTCGAGTAGCGGTAAAGCCTTTGCCCGGACGTTATATCCTGAACGCCTCCAGTCCGATGGAATGCCGGACACACGGCTTATGTCATCCGGTCGTTTGTAATCGACAAGTAGGTTGAGCATAAAATAATTGGAGCCGTAGGGGTGTTGATTATAGGGCGGGTCGATATAAGCCAGATCCAGCCCCTTTATCTGATCGGCAACTTTATTGGTATCATCTTGCAGTACCCGGTAATCGCACGCAAACCTGCTCAGCACAGGCATCTCGAGTTTGATGTTGCCCTTGATCCGTTTTAGGGCGTCCGATCCGGTCCCGCCGTACTGACCGATTCCGGTGGTGCGATCCTTATAGAATCCCTTGAACACGCCCGCGGTATTTGAGTGGACGGATGCCGCGCTTAGCAGGGGACCCAGAAGCAGGTCGCGGAAATCTGAGGGAGCTTCATCAATCAGTCTACGATAGTTGTCCAAACGGCGGGCATTGGCAGTTGTATAGAAAACCCTATCGTCTTTCCCGATTTTTGATTCATCCCTTGGGGCGTAGAGCGTTTCAATAAACCCTTTGGGAAAGGGGGCGTCAGCCACCCGGTTGTTCAGATCATCTACAATTTCGGATAGCGCATCGAGATCCACTGAGCCTCTGTTACGCAGGTAGCAACGGGCAATCACAGCGGCGTAATCCTCAAAATCGTTGCTGACAATAAACGAAGCGTGCGCTTTGAGGAAACGGGAAACGACACCGGAACCGCTAAACGCATCGAACACACGAAGGTATTGCTTGCCGGTCCGTTGCTTGACGCGTATAACCGCTTTGCCAATCTGCTTCAGAAGGGCGCGTTTGTTGCCGATATATGTGATGAGTTGTGCTGAGAGATACTTTGGATCTTCGGCAAGGGGACGGTCGTCGTTCGATTCAGGTTGAAAATTCCCATGCTCCTGTGCAACTGCGGAAGTATTATTATGGTGAATTCTATAATTGCTTATACACTTTCGATACACAACCAACCCCCTAAATCCCCCTTGTCAGGGGGACTTGATGAGGCTTCGATAAGGGACACTATTGGTGAACGTCTACATATTTATATCGTTCACCATAAATGCCTCCACTACGCTCTTATCTCCTCTTTTATGGTGAATTCTAAAAAATATAGGAGTTACGCAGTTCAGTTTGTAGTAGGGCGATTTATCGCCCGTCCGGACGCGCAATGAATTGCGCTACTACAAACCTAAGACCCTGCTATAGTTGCCCACCTGTCCCGATTCATCGGGGATTTATCGGGACGCGCCTATTCGGTGCGGTTAGAAACCGCACCTACCGGGTGATAACCCAGATTTTTCTAACCCCAGTAGTCGAGGTTTGCTCGCCTCGCCGATTGGCAGTGTCCAAGTCATTCTAAAATCTACCATAGTAAGTATGCTTCCTTTCTGATTTTGCATCTGGCGTCGTGTTTGTCAAGGTTCTATCGTCGTCCGGGGAAGCGCCATCACCTCCGCGCTGAGTTCTCTGCCCAAGCCGGGTCGGTCGCAGAGATCCAACATCCCCTCTTTCACGGTTATCGGTTCGTCGATGTAGGTGTTCCATGTCGGGTAGTGATAGGCGGTGAATTCAAGGTGTCGGGTATTCGGGATGACCGCCATCAGATGTGTCAACGCCATGCAGCTGAGCGGTCCGTAGTTGTGGGGCGCGACCGGGATATAGTGCACCTCTGCGTAGCTTGCGATCTTCTTGACCTCTGAGATACCGCCGGTCCAAGCGAGATCCGGATTGAGAACGTCGGCTGCCCCCAGCTCCAATATCTGTTGAAAGCCCCATCGGGAGAAGATGCGCTCGCCGGCAGCGATGGAGACACCCCCGCTCTCTCGGACCTCTTTTAACGCTGTGAAATTGTGGGGTTGGATCGGTTCCTCAATAAAGTAGGGGTTCAGGTGTCGCACCGCTTCCGCAATCCGGATCGCGCCGGGCACATCGAAGGCGGCGTGGAGGTCTATCCCCACCTCCAACGCATCTCCAACCGCATCTCGCACCCACTCAAATCGCTCAGCGCCCTCTGAGACATCTGTCGCGCTGATGTAGCCGGTCGTGTCAGCGAAATCGGTTTCGCCACGGCTCGGATAGAAATCGCCGAAGAAACGGGCGGTTTTACACGCTTTCCAACCTTCGTCCACACACCGCTTCGACCAATCCTGGAACGCCGTTCGGTTCGTCTCTGTCTCATCGTAGATGCCGCTGAAATAGACCGGCACTTTGGAACGGGTCTCTCCGCCCAGAATGCGGTAGAGCGGACGGTCTAATGTTTTGCCCAAGAGGTCCCATAGCGCCATGTCGATGCCGCTCATCGCACGGAGTTCGGCGCCCATCAGTCCGTGGAAGGAGGCGGTGCGATACATCCGGTTCCAGATCTTCTCGATCTCCTCCGGATTCTCACCGAGCAGATGGCGTTGGGCAAATTCATGGACCACAATCTCCGCGGGATCGGCGCGGTGGTAGGTCTCCCCAACCCCGACATAGCCAGCATCAGTGCTAATCAGGATCCAGCAGTAGTTCCTGCATTCGGAGCGGATGGTTTCCACCTTGGTAATTTTCATCTTCTCTCCTATGTAGATGCGTGAAACGTGAAACGTAATACGTAATGTGCAAGAATATTTAACGCAAGGGCGCAAAGACGCGAAGGATATGGAGAAGGGGAAGACGAGAAAACGAGAGAACGGGAAAACGAGTCTTTAAGCCCCAGTTTTGAATCCCGCCTGCCCGGTTCGCCCCACCAAAATCGGGGCAGGGATGCCCCTCCCACAGGTGGAGGTGGCGGTTCCGTAAGTCCCCCTAACAAGTGGTACATCCCGCCTGTCCCGATTCATCGGGGATTCATCGGGCGTGGGATTTAGGGGGTTGCCTTTCGTTTTCATCCTGTAAATCCTTTAATCCCGTGAATCCTGATTCAGACAAGTGGCGAATAATGCGTAAAACGTGATGCGTAAGAAGAAGCGTCCTCTCATTTTGCCGTTTTTCCGGCTCCGAAGTCAGTGCAGGTTGTTTTGGATCCCTACCCATCGGGGCAGGGATGCCCCTCCCACAGGTGGAGGTGGCGGTTCCGTAAGTCCCCCTAACAAGTGGTACATCCCGCCTGTCCCGATTCATCGGGGATCTATCGGGCGTGGGATTTAGGGGGTTGCCTTTCGTTTTAATCCTGTAAATCCTTTAATCCCGTGAATCCTGATTCAGACAATCTTCTCCGCGATTCAGACAACATGCACACACCACCCCACCGGGACCAAATGCACCAATGCACCAATGCACCAATGCACCAACTTAAACCCGATACGCAAACAGCTTCGCTTGGTACATCTGGACACGGATAGCGACGGTCTCGCCGATGCTGCTGATATCCCGCTGTCCCTTCCACGTTACAACGCTGTCGAGTGCATCGCCCGTCAAAGGATCGCAGTCCGCAAAGCTGAAGCCGGGCACAGGATCCCCATCCGGCGTCATCAGGTGCGGCGTTTTATCAAGGAGTTCCACCTTTATCCAACCGCCGGGCTTGCAGCGATAGTTGAGCCGGAGTTCGTCATGGCAACGGTAGACCGTCGGAATCGTGAACCGTCCCTCCACCGCTGCGACCAAGCCGCAGAACCGGTGGGGTTGCCAGCGCGCCCACCGAATTTGACGGGGACGGTAGAGCGGGAACATCGCAGCCTCTCTGTCGCCTGTGATATTGTGGAGCGTCGAATTGCCCGTATACGGCGATGCCCAATAGCCGTCTGGCAGTTCGACCAATCCGCCGCGCCAGAAGTGGGCGGAACACTCATCCCCGCTGCCCGGTTCGCCCACCTCAAGGACGGGCTTCCGCTCTGGGCGTGACCAGAACAGTCCATCACGGCTGAAAGCGATCTGACCGTCCATGTGATCGGCGATCTGATGATAAATTGGGATCAGCATCCCGTGCAGATCGGTGCGACCCGGATACGGGAAGTAGTTGGCACCGTAGAACGATATATCGAGATCGTCCTGCGCGTCCGGCTCCAATATGAGTTTCGGGGCGGGCCAGTTTCGGAAATCGTCGGTCCGGGCGAAGCCGATGGTGCGGCGGTGGGTGCTTTCCTCCAAGCGTCCCGTGCCGATGCCGCCGAGCGTTTCCGTCGGGTAGCCCATGATCTGGAGGTAGGCGTAGTAGTTGTTGTTATGCGGATCGAAACGGGCGGCGATCGCACCGTTGACCGGACGGTTACCGAGCGGTTGTTCCAGCGGCGTCCACCGGAACCGGTCGGGCGAAGTCCACCCCAGCATCCAGCCCCAGATAACCGCTTTCGGTCCCTTATAGGCTGCGCCCTCAGCGTTCTGCGCAGCAAGCCGTTTCCCCGGCTCCTCGCCGAACAGCGGTTCGTTGGTATCTGGATCATACCACGCCATATTGCCGCCCATCGCCTTGTAACGTTCCTCCGGTGGCGCTCCCGGATCCTCGAAGAAACCGGATGACCCGCGCGGCGGATTGGCGATGAGGTTGTTCGCCTTCGATCCCTGAAATTCGACCTGCCCCAGTTCGGGACGGGTCCACCGGTAGGCGTCAGCGCTATGTGCATAGGCGATACCGATGCCCCCGGACTCGTAGAGCATGTGATAGGCACCCTCATCCTGCCAGATATAGAGCGGGGCGATGCTCGGGTGCTCCCACCCCCGCACCGCTTCAAGCATCGGTTCAGATTTCAGGGCGGTCTCCACCTCGAATCGGATGCCAACGGGCGCGTCAAACGGGATGAATAGGCCCTCACGGTTCATGCCCCGATTACCACCGTAGATATCGACGGTATCCACCAACGGGCTCCAAGCGCCGGTGTTGCAGAGGATTCTGGGGGGCCTAACCTGTAAAGGGGTATGTTTTTCTGAGGACGATTCGTTGGTAGGAGTTGGCATAGTTTTCCTTTATGTTGGTTGATTGGTTCATTAGTTCATTGGTTCATTAGTTCATTGGTACATTAGTTTATTGGTTCATTGAGCCGTTTTCCGCGCCATCCGCTTTGAGTCCCCCTGACAAGGGGGATTTAGGGGGTTCGTTTTTCGCTTTTAATCCGTGTTAATCCGCGATTCAGACAATATGCACATGCCATCTCGGTAATGTGTCGGGGCAAGATGCCCCTCCCACAGAGATGAGTTCCTCGCCTCCTCGCCTGCCCGCTTCCTCGCTTTTCTCTCTGCGTCCTCTGCGCCTCTGCGGTGTGTTTCTTCCTCAAACCTCCGTCCAATCAAAGATATAGGTCAGCCGTTCGCTCCGTCTATGCAACAGATTCTGATATACAGTCTGGGGGTCATCGGGCGTGATCTTCATCGCCAACGGCGCGACCGACATCCGACCTTCAGCCAGCCATTTCAACCCGGCGGCGAGGTTGCCGTAGATACTGTTCGTGCGGAACTCCGTCGGTTGGTTCGGCAGCTCCCACTCCCACCCGCTTCGGACGACGACATATTTATGGAAAATCGCGTGCAGGACGGTGTGGGCATACATCTCCGTATAGCGGCGCCACGGTGTCGCGAGCAGCACCACTTCGCCCTTCTTTCGGACGACGTTACAGCCATCCAGGACCGCCTGCTCATGGCCCGAACAATCGACGACCAAGCCCACCGTGCCAGCAATTTCGGGATCATCCACCGGAACTGTGGACAGGACGTTTTTGAGGCCGCATTCGATAGCAACGTTGCGCCGCGTTTCAACCGGTTCACAAGCCGTTACGTCGTAACCGGCGTTGGTGAAGTTTTGTGCGGCGAGGTTCCCAACAATGCCCAAGCCGGTGATGATAACCTTCTCCGGTGGTCGGGCGGTCGTTGTGGTCAACGTGGTCAGGCTCACGTTCATCAGACGGGCGAAGACAGCGACCTCCGGCGCGAGTCCTTCGGGCACCAGCAAGCCAGCGTCCCGTTTAATGCGCTGATAGGACCGGTGATTGCCCATACAGAAGATGCAATCCCCCGCCTTGACATCGTTCACATCCGTCCCGACAGACTCGACCTCAAATACCGCCGCATAACCGGATCCGCGTGGGAAGTTGCCTTCTGCCGTATAGGATCCCGTCGATTCCGTTCCAGCGCTTATCAACGTCACGAGACTGCTGCCAGCGATCTCGTCCGGAGCGAGCGGGGTTGGGTCCCGTTCAACAACGCTTAGTTCCGCCTGTTCCCGTGCAACGAATTGAACCGCGTAGTCTTTTTTTGAGCTCATATATCCCTCTCTCTTAAGTTCATTTGTTCATTAATACATTAGTTCATTGAACTGTTTTTGCGTTTTCCCGTCAACCGTTGAGGCGCAGATTTCGCAGATGGAAGCATTAAAAAATCTATGCCTATCAGCGTTAATAGCGTCCAAATCATTCCGAATCGTCGATCGTGGGGACCAGGTTACCTTGCCCAAGGGGGTGATTGACTTCTCGGCAGTGTGTGTTACTGGTCTCCTGCTATTTTACTTGATTAACCATCTTACTAATTGGTATAATTGAGTAATCTTGAAAGGAGGTTGTCATGGATAATGCCACGTTAATCACCATAATTTCCACAGTGATAGGCACCGGTGCGGCAGTCATAACCTTGAATATGATATTTATTCTCAAGTTTGTCAAAGAACCTCTTGATAATAAGATTGATAGGTTAGGGGATAATCTCCAATCACAAATCAATAGCGTTGATAAGAAAGTTGATAAACTGTATGAGCTGCTACTTGCTTACCATATGAATGATAATAAATAATGTATTTATAGTAAATCCTAAAAACAGATAGACGCTTTCGCTCCTCGTGTCCTGTCCCGATGCATCGGGGGATTCATCGGGGATCTATCGCGGGCGGAATTTAGGGGGTTGTTTTTTTTATTTTTAATCCGCGTCATCCGTTAATCCGTGTTAATCCGCGATTCATCCTAAAGTGGCCCCCTTGTCGAGGCCAAAATGATGTAAAAATAAGTAAGATAATTGAGAGTTGCTGTGTACTTCTTTAGCTCAGATACACCTCAGCCGGTGTCGCATAATTGAGACTCTGGTGAGGTCGTTTGTAATT
>JAJDUM010000094.1 GCA_022826645.1 Candidatus Poribacteria bacterium
GAATGTGGTGACCTGTTTGGCACTGGGGGTGGTGTCACTCCAAATCGCTATGTTAATGAATTCCATCTACGGCTTACCATTAAGAAATGTAACCTATCTCATTACTCTATTTCGGTAAAAGTATTTATGAACCACCCTCAATTACTTCTAAACTTTACTATAGTTCTGCTGTAGGAGGGATTTCCTAATCCCGACTTCGGCGAAATCTCAAGGCAAGTTACTTTGAATCCCGATTTATCGGGGATGCCTCTCCCACGGGTGGAAAGCCAAAAGAAAAAATCCTTGCATCCGTGCGTAACAAATCGTGGTCCCAGATTTCCCAATTTGTCATGTTGTTCTCCGCGTCCCCTGCGTCTCTGTGGTAAATATCCTTTTCACGTTTCACGTTGCCATTTTGGGAGGAAACACCAATGCCAAAAGATGAAATTTTCCAAGAAACCGTTACCCGCGTTGAAAAACCAGCGTCACACTATACATTACTTCGCGTCCCCAACGGGCATTTCCTCGGCGCGTCCGAGGATGGATTTGCCACCTTCGACTATGTAGACGACAAAGCGATATGGGACTCCGATGGCGAAACCTATCGCCATGTGGGGACAGATCTCGTCCTTGAGACGGAATCCCCCCGATCTAAAGATGGCAGCTACCTCCGCCATCAGGGGAAGTGGGTTGCCAGTGATGGATCGCTTAGTGATGTTGCCGCGCTGTTCACCCCCGGCCACGGACCCGCACACCTACCGTCAGAATACCTAAAGACCTTCAGGGAGAGCGGATGGGTCTGTATCCCCTCGATCGTCCCGCCCGACCTCCTTGAGGAGTTGGAGCGGACCAGCGGCACCGGTCGCTGGGAGAGCGGCGAGTTCGATCGCAGCATTCCACCGCTACTCCAGACCTCTGCCGTCGCCAAAATCATAGCCGAACCGGTTACATTGTGGCTAATGCGCCAATATATGGGCGTCCAAGACATTCGACTCGGACACTCCCCCGGCTTCGCTATACTCCCCAAAGACGACGGCAAACGGAACGTCCAAGGCTGGCATTCCGACTTCCCATACCTCTGGGGCATTGCCGGCAGGACAAAAGACCGGATACCGGTGCATCAAGTCGAGGGATTCGCCATGGGTGTCCAACGCAACCTGTGCGTATCAGAATTTCGTAAAGAGAACGGTGCAACCTGTTTCAAACTCGGCTCACACGCATTCGGCGAAGGACCGCCGGCAGAGTGGGGAACCGGAAATGCAAACAAAGAGCCGGGACATCGCGCAGCACGAGGGCTCCCCTACACCGGTCCCGACGCCGATGTCGTTGAGGCACCGCCGGGCAGCTATATCATCTACGATTCGCGGACCTGGCACCGTGCAGGCGTGAACCGCACCCCACACAAGCGTGCCGCCATGCTGCAAGCAGTGGTCCCGATGTACATGATGCCTTTCAGAGACACCAGCGGTCCCTACAAGCGCTTCATCCACAGTCCCCTCATCGACGAACTGAACGAACTCGAAAAAAGGGAGCTTGAGTCCACTATGGTGAGCAGGATGCTCAGCCCCGACGGACCGCTCGCAATCACCGTTGACGACGAACTGACCGAGCACATCCGCCTCCCCGAATGATCCTATATTCGGGCGAACCAATCGTATGGGCGAGCTCCCCCTCGCCCATACTTCGACCTTTATCACGGAAGAGGGCAATGTGCATTACAGGGGCGAGCTACCACACCCGTAGGTCGGGCATCCCTGGTCACGGGATCCTCTCGGACTTGCCCGACCCAGAGCCCCAGTTGCTTTGAATCCCGCCTGTCCCCCTGGTCTCGATTTATCGGACGATTCATCGGGGATTTATCGGAACGGACGGCATGTTTATAGTAGTAGGCACACGCCGTGTGCCGTAACTCCGGCCTCCGATGCGCGTCCAATCGTAGGGGCGGGGCAGCATGTTTATAGCATCAAGATTTATGCAGATAGATGAGTAGCAGCCTGAATTACCGATCAAATCGGTCGTGGGGATTTTTTAATCCGCGTAATCCCTAAATCCGCGTCAATCCGCGATTCAGACAACATAAAAATCACCATCATGCGGAGAAATAATTGTGTTTCAACGATGAATGGTGGTATCTTTGACATTTTCAACACAGAAGGAGATCTTTATGATATTCAAACCGAACAGAGCAATACCCAAATGTATCTCGATTTACGGAGTTTTTATATTACTTTTCTTATCCACCGTCCTCCTTTTAGGCTGTGACGCGATCCAACAACTCGTCCTACCCGACACCCCTGACAACGCGGCTCCAGTCAAAATCGGCTTCATCTACAGTCCACCCGATCCCGGCACAACTCGGAACGGCGCAGAGTTAGCGGCTGACCTCGCAAACGAGGCGGGAGGCATCAACGGCCTACCGATAGAACTTCTCATCACGGATGATCAAGGTGATCCGTCAATGGGGGTCCAACGTGCAAAGGGGCTAATCGATGCCGGTGCATTAGCAATCGTGGGACCGGACTACAGTGTGATCGCTGTGGAAGTCGGAGCGGTTGCCCAGCAATACGGTATACCGATAGTAACCACCTATCCGACCAATCCGAATGTGACTAAAAACGGGAATTTTTCCTTTATGGGTGCTTACATAGATCCGTATCAGGCGGGTGTGATGGCGCATTTTGCAGTGCAGGAACTGGGCGCAACGAGTGCCGCAGTTCTCACAGAAACAGGCAAAAGCTACTCAGAAGGTCTGTCGAATGCGTTCGTTGAACGATTTACCGCGCTAGGCGGTACGATTGCAGCGCATCAATTTTACGAGACAGGGACTATCGACTTCACCGAGCAGTTGACCGCAATCGCGGCAGTAGAGCCCCCCGTCGATGTTATCTTTCTGCCAGGCTTGGGTCCTGAGTTCCCACTGGCAGTTAAAGGGGCAAAATCACCTGCGTTCGGTATTACTGCGACCTTTCTTGGTGGCGATGGGTGGGATCGACCGGATCTCGTTGAAATTGGAGGTGCCGCGCTTGAAGGAAGTTTCTTTGCAAACCACTTTTCGCCCGGCGGGCCCCCAGAGCAATTAAGTGAAGCAGCGCGTCAATTTATTGCCGACTATACGGCACAATTCGGTATTGCCCCCGATGGACCTGCGGCACTCGGTTATGATTCTACCACCATCGTTATTGAAGCGATGCGCCGCTCCGCTAACCTTACCCCCGCCGCAATTCGCGACCAAATTGAGGCGACGCAGAACTATAGCGGAGCGACAATACTATCACATTTTGATGAGAATCGACATGCAATCAAAAGTTTAGTCGTCAACACCGTTAAGGATGGCAAGATACAATTCCATCAAGCCCTGTTACCGTAATGCGTTAAGTCTGGAAATCTTATCCGGGCTACACCCCAACAATCGGTACCACCGCGACGAATCTTCTTAAATCCGTGTAATCCCTGAATCCAGGGGGATTTATCGGGGGCGGGATTTAGGGGGTTATCCAGATTCATACAAATGTGAGTACAAACGTCACTGCTTATGTTTTTAATCCGTGTAATCCTTTAATCCGCGTCAATCCGCGATTCAGACAACAAGAAATTGCTATTGTCGCAGAAGTACAAACTGTCTATATCACAGGTTAAACAGACGAATCAGACAGCACGTTTCTTAAATCCGTGTAATCCCTTAATCCGCGTCAATCCGCGATTCAGACAAATGCGTGGATAAATATCCCCGCCGACGAATCTTTTTGAATCCGTGTCATTCCTTAATCCGCGTCAATCCACGGTTCAGACAGATCGATCAACGCCGGTCCTAATGCCTCAACCCGTTATTGTTGACACCCAGATACAATTCGGTTATACTGATACCGTTCAAATTCCGAAAAGCGCAGGTAAAGGAGTGACTTAGGGAGAAAATCATGACAAAGGATAAGCGCATGAGCCTATTAGCTTTCGCATTTCACGTTGCACAACTCTGGTCTGGACCCCCAAGCATCGGAGCCTACCATGCGAAATTAGGTGCTACACAGATCCATCGGAGGTTTATGCGTCACGGCTTATCCCTCAGCCATCTGCTGTTGGTCAGCCTTTTGATCATTATTCCGGGCGAGTTAGTTTCCCTTCAAGGCAAAACTCCTGAACCCGTCAGTTATTACAAGCAGATTCGCCCTATCCTGCAACAAAGTTGTCAGGGCTGCCATCAACCGGCTGAACCGAACGGCGGTCTCATCGTCACATCTTACGCAGCCTTCCAAGAAGGCGGGATGGGAGGTGCCTCCTTTATCCCCGGAAACCCCGAAGACAGCATGATCATGGAGTACATATCGGGCGAAGATCCGCTTATGCCTCAAGAGGGCGACCCGCTAACAGCAGAGGAGGTCGAACTGTTCAGCCGTTGGATCGCCGAATCCGCACTTGACGATACGCCCCTATCCCTCGACGATACAATCAGCTCAAATCAACCACCAGTTTATATAGCCCCTCCCGTTATCTCTGCATTGGCGTATTCGCCGGATGGAAAAACGCTAGCGGTTTCCGGATACCGGGAGATCCTGTTGCACAAATCCGATGGCTCAGAATTAATCGGTCGGCTCGTCGGAGAGGCGCACCGAATCGAATCCATTGCATACACCTTAGATGGAAAGATCCTCGGCGCTGTTGGTGGAACCCCTGCCCAATTTGGTGAGGTGCAGCTGTGGGACACAAGCACCAATATACTGATCCAGTCAATGCGACCAACTTACGATACGTTATACGGGATGTCATTTTCCCCGGATGGGGAACTCCTTGCTTTTGGATGTTCAGATAAAACCGTGCGGCTGCTTTCTGTCGCTGATGGGAAAGAGACACTTAAATTTGATAATCATAGCGATTGGGTGTTCGGCACCCTGTTCTCTATGGATGGAACGCACTTTGTTAGTGGCAGTCGAGATGGTGCCCTAAAACTGGTCAATCTGAATAACGGCGCTTTCATTGACGACATCAACGCCAGCAACAAAGGCTACGGAGGGATTAGTTGCATTGGTCGTCACCCCCAAGAAGACCTTGTTTTAAGCGCCGGGGAGGATAGGATCCCACGACTCTATCGTATCTTCCGGGAAACCCAAAGAGATAAAGGCAATACAGACTTTAACCTCGTTCGAGAATTTGAGGCACACCCCGGACCCGTTCATGCGGTAGGCTTTAACCAAGCTGGTACAAAAATCGCTGTCGGTGGCGTGAGCGGCGAGGTGCGGATTTACAACGTGGAAGATGGAGAGCAGTTGGTAACGTTAAAGGGAAACGCCGCCGCCGTTTTTGCCCTCGCGTTTCACCCCAATGATCAGCAGATCGTAACAGGCGGATTTGACGGAACTGTCCGGATCTTCAATACTACCTCCGGCGAGTTAGTCAAGGCGTTTGTACCTGTTCCGATTAGCCCCAAGGCAAAAGAGGAATTCGAGTTGGTCGTGACCGGTATGACCTGCACAGCCTGTGTCGCCAAAGTGCAGAGTGCGATCAGTCGTGTTTCCGGAGTTATCGATGCTGAGATTTCTCTTGAAGAACAGAATGCTGTTGTTAACGTTGAAAAAGGTAAAATCACCATAGCCGACCTGATCTCTGCTGTTAAAAAAACCGGCTTCAGTGCAGCAGCTATAGTGAATTCTAAAAGTAAGTAGACATTTACCAATAACTCCGATCTGCGCGAAGTTGCCCAAGTCCCCCTGACAAGGGGGATTTAGGGGGTTGGTCTTGCATTGGGAGTGTCTGATTATAGTAAAATCTAAAAATAAATAGACACTTTCCTCCCCCGGTAGGTGCGGTTTTCAACCGCACCGGGCATCGCTCGAAGATTACCGAATAATTAATCTTCATACAGTTTGCGCTACATTTGACAGATTGTTCCTTACACCGTAGGCGGGGCATCTTGCCCCGCCGTAGCCTCGACTGGGAGATCGAGACTACAGGAATATTATGATGAATTGTAAAAATAAATAGACACTTTCGCCCTCGGTAGGTGCGGTTTTCAACCGCACCGGTTTGGAGTGTCTCATTACTTCTAAGATCCACTATAAATGACCCTTGTTTTTGAATTCTCAATGGTGAATTGGCAAACCCGCGCCGTGTGTGGGTTTCAAGGAGGCAATTGATGCGAAAATTTAAATATCACTACTTTGTGGCTGTTTTCCTCGCCGGGGCATTTGCCTGTTTCGCTTGGGTTGTCTCCAATTCGAGCTTGGAGACAGCGCAGGCGGAGAGTCTGCAAGATACAACACTTCCAAAAATAACTGCGCTAACACTTCAGCCCGATTCGCTTGTACTGGCGCATAAGCGTGATGTCCGCCGTGTGCTCGTATCAGGTCGAACGGAAGAAGGAAATTGGATCGACCTTTCCAGAGCAGCAAGTTTCACGCTAACCTCTTCAACCGTACAAATTGACGGTGAGGGATACCTACATCCAATCGAGGCTGGAACGACAAAAGTTACTGTCTCGGTCAGCGGGAAAAGCGTAGATCTGCCCGTTACCGTCCGCAGCGTTGATGAACCGCCAATTAGCTTCGTGCGCGATGTTATGCCAACCATCAGCAAGATCGGCTGCAACGCGGGCATCTGCCACGGTGCCGCCAAAGGCAAGAATGGGTTCAAGCTGTCATTGCGCGGCTACGACATGGATTTTGATTATCAGTCGCTGATTCACGATATTTCAGGACGCCGTTTCAATCGCGCCTTTCCTGAGCAGAGTTTGATGTTACGCAAACCAACGGCAGATGTCCCTCATAAAGGTGGTCAGGTCATCAAGCCTGATTCCCACAATTATCGGTTGTTCCGCCAGTGGATCGCTGAGGGGGTCGTTTCGGATATCAAATCGACGCAGCGGGTTGAACGGTTAGAGGTTTTCCCCAAATCTGTGGACATTGCTACTCCGGGTATGACACAACAGATGCTCGTGATTGCCCACTACCCCGACGGAGAGACCCGTGATGTGACCCGTGATTCAGTTTATACAAGCAGTGCTACTGAAGTTGCAACCGTGACGGACGATGGATTTGTGACCGCCGTGCGGCGCGGTGAAACCTCTATCCTCACCCGTTACGAAGGGGCTTATGGCACCAATGCTGTTATTGTTATGGGTGATCGATCCGGGTTCCAGTGGGTCGAAACCCCTGAATATAACGAAATTGACACACTGGTTCATAACAAACTGAAACGCCTCAAGATTTTGCCTGCGGAACTCTGTACTGATGAGGCGTTTATTCGCAGGGTTTACCTAGATCTCATCGGTCTGCCTCCCACACCCTCGCAAATTCGTGCGTTTCTATCGGATACGACAGCGTCAAAAGTAAAACGGGAAAAGCAGATTGACGCCTTGTTAGATAGCCCCGAATTCGTTCAGCACTGGACCCATAAGTGGGCGGACCTCTTGCAGTGCAATCGGCAGTTCCTTGGTGAGAAAGGCGCGTGGCTGTTCCGAACGTGGATCCAAAATTCCATTGCTCAGAACAAGCCGTATGACCAATTTGTGCGTGAACTTCTGACGGCATCAGGAAGCACATATACAAATCCTGCTGCGAACTACTACCGCGTTTCCCGCGAGTATCAGCCTGCTGTGGAAAATACGACCCAACTCTTCTTAGGTGTTCGTTTCCAGTGTAATGTGTGTCATGACCATCCCTTTGAAAAGTGGACCCAAAACCAATTCTATGAACTCGCCGCTTATTTTGGTAAAGTTGGGGTCAAGCCCGGACAACTTCCAGATGAGGAAGTTGTCTACACCAAGTACGAAGGCGGCGAAGTCACCCATCCTAAGACCGCCGACGTCGTCACGGCATCGGTGCCGTATGGCAAAGCTGATGAAGTTGGATCGGGCGTAGGTTCCACCCAACCGGCAGATCCGCGTCTGGCTCTTGCGAAATGGTTGACGGCACCGGAAAATCCACTGTTCGCCCGATCTGGTGCAAATCGCATCTGGAGCTACTTCATGGGGCGAGGTATCATCGAACCGGTGGACGATGTCCGAACGAGTAACCCACCCAGCAACCCCGAATTGCTTGATGCCCTCACCGATGATTTCATCAAGAGTGGCTTCGACGTCAAGCACCTGATGCGAAAAATCACCCGGTCACGGACATACCAGCAGAGCATCAAGACGAATCGCTGGAATGCGGACGATACAATCAACTTCTCCCACGCCGTACCGAGGCGACTGACTGCCGAACAGTTATTAGATTCCATCAGTGTGGCGACAGGCAGTCCACCACAGTTTGAGGAGGTACCCAGAGGATTCCGCGCTGTTCAGCTGCTCGATAGCAAAGTCAAAGACGATGGCTTTCTGAAGTTGTTCGGTCGCCCCGAACGTGAATCCTCCTGTGAATGCGAACGTACCACCGAAGTCAGCCTCGCCCATGCGATGAATCTCATTAACGGACCAACCGTTGCAAACGCGGTCATCGATCCCGACGGACGAATCGTACAATTGATGAGAGATGCTTCTGATGATCGGGCAGTGGTCGAGGAGATATACCTCGCTGCGCTTTCTCGGATGCCACGTGCGGATGAATACGCGACAGCCCTCGCTCACCTTTCCCACGCTGAGTCAAAAGCTGAAGGGGCGCAAGATCTTTTATGGGCTTTGATTAACAGCCCGGCGTTTCTATTTAATCGGTAGTTCGATGGTGTCCAATCATGATGTGGCTCATGTTAAGAAATCGTGCAACAAGAACCGATTTATGGTAGATTTTAGAATTATTTGGACACTCCAAAGGTACTGCCAATCCCCTAAAACCCGCCCCCGATAGATCCGGAAGTACCGAACGGATGAACGGGGCGCATTGTCTGAATCGCGGATTAAAAAACGGAAGACGGACGCAGCGGCGGCGCATTTGCTGTTAGCCCCAGCGGGGCGACATGTTTATAGAATACCAAAGCCACCATACACAAAAGCCCCAGCGGGGCGACATGTGAGAACCTAAGCGTGATACGTAATACGGTAAAGAATCGGAGGTAAGAACACAGAT
>JAJDUM010000045.1 GCA_022826645.1 Candidatus Poribacteria bacterium
AATAACGGACGAAACTCGGTTAAAATAGACGCGAGGCAGAATATGAGGAACATAAGTTCTCCTTTCGAAACTGTTGTGGGTTCCTGAAAGGATACCTCTTTTCTGCCTCTTTTCACATAAAAATTGTCCAAACTTTAGTAGGATTTACGCATTTCAACACAGTTGGCGTGAGGCAAGTTGCTCTGAATCCCGTCTGTCCCGATGTATCGGGGGGATTTATCGGGGATGCCCCGCCTACAGTTGGCTGCGTCAGTTCTATCTATGAAAAGGAAATCTAATTATGAGCATTAGAACAAACAAATTGAAGCAGAAGTTAGCAGCCGGTGGATTGGTATTAAGCGGCGGTGTGCGCCTCCCTGAACCGGGACTTGTTGAGGTGATGGGATATGCCGGTGTCGATTATGTTCTAATCGACGCAGAACACGGCTCCATGGGCTGGACGGAGATAGAGCGGATGGTGCTTGCTGCCTACGCTGCGGATACTACACCGATCGTTCGTGTTCACGAGAACGATGAATCGAGGATTATGCGTGCGCTCGATCTCGGTGCAATGGGGGTACTTGTCCCGCACATCCGTAACGCAGAGGAGGCGCAGCATGTAGTAGACGGTGCATACTATCCGCCACAGGGCAAGCGCGGTGTGGGTCCAAGTCGAGGGATTAAGTTTGGAGCGGTGTCGTCGGCAGACTATTATGCGAACATCAACAATGAGGTTTCGGTTTCATTGATGATCGAAGATGCCGAGGCAATTGACAATATTAATGAAATTGTGGAAGTTGAGGGCATTGATGTCCTGAATGTGGGAACAAGTGATTTGGCAGCTTCATTGGGTGTACCGGGCCAGCCGTTGCATGAAAAGGTCGCTGAAGCGTCTGAGAAGGTACTCGCGGCTGCGGCACGGAAGGGTATCGCCGTCGGCTATCCGACTCGCAGCTTAGAAGATGGGGTTGAAGCGGTAAAGCGTGGGTTCCGTGTGCTATCCTGTGGTAATGCAGCGCCGCTGCTGTTTGAAGCTGTCCAGCAAAAGTTAGAGGTATTGCGAGGCGCAGCGTAATATCGGATAGAAAGGCGAAAAGAGTTATGGAATATGTGAATTTCGGAAAAGCTGGTGTTCAGGTAAGTCGATTGGCACTCGGGTTAGGATTCAGGGGACAGGGTGATGAAGCGGAAGCACAGCGGGTTATCGAACACACAATTGATCAGGGAATTAACCTGATTGACTGCGCCAACGTATATGGAACAATGGATGACCGTGCGAACATCGGACGCTCAGAAGTTATTCTGGGGAAAGCGTTGAAGGGTAAGCGCGACGATGTTGTAATTACCTCGAAGGTTGCTAGCCCGATGGGCGATGGACCCAATGACGAGGGATTGTCTAGATATCACATTATGCGTGAAGTCGAGAATTCGCTGACCCGGCTGGACACAGATCACATCGATGTCTACCTTGTTCATGCGTTCGATGAATCGACACCACTTGAGGAAACGATTCGTGCATTGGATGACTTGGTTCGTTCGGGTAAAGTCCGATATGTCGGCTGTTGCAATTACGCGGCATGGCAGGTCTGCAAGGGATTGTGGGTTGCGGATCGGTACAACGCAGCACCGTTTATGTGCGTCCAGAATCAATACAATCTGTTGACTCGGCATCTTGAGGGCGAAATGTTCGGACTTGTGCGCGATCAGGGGCTGGGGGTCATGGTATACAGTCCGTTGGCGGTGGGACTTTTAAGCGGTATCTATTCACCAGACAATCCTGCGCCGGAAGGAACGCTCTGGGCAACGCGGTTGCGGGATCAATTTCCAGCAGCAGTACAGGGAGCTGCGAGTGAGGTAATATCGACCGTGATTAAATTCGCGGGAGAATTAGGGGTGACCCCCGCACAATTAGCGCTTGCTTGGGTACTATCCCACCCGGAAATTACAGTCGCAATCACCGGTGGGGACACAATCGGGCATCTAAACGATAACATAGGGGCGGTCGGCTGGGCACTCGACGACTCGGTGCGAGAGACACTCGACGCTGTTTCAGAGCCGTTCAGGTCCACGGCATAGGAATTATGAACTCAATGAAAAATAGAACTGAACCTATCTGGACGACAATAGATGAGAAAATTAGATATCCCATCTATATCGGCACTGATATCATTCCTGACTTTGGGTCTCTCTTCAAGGAACACCTGCCGCGTTGTTCTCAAGCGTTATTAGTGACCAATCAAACTATCGAAGAGGTTCATGCCGCCAAAATCGCCCAGATTTCTGAGAGCCTCGAAGATATAGGAGTGGACTTAATCGTCGAAGCAATCCCAGAGGGAGAAAGAACAAAATCCTACTGGGGTCTTGGGATGTTGTACGATTTCTGCGCGGAGCATCAGTTGGATAGGCAATCTGTGATTATCGCTATGGGCGGTGGCGTTATCGGCGATCTGGCAGGATTTGCTGCGAGCACGTTTTTACGTGGGATTCCGTTGGTCCATATTCCCACCACGCTCATCGCTCAAGCTGATAGTAGCCTCGGCGGAAAGGTTGCCATCAATTTGGCTCGGCTAAAGAACATCATCGGTGGGTTTTACCATCCCAAAATGATCTTCATGGATGTCAGCTTTCTGCAAACGCTCGGCGTACGAGAGTTGAGGGCGGGGCTTGCCGAGGTAGTTAAGTACGGTGTGATTATGGACGGTGAGTTATTTAATTACATAGAAGCTAACGTAGAGAACATAATTGCGAAAGATCCCCATGTCTTGGAATGGCTTGTTAGAAGATGTTGCGAACATAAGATTGCAGTTGTGGAGGAAGATCCGGAGGAACGGACGGATCGCCGGGCAATCCTGAATTATGGGCACACGATTGGACATGCCTTGGAATCGCTTTATCACAGATATTTACATGGCGAAGCGGTTTCTGTGGGTATGGTTGCTGCTTCATACTTGGCGGTCAAAACAGAGATTTTCCCTTCCGCAGACGCTGAGAGACAATTGAAGCTGCTATCCAGAATTGGCTTACCGACCAATGCGTTGGGTATTTCGATAGATCCGTTGCTTCAACCGATGTTGCATGACAAAAAACGACGGGGCAACACTTTACGATTTGTGCTGCCAACGAAAATTGGGGATATAACCATAAAGGAAGTACCCAAGAACGATCTCCCGGATTTACTTCAATACTTGGTAGAAAAGAGGGTCTTTAGTCCGTCAGAAGATGCTACCGATGAGGAGTAATCGTAGATTCATTTTTGAATTGTATTAATCATTAGTTAGGAGTTACGCACTTCAGTTTGTAGTAGCGCAATTCATTGCGCGTCCGGACGCCCCGATTTATCGGGGCTACTACAAACCTAAGACCTTACCGTAGTAGCGCAATTCATCGGTCATCACGAGTCGTGTTATTCGGTAATAAATCACCAAATTATGAGGCTTTGAGCATTCAACTGCGTAAGTCCTACATTAGTATAAAATCCTACAAATTTGATGTTTAGAAATGGAGGAATATTATGTCGGAGACGACGCAAAATAGTTTTGATCTGTTACTCAAGGGTGGACACGTCATTGACCCCAAAAACAACATTGACCAAGCGATGGATGTTGGAATTGCGGATGGAAAGATTGCACGGGTGGCGGAGAGCATTCCGGACGCGGAAGCAGAAAAAGTTGTCGATGTCAATGGACTTTATGTCACGCCCGGCTTACTGGATATACATGTCCACGCTTACGCCGGTACCGGTCAGCGGAATGCCTACTGTGGTGATAATTCCCTATATCCCGATGGATACAATTTTCGCACAGGTGTGACCACGGTTCTTGATGTTGGCAGTTCAGGCTGGCGAAATTTTCCCGATTTCAAAGACCGCGTCATCGATCGGGCAAAGACCCGTATCTTCGCGCTCCTCAACATCGTGGGACACGGCATGGGTGGCGGCGCCATCGAGCAGAATATACCGGATATGGAACCCGAAGCGACAGCGAAAGTCGCCGAACGCTATCCCGATATTGTTGTGGGAATCAAGACCGCGCACTACGGTGGTCCTGAATGGCTTGGGGTTGACCGTGCGGTAGAAGCTGGGAGATTGGTGGGCTTGCTGGCTATGATCGATTTCGGCTCATTCCGTCCGGAACGTCCCTACCCGGAAATGATACTTGAGCATATACGCCCCGGCGACATTAGCACTCACATGTATCAAGCTGCGATACCGATGTTCGATGAGAAGGGGAAGTTGCAGCCATATTTCGCTGAAGCGCGTGATCGCGGTGTCAAATTTGACGTGGGCCACGGCGCTGGAAGTTTTGTGTGGAACCATGCAATACCCGCTATCGAGCAGGGGTGGATACCGGATTCGATTTCGACAGATCTCCACACCGGTAGCATGAACGCTGGGATGAAAGATATGGCGACAACGATGTCGAAGATTCTGAACCAAGGCGTTTCCCTGTTCGACGTTATCAAGATGTCGACGATTACTCCAGCAGAGATGATTAATCGTCCAGAATACGGTCACCTGAGCGTCGGTGCGGTAGCGGATGTTGCCGTACTTAAGCTGAATGAAGGAAGATTCGGTTTTCTCGATGTCAGACGGGCACTCTTTGTGGGAAATCAGAAGTTAGAGTGTGAGCTGACTTTGATTGATGGACAGGTCGAGTGGGATCTGAATGGACGCGCTGGCGTGGATTGGGAGGAGTATTACGCAACGGCGTAAGTGTATCAAGTGATTCTCTTGATCGAAAGCTGATTGTGGGGGAGGCTGCCCACCAAAAGCTCTGTTCCTATCTGGTGGGCACCTACCCTTCATTTAAGAATTTAAGATTAATGAATACCGGTAGAAAATACCCCACAATCTATTACTTCCCCTCTGCCTTAATCTGTCCCCAATATGTTGCGATACTCCCCTCCGGCGAAACCGGCAAGGCATGAGCCGACCAATCTGGTGAGTTATTACGCCCTATTGGAAAATCGGTCAATTGAACGATATCTTCAGTCCGAAAGGTATAACGATAAATATTAAGATGGACACGTGGAAGTTCTTTATCACCCCCACCGAAAAGGAGATGCTCCCCATCGGGAGACCAACAGACCGTATCTAAGGCAAACCACTCCGGCAGTGGTACCTGCTCACTTTCCCAACGGTTTTCTCTCGTTCTCGTGGCAAGCATCAGCATACCCAATCTGACTTGATTATCCTTCCAAGCAAAATACAGTATCTGTTGCCCATCAGGAGACCATGCAGCATGACCCTTCCTAGACCCCTGCTCCGGTGGACTGACGGGTTGAATATCTCTCCCATTGGTGTTCATCACATAAATACCGCTTCCTCCAGCCTGTACCCATTCAAAGGCAATCTGACTGCCATCCGGAGACCACACCGGCATGTTGGCAAACTCTCCATCGGGCGGGTAATTGGTCAATTGTCGAACATTCTGACCATCGGCATCCATGACGTAAGTATTGATACCGCCATCACGATTACTAAGAAAGAGAATTTGCTGCCCATCCGGAGACCAGTCCGGATCGCTATCTAAAGCGAGATGTTGAGTGAGGTTGCGAACGTTGCCGCCTGAAGCATCCATGACATAAATATCAGCATCGCCAACAAGAATCTCCTCATTTTTAGAACGGTAGCTTACAAAGGCAATCTGCTTGGCATCCGGAGACCAATCTGGGCTCCCTTCACGAGCGGGATGACGGGTCAGGTTACGAAGATGATTTCCATTGGCGTCCATGGCATAAATTTCGCCATTTCCATCGCGGACAGTCTTAAAGACAATTTTACCATTTAGGGCGGTTACTTGCCCTACTACGGCGGAAAGCAGAAAGAGTAGTAAGAGAAAAACGACGCGTTGCATGACATACCTCCTTGTGGATTGAGCAGGGGATGTCAGGTAATGGGCAAATCCTGTGCCAATCACCCAATAACGCATCTATTGGCTTTCACAGCAATATTGTCCACCCCAGTATTCAGTAAATGAGCGGGAGTGTTCATAAAATAGCCACGACGAAGCAAACTTTGTATGTGGTCTTAAATCCCACACACATGGACCTAACTTCCGGTGAAGGCACTTTTCCGCTCAATGATGTATTCTGTCAATGGACTGGGGTTTGCCTGAATCCGCACGTTGACGAGCGCGGGTTTGTCCGAGGTGAGCGCGCGTTCCAGTGCACCGGGTAGCTGATGTGCTTCCTCGACATATTCGCCGTGGGCACCAAGTGCCTCCGCCATCTTATCGTAACGCGAGGGCAGCAGCTCGGTTGCAACACTTTTGCCGAAGATTTGCACCTGCTGGTGGTAGTCGATTCCCCAAACGCTATCATTCCCAATCACGATGACTACGGGCAAGTTGTGCCGCACGGCGGTGTCCAACTCCATACCGCAGAACCCGAAGGCACCATCTCCAGTGAGCACCACCACTTTGGATTGCGGAAGCGCGACTTGCGCACCGATACCATAGGATACACCCCATCCTATCATTCCGAGTGTGCTATTGGTAAACCAGCGCCTCGGACGGAGACTGGGATAGTATGGGGTCCCGTAGAAGGAGAAGTCGCTGCCCTCGAAGATTAAACAGTCATTCTCACCCAGCAGGGAGCGCAGATGTTTGTGGACGGACATTGCGTGTAATGGGGTGGCTGGTGCTGCGCAGCTGTCCAAATCTTGTTCTTGGTCATCGCGGGTAGCCCTTAGCTCTTCAACAATTGGTTGTTCGTCCCACCGATAGCCCTCGGCTTCCTGTGCCAACTGCTTCACGACCGCACCGACATCTCCTAAAATACCGACATCCACACCGCGTGAGAGACCGATCTGGTCTGCTGCTGGATCCACTTGGATGATACGCACATCAGCAGCGAGGGTTGGTGAACCGCCGAAGGAGATCGTGAAGTCCAATTTCTTACCGAGCAACAGTACAACATCTGCCTCATCTAAGCGGCGTGAAACAAGGTTAACCCTTCCATCTGCGAATCCGAAACAGTAAGGGTGGGTATCGGGGACGAGACCACGGGCAATCTCCTCGGTGAATAACGGAAGACGCGTTATTTCCAGGAACTGCTGCAAATCCTCTTGATCTATGGAATCAGTTGCATTTCCCGCTAGCACCATCGGCCTTTGTGCGCCTTGAAGCAGCTCTATTGCTTCTTTTATAAGACTCGGGTCGCCCATGACTTGACCGGAGCGACGGTATACTTCGGGTGGATCGAAATGTACTCGGCTCTCGTCCACTTCAGCACTTTGGACATCTACGGGGATAGTCAGGTGGATGGGACCGCGCCTACCCGCTAAGGCGGTGCGGAATGCGCGTGCGAAAAACTCCGGAATCCGGTACGGATCGGAGATGAGCCATGAGCCTTTCGTGATGGGTTTCGCCATCCCAACCTGATCTATCTCTTGCTGTGCAATTCCCTGTCCCAGTTGGTGCTGTGCTGCGCAGCCTGTGATATTGATGACCGGCGATTCCATGTGATACGCCAACGCCAGTCCGGGGATAGCGTTCACATGCCCCGGCGAAGTAAACATTGATATTCCGGGGGAACCGGTGATCCGTCCCCATGCGTTCGCCATGTCCACTGCAGCCTGTTCGTGGCGGGTGTCAACAAACTTGAAACCTTCCTCTGCCATAACATCCATCAGATGGAGGGTGTGATCCCCTGCTAGGGTAAAGATTTGGTCTATCCCTTCCGCTCGCAGTGCCTGGACGATAAGATGTGAACCTGTCACCTTCATAAATTTCTCCTTGTACGACCTGACTTTGCGGTAAACAGATGTGCCAAGTAAGGAACAACGATCGTTGTTCCCTACGAAATCCCAATCTACATCAGGGCTAACCCCTACCCAAAAATGCTAAACCTCCACACTCACGGCTCGACCGGACTTCCCTGACTCAATCACAGCGTTTAGGGTGGCAAGGACTGGCAGGTTATTGCGACCACTGGTTTCCGGCTCAGACCCACCGTTCACCCAATCAGCAAACGTGGCAGCAACGTGTTGGTCGAGTTGACGTGAGCCGGTGAAGTCCGGATCAATTTCTACCTCACTCAGTCCTTTCCCACGGTCTGTCCCGATAAGCAGAGTTTCGGGTCCACCAAAGCCTTGTGGACTGTGTAAGACAACTGCGCCGTGCTCACACTCGGCGCGGAATTCACCGGTGTTCACACGGGCATCAGAGGTAGATACGATCACGAAACGGGCACCGTTATCGAAAGTAATTTCGGCGGTGGCGGTAGATTCGCGATTCCACGTCGTTTCTGGCGGTCGGTAAGAATGGCCAAACACCTCTACCACACGCCGGTTCACCATCGCGATCAGCGAGTCAATTTCGTGGACAGTCATCTGCCAGAGTTGCGAGTGCTCGGAGTCGGGGTATTCGCCCCCGCGGGCTTTGTAGGTGAACATGTGTCCCGTCTGCGGTTCTCCATAAGCCCCCTCGGTCATCAAGCGGCGCACCGTTCGCTGTCCGGGCAGGTATCGCCACTGTTGCGTTACAACGATTTTTAGCCCACGCACCTCCGCCATTTCAGTCAACCGTTTGGCGGGTGCCAGTTCCAACGTGAACGGCTTTTCCACCATGATGTGCTTGTCAGCTTCGATTGCAGCCTCAACCAACTCATCGTGGGTGCGTGCCCAAGTGGCGATGACAACACCGTCACAATCCGATTGTTTGAGCGCCTCTGCGTATCAAGTATAGGCGAGATGATCCGGTAGTTCCAGGTCGTGAATGGCAGCTTTGAGGCGGGGTTCATCAATATCGACTAAACCGACCAGTTCAAACTGGTCGGGTCGTGCCAGAAAGCTGCGTGCGTGTGACTTCCCTCGACCACTGCCCACAACAATCATGCGCAGTGGATTCCCTGTTTCGACGCGGTTTTCTCCCACTTCGGTTACCTCCTGCTTAGGACATCCCGTAGTTTATGTCTCAACTATTCCTCTGCCAAGACCTGGATACTGGCACATGGAAAGGCAGCGACTTTCGCGTTCTGAGGCAGCTTCTCCGCAAGCAGATTGACAAGCGTATCCCACTCACGGAAGAGGATGTCACCGGGATGATCCTTATAAAACTCATCTGCCGGGAAATTCTCCGACCAAACCAGTGCTTGGCTCGAAGATTCGATTTTCGGTGTGGGTAACGGCATCGGGGTTTCCTGAGCCCTCGCCCTCCGCCTAAGGTAACGTGGATAATCTAACAGATCATAGAGTCCGTGATAGCAGAACCCATCACTCGCAGGATTAACAGCGACCGTGTAGACATCACCAAAATACCGTTGTGCCCAGAATGTTTTGGTGGTTTGAATTGCATCCGAGTCAATCGGATAGCAGTTTAGCACGACCACATCCGTTTCTTGACGCACTGCCTCTGGAATCTCTGTCCCATAGGTTTCCAAGGCAAAACGTGCACCGACTCGGTGTGCCTCCACTAAATCACCGACAAACAAACCGGCTATTTCGCGCCTGCTATTGAGGACCATGTTTACGATGGCATCCACTCCAACGGCTCTGGCAGCCTCTTCTGAAACGTCCCGTGCATCAGTTTTCTCGTGCTGCTTCTCAACGGCTGCGTGGCCTCGCCCCGGATAGTAATTGTGGAAGTGGAACATCGTGGAAAAACCCGATACGCCAGGAACAATCAGCTTTGCCCCACCACCAAATCCGACCGCTTTGTGCGGATAAATACCGCCCAAGCAGATTTTGAAATCAGCGTCTGCCACGACTGGATTGATATAGATTGGCATACCGTCATCTAAGTTACCCAATGCCCGGAGATTCCCGCTCATAAAATCGTGGTTTATTACTTCATAAGATGCCGCGATATCAGTCCCCACTTTCTTCGCTATCTCCTCATCTGTGAGAGGGCGATGTGAACCGGGGCCAACAACAAAGCGAATTTCGTTTTTGGGGATGCCCGCTTGATGCAGCTCACGGAGTAGGAAGGGGATGACCTCCGCCGCCGGTGTGGGCCTACTTAGATCATCGACAACGATAACGGCATCGCTTTTGCCGCGCGCCATATCTTCAATACGTGGCGTACCGATGGGTTGACCAAATGCGGCTTCAATCCCTGCTTCTGAGAGCTTGGGTGCGTCGTTCGGTGCGACTATTGTAACTTCCCAATTATCGGGAAACGTTAACGTGATCTCTTCGTCACCATACCAAGCACGAGAGTACATCTTAGCATAGTTTTCAGACATAACGGACCTCCATCTAATACGTGATGCGTAATGCGTAAAAGAAACCACAGATACACAGAAAAAGGCAATTTTTTAAATCCCTCTGAACCTTGATGGTCGGTTTTTGATCCCTTACTCGTTATAGATCATTGGATTGCTGCTGTTGATAATGTAAGGCAGCCCGAATAAAATCGCGAAACAGTGGGTGAGGTTCAAGGGGTTTGGATTGAAATTCAGGGTGGAATTGTGACCCGACCATCCACGGGTGATCAGTAATTTCTGTGATTTCGACCAGATTCTCGTCTGGTGATACCCCGCTAAAACATAGCCCTTCGGACTCAAGGGCTTCCCGATAGTCGTTGTTCATTTCATAGCGATGGCGGTGTCGTTCTAAGATGATCGGTTGCTGATACGCTTTATAGCTTTTCGTGTTTTCTCTGAGAACGCATGGGTAGAGTCCGAGTCGCATTGTGCCACCGAGCTCCGTTTTATTTCGTTGGTCTAACATCAGATCAATGACTGGATGGGGCGTTTCCTCGTCAAATTCGGAACTGTTTGCGCCTCTCAATTTTGCGACGTGTCGCGCAAAGTCGATCACCATGCACTGCATACCGAGACATAGTCCGAAATATGGAATCTTCTGTTCCCGTGCGTAGCGTGATGCAACAATCATCCCCTCAATGCCACGGTAGCCAAAGCCGCCGGGAATGAGAATCCCATCGACTCCGTCGAACTGTTCATCCAAGTTCTGGTCCTCGCTCAACATGTCAGACTCAATCCATTTGACATCTACGGCGGACTCATTGGCAATTCCACCGTGCTTGAGTGCCTCTTTCACGCTGAGATAGGTATCGGAACCCTGAACATATTTGCCAACAATTGCTATCTGGGCACGGTGTTTGGGGTGTTTCAGCTTATCAACCATTTGTGCCCATTCGACATCATTTGATGGGCGCTCTTCCAACCCCAGTCTCTTTATCACCAAGCGCCCCATGCCTTGGCGCTCGAAGTTCAGTGGAATTTCATCAACGAGATTGGTGTCAAGTCCTTCTACAATATAGTCCTCCTGAAGCCCACAAAGGAGGGAGATTTTCTTCCGGAGTCCCTCTCCCATCGGTTGACTTGTGCGGCAAATCAGGAGATCGGGTTGGATGCCGTATTCTTGCAGCGTACGGATGCTGTGTTGGGTCGGTTTGCTTTTGCTCTCTCCGTTGGGCAGCGTATAAATCAGCGAAACATGAATAAAGATCGTATTTTCGCGTCCAACCTCCACCGCCATCTGCCGGATTGCCTCTACAAACGGTGGGGTCTCAAAATCTCCAATGGTCCCGCCTATCTCCGTAATCACCACTTCCGCATCGCTATCACGTCCAAGCTGATAGATACGTTCTTTAATTTCATCGGTGATGTGCGGGATAAGTTGTACGGTTCCCCCTAAATAATCTCCGCGCCGCTCCTTGGCAATGACCGCGCTGTATACCGAACCCGTTGTGAAATTCGAGTATTGATCGAGGTCAATCCCTGTAAATCGTTCGTAATTGCCGAGATCAAGATCGGTTTCCGCGCCGTCCCGCGTCACGAACACCTCACCGTGTTGAAACGGGTTCATCGTGCCAGCGTCCGAGTTGAGGTATGGATCGATTTTGACCACCATAACCTTGAATCCACGATTGATGAGCAAGCGACCGAGCGATGCCGTCGTTACTCCTTTTCCGATGCCAGAGATTACACCGCCAGTTACGAAGATGTACTTTGTCATCAAAAAACTCCTTTTATCGATTAAATACGCGAACCATGTCTTGCGTAACTCATATTGTGTAAAATACAAATAGGAGCTACGCAGTTCAGTTTGTAGTAGCCCCGATAAATCGGGCGTTGGAAATGGTGTGCTGCGGTGATAAATCACCGAACTACAAAGCTTTGAGTGTTCAAGTGCGTAAGTCCTATACAAAGTGAAAAAACATATCAGATTCAGTTCACACCAACCAAAACTTTACAGCTTCTACATCTACCCTGTGTCTCTAGTATTCGCTTGTTCCCTCTTAACTCGCCAACCCACCGGTATCTGTTCAATCACGCCCGATGTCTTCCATTCCTTGAATTGTTCTCGCATTTTCGCCCATCGTCCTCGGTCAAACAGGACAATCCCGTGGTTCAGAGATTCCAACAAGGTCAGATGAAAGTTCCCGATCATCAAATCGAGTTCGGATCGGCTGTAGGCAAAAATGTCGATTGGTCCAGAGGTAAGCAGAGAATAGTCATAGAGGCGATCCAAAAAGCGTTTCCCATCATCAATACACAGTCCAAATCAGCATATCATAATCGCTACCGACTGACCAGTTGCCTTTCGCCATAGAACCATACAGAACGCTGAATTCAATCTCATCACCTTTCTGCTTGAGGACTCGATCTACGAATTCCCATAACTTTTCAACATGTGGCCGGTTAGATAGTAGTTCTTGATGTGGCCGGTTGGATAATAGTTCTGGCAAAACGGAGCACCTCCTCAGCATCTTGAACCGCTTGATTTGCATCTTGATCAAAGTATTGTTCAGCGGGAACACCGCTTGCGAAGGCATCTGGATAACGTGAAAGTCGTTTGTCGTGCATCTGATAAATGCTGCGGAGTCAACAAACGACTTTCGGGATATAGAAACGATTTAACCGTATACATGCATCAATAACAACTTGATCCACTTGTAGATGTGTTTCGACTTCTTGAATTAGCGTGTTCAAGTTGTGACCTAGTGCTTCACTTTGGAGGTGGTTAAGAATGGCTTTGATCGATTTTTCGACTGATTGTTGTGCGGTGAAGCAGCACCACGCGAAGTTGTTGGTGTTTAGAAGGTCTGTTGCCGCCTTAAATTCAGCTTCGGACTGTTTAAGCCAATCTATAGATCGCACCATCAGTTTGCCTCATGAACCACTCGTGAAACGTAACAGATAGGAACCTTCACGTTTCATTTTTGCGTGATTTCAAGATTTCAAGCACCCGCTCCAAATCAGCCGGCACATCAACCCCAATCAACGGATATTCTGTTTCAACAACACGGATGCGAATGCCGTGTTCGAGGAAACGTAACTGCTCAAGCCCTTCAGCACTCTCGTACGGCGTGCTCTCCCACTGGGTGAATTCAAGAAGGCGTTCTCGGCGATAAGCGTACAGTCCCACATGCCGATAGTTTGGATGAGTTTGTAACCAATGATTTGAGAGGTTGCCGGGGATTGAAGCTCTGGAAAAATATAAGGCGAAGCCTTGGAGGTCAGTCAAAACCTTAACGACGTTGGGATCTCGATAATCCTTTTCATTTTCGACTCGCTGTTTCAGCGTACTGACTTCCACACTGGGATCATCGAGGAATGGCTGAATCATCTGATCAATAACCACCGGCTCCAGTAGCGGCTCATCGCCTTGGATGTTCGCCACGACATCGCAATCGAGTGTTTCCGCCACAATCGCAACCCTTTCGGTGCCTGTGGGGCAATCCGGCGGCGTCATGACCACCTGTCCACCAAAGCCGACAACTGCATCGTAGATTCGCTGGTCATCGGTTGCGACGACGACGGCATCCAGCGTTTTGGCACGTGCTGCTCGCTCATAAACTTGCTGCACCATCGGTTTGCCGAGGATGTCTACTAACGCCTTCCCTTGGAATCGGCTCGACGCATAGCGAGCGGGGATAATCCCTACGATCTTCACGGCTCTGAGCTCTCCTTGGCGTTTGCTTGCTTCCGGCTCCATCATTAAAGATTGGTTTTCAACTTGATAAGACTTTATCACAGGTTGACTATATTGTACAAGAAAAACATCAGAAATTTGAGTACATAGAAGACTTTACCACAGGCAACCAATATGCTATAATACGAAATTGACTATTAATCCCAAAGTCCCTCCCAGAAAGGTTGCCTATGGGCATACAATTTTTCGTTGTTTTCGTACTGTCAATTGCTTTTTTATCAATGGGCGTTACCGGTTGGCAAGGCTTTATTTCGGTTTCATGGGAGGGCGGGATGCCTAAATTAGGTTTTACAGCGAACTATTTTGCTATCTTCCAATGTTTCATTAGCTTTTTGCTGTTTCTGCTTAGCTTATATCTTATGGGATTTTTTCTCTACCTTGAAGAACGGGAAAGCGGTCGGATTATGAAAAGTATTAAAAGTTACGTAAAACTCAGGGAATACCTTGAATGGAGGGAACGCGAGGATCGGTCTGATTAGCTCCGAACGGGAAAGGACACTATGCCTGAAAATGATCTCCTCTTGCGTGCCGCGCGACGCCTTCCAGTAGAGCGGGTTCCGGTGTGGATGATGCGCCAAGCAGGTCGTTCAGATCCAGAATATCGCGCACTTAGAGAAAAAATCGATCTCCCATTAGAACGGTTATTTCGGACGATACCGTGCTCATACAGCGATCAAGAGGTTGAATGGGCGATTGAGATATCTCTGTTACCCAGACGCATCGGGGTTGACGCAATTATTGTGTACAAGGACATTCTCACACCACTCTGCCCAATGGGGGTGCATTTCCGATTTGCTCCCGGTCCCGTCTTAGATTCACCTATCCGGACTCGAGCCCAGATCGAGGCTTTACAGCCTCTCAACGATCCGGCTTCCCAGATGGCGTTCACTGGAAAAATTATCAGCGGACTCCGTGAGACGCTGGATGGAGAACTGCCGTTAATCGGTTTTGCGGGATCGCCGCTGACCTTAGCCTTTTTTATGGTCGCAGGAACCAGTCCGATGGCAGCCAGTGGAGGGGTTTCAGACGCAGCGCGCTGCGTCTTTCAGATGATGGACGAAGAACCGGAATTATTTCATGAACTGCTGCAACGTTTAACGCAGATGACGATCAATTATCTCAGCTACCAAATTTCGGAGGGCGCACAGGTTGTGCAGTTGTTTGAATCCATCGCCGATCAGATCGACCTACCGAGATACCAAACCTTTGTCCAACCGTATCATAAACAGATCTTTGCGGCGTTAGATTCGAGCGCACCTTCCATTCTATTTGCCAAAGAGTGCTCCTACCTCTCGCTGATGTTAGAGAGCGGTGCCGACGTTTTGAGCGTTGGAAAGTGTGTGGATTTGACAATAGCACAGAAAGAAGCGAAGGGCAAAGTCGCCTTTCAGGGAAATGTGGACAATGCGCTCTTGCGAGATGGAACCTACGATGAGATTACCGATGCCGTCAATCGATGCTTACAGCGTGGCGGAAAGATTGGGCATATCCTTAATCTAAGTCACGGGCTCTATCGAGATACACCATTTGAAAACGTGAAACACTTTGTGAGAGCTGCGAAAGCGGCACAGAATTAGGGAGTAGAAACCGTTGAAGCGGGACACGAATTCTCAATGCAACTCAGAAGGCACGTACGACAGCCTCCTACTCGTTGGGTTTGGGGGACCGACCCCCGGCTGCTGTCTGCGGTATGACTCTTGTCCTGGGGAGGCACACTGCTTTGTCGAGAGGATTGTCGGGAATGCGCCATCGAATGTTGAGCGTGTGAAGGAGGTTGCAGGTCACTATGTCAAGCTGGGTGGATTTTCGCCCTTTAACGAATTGACATTTAAGCAGGCAGACATACTTGAGGCAGCACTCAAAAAACGGGGCATTGATTTACCTATCTATGTTGGAATGCGGAATTGGACACCCTATCTCCATGAAACAATCGAGAAGATAGTTAAGCAAGGACATCACAACGTGCTTGCCATTATCATGTCTGCTTATCGTTCTAAAGCCAGTTGGGAGCGTTATCAGAACGATGTCCTCGACGCGGTCAAAACGGTGGGCGATGCACAGCCAAATATACACTATTTAGAAGATTTGTGGCATCTCCATCCCGGTTTCATCAACGCTATCGCTGAACGCATCCGTGCGGCTTGCAACGGTATTTCTGAATCGCGCTTCGCTAAAGCGAGTTTAGTTTTTACAGCTCATGCAATTCCCCAAATCGCGGCAAAGACCTCTCCATATCCCGAACAGTTTCATCAAACCGCTTCAGCTGTGGCGGAGGTGCTCGAAACTGATTTCGATATTGCCTATCAGAGCGCACCCGATAATCCAACCGTGCCGTGGACGGAGCCTGACATCAACGATCTGATTCGAGAGAAGGGAGAAGCAGGTATTCAAGAGGTTATTGTATCGCCGATCGGCTTCCTCTGCGACCATGTCGAAGTACTTTACGACCTCGATTTGGAAGCCAATGCAACCGCCGAGGCTTGTAATATGAATTTTATTCGTGCTGGCACCGTTGGCGACCACCCTGAATTTATTAACATGTTGGCGAATCTTGTGCGTGAGGAGATTCAAAGGGAGAGATAAACATCGAACCGATATGGCCAGTAGGAAAAAGTAGAAGAGGAGGATAGCATGTCATCGTTTACGGAAACCGTCAAAGTCAATAGTCGAGATATGGGGCTTTATGTCTCTATACCTGATGGTGCGGGACCTTTTCCCGCTGTGGTAGTTGCCCAGCACGCCGGTGGCGTTGATACATTCATCTGCACGATGACCGACAGATTGGCAGAAGCCGGCTACGTCGCCGTTGCTCCAGATCTGTACCACCGATTGGGACCCGATGACTCACGGACACCACGGGATCTCAAAGACGCGGAGATGATCGCAGATGTTCAAGCCACCGTAGCATTTTTGCAGAGCCACAGTGCTGTCGATAGCGAGGCATTGGGTATCACTGGCTTCTGTATGGGAGGCAGAGTCGCATACCTAATGGCAGCCTCCATCCCGGCGTTTAAGGCTGCTGAGGCTTACTACGGCGGTAACACCATGGTGGCATTGGGAGAAGGAGGCGCGTCACCGTTTGAGCGTACCGGAGAGATTGGCTGTCCGCTGCTGTTCCATTTTGGTGAGAAAGATGCCAACCCATCCCCCGCAGATATGGAGAAGATAGGTGCTGAATTAACGCGCCATAATAAGCCACACGAGTTCCATACATACCCTAACGCTGGCCACGCCTTTATGGACTTTACCGGCGAGCGTCACCATGAAGCAGCAGCGACGGCAGCTTGGCCACGGACGCTGGATTTCTTTGCCCGGCATTTAGGGGATTAAAATAACCCAATTCCTGTTGACATTTGGGTGCCGAGATATGAATATAGTGCGGTGTTGGGTTTCACTGTATCTATCTATAAGTAGATGGTCTTGAAGTCCATAGGCACTATCGTCACGAATAGCGATTCGTTTTGCCGTTCAACCCAACCTACAGACTTGCTCAGTACATCTCCTGCAATGCAGAAGGAAGATTGACATGGATTTTGTGAAACTCACAGGGGCGCAACGCGAGTTTTTTGATAAACACGGTTATCTGGTCGTTCCGGATGTGCTGTCGCCGGAGATGATCGAGAAACTCACTCAGGTCAGCGACCGGATGATCGAATCGTTTGATCGAGATGGAGCTTATGTTCAAAGGCGTCCCGGTATCGTCCAAGAGCCGGATTTTCATCCCCTGCTGACCCAATCACCGACGGTCCCCTTAGTTGCCCAACTGCTGTCTCCTAATATTCAGCTGCATACAACAGCGATTATTTATAAGTTTCCAGAGTCTGCGGATGAAGAAGTCGTTAACCAACGGGGATGGCATCGGGACAGTGGCCTCGCCGAAGATCTGAAGCACAGAAACGTGCCACGCGTTAGTATTAAAGTTGGATATTGTTTGACCGATTTTAAGCAGCCACGTTCCGGCTTTACGCTCTTGGCACCGGGCACGCATCTGATAGATACTCCGCTGCCTATCCCGAAGGGGGAAGTTGACCCGGTGGGAACGGTTGAACTCCGTCTCAATGCTGGAGACGCATTCCTATTTGAGAATCGTATCTTCCATACTTCTGCCCCGAACCTGACCGATCGCGTTTCAAAGGCAATAATTTTCGGCTACGCTTATCGCTGGATGGGTGGGTCGCACAGAGCGATGAGTCTTGTCCAGCCGGATGATACTGTCTTGGCGCAGGTTGATGACGTTGCCAAACAGTTGCTGGGAGGAGCAAATGATGGTTTAATTGATTGGGCAAAACAGCACGATGTTTTCCCAGAACCCATCCCGTGGGTGATGGAGGTATGACATCGAGGTACTAACAGTTGAGAGGTGAAAAATATGTCCGCAGAACTGACCGATGCACATCTTGAAGAATTGGACGCCACGGGTTACGTAATTGTTCCCGGTTTTTATACAGGCGAAAAGTTGCGCGAAATGCAAGCGGCACAGCGCAGGTCACTCCCCACATGGGACGAGGTGAAAGATGATCCACCGCCGGGCCGCGCGATTCTTACTGATTTCCCGCCACCAGAGACAGCCCTGCTGCGAGGTATCGTTGATTATCGGGCGTGGGGATTTGCCCAAAAATGGCTCAAGACAGAACATATCCATTTCCGCGCCGGTTGTATGATCGCCCGGTATCCCGGTTTCAAAGGGGGTGGTGTAGGCAGTGACGCTGCCGGCTTACATATCGACAACGGAAATAATTCCTTGCTACCGCCCTCCGATGCACTGCGTGAATTTGGTCAACTTGGTTTCTGGGTACATCTTGAAGATGTCGATGAAGACCAAGCCCCGCTGCGGCTGCTTGCCAAGGAGCACGGGCGCGACACGACTAAGTACGAACCGCTGATCTGCAAGGGTGGAACGCTGTGTATGTTCACCAACTACACACTGCACTCTGCGAGCGATTATCTCCGTGAGGACGGTCAACGTTTCACATGGGGATTTGGGATTGGCAGAGCTGATAATTTTTGGGAAGGGTTTAGACACTATACGGACAAGGGAAAGAACCCGGTGTTTAGTGAGTTTATTGGAACGTTGACAGCGAAAGAGCGTGAGGTCTTCCGTTTTCCACCGGCAGGGCATCCATACTACACACCCCAAACCTTGGCGGCTTTGGAGGAGCAGTATCCCGGTTGGAATGCGAATGGTGAATATTAGTCATATTGCCCACTTGTTGATGCAGCAAAGCCACGTTGGATACACAGGTTTAGATATGTTTGATAGGACTTACGCATTTCAGGACGGAGCAAGATGCCCCGCCTACAGACTAACCCATTTCAGCATAGGGGGTGCGGGGCAAGATGCTCCGCCTACGGTTGGCTGCGTAAGTCCTGTTTGATATAATATGCAACCTCGTCGGTCGAGATTCACCTTACCTTTTTTCGCAGAACGACTGATGATATCTTACACAAGGAGAATAGAATGAGTCAAAACGAGAGAGTACCAGCCGACCAATATCACACGATCGTCACGAGACCCGCAGACTTCGATGCGTTCTGGGACGGGCTACTGGCACAGACAGCGGATATTCCACTAAACGCAACGGTGGAGCCGGTGCCGTTACGCAGTACACCAGAGATTGAAGTGTATGATGTGCACTACGATAGTCTCGACGGTGTACGTATCGCCGGTTGGTATGCCGTGCCGCGTGAACGGTCTGGGAAGCTGCCTGCCATCGTACAGGTGCCGGGTTACCTTCAAGATCCGCCCATCCCGCGGTCATGGGCAGAGGACGGCTACGCTGCGTTCTCCGTCGCCCCGCGTGGCAAGATCCGCAGTAACCAACAGTTTAATCCCGGTTACCCGGGCCTGTTGACGCATAACATAGTTGATCGAAATACCTATACCTATCGTGGCTTTTATATTGATGCGGCTCGGACGATTGATTTCTTGCTTTCTCGTGACGAGGTTGACGGTGAGCGAATCGGTGTCACTGGCAGCAGTCAGGGAGGTGGATTAGCAATTTCCACAGCAGCGTTGCGTCCTGAAGTCCGCGCCGCAGCGGCTGGTTGCCCATATCTCTGTGGATATATGGATTCGATTGAGTTGACGCATACCTACCCATACCAAGAAATCAGCGACTATCTGCGGCTGTACCCTGAGCGGAGAGAGGCTGTCCGTGACACGCTGGCATACTTCGACGGTATCAACTTCGGGGCTCGAATTACCTGTCCAATTATGGTCTACATCGGTTTGCAGGACAACGTTTGTCCACCGGAAACTGGCTATGCTGTCTTTAACACTATCGCCTCCGAGGATAAGCAGTTTTACCCCTACGACGGACATGGTCACGATGCTGGCAGCATTTATCACGGACCAAAGCTAAAGGATTTCTTCAAAAACCATCTGCAAAATTATTGATTCATCCCCCATCAATCTCGTTCCAAAGGAGTTAATTATGTCTAATACATCTCGACCAGAAGATTTTGATGCGTACTGGCAGCAGGTCTGCGGTGAGTTAGAAGCTACACCCATCGCTGCCGAAGAGGAACATCTGCCGATCCGATCCACAGAGTACTGCGAATGCTACACAGTGCGTTTCACCGGCATCGGACCCTATCGCTTGTTCGGTTATTTAAGCATTCCACACGGGGACGGACCGTTTCCGACCCTGCTGCTTGGTCCTGCCTATCGCAGCGTCGTAGATCCGCTGCCACAGGGAGATGCCAACGAAAAACGGGGACGCTTCCTCGTCTTTTCAACCGGGGGGCGCGGACAACGCAATGCTGACAAACCGTATGCGGGCGTGTTTCCCGGTATGATGACCGAGGGCATTGATGCGCCTGAGACCTCTATCTTTCGCGGATTTGTTGCGGATTGGTTACGGGCTGTTGACTATCTGTTGGCGCGTCCAGAAGTAGATCGCTCCCGCATTGCCGCGGTCAAGAAGGAAGGGATGCCGATATTGACAGCAGCGCTTCGACCCGAAGTGACCCATGTTGCCGCATCGCCTGGGGATTTTTACAATACAAGCGACCATGTACCGGGAGAGGTTGAAGACTATCTTCGTTTATATCCAGAGAAGGAAGAACAGGTCAAACGGACCCTCTCCTATTTCGACCCATTCTTCTTCGCCCCCAATGTGCGTGCACGGACATTGCTCTGGGGAAATCCAGAGGCGGTTTCACCGTTGGCAGAGGCGATAGCCGGTGAGACTGATGTCCAAGCGACCGAGCATTCCTCGTATAAGGACGGACTTTTTCAGGAGCAGTGGATCTCTGATCAATTTGGCTTTGAGGACGCCATCATTCCCGCACACTGGCAGTAGTATAGGTACACGACTCCAAGGAGACGCGCAATGAAACGTCCAAAATGCAGTCGAATTCCTCAAACCGGATATACATTCAAGGGACATCTCGCCGACTATCTCACAGGCGTTACGGAACAGTGGTTGAAGGCAGCGCCTTCGGCAAATCCGGCGATGCTGGAGATCTTCCGAGATCGAGATCGGCAGCCTCTCCGCGACATGGTGCCTTGGGCTGGAGAGTTCGCTGGAAAATACTTGACCAGTGCTGTGCAGATCCTACGGCTCACCCAAGATGCGACCTTAAAAACCTTTATCCGAAACTTTGTGAATCAGCTTATCCAACTGCAAGATACTGACGGCTATTTGGGACCTTGGCCCCAAGAGAGCCGTTTGACAGGTGAAGCACCCAACGTCGGGGGCAAAGGGGGAAACACTTGGGATGCTTGGGGGCATTACCATGCAATGTTGGGGTTAATGCTCTGGCACGAGGAAAGCGGGGACAGAAAGGCACTCGGCAGCGCGGTTAAAATCGCAGATCTTATCTGCCAGAAGTTTTTGGGGAATACGCACAACCGTTTGGTTGACACCGGCAGCACAGAGATGAACTTGGCAGTCATCCACACCCTCTGCCTCCTCTACCGGAAGACGAAAACCGAGCGGTATCTGGATATGGCACTTGAGATTGTTGATCAATTTGCCGCTGAGGGTCCCGATGGTCCTCTCGCTGGGGATTATCTTCGGAGTGGTCTTACTGGAAAGGAATTTTACGAGACACCGAAGCCCCGATGGGAGAGTCTGCATCCGATCATGGGCATGGCGGAACTCTACTGGATTACTGGGGAGGATCGGTATAGAACCGCTTTCGAGCAGATCTGGTGGAGTATCGTCAAGTTAGATCGACACAATAATGGCGGTTTTTCCTCCGGAGAGAAGGCACAGGGGAATCCATATCATCAAGGGGCGATTGAAACCTGTTGTACTATCGCTTGGATTGCCGCCAGCGTAGAGATGCTCCGCCTGACGGAAAACTCTGTCGTCGCAGATGAGATCGAGTTATCCACCCTCAACTCGGTTACCGGACTACATTCGCACACCGGACGTTGGGTGACTTACAATACGCCGATGGACGGGGTGCGCCGCGCAAGTGCGCATGATATCGTGTTCCAAGCACGGGAGGGCAGCCCTGAGTTGAACTGCTGCAGTGTCAACGGCCCGCGCGGATTGGGCATGGTCAGCGACTGGGGGTTGATGCGCTGTAGGGGCGGGCTGGTACTTAACTGGTACGGACCTTCTACCATGAAGGCTCGGCTGTCGTCGGGCATAACCGTTGAGTTGACGCAGAAGACAGAATATCCACGGAGAGGGAAGATTACGCTCAACGTCTCACCCTCACGATCCGCACAGTTTGTTTTAAAATTACGCATCCCTTACTGGTCTGCCAAAACGAGCGTCAAACTGAACGGCGAGCGTGTCAAATCGGTGTCGCCAGCGACCTATCTCGTGCTAGATAGGGAATGGAAGGTTGGGGATAAGGTCGAGCTTGAACTGGACATGTCACTCCACTATTGGGTCGGGGAGAAGGAGTGTGAGGGGAAGGCTTCCATCTACCGCGGTCCTATTCTGATGACCTACGATCGACGGCTCAACACGATGGATCCCGATGAGATCCCTGTCCTCAACGCCACGGCGATGAAAGGGCGATTGATAAGCAATAAGGATAGCTTGCCAACTGTTGTGCGTATGGAGTATACAGCTCCAGACGGGCGCAAGTTACAACTCTGTGATTTTGGCAGTGCAGGCGAAGGCGGGTCTCCATATCACTCTTGGCTACGGGTAGAGCAGATTGAGAAAACCCATTTTGCGTTGGATAACCCGCTGCGCAGTAGGCGCCCCGGATAGCAACTAGACACTGTCACAAAGCCGAAGGAAATCCTCACTATTTTTGGACGTACACCTTAAGTGAAAAGGATGCAATCATTTCATCTCCCAATTCTGAAAACGTTCCGAACTCAAACCCAATAAAATCGAAGAAATATTTAGGGTGGTGCAGCCTACTTCACATCATCAACGACGGTTACATTTCGAGCCTATCTATCCTGCTTCCGTTCATCGCAGCGGACCTGAATCTCACCTATAGCCAGTCCGGTCTTCTTAAAACCGCTAGCCACGGGGCGATAAGCGCGACTCAAATACCGGCTGGGATTATGGCTGAACGACTCGGAGACATATTGATCCTGGGCATAGGAGCGACGTGGTTCAGCCTAAGTTATATCGCGTTAATTCTGGCTGTCAGTTACCCCTTAACATTGCTATTGATCCTCTCTGCTGGGGTCGGTGGGGGAGTCTACCATCCGGTGGGGACGGCTCTCGTTTCAAATGTTTATTCGAGCGAAAAAGCGGGACCCGCAATCAGCACATTGAACTTTTTTGGCGATGTTGGCAAGGTGCTTTTCCCAGCTTTAGCGGGCATCTTGGTCATTAGGATTGGTTGGGGTAGCAGTTGCGCGGTGTTGGGAACTCTTGGGCTGGGAGCGTCGATTCTATATCTCTTCTTCTTTCGCGGGGACATCGGTACAAGAAGGAGACAGAGTGTATCAGAAACAGAAGGACAAAACCCTAGCCGCGTAAAGTGGACGACGTTTCAGGGTTGGGGCATAGCAAAACCGGTTCAGTTTACGGTCTACTCTATCCTCGGACTATTAGATAACGGTGTTCGAGCCGCCATTACGACGTTTCTGGCATTTTTAATCAAAAGTCGTGTTACAGCAGGTGCTGTGGGCGGGTTGATGTCCTTGACGTTCTTTGGCGGTGCTTTGGGAAAACTACTGTGTGGGCTGCCAATACAGAGATTTGGCATCAGAAAAATCATTCTACTGACAGAGTTACTGATGGTGCTTGGTTGTTTTGCACTACCCTCAATCCCGTCGGGATGGGTTCTGGTGTTGTTCCTACCACTATTTGGATTTATGTTAAATGGGACCTCTTCTGTAATCTATGTTGGAACAGCGCCGACGCTCACGCCGGAATTTCGTAGTCGAGGTTATGCGTTGCACTATACTTTGAGTTTCATTGCCTCTGCCGTTGCGCCATACTTTGCAGGTTTTGTTGGAGACACCTATGGTCTGAAAACTATCTTCTACGTCAACGGTGCGGTGATGCTATTTGCGCTACCATTGGTTATGTTTTTGAAAGGCGGGTCACATTCTGGCAACGAGTCCCGCTAACGGAAGCGCATTGAAAACAGATCTGCGTCCTTCATCACAAAACGCAGACGAACCGAAGTTCCAGTCAGTTTGCTGACATCGCCGTTCTCCTCCCAACGAACAATTCGCTCCAATTCATCCCCGATAATCTCTGGGCATTCGTCAAGCGTGTAGCCCGCGATAGGCACTCCATTCGGTTCCTGGATCTCGATTCGGATGCTTCCGGCAGCACTGGTAGAATAGTTAAGCTCTAACTCCTTCCCAGAAAACCTAAACGGTTTGGTTACCATCTCGCCGCCTGTATAGGGCGCATTCACCGAAGCAAAACCGTCAATTCGGAGCGTCATACGATCGAGGTGTGCCGTCTGCTGATCGTAATCCCGCTGGACATACAGGGACATCTCGCTCGCCCCGGTTTGCACAACGCCAAGCGCGGGATAGTTCGTCCGCGATGTCCAATTGCTGTAACCGATTCCCGGGCGGACGAAACTCTCTTTGAAGGTGAAGTCGTAGTGCGTTGTGCCCGCCCGCGTGGTCAACAGCACCCCATCCGAGATGTCTGCGCCGCCATTACTGGTTGGATCCGGACAGACCGCCGCAGCCTGTGCTTCTGTCAATGCAGGTCTGTTGAAGTGGATGCGACCGGGCAGTGAAATATAGATGTGCGGTGCACGAAAATAGGGGTGTGTCTGATTGGTATATAGATGCTGCGACGGGGTTGTACTACCGGTATCGCTAAAGGCCATCGGGGTTTGTTCTGTCCAGTTGAGGAAATCTGTTGATGTGCCCCGCGCTGTTGATCGAATGCGGGCATCGCCGACCATGTGGCGGGCATAAAGGACATAGCACCCCTCAACTTCTGACCAGAACATTACGTTCTGAGAATCGAAGTTATTTTCTAACGCTACCGGGACAATGGGTTCGTCGCGTACCTTCGTCCAGTGGATGCCGTCGGCGGATGTATAACCTATTAGACTGCTGGGTTGCTGCTGATCGCGTGCATTGGCTTTGTATCGCTCAGCTTCGGGGACACCCGGTCGTGCGTCGACAAACGCGCAAAACTGACCGTTGTGCGGCAGGATCACGTTGTTTTTTGTAGATCCATTGATCGTAACGAGACCGAGGTTCGGTTTTGTCCAGTGGATGCCATCTCTACTTTCTGCGTAGCAGGTCGGGTGTGGTCCTTGGCCCATCAGACTCCCGCGGTAGTACATGCGATATGTGTCGCCGTCCTTGAGGACAGTGGTATAAAAAGCCAGACGGTCTTCCCACGGTTGATCATACTGGATAGCAACGCCCCCCGGTTGGGGATGATGCAGCTTGAGACTTGTCCCATCAAGCTTGTCAATGAGATAGTAATCAACAAACAATTCGCGTTGTGAACCGATGTCACGGATTTCTGTGGTTCGAGTCATTGGATCTGGCTCCTTTCATCTCAACTGGGGTATTCTTATCAATTAGAGAGAGGTTACTACAACCGACTCAAAAATACAAACAAAAATAGTAGGGAATAGGGCTATTCAGTTTTAGGCTTTTTACCCGTTTGGTTTGAAAAGTCGGAGTCGGGAAGTCGCTCATAGAGCGAAGTGTCGGGATTGGGAAATCCCTCCTACAGAAAAACTAAATGACCCTAAGTAGGGAAAAGATCTGTTTGACGTCCAACCGAATATCTGCTAAACTTTTTGCCATCGGACACTTTTCTGGAGACACTTCCTGCCCTTGGAAGTATCTGTTGCAACCCGGTGCACTGAAACCTCATCAACTAAAATAAGCGTTCCCCACACAAAAACTTCATGAGTTAAGACAATCTCGATAAGATCGGTTGCGTTCAAAATACCGATTTGTCGGGAGATTCAAGGCATCATTGAAATCGTTCCGATTCATCGGAATCCAATGCTATAGTGCGCTGGAAATACCAATTTTCAATTTGAGGCACCCTTGGAAATGCGTATTATTACAAAATTGGCTCTTATCTTTTATATCTGCCTGCTTCACAGCACTATTCATGTCCCGACTTGTCGAGGATTCTCGCAAAGCGGAACAAGGACGGGGAACGCGCACCGTCTGGCTCGACCCGCTGACGTAAACCTTGCGGACTCTCAAAACGGGACTGTGCGCACTAATACTCCAAAAGTTGAAAACTCCCTATCAAAGCATGGAAGTAATACAGTCGGAGCCGAAAAAGCAGTTACGCCAAGTGCCGCTGAGGAGAGTCCGCCGCAGTATCGTTCGACCTCCGAACAACAGATCAGCTATGACGATGTTTATAGACTTGAACTGACGTTGCCGTTTGCAGGAAGTGTGGAAGTGAATGCGACAGCAGACGAAGAAATCATTATTAAGCTTGAAAAGTACGGGACAGGTCCTGATGAAGAAATCGTCCAAACATACCTTGATGCGGTGCGAATAGACATTTCCACGAAGGACGATATTTTGATATTGGATCCCCGTCTTCCAAAATCTGCGGATTCAGACGCCAAATTGACTCGTCTAAATTGTTTCATCGAAACACCTCCCGATCTAACCCTCAAGATCAAGGCAGAATCTGGAGATATTCGCGCACACGGCCTCCGCGGCGATATGGTTTTGACAACGACTGTTGGCAATATTCATCTCGACGAAGTGATGGGAGCGTATCAGGTCAGCACTCAAGAAGGGCTAATCTACGGTAAGATTCTCTTGACAGGTAGTGCCAACACATTTGAAACGCAGTCTGGTTCCATAGATCTTGTGGTTATGGACGAGATTGCAGCGAAAATGGTTCTCAATGCGCGCGGCGGAGCAATTTCGCTGCGCTTGCCAGAAAGCTACCCGGCAGACATTGAGATGCAGGTCGAAGAGGATAACCAACGCGCTATTAGTATTGATCTGCCGGTGGAGCTTGAAACCGCCTATGTGGGAGATATCGTCCAAGGCTGGATCAACGGTGGTGGTCCCCTAATTCAAATGACCGCGGGTCAGGGAATTACGATTCGTCCCTCCCAATCCGTTTCCACTGAATCCAAAACCGACGACGATGAAACAGCGGTCGATGATCCTTACGCCGAAGATGATCTACCTCCTCCACCGACGGTTGACGTTCCTCGCGCGTCCGTGCAACCGGTAATAGATGGCGACTTATTCGAGAAAGCTTGGGCAAAGTCAGTGCCGCTTTCCCCATTCTACCAAGCAGACGCGATTACACAGCCAAACAAACCGACACAGGGATTTCTCCTATGGGATGACCAGTATCTCTATATCGGTGTCAGGGTATACGACTCGCAGATGAAGCGGGTTCAAATCACACAGACCAATCCAGATTCGGACGTTTGGCTTGATGACACGTTAGAGATCCTTGTGGATCCCGATCCGACAACCCCGACCTATCACCACCTCGTTATCAATCCGATTGGTACTGTTTTCGATCAGCACATCGAAGCAGATTATCCGTTAGATTCCAATCTTGGACCTGCTTACAAGAAAATAGCAAAGCCTGATTGGGACTCGCGGGCACAAGTTAAGACACAGATTACGTCGACTTTTTGGAGTATAGAGGTTGCGCTGCCCCGTGACACACTTGAGTCTGCCACAGCCGAAAGTCCCGATACATCGGAGATTGACGTCCCGATACATCGGGATTCCGCCTCGCGGAACGAGCGGGACTGGCGATTTAACCTACATCGTAAAACGCAGGACAATCCCACCGAACCCGCGTCGAAACCGGGTGTCGAGTACAGTTACTGGTCACCTACTTATGACGAAATGCAACCTTGGTGGCCTCATTGGTCCGACCGGATGGGTGTCATACGTTTGGCAGAGACAGAAAATTCCAAGTCCGCACAGAACCTTGAATTTGTGGAACAGCTCTCGCTCGTCGCTGTCGAGGTTGAGGGAAACAGCAACATCCCGACATTAGAACTGCTTGAGAAAATCCCCTACCAGTCGGGGGATAGCATTTCCATTGAGGAGTTAGCGTGGCTGAACCGTGAATTAGACGCACTCGATTGGTTTAGCGATGTTCGCATAGAGACAAGCGATGCTGTTAGCGAGGAGGTAGTCGGAGAAGGCGATGAGTCACCACCGACGCCTATCTTTAAAGTGAACCTACGAATCCATGTAACCGAAGCGGCAACGTCTCGATTCATCGGGATTAATATACACGGAAATAGATACTTTATATCTCCATTCCTGCACGCAGCATTCGGATTGAAGCGAGGACGCGCCTCAATCGAAAGCCTAAACACGAAATGTTATTTGATTGAGAACCTCTACAGACACCACGGTTACGACCTTGCGCAGGTTACCCACCAATTCACCGATATCCTGTCAATTGACATTGACGAGGGGCATTTGGACGAGATCCGTTTTTCTGGAAATCGTCGCATTATGAGCGCGGAGTTGGCTGATGCACTCGATTTCAAGCAGGGTGACGCCTATAGCGAGGAGATTGGCACAGTACGCCTCAATCAGATGCGCGCAAAACTGGATAAGACTAACCTCTACTTCAAAGGTATCAAAAGTTGGGGGGTGAAGCAGGAAGGCGACCGGAACGTACTTGTGATTGCGATTGAGGAGCGATCACGGCTCAAGGTGAATTGGAGACCAGTATTCGATTTTAACCGCGTACACGGCTTAATTTTAGGTGGAGGTGGGGCACTTTCGACCCGAGAGGCAAACGCACAACTCTATGGGAAGCTTAGCAACGGACTGTCAAGCAAACTTTGGAATTATAAATTAGGGGCTGAAAACAGTTGGTTTGACCGCCACGCTCTAACTATTGGCGGAAGCGTTTACCAGCGGACAGATGCCAATCGCTATGCTGGCTGGTCCGAGGGGGGCGAATTTCTTGGTGCTTTCTTCCTTGGGTCCGCCTCCTTGGATTACTACCAGCGCAAGGGGTATCAGGCACGGGTACAGGGGAAGTTAACCCAATTGATGAACATTACGCTGGAATTTACCGATGAAGAGCATGAAATCTTATTTAAGTCAACCGACTGGAGTATGTTTAACGGAAACGTCCCAAAGCGGAGTAACTCACGAATTGACGAAGGTAATTTGCGTAGCGTAACTGTGGGTTATAATTTCGATAGCTTGAAGGTTCCAGTCCCGGTTCAATCGGGCTCCTCGCTTCACGGGGCGCGTCAGACGCAGAACGTTTGGACTGTCTCGACACCAGATTATCGTACCAAAAGCAGTTGGCGGGGGCATTTCTCTCTCGAATATACGGACGAAAAACTCAACAGCGACTTCAACTTTAGCCTCTATCATTTAACGATTGTGCGCTATAACCAACTGCTGAGCAACCACAATCTCGATTTTCGTCTGGAAGGTGCATTTTCCGATAGACCACTTCCCAGACAACGCCTACTCTATTTAGGCGGTATCGGTACCCTGCACGGTTACGATTTCAAAGAGTTTGTTGGGGATAATACGCTCCTTTTCAATGTGGAATACCGGATCCATTTTGGGAAAATCAGATACATGGATGAAAGTGAAGGACCTCTGGGCGTGGTGACAGCTTTCTTGGATTCAGGATACGCTTGGTTCAACGATGAAGGCCTCAGGTTCGATCGTTTCAATACCTCGGTTGGGGTTGGATTGTCTCTCTTCATTGGTGATCCATCCCTTGTTCTTGGGCTTGAGATTGCGCGTCCGCTGCGGAAGGAACGCGATTTTGTCCCCATCCTACTTCTGTCACGAAGATTTTGAATGATCCTCAACGTTAGAGCGACTGGTAGACCCAAACTATAAGCGTGCGGCTTACGACTTTGAGAGTTTCATCGCTTTGATGCGACTGTTGTAGTAATCACAAATCAACAGTATATCTTCCCCGTAGAAACAGAGTCCGTGCGGCTCGTTCAGACTGGCTTCGGTGGCGCTGCCACCATTTCCTGCGTCGCCCGGCGTATCGCTGCCTGCGACAGTTTGAACCGTTCCATCGGGGGCAACCCGGCGCACACGATTGTTGCGTGAATCGGAGAAGTACACATTCCCGCTTCCGGTGACCGCTAAGCCCATCGGTTTGTGAAGTCGTGCTTCAAGGGCAGGCGTACCGTCGGGGGAAAATCCCGCCTCACCGCAACCCGCAACGGTTGTGATAACACCTTTAGTGTCTACCCGGCGTATAACGTGTTGGGTGAGGTCGGAGAAATAGAGATTTCCCTTTGCGTCAAACCGAAGTGCCGATGGGCTGCCGATTTGCGCTTCTGTTGCGGGACCGTCGTCCCCGGTGTAGCCTTGCACACCAATACCCGCCACTGTGCTGATGCGACCAGTATGAGCGTCAACCTTGCGAATCCGACCGGCAGCATCTCCCAGATAGATATTTCCATCGGGACCATGTGTAACCGACCACACGACTGTGAGTCCAGCTCCGGCAGCGGGTCCACCGTCTCCTCGATCTGCGCTTTCGCCCGTCCCTGCTACGGTATGGATCACTCCATTCTTTTCCACCCGCCGTACCCGTCCATTCAGTGTGTCGGCTATTACAACGCGACCACTCTTGTCTACCGACACATCATAGGGATTCAAGAAGTACGCCTCCGTTGCGGGACCGTTGTCTCCGCCATAAGCTCTGCCGCCGCTGCCGGCAACAGTTCGAATAATCCCAGTGGTCGGATCAATCGCTCGTATCCGATCACTCTGCATATCAGCAAAGTAGATATGTCCGTCCGGTCCCACGCAAATTCCCCTTGGGCAAGAGAGGAACGCCTCGGTAGATGGGTTTCCATCGCGGATACTGTCACCACCTAAAACAGTTGTTACGACGCCGGTCTGTGAGTCGATTCGGCGCAAACGGCCAGAAGAATCGCTGTAGAAAACAGCCCCATCGGGATCAGCCCAGATGCCGGACTCGATGGGGTTACATTTCGTTTCGGGTCCGGGTAAGCCCTCCTCTCCCCAGCCGGGGATGCCGGTACCTACGAGTGTTGTCACAATACCAGTCTGGGCATCCACTTTGCGTACCCTGAAGCCACCCACCTCACCAACATACAGGTTATCATGGACATCAATGAAGATGGCATCCGGCGTATGTGTGCTTGCTTCGACCGCCGGACCTCCATCGCCGTTGGATGCGGCTTGACCTGTGCCGAGAACGGTTGTAATTATCCCCGTCCGCATATCAATCTTGCGAATCCGGTTGTTTCCGTTGTCGCAGATATAGAGATCGCCTTTAGAGTCGAATGCGAGGTGTTCAGGAAATCCGAACGCTGCCGCCGACGCTGGTCCACCGTCCCCATGAAATCCAGCAAGGGTATAATTAGCACCGCTGTAGGGCCGGCTCATCCCCTGCTCCAATGAATAGTGACGGGTATTCTGGCCTGCGAATGTTTGGATGATGCCGGTCTTTGCATCGACTCGCCGCACATTGCTGTCCCATTTACCACACACAAAGATATTCCCTTCGGCGTCAATGGTCACACCGGTTGTCGTGTCAAACTCTGCACCCAAAGCGGGACCCCCATCTCCGCCTCGCCCCATCTTCCCTGAGCCAACCACGCGGGTGATGATGCCGGTCTTGTAGTCGATACGACGAATCGTATTCGCACCTTCGTCGGGACCTCTCGCGCCCAGCTCAGAAAAGAAAAGGTTGCCCTCTTTGTCGAGGCAGAAGTCGTGTGGCGTATAAACACGGGCATTGATGGCAAGACCGCCGTCGCCAGAAATCCCCGGCACACCGTCCCCAGCGAAGGTGTGTAAGATGCCATCTTGGTCAATGCGCCAGATACGGTGGGCACGAATATCGGCGACAATTAGATCGCCATCGGGCAGTCGCACGACACCCATGGGCCAACCGACATCCGCGTCCTTAGCAGGTATGCTGTCGCGATAGCCGCCCCCTGCAATAGTGACGATGGTATTGGGTTTTAGTTCGTCGAAAAGTTTGGTTTGATTCAATAGCACCAACTCCTTGTTTGGGGTAAGTGTGTAGACCGGTGGTTATACACGTCGGAGTTTTCTTGGAGCGGATTACCTATTTAAGAAGTAGAAGTGATTGGTGGGACCGTGCCCATTTCCGATGTCGAGAGAATAGCGGATAGCATTTGTGATGTAGTCCTTGGCGGACTGAATAGCAGTTCCGAGGTCTTCGCCAAGTCCGAGTTGTGTGGCGATTGCTGCGGAGTACGTGCAGCCGGTGCCATGTGTGTTTTTCGTTTCAATCCGCTCTGCTTCGAAGAGGGTAAAAGCCCCATCCGCGTACAGAACATCAGTTGATTTTTCACCCAAGAGATGCCCTCCCTTGACCAGCACACTCTGGCATCCATATTCCTGGATTACTTTCGCTGCTCCCTTCGTATCATCGAGTGTCTGGATCTCACAATCGGCGAGAAGTTCGGCTTCAGGAACGTTGGGCATGACGACCGTTGCGAACGGCAGTAATTCCGCTTGCAAACACTCAATAGCGTCTGGTTTGAGCAAGGGGTACTTACTTTTGGAAAACATTACGGGATCGATTACGATGTTTTTCGGCGAATACTCGCGCAGTTTCTTTGCAACAGCCTCCACAATTTCAGCTGACGATAGCATTCCCGTCTTGAGGGCTGCAACCTCAAAATCTGAAAAGATAGCGTCGATCTGTGCATCAATGAGATCAGTCGGCAGATCGAAGGCACGGGTTACCTCGCGCGTATTTTGCGCAGTGACTGACGTGATGACAGAAAGCCCGAAACCGCCGTTGGCGTGGATGGATTTGAGATCGGCTTGAATCCCTGCGCCGCCTCCTGAATCTGAGCCAGCAATCGTCAAGATCTGTTTCATGTTCAAGACTCCTGTTGTTATTCTAGTCCCGATTTATCGGGATTCCGCTTCGCGGCACTGTCGCAGATATACCTTCGCCTGCTGTGCACCGTTCCCCGGTGACATCACACCGGACATCACCGCAACCCCATAGGCCCCGGCGTCAAGGCATTCCAAAACCCGTTCAGGTGTTATCCCGCCTAACGCAAAGACTGGCATGTTAACCACTTCTGTGACCTTCTGGAGTGCCTCCAAGCCGACAGTGGGACCGTAGCCTGGCTTACTGAGCGTTGAATAGATTGGGCTATAGGTAATGAAATGCGCGCCTTCGGTTTCTCGCTGTTTCGCTTCAGTTAGTGTGTGGACGGAGCTGCCGATGATGAAGCGGTGGTTTGTTTCTTCAACCACTTTTTGCACGGAGGCAAAATTTCCAGGCAGATGGAGACCATCTGCACCGATCTCCGTGGCTATCTTGATGCGGGAGTTAATGAACAGTTGAGCGGAATAGCTGTGGCAGAGCTTGCAGAGGGGTTCAGCTAATTTGATATACTCGGCATCAATTAGATCTTTTTCCCTGAGCTGGACCGCGGATACCCCTGCATCTAAGAGGTCATGGATAGTATCGTACAACGTTCGCGGTGCGCAAAGCTGTCGGTCGGTGATAACATAGAGCTTGAAACAAAGTGCATGGGTAGGGAAAGGGGTTGTAGCAGTCATCGCTTTCCGATGAAGCACTGTCTCCGTTGACAGTTTTTATGTTTTCTTCCGGTTATGGGTGAGGTTCATTGTGTTTCACGACCACCGCAGGCTCAACGGCTCGAAGCGTTACCGGAGCACCCACTTGAAGTGGACAGCAGTAGTCGGTCTGCACGACATAATCCTCCGTCCCAATCTTCACCCGATAGGTCAGATCATGTCCCTTGAACTCACGCATGGTAATTTCACCGACACCATTAGTGTGAGCGTCCGTTTCCGGTGGAGCCATGATCAAGTGTTCGGGCCGAATCGAGAGGAGCACCTTGCCACGCGCAAAGGGCGCGATACGGAATTTGCCCAAAGGTGTTTGGGCACAATTTCCCTCGGCTTCGCCGGTGATTAGGTTGGTCATACCCAGAAAATCCGCTACAAATGGTGTTTGCGGACGGTGGTAGACCGTTTCAGGTGTGCCGATCTGTTCGATACATCCGTCCCGCATAACCGCTAACCGGTCTGCGAAACAGAGGGCTTCCTCCTGATCATGGGTGACGAACACCGCGCTCATTCCCGCATTTTTCAGGAGGGATCGAATCTCCTCACGCGTAGAGTGTCGCATGCCAGCATCGAGGTTAGAAAAAGGCTCGTCCAGCAGGATCAGTTTGGGGCTTGGGGCAATCGAGCGAGCCAGTGCAACCCGCTGCTGCTGTCCGCCAGAAAGTTGGTGTGGTCTCCGATTTTTGAAGGGGGTCATTCCCACCATATCCAACACCGTCATGACGCGTTCATCACGTAATTTTGTGGGCAGTTTTTTAAGCCCAAAAGCAACATTTTTGAACACGTTGAGGTGAGGAAAGAGTGCATACTCTTGGAACACGACCCCAATATCTCGTGCTTCGGGTGGTAAATGGGTTTTGGCTCCTTCAAAGCATTGTCCATCGACGCAAATCTCCCCCGCATCAGCACGCTCGAACCCGGCGATCAAGCGCAGCGTTGTTGTTTTTCCGCAGCCGCTTGGGCCCAAAAGCGCAAAGATTTCGCCGGGGTAAACCTCGAAACGGAGGTCCTCCACCACTGGAGGTAAGTTATGAGCAAATCGCTTGGTGATGTTACGGATGTTAAGCAGGGGCTGCATTGTTGCTCCTTGAATACTGCGTTACGTAGAAAAGCGTCCCTCCACCCGATACAGGACGCGCAACGCAATGTGCAGTACGCGAAACGTAAAACGTGAATAATTCATTGAGGTCCTGAATTCCCGCCTACTTGCCAATTATGTTGGTGCTTCCGCGTAACTATACGTTTTTTTTACTCCTCTCATCAGCAGCAGGCCAACAAATAGCGCTGAGCAAAGCACAATCGCAAGCGCATATCGTGCTCCTTCAGCGAACATGGCTTCGGTTGTATAGCTCCAGACGTTCACCGCTAAGGTTTCATACCCTGCAGGCGAAAGCAGGAAGGTCAACGGTAGTTCCTTCATCGTTGCGAGAAAGACGAAAGCGATACTGACAGTAACCCCGCTACGCAATAGTGGAAATGTGGCTTTTAAAAACGCCTTGAAGGGACGATAGCCGAGTGATCTGGCGGCTTCTTCCAAACGGGGTGACGCTTGATAGAGCGCGCTTCGGACGGGACCGATCGCTTCTGCAAGAAAATGGATAGTATACGCGTAGATCAAGATCCAAATAGTTTGATAAACTCCGGGTATCCCTCGAAAAAAGAAGATAAGGGCAAGTGCAAACGCCAGCGGCGGTGTCGCATAACCGATATACGCTCCACGTTCCAGTGTGCGGCAGATCGAAGATGAATATCGCACCCCCAAGTAGGCTAAGGGAACTGCGAAGGCAGCAGTGATGAAAGCGGCTGGTGTCGATACCAGCAGAGAACCGGAGAGCGCTTGAAGGAAATCCTGCATATATGACCCATCAACTCCCTTGAGGGTCCAGAAACTGATCGTTACAATGGGCGCAACCACGCAGGCAAGCGTCAAAACACAGAGATAAACGTAGGCAGGTATTCGCCAAATTCCCAGAGAAATTGGACTGGCTTGATGTGAGACGCCGGTGCCTGTGCGGTGAAACTTAGTTCCGCGTAACAATCGACCCTCCAGATAGAGTAGGCTACCTGTGAGCGTGAGAAGCATCAACGCAAGCCATGCAGCGTAGATGCGGTCGTAGGCGGCGGTGTATTGCGTGTAGAGAGCAAAGCTAAAGGTTTCGTATCGCATTAGAGATACCACGCCGAAGTCGCCAAGCACGTGCAATCCGACAAGGAGCCCACCAGCATAGAGGGCGGGTCGAAGTTGTGGGAGGATCGCGCGAAAGAAGACTTCGCGAGCCCCACTGCCGAGACTATAGGCAGATTCCTCAATCGCAGGGTCCAATCCCAACAGTGTTGTCCGAAGATTTAGAAAAAAGTAAGGAAAAGTATAAAAGCTAAGCGCGATGAGGGCACCCCAATACCCCTGGAGATTAGGGAAACTTGGTCCAAAGAGGCTTGCAAAGGTTCCGTAGGGTCCGCTTAACCCTAACAAAGCGTAAGCCATTACATAGCCGGGGATTGCCAGCGGCAATACTCCGAGCAACGTAAAAATCCGTTTGCCTTTGAGATCCGTGCGCGCTGTTATCCACGCGAGCGGTGCCGCCAAAAGTATGCCGGTCCCTACAACCCCAACCACGAGGAGAAGGGTATTCCCCAAAAGGTGTACCGTCCGGGCGCGGAAGACGATTTGGATTAGTTCTGCTACTTCCGCTCCGAACGCTCTGACGATGAGGTAGACTAACGGCAGCAGCACTCCAGCCCCAACGGCAATTCCGGGGACGAGAAAATACCATGGTGGAAAAGGTCGTGTCTGAGAATAGATCACAGAATATCCGCCTCGCGTAGAAGCTTCAATGTCCCTTCTAGGTCGTCCAACTTTTCTAGGTTGATATCGGGTCTTAGTTTCAAGAGTTCGTCGGGTGGCAGCAATTTTTCGCTAGGAATGACCGCATCTATAACAGGATACTCAAAGACTTCACTGATGAAGAACTGCTGAACTTTCGGGGATAGCAGGTATTCGACGAAGCTGCTGACTTCATCGGCGTGGCTGCTACTCCTCAGGATACCGATTCCAGCTACGTTGACGAGGTTTCCTGCATCTCCGGTTCCAAAGAAAGTTTGCTCGACAGGAAATCCAGAATCACTCTTTTTGAAGCGCATCAAGTAATAGTGGTTGGGCAAGCCAAGGTCAATTTCTCCGGAGGCAAGTCCCCGAATGATCGGTGTATTCTTCGGGTACCTTTTTGCACCGTTTGCCTTCATGTCGCGCAGCCATTTTCCCGTTTTCTCCTCACCCTCAAGCACACGCATCGCCGTTACGAAGGCTTGAAATGACGCGTTCTGCGGTGCCCAACCGACACGTCCCTTCCACTTTGCGTCGGTCAAATCGAAGACGCTGTTGGGCAATTCTTCCGCTGCAACACGTTCAGGCGCATAAGCGAGTACCCGGGCACGCCCGCTGGTTGCGATCCATGTACCTTCGCCATTGCGAAATCCTTCGGGCACATTCGACAAGACAGATTCGGGCAACGCCTGAAACAATCCCTGCTTGCTAACTGCGCCGAGTGCACCAGCATCTTGCGCCCAGAAAAGATCGGCGGGGCTTTTTTCCCCTTCTTCCAACAAAGCGACTGCAAGTTGAGCGGTATTACCGTAACGCACCTTGACCGTGATACCGGTCTCCTTCTCGAACTGCTTGATGATAGGGTGGACCAATCCCTTGCTGCGCCCTGAATAGACGACCAATTCTTTGTGATCGGTTGCACCAACCGTTCCTACGGTTAGGCATAGACATAGAATTCCAGCCAGATATCTTAGCATTGTACCCTCCGAAAATTGTACAGTTATTTAATGCTCATGTTATTGATATTGAGATTCAGTTTCAATAACACAATTATAATTATAACCTGTATTAATCGGTTTGTCAAAGAATATGTGATCCGCAGCAGAATTTTCTTGCGTCGCTATTGCCGGGACATACTTTGCGACAGTGAATCACCCAATTCATTCCTTATACACCGATTCACGCAGCCCTTTGATATAGCCGATGGCAAACAACCGTCCCAGCGATGAATATCCAGCATGTTCGTTGCTGTCGCCTTCCATTGTCGGCACATGGTCGGGACGCAGTACACCATCAAATCCGATATCTCGATATGCCTCCAAGCACGCCAACATATCGGTCTTGCCATCGTCGTGGAAGGTCTCCTGAAATCGTTCCGGCGTTCCCTTTACATCACGCAGATGCACGAAGAAGACTTTGTCCTGCTCGCCGAAATGACGGATAACCGACGGCAGATCATCTGTCATCAGCGTAAAGTTTCCCTGACAGAGTGTGATTCCGTTCACCGGACTTGGTACCAGATCTATCAAACGCTGATAGTTTTCGACGCTCCGCATAATCCGACCAATCCCCCGGATGGGAGAGAGCGGTGGATCATCGGGATGCATCGCCAATTTGACGTTCGCCTCTTCAGCCACCGGCACGATACGCTCAAGGAAATATTTCAGGTTGTCCCACAACTGTTCCTCAGTTACAATCCCGTATTCGGTGTTTGGCACGTCACGCATCTGTTCGTTGTCGTAGCCTGTCACGAGTGCGTCGCCACGAGAGGAGATCTCTGTAGAGGTACGCATCCAATTGAACACCGCCATCCACTCATAACACCAGACAGGAATGCCCAACCTTCCCATATTACGGAGGAGTTCGCAGGCGGTCTCAATTTCCTCGTCCCGTCCGGGCAACCCGAGCTTGGCGTTGTTCAGCGGTGGGCGACTCTCAAGGACAGCGAGTTCAAATCCCCCGTCCTCGTAAGCCTTTTTCACCCGTGCAAGTGAATTATATCCCCAGGGTCGTTCCGCTAACGGCAGGTCTTCTGAGTCGTTTTGGGTGTCCATCGCGCCGACCGCATAATCGACGCCGCACTGCTTGACCATTTTCCACAGCGATGAGGGGTGTGGACCGAGCATTTCTGCAATCTGAATCATGTACCTTTTCCTTTCTCAAATCAGTAGGAAGTCGGGATTCGGAGATCCCTCTCCGTTCCGGGAGTCTTCGACCTACAGGGGAATTATGGTAGATTTTAGAATTAATAAGACACTCCAAACCGGTGCGGTTAGGAAACCGCACCTACCGGGCGGCGAAAGTGTCTATTTATTTTGGCTCATGTAAAAACAGAGTACAATTACGGTGAAATCGTCAGGCGCGGGGCAAGATGCCCCGCCTACGGTTTTTGAAGCAAAGGGGCGTTGTCGCACTAATCTTAACATGAGCGTTTATTTTTAGAATCCACTATAAATGTCCCTAGATGTCTGTGAATGGGGAACGCTCGAAACGGCAATCCGGCTCGACAATCCGCGGATCTTCCTGTTCTGTCAGAACGCTCATGAGTTGATCGGAGAGTTGCTGTCGGACTTCTTTATATTGAGCCTCCTCCGCCACATTGTTCAGGTAGTGCGGATCTACCCGCAGGTCGTAGAGTTCTTCCGCAGGAAACTTTCCAAATCCCATATCAAAGAGCCTTTGCACCTGTGTCTCTGCGCGGTGGTGGATCATCCATGCCTTCGTTGGGCTGGCATCCATGTCCGGATAGACGAGTCTTGTGTCATCACACAGATCATCGAACGATGGTGGTTCTGTAGTGGGATCGTCCAAACCTCTTGGATCCCCCATGGGCCAACGATCAGGCGTGAAATTGCGGATGTATAGGAAATCTTTTGTACGGATGGCGCGTTGTGGGTAAGGCAGATTGTCCTCGCGTGCATCACCAACATGTCGCTCTCGACCCGTAACAACAAACGTCCGTTCTGGATCCACCTGCTCATCTTGTGATGAGGTTAGCACATTTAGCAGACTCCGAGCCGTCATATCGCTGTGGGGTTCAAGACCAGCAGCCTCCATGAAGGTCGGCGCTAAATCCATGAGGTTCACAAAGTCGTTTACCGTTCGGCCTGCGGGGATATGCTTGGGCCAACGCGCTGCCAGTGCGACCTCACAACCAAGGTTATATAGGTTACATTTACCACGTGGGAATCCTGGAATGCCGTGATCGCCACTTGCGACAATGAGTGTGTTGTCTAACTCCCCTAACTCCTCTAGGCGTTCCAGAAGCCCTCCGAGTCCAGCATCTACGGCGAGACATTCGCCCAAGTAGTCGCAGACATCTTCCCGTACGTCGTGCACGTCCGGCAGAAAGGCGGGCAGCCGTCCTTTCAGGTCGTCCGGGTCTAATCCCCAGAGCGCCTTACCGGAGCCGCGTTGCCATTTACGATGCGTGTTTGTGGGTCCCCACCAGTAGCAGAACGACGTATCCGGTGGACGTGCGTCCAGAAATGCGTCGAAGTTTTGGCGAGATTCGTCGTAGAGGATCTGTTTCGCACCTTCGACACCGTGTTGGGGGACATTTTCCGTGGCAACGAACGAAAACTCACCGAACTTTGTTCCTGCCGGTGCGTAGCGTGTTCGATCTCCGCCATAGGGTGCATCGCGCGGCACCCCCGGCGACCACGCCTTATAGGTGTAGCCGATATGGTATCCCGCTTCTTCCAACAGTAAGGGATATGAGGGGATGGACGGATCCCAGACTGCTCCTTGGAGAATTGCGCCGCGTCCTGTCTGCCAGAAGTAGCGACCCGTGAGTATAGAACTCCGGCACGGTGTGCAGGAAGGTGCGGGCACGAAAGCGTTGGTAAACAGTGCACCCTCGCGTGCTATACGGTCAAAGTTCGGTGTGTCCAGTAGGGCGTTGGGCGTGTTATCCCCTTCGATTTGTCGATACGCGCTGGCGTACCTCCCCCAGTCATCGGCGAAAGCGAATAGGATATTTGGACGTTTGTCGGACATTCTTGTTTTCCTTTCTGAGTGTTTTTCATCTGTTATCTTACTAAAAAATTTGAAAGTCTGCGCGGCATGACCCCGAGTTTCTTGCGGTCGTGAATGCTCCGGTTGTTAGCCAGTAGCTTCCGCTGTTTGAAATTTGCACAGGGAATTATTCAAAGGCAACGGAGAACAGTTCCGCAGCGCGTAGCTTCAGGTGCAGGATGATCGGTTTGCCCTCCGGTGCATTGATGTCGGATTCGCCGTTCCATGTTACGATCTTGTCTGAACAGTCACCGGTCAGTGGGTCGCAGTCGGACGCAGAACGTCCCACGACTCCCTCGATTCCGACCTCAATATTACCCGCCATCGGCGCACGGAAATTGAGTCGGACCTGCCGACCTGACGGGAGAATTGGTATAGTCCAGAATTCACCTTCGTTGTCCGTGGTTACTGCACAAAGTCGATCTTTTTGCCACCACGCCCACCCCATGCTCGCTGCATCAAAAATCGAGGACCAACGAGGAAACTTGTGCGGGTAAATTGTGCCGGAATAGGGGATGGCAATTTTGTCCGCACCGAAGGGTTGGAGATCCTTCCCTGTACCGATAAACTCGCAATCCCATTCTCCTAATTCGCCGGGTGCTAGAACGGGACCGCCGGGAATTTGATTCCACGCGATACCATCCTCACTTGAATAGAGCCGAACCTCGCTACGCTCGGTGTAGCGGTGATACAGCATAGGAATCATCAGTTGATACTCCGGGAGGTCGGGATAGGGGCTATAACCGTTGAGGTAAAAATCATAGTCCGGTGGGTCTTCGAGGCGGGGCCAGATAATAGGAACCACAGGTGTCCAGTGCATGAAGTCCTCTGCTTCCGCCCGTCCGATCCAGCGCCGTCCGTTACGCATCATACGGGTGTACATCACGTACCGTTCCAACGTTTCATTCCACAGTACGGTGGTATCGGTATCGCTTGGATGCAACATAAACGGTTCGGGTAACGCCGTCCAATTGACCCCATCGGGCGACACGGCGGCAAACATCCCAAATCGCCGTTCCCCTGATATCCGGTCATCTTGATGGCGTGGCTGGCGGTTGAAATACTCGGTAAGCTGCGGTTGAAACATGCCCTCCTCAAATTGGGCGCAATAGATGAACTTGTAACGCTGGGATTCGGGGGCGTGGGGATCAATGAAAAAGGTCATCCCGTCGAAGCCGTGCTGTCCCGGCACACTGATTTCGCTGCGCGTCGGTTCGCTCCAGTGAAAGCCATCTTGTGACCTAATCCCACAGATAGCAACAGAGCTGATGGTGTCGGTATGCGCCACCGATCCTGAGCCCAGCATTGAGACCCCATTGACTTCGATATACCAGGTGCGATACTGCTCGCCATCGAAGATTACACGTCCCCATCCCCCGTAACCTTCCATTTTTCCCGCTTTCCGCGCCGGTTGTGCTTCCAAGCGAATGCCACGCGGCACCAAACGGGGTTCAGCTCGCATGGGGACCTGCGGTTCGGGTGGGGTGCTGACCCGGTAATGCTCGCCGTCCGCTGTCAACCAAGCAACCGCCCCACACTGTATATCCCGCCAATCTGTGAACAGAATTTTCTTTCTTGCCACGCTTGCCTCCTCAATATATTAAGACTAATTGTGCGAGTTTGCAGTTGTCGATACATTCCTCCATGACAGACAGCGCGTGAAACGTGAAAACCATTGGCTCACAGGGGATTTTGGTTTTAGTGTTGGGTTTCACTAGAGTAGAGTAGTACTCTGTCAAATAACTTATGATAAACACCTTCATTGCGATGTCCGGTGCGGTTACAAACCGCACCTACCGGGCCTGGGGAACATAGAGAATTACCGAGTTATGTTCTGAAACCTTATACAGTTTGCGCTACATTTTTCTGACAATGTAGTAGGTTCAAGCACCACATAACATCAAAATTTCCGTGTACTGCGTGGTATTTTTTATCGGTGTCGTTCAACCCAACCTACACTTAACTTACACAGTTGAACGAAGAGATGTTATAGTTCGATGCTGCCAATGCGGGGCAAGATGCCCCGCCTACGATGGGTATGGAGTCTGAACACATCCCTCAATGTCCGATGAATCGGGCAACTACACTCTGAAGTGTGTAATTTCTATTTGCATTACTTTCTTTAGACGATTACATGGTTCATTGAAAAATTAAAAAGGGTTAGTGAATCATGCGGTAACTCTTATTGGAGAACTTAGTCCCCAGCCCAAGAACCGGCGTGCTTCTTCTTCAATTACCTCGACCCCTATCCCTGGGGTTGTTGGAACTGGGATATGGCTATCTACCTGATCAAAAATAGGATCGGTGAGGTTCTCTCGAATCGGGTGAGGCGTCCGATCAAACTCCATAACGGACTGATTGATATATGGTTCGGGGCAGTCGGAGGGTGGGTTCGACGGAAGACAGGCTACCACATGCAGCGTCGCCGATAGACTAATACCGGTTCCCCAGAAGTGCGGATTGAAGTGGACGCCAAAGGCGTTTGCCATGTGACCGAGTTTGAACATCTCCGATACCCCACCGGCACCGACAATATCCGGCTGAATAATATCAAACATGTGGCTGGCGAGGCGTTCAGCGAATTCATAGCGTGACTTCAGGCTTTCGCCGCCAGCGATTGGCATCAAACCCAACTGTTGAACAAGCAGATTGCCGCTATCATTGTACGATCCACACGGTTCTTCAAACCAGGTCAGGTCAGCATCGGCAAGTTTTTGCGCCACCATGACAGCCGTCGTCGGGCTGTAAGCCTCATTTGCATCCACCATGAGATGGGTTTGCGGACCAAGCGCTTCACGGAGATGATATACCCGCTCGATATCCTCGTCAACTGGCTTTCCGCCGATTTTCATTTTCATCCCGGTGAAACCTGCCTCAGCATACCCTAAGGCTTCCTCGGTTAAGGCATCTGGAAAGTCGTCCTCTGTGTAGTAGAGCCCAGTGGCGTAGACGGGGATGCGGTCACGCACACTCCCGCCCAGCAACTCGCAGACCGGTCGTCCTGCCGCTTTCCCGGCAATGTCCCACAGTGCCGTGTCGAACGCACTGATGGCGACCATCTGCCCTCCTGCGAAACCGTGTCCCTGATATCCAAGTGTATATAGCATCTGCCAAATTGCTTCAGTGCGGCGAGGGTCTTTGCCTATAAGCAGTGGGGCAAGAAATTCCATTGTCCGTGCGTCGCCGCTTTCACCCCAACCGTAAGTCCCGTCGTCAGCGGTAATTTTCACTGCGGTCGTCATCCGTGTGTCTGTCCACCGCTGAGACCAACCGAACGGTTTTGATAGTTTTGCTTCAAGCGGATATATCTCGATTTGTTCTATTTTCATTGATATCCCTTCTATTACCTTTAGTGCCAGTGAGTAAGAAAGCCGTTTCCACATTGTTCAAGTCGCTTTGGATCCCGATTAATCGGGAGTTCATTGGTTCATTAGTCGGTTGGTTCATTCATTCTTCTTACGTTCCACCCTTCGGATACACATGTCGCCCCGCTGGGGCTTTAGGATATTTATTTATCCGTGTACTATAAACATGTCGCCCCGCTGGGGCTAAATGAACCGATAAACCAATGGCATCACGTTATTAACAGCTGCAAAATTAGTACTTCATCAAATAAATTGACAAGTCACTCACCGCTCAACTTGAATAGACATATCCAAGTTGCTTTGAATCCCGATTTATCGAGGTTTCGGACTCTCCCCGATAAGATCTCCGATGAATCGGGACAGGCGGGACAGGCGGAACGGCGCCATAAATACCTGGACTATGGCGCAATGTGCTAGGTATATGTGTAGTGGATTTGTCAATCCACTACGAGCAGGACCATTAGCATTCATCTGACAGTGTACTAGTGTGGTGTTGGGGTTCACTGTATCCATCTATATAGGCGAGTATTTTTCAAAACATTCTATTGCTGCCGATAGGATTCCTTTTACCATTCAACCCAACCTACGCACCTGAAAAAATGGATAAAAACTATCTATCCTCGTCCGAGCCGCTGATCTTCAGCTGCCAGCCATTCGTTATAGTCTCGGGGCATCGGTTCAGGTGGGGCTAAACCCTGCTCTCGTCGCCAGCGGAGCAGTGGATGTTCTAAGCATTTTTGGGGCAGATTGATCCGTTTCCCGTGCGCTGCCGACTCAAAGATCCCCATCATGATATCCACAATGTGGTGTCCCTCTGCACCGCTGCACTCGTGGTCTCGGTCTTGGTCCAAGGCAGAAACATATTCTTCAACGAACCAGTAATCGTCCAACTTGGCCGGACTTGAGCGATCATAGTATTCTGGATAGACAGGTTCTAGCGGTTCCCATTGATCGGGCTTCCCCTCTGGAATATAGACAGGTTGCGGCAAATGCCATGCACCATCTTTGATAAGCAGACATGCCGAACCGAATAGTTTTCCTTCAGTGCCAACGATTTCCATGATCGGATTTGTGCCCGTTGGGAAGCGGTGTTGTAGAAGATTCGCGGTTACGTCGTTGTCAAAGTGCAGCGTTGCCGTGATAGATTCCCCTGCAATCGTTCCCATACCGAGCGGGGATGGGACGACATCTTCGGGTGTGATGGGATGACCGTCTGTCAGTGCAACGGCAGAAACAGTGCGACAATGTCCCGCAAACTTGAGCATATTATTCAGCTGATGTGTACCGATGTTCATTAATCCCAGGCCACCGTAGTAGGCTTTGCCGCGACTGTTGATGTAACGGAGTTCGCCAATCGCCCCTTTCGTGAACGCCTTGTGCATCGCTCGCATCAGTGCACCAACACGCCCTTGGTGATGCACCGCCACCCGCACCCCCTTCTCCTGCGCCTTTGCCATCACCGCAGTGGTGCCTTCAAGGTCAACGCACATCGGCTTTTCAACTTCAATATGGACACCGTGTTCCAACACGCGCATGCAGAGTGGGTAGTGGAACTCTGTCCCTGTTGGGATAGCCACAAGGTCCGGTTGGGCCTGGGCAAGCATATCGTCTAGGTCAGTAAACCGGGCAGCGACACCCAACTCATCGCCGAGGGTATCCAGTCGTTCCTGAACTAAATCACACAATGCAACCACTTCGGTACGCGGATGGGCGTGATAGGCGCGAGCAGCGGCGGTGCCTCGTCCACGACACCCTAAAATTGCGACGCGATAGGTTTTCATACGACCTCCTAAATTTGTTGAGGGGTTTTATTGCTGAATCGTTGTCCCTATGTAGGGCTATTCAGTTTTCGGCTTTTTAACCATTTTGTTTGAAAAGGTGCAACCGGGAGATCACGCCTACAGTGAGATGTCGGGATTCGGAGATCCCTCCTACAGTAAAACTAAATGACCCTATGTCCCTATGCTTTCATGCTTGACGCTGCTTACATGCAATGCTATAGTAGACCGTGTGTTTATTGTATAGAGTTTGGAACATTAATTCAACCGGATTATCAGCCAATTTTCTTCACGCATCTAACTTCCTGTGCTACCACTAAGATTTCGCCTCTCTAAAACGCAGCTTATTATCTTCGGTACAATTGTCATTCTCCTGCTCCTGATTGTGCTGATTTATCGCCAGACTTCTCTATGGGAACCGGATCAGAGTCTCCATGCCCTCCTGCCCGATGCACCGATCTGCTATATAAGTGTGAAAGACTTAGGGAGTTTCATCGAAACCTTTCAACGGACAGAATTTGGGACGCAAGCCACACAAATGCCAATCCTTGCGGAAACCCAACGAGAACTCTGGTGGCGACGGCTTATGTATCAGAAGCAGCGGTGGGAGTTAGAAATGGGGGGCAAATTGGATCTCAAGCGAATTCAAGGCTACTTGGGCGAAGAGGCGATTGTGGGGGTTTATGAGCGGGATGGTAAGATATCCTTTCTGCTCATGAGTGCCCTCGGAGCGCAGCAGAAACTGGAAATTGCGACGCTCACCGCAACAGCCCCGATCAATCCCAAATACAAACGGTTAAAAGAGAGTTACAGAAAACTGGATATCAACACTATCACAGGGTATCCGCAAGATTTCAGTTACACCTTTATTGGCAAAATCGGCTTGTTAGCGACGGATAAATCTTTGATTCAGGATACGGTTGATGTCTACGCCGAACAGAAGCAGGGCTTTGCTGCGTTAGCGGCGACAGGAGACTATCTGGGCAAGCAGTATGACATCGCTGGCAACACCGTTTATATCAACCCCGCCAAACTTACTGAAGTTGTTCAGTTTGATCAACCCCTCAAGTCATTATTACAGGGGATCGAGGTGTGGACATTCAGTAATCGTTACGAAGATGGTGTCATCTACTCGCAGCACCGAATGATTAGGGGTGCTAATTCGCAAACTCGACACTCCCCACGACCGGCAGACGAAAAACTATTTTCGATGCTTCCTACAACAACAGCGTTTCTGGGCGCAAGCAATGATGCAAATCTTGCAGGGGTGTGGCAGCAGATGAAAGCCAACCTGTCATTGAGATATCAGCGAAATGGAATTGATTTATCGCACCACCTTGAAGACAGAATTGCGTTGGTACTGCTACCTCCCCCAACAGGTGTTCCCGCGTTGGTGCCTTCGATACTTCTGATCTGTCCAATTCAGGATAAGCCGAGTTTGGAAGCGGCTTTGACAAAACTCAAGCGAACCAAGATTGCTGTCAACGGCAAACGGCTCCGATTTCCGGCTCCGATAAAGTATCAAGGTCTTGAGTTACAGCCGATACAACTTCGAGTTGGACTCATCTTCGCCTTAAAGGGAGGGTACGCACTTATCGACAATTACTGCGTCATCGGCACAACGCTCGGTGGAGTAGAGTCTGCTATCAATTCGTTCACCGGGCAGGAGGGCGCACTGATTAGCACAAAAATGCCTGACCTCCTAAACCACCCCAGCCACAACCATATTCGGATTCAGCCGAATCTTCTGATTCCGGAATTGAAACGTCTGCTTCCGATAGCCGGTTTGATCCTTTCACAAAATGTTGATGCAAAACTGATTCGACGCATAACGGATAACATCTCCCCATTGCAAGCGCTTGGACTGATCACCGCCAGCGTTAATTTCAACGATGATTCTGTCGATGCTGAGGTTCAGATTACGTTGGAAAAAGAGTAAAGGAACCGTTCAGGAGTTAGCATGCAAAATCAGGAAGTCAAAATCACACATATCGAAAGCGAACTCTATCAATGGGATAAGCCGCCAATCTGGAACGGTCTGCATGTCTATGACAAAGGGCGGCTCCATCTGGTGCGGGTGCGAGCAAGGAGCGGAAGCGAAGAGGTTATTGGCTATGGCTTCAATGGAGGCACAGCAGCGACGCGACCGCTTCAGATATTTCCAATGTATGTTGACGAGTTCAGACCGCAGTTGATAGGAAGGTCTCCTATAGATACCGCGTATGTATCTCAATTGGCGGATAATATTAAGATATATGGTCCGGGCGGCTATCATACGCAGGTACTGGCTGCGATCAACCAAGCGTGTTGGGATATCAAGGGGAAGGTCGCAGGAAAGTCGGTTCACCAGCTGCTCGATGGTCAACAGCAACGGATTCGCACTTATATTGCTGGTGGTTACTACGGTAGAGAGAAAGGACTTGATGAGCTGAGAGAAGAGATGGACCGCAACGTCAACGAGTTTTTTGCGACCGCAGTCAAGATGAAGATCGGTGACAGAGATGCGGGACTGGACAATGACATTAAACGGATAGAGGCGGCACGGCAGCAGATTGGACCGGATATCACCTTGATGGTAGATGCCAATTGTGCGTTGAACGTTGAGCAGTCGGTGGCATATCTCCCTGTGCTAAAAGCAAACGATATTTTTTGGTTTGAAGAGCCGATCCCCAGTCACGATTACCGGGGACACAAGGAATTGGCTGCAATTGCTAAAGATCACGATGTGTTAATCGCAACGGGTGAAAACGGCTACGGGGCCCATCACTTCCAAACCTTAATGGATTATCAGGGGGCGGATGTTTTCAACATTGATGTCGCGATCTTAGCCGGTTACGAACCTGCCTTAGCGGTGGTGGAAGAAGCTTCAGCCCATCAGAAGCTGATTGCTCCCCACGGGGCACAGGAACTTCAGGTACATATTGCGGCGGCACGTGAAAACGGTTTGATGCTTGAATACTATCCGCCTGCCGTAGATCCATTAAGGGGCGAGATCTTTCTCCCGCAAATGTTATTGGAGAAGGATGGATACGTGACAGTGCCCGATAGACCGGGCATCGGTTTTGAGCCGAACATGGCACTTCTTGAGCGGCATCGCGTTGGGTGAGATAGACAGATAGCGTGAACTTCGACTTATCTTTGCATCGGGAGGTCTCCTTTTCAAAAGATTATATCGTAAGAATAGTCCTCTGTAACACGATCTGTTAGATTGTGATCCTAGCACGCAAACCAATCCCGACAGGTCGGGACGCTACATTTGGCAGATTGCCTAATGACTACTGCTCTGTCAAATAAATTATGACAATCACCTTCATTGTGATGTCCGGTGCGGTTACAAACTGCACCTACCGGGCCTGGGGAACATAGAATTACCGATTTATGTTCTGAAACCTTATACAGTTTGTGCTACATTTTTCTGACAATGTACTACAGCGTTTACTCAATAGGGAACAGCAAAATGTCAACACGCCCCGGTAACCTATATTACAATGAGCGTCTGGTGTCGATAAATAAAGCGTCGGGGCAACTTGTTGGCAAGTAGAAACAGAAAACCCAACGATACAAGGAGGTTCAAATGAGCTTAACAGATAAGCAAAAAGCGGATTATGAACGCGATGGATTTGTGATTTATGGGCATCTCCTGTCGGAGGAGACATTAGAGGTGTTGCGTGAACGGATGGACGCATTGGCAGACGGTTCGCATCCGAATGCGGAGAAGGCGGGAGTGCGGTTGGAGGCAGCTGCCCAGAGAGGCGAACTTGAGAACGTGCCGCGTCGCGATAAAGTGTGGCAACTCTTGGATCCCCATCGTTACGATGAAGTGGTTTTTGAACATGCCAGCAACCCGAAAATCTTAGATATTGTTGAGGAGCTACTTGGCACGGAGGATATCAAACTATTCCATACCCAGACCTTGATGAAACCTGCTTTCCACGGCTCGATTGTGTCTTGGCACCAGGATTCGGCTTACTGGACTTCGGTGGATCCGCCCACGCTTGTGAGCTGTTGGACGGCGTTGGACGATGTGACGGAAGAGAACGGTTGTTTGCGATTGCTCCCCGGCAGTTACAAGAAGGGGATTTGGCCCCATGAACGGCGAGATTTCCTGCACGCCCAAGGTATAGACGAATCAACCGCGGTTCCAGTGGTGTTGAAGGCTGGCGGGTGTAGTTTTCACCACAGTTTGACTGTCCATGGTAGTGGCGAGAATCGGACGCCACATCGTCGTCGGGGGCTTGCGACCAGCTACATGCGAGCGGACTCGAAATGGGTTGGCGACCCAAATCAAAAACGAGACTTTCCACTCCTGCGGGGTAAGGAATACACCGGGTGTGTTTGAACGGCTGGTTTGTAGTAGGGCAGTTTATTGCCCGTTCCCGCAGTTCCATGTCGGGGCAGGGATGCCCCTCCTACAGGGAGTAGATCTAAACGGGCGAAATGGTGAACGAGGCGGTGTGGATGTGAAAACCGAGACTTTCGTATAGATTCACCGCTGCGGTTCGATAAAATTGGGTGCCGACTTCTGTCACAGCGATGCCTCGGTCGTGTAGGTAGTTTAGGGAACTAACCATCAACGCTCTGCCGAGTCCGACACCCCTGTAGTCTTCATGGACACCTGTCCAACCGATGCCGCCGGGGAAGGTTCCGCCGATCCTTTTTCTATCGTGCAGAACGATTCCTGCGCTTATGCCAATAGGTTCGCCGTCCTTTTCGGCGAAGAAGAATCCGTGTGGAGCAAAGTCTAACCCCTTGTTGACACCCAAGAAGCTTTGGTTCCAGAACTCGCCCGAGTTTGAGGAGCTGCCAAACACTGCATTCTTGACATCTGCCCAAGTTTGCTCGTCGCCCTCTCGAAATGTCCGTACGTTATACCCTGCTTCGATTGGAGGCGGTTGCGGCGTATAGTCTTGCATATCGAGCCGCAGGATAAGCTGGTCATGTATAACTTCAACGCTCTCTCCTTCAAAATGGCTCAACATCTGGCGATAGGGGGCATCCAGCCAAGTCACTACGCCAACCCGCTTTGCGCCCTTGTCTTTGAGGTAGTTGATACATGCCTGCAGCGGGGGGAAACTGTGGCATTCGCCCCGGCAGTCGTCGGGCACACCCGCCCACCGAATTTCTCCTAACCCCTCCTCTACCATCGAACTGTATGCGAAACTGACAAGCTCGCCATCCATAGAGCCAAGCGCGAAGAAACCTGATTGCTCCAGTGCGCCTAAATCAGCCGTGGTGAGCGATTGGAATCCGTGCACATTATCGTAAGCATCATTTACCAAGGTCAGGACCGCGTTTCGATTGTTTGCGTTTAGCTTTTCTACGGTTAGGTTGCTCATTCCATATCCTTACCTTTCTTGTAGCCGCGCCTGGAACGTGAAGCGGCGGAAGCGATGCACCCGTTTTCATGTCCCCATCGTAATGACGATATTCCCCCATTCATCCCGGAGTGCCGTACAACGTGGAGGGACCAGAATCGTTGTGTCATATTCTTCGACGATGAATGGCCCATTTTCAGCCTCACTCCCCAACCCTTCACGAGATAGCACCGGCACCTCAAGCCAACCTGTCTCCTTGCCAAAGTAGCAACGACGGTTTGGGGGTAAGGTTTGAGAACTTGGGGGTTGGAGATATGAGAACTGGGATTTGGCGGTTAGAATGGTGGCGGTCAAGCGGAGGTTGACAACCTCTATCGGGTCATTGGGTGCCCTGTGTCCGTATGTGCGCTCATGGTTGGCAGCAAACCGCTCACCCAATGTGTGGAAAAACTGCGACCCCCCAATATCCGCTTCAACAATGGGTAGCGTCAGTTCGGACGATTGTCCTGCATAACGTAGGTCGACCCCATGCTGCAAGGTCACGTGTGTACCGCTTTCCCCTTCTGCCATCAGTCCTTCCCGTGCGGCACGTTCCAGCCGCCCCAACGTCTCCTTGAAATCGTCTATGTCAAGTTCAGTGAGCAGACGCTTATAGGTTTGTACGAGATGATAGGCAATATCTGCGTAGAGTAACCCGAACGCACTGAAAAGTCCGGGCGAAGGGGGAATAAGGATCCGCTTCATGCCGAGCGATTCTGCCAACTCTGCTGCGTGTAGGGGACCGTTGCCACCGAAAGCACACAGTACGAACTCGCGTGGGTCGCGTCCTCGCTCCAATGATACGGCTCGCGCTGCCCGCGCCATGTTCGCCGCAGCGATACGATAGACGCCGTGGGCGGCATCAGACGTGCTCAAATTGAGTGGCGCAGCGATTTTGTCGTGCAAGGTCTGATGCGATTTCTCTGCGTTCAGTGGTAGCGCACCGCCTGCGAGATGTTCTGGATTGAGATAGCCGAGCACCACATTGGCATCGGTAAGTGTCGGTTCTTCTCCACCCAACGCATAACAGGCAGGTCCCGGCACCGCGCCTGCGCTTTGTGGGCCGACCCGTAGTGCCCCTCCCGTGTCGAGATATACGATACTCCCACCGCCAGCACCGACTTCAGCGATGTCAATTGCGGGCACACGCAACGGATAGCCACCCCCTTTACTCAAACGGGTGCCGACCGAGACACCTCCACCGACTTGGTATTCCGGCGAGTGCATAATCCCTCCGTCTTCGATCAACGATGCCTTTGCGGTAGTGCCGCCCATGTCGAGCGTCAAAACGTTGGTTAAGCCGATACGGTCTGCAAGCGTGAGCGAGGCGATGACCCCCGCTGCAGGTCCCGATTCGATGATATGGATGGGCATCTCGGCAGCAGATTCAGCGGACATGATCCCACCATTGGACTGCATGACATAGAGTGGGAGCGCGTCATCTGTATGAGTCAACTGCTGGTTCAGCCGATCGGATAGCGAGTGCAGGTAGCGACTGACAACGGGTTGTAGATAGGCATTGATAACGGTCGTACTTGTCCGTTCATACTCCTTGATTTCGGGCAGGACGTCGCAGGATAGGGAAACGGGTAGGTCTGGTGCCAGCTCGTGGATGAGTTCACCCAATTGTCGTTCATGGTCTGGATTGATGTAGGCGTTGATTAGGCAGACTGCAAGGGATTCGATATTCTGTGATAGCATCCATTGAATTACTTCCCGCGCCCCTTCGACATCCAACGGGCGCACGATTTCACCGTTTGCATCAATGCGTTCCTCAACTTCGCGCCGTAAGCGTCTTGACACCAATGGCAGCGGTTTCTCCCACGTCAGATCGTACAAGCGCGGGTAGCGTAGTCGTCCAATTTCAAGCACATCCCGGAAGCCCTTGGTTGTGATAAGCCCAGTTAAAGCACCTTTACGTTCTAAGATCGTGTTGGTTGCCACCGTTGTTCCATGCAGCACTTCGGTGATTTGGCGTGGTAGTAGTGGTACCAAACCCGCGGCTATGCCTTCTGCGTAGTTGTCTGGCGTAGACGGTACTTTTTGCGTCAACACCGTACCATCCTCTCCCATGAGAACGATGTCGGTGAAGGTGCCGCCGATGTCAATGCCGAGGCGGTGTATCTTTTGGGATGAATTCATTTTAGCGGTTCCTTTTGAATCCAAGCTGTAACGACTATGGACTCATCTGCGTTGGTATTTGCATGGATACTAAACTAACGGTCAATCAAGCTGCTCAACAACTGAATCTCTCATCTAAAAGTGTCAAGCGTTGGCTTAAGGTAGGCAAACTGAACGGCGAAAAGGCAGACGGGAAGTGGCACGTTCAAGCTGATAGGATATTTGAACACTACCTAAACCCTAACCCTCAGATGGATGCTCGGTTAGCCTTGGAGCAGGTGCAGGAGGAAGCAAGACACTTGCGAGAAGTATTAGATAACCGGGACAGCCAAATTGAATCCATGACTCAGCATATAGAGCGTCTTTCTCAACTGTTAGCTGTCTCTCACAGATCACTCCAACAGGTTACGGATCAGTATAACCTCTTGATAGAAGATAATCGAAAGCCATCTTTCTGGAAACGTCTGTTTGGTGGTTAATTATCTAAAGAATCGCTCTTCTTTAGATTTCCCGTATTAGGTAGCAGATCGCCGCAATTGTCTGAATCACGGATTATCACGGATTAACGGATGACACGGATTTAAAAAGACCCGTTATCGGTTATACTTCAGCCCCACATGTGTCAGAATCTGGATTGTTGCAAACCCTCACAGATCGGTTAGGGCTCTTTTCGCAAAAAACGGATATTGTCCTTCTCTTTTCCACCGCTGTTGCATAGTCATAAAAAATATGGTCTTCCACAGCTATAATAGTTGAACTTTAATATCCTCTAGTTTTTCCTTAAGTTGTTCTGAAATATCCGACGACAGGAGATTATCAATCAGGTCCCGCCCTGAATGCCAAGAATGTCTTGGCAGATCGCATTCCCACAAATAAATCAACAATTTTACTACCGATTCGGGGTGCTTCTGCCATAAATCGTTTTCATTGTTTATACCGAGTTCTTCTATCACATAGCAATCCTGCAACGAGCTCACCGTCATCTGAACTGCTATATCAACGGCTTCAGGAAATACCGATGTCAAATGCGGTAGCCAGTTCAGCATTCGTGCAGCCTCGCCAGACTCAGGTTCACCAGCCGGCATACCGAGCAACCGATTCTCCCAATGACGCTTGAGCCAACGTTGCCACAATCCCTGTTGTTCGGCTCGAGCCATGTTTTGTAAATGGTTGCCTACTTCTTCTGCAAAATAAGCCCTAGTCCCTTGGCTGTCATCATGTCGAAAAAGTTTAGGAATCCACTTATCAGTCGGGTCTTCAACGAAATACACGAGCATGTAGATGTAATATTCAACAAATCGGTCCCGTTGATTCAAGAGGTCACTGTTAATTTGCTCAACAGCTTTGAGGAACGGGTCAGCCATAACTTCAGCTACAACAGGATTGAGCCGTCCCCCAGTTAGGAAGCCACTCCATGCTGCTTGGAAGTCGTCACTGTTAGAGTCAAAAAGTGGAAGTAGATTGTCTTGTGTCCACCTCTCATCAACGGTTAGCAAAAAGGCAAATTGGCTCGCGAGAACCGTTCGCCCAAGCTTGCCTGATAGTGACGTATCTTCCACAATATCCGATAGGGCCCTGCAATACTCGTTGCTGAGACCCGTAGGCTTAGGGTCTTGGTGTTGTCGCCAAAGCGAAAACCCATATACCCAAAAATTGATAATGTCCCACGCAGGGTAGTTGATAGCAAATTCAAACCAGTCGTCTATTTCCTCGCTTCGGTCAATCTGGTCAAGATTGTGCCATAAAGCTGCAGCAATTTTATTGGCTTGTGGGAGTAGGGTCAAGACATAGGAGGAATCATCCTCCCTCAACAATTTGTAAAGCACTTTGGCGATTTCACGATTATGTCTCGGATGCAACTCAGTCTTGCCAAGCCAATAGAGTACTTTGCGATATTTATCTTCGTTCAACTCCATCGTTGACCAAGCATATATCAAGGCCGACCAGAGATAAACATCCCACTCTTCAGATCTACCTAATACGTTTGCCAAATCAAGGCCCCAGTCAAAATTGCGCCTTGCTGCCTCTGCAACATTTTCTATGAGTCCTCTGTGATTAGGATCCTCCCATTCTGTAATTTGAAATGACAACAGATTGCCAAGCCAATGGGAGGCCGGGTTTGCCAACAGTTGTTCAGGGGTCAAAGGACTTTGCAAACCTCCTGAATCTGAGGTCATCCAATACGTTAGATCTGGATGTTCTGTTGGTTCAAAATTCGGGTACTCTGCTAACACTTCACCAAGCACTTGCCTAGCTAAAGCACAATTGAGATCTGATTTATGGAGCCAGTCAAACCATTTGAAATGTTGCCTTGCAGTCTCCTCCATGTTGTTGGGGGCTGCTTCGTGTGGCCAACGAAATGCCCATACGGCATTAATGAGGGCTCGTCGACGTTCTGGACTGGCTTGGGGGTAGGCTAACCTTACTGCCCGAAACACCTCATGGCGAATCAACGATTCGTGCAGGTCTATATGTGTTAGCAACCAATCAATTTTGTCGTCTGCCGTCAGATCTTCGCGTTTGGACAACCCATGCACCGCCAACCGGCGCAGCAGTGGTGCATCCGAGCTTACCAACCGATTGCACCACTGCACTGCTACATCTACCTGATTTGAGGTCAACCATTCGAGGCAATCACGAGCTGCATCAATCAACACGTCTATCGATCGAGGATACCTATCTTGCTCGTGAGGCTCAATCGCCGAGCGCCTGCGGCTATCACTATCCCACTCGGGATGTATCTGCTGCCAAGTGCACAATGTAATGTATCGCTCTTCCAGACGCTTAATAACACGGTTAAGCAAGGGTTCGGCTACTTGAGATCTCTTTGGCCTCAGTCCCTTCTTCCACAGATCATTTAATGCGTTGTGTTTACCGATCAGCAGCAATTCTGCATCAACTGGCGGAGTCTCATTGTCTTCATCATCATTGGGCCAGAAGAAACCCTCTTTGAGACGGAGTTGGCTCTCCATCATCGTATCGAAAATCTGTAACAGACTGTCCAGCATTCCGCGCTGAATACAATGTTCGCCCATCCTTTGCAGAAGGGTGCTGGTATCAATATGCCCCGACATGCTTATATCTGCATCTCTCCGAACAGTAGTAAGTAGCAGTGAAATCCAGCGGGACAAAATGTCCGTATACCAGGAGGTTTCCCTATCCCTCCCTATTCGATAAGCTAGATCAGACCAGAAATGGGGATGCAGACGCACATTATGCTTGCCAATTAGTAAGAATAGCTTACTGGCATGTGTGTAGGCAAATTGTTCGACCAACCACCACGAAAAGATTCTATCTCGCTTGTTGAGCGTACCGTTGCCAAATAGCGGGGTTAAATACTCGCGCTCATCAAGCCAATCAATCCATTTAGGATCTGAAGATGCTTCTGTGAAGAATCGAGTCCTCGTGTCATCTTCAAGGGCATACTCAACAAGATCTTCGGTTTCCATATCAAGAGAGGGTGGGTTTTCCGCAATCGCGGTAATCTCTCGGTGCCAATCAACGGCACCACGCCGGATAAGATCTGCTAGACGACGGATCCCCTCGTCAAGTGCGCTATGGTCGTCCTCGCTGGGTTGTGAGTAGTTGATTGGATTAATTCCGAGTAACTGCCAACGGTCTCTGTCATTGTCACTTTCACTGGTTAGAGCAAAACGCGGCCCTTCCTCACTTCCCAGTAAAGCGCGCGCTAGATAGGTCATAATCATGTCATTGTGGCTATAGCCGACGAAAAGGATTGTAAAATTACTGAACAATTCAACGAGGAAACGGCGTGCCCATCCCTCGGTCAGATAGGCTCGTCCAAAATCTGCGTCCGTAAGCACCACCTCATTGGATTGACTAATTGCACCATGGACGTGGACGATACCCTTAAATCGATGCCCCAAGGGTAACGCTGGAGCCCGAAAGACCTCGGGCACACTACCGAATATATCCTTTGCTGCCTGCTCAAACAAAAGATCGAAGTTAGTGGTAACAACACGAATCTTTCCGACATCAGGATACAGTCGTAATAAATTCCGATGCAGTTCCGTAGATTCTAGACCATCTCGTGAAAGTACGTCCTTCGCGCGCTCGTGGACATTTACCCCCTCATGTTGCAATCTTCCGAGAAAAAGGTCTATCTCCTCCCCGCTTTGTAAGGCTTGGCCAGTTCCTGCTGCAATCATATCCGCTAAATTTTTGAAGTTCGGTAGACAGGCCGGTTCACCCATTGAAACTCCAGCCCCAGCGAAAACTACTAATTTACCATCGCGCAAAGCATTTAGCAGATCTACGGGAAAATCAATTCCTGCAAATTTCATGTGTTTCCCTCAATAGTTTAGATTTTTTCAAATTCTGTTTCGCTTGGTTGGGGTTCGGATTGATTTTGTGTGTTCATCATTTTTCTTTTATGAATGTTTGCATGTCTGGCTGTACCATATACATTGCGCTCCTCTGGAGCGCGGAGATTGGACGTATCGCCTTCTATAGACATATCGCTCCTCTGGAGCGAAAGAGAGGGCACTTCAACTTTAGTAGCAAACCGATGAATTTGCAACACTTAGCAACTAAAATTATTATACTCCACTGCGGCGGGGAAGTTGTCTTTCAGATAGGCGAGAACCTCGTCGATAGGACATTCGCACCGCAAGTTAGCAAACGGAAATTCTCCTGTCTCCCGAAAGAGCGCCCCGTTCCGGGCATGGAAATTTCCCCGTCGATCTGTAAACTGACCCCAATGTCCCATAGTATATCGAACTTCGGGTCTCGGATCCGCACTCTGTTTCCAGCGGTCTGGAAACAACCTCTGAAATGGTAGCACAGAATTGAGCCAACTCCCGCAGCGGACAACGTCGACCTCCGGACGCCTAGCCTGAGAATCTTGCAGCAACCGGATCAGGGAGGCGGCAAACGGGATCCACATATCGCTCAAGGGAGATCGAGGTTGATAAACGTTGAAGATGTGGATATTGAGTTGGTTATCTCCGTAGTCGTAGCTCCAGCACTCGTAAGGTCGGGTTTCAGGCGGTGGTATCGCATCTGGTCGTTTCTTCAGGTATTGCCATAACAGGTCTAACCCCGCTGCCTCAAGCTGTTCGGTGGAGGGCGCAGTCATGTAACGATTGAAAACCGTCCTCAATTCCCTTAGAATATCTGACCACTCCGGGGCGGCTTCCCCATTGGCAGGGTGGTGTTTTCCGTCGTAAAGCGAGGTGTTCCGGTAAATATTCACCCGACCGTTCACCAACCCTTCAAAGTCGGTTTCCCCCTCACAAAGACGTTTATGGACAAACCAGAGGCTGAGTTTAGTAAATTCCCTCACATAGTTGATGTGTATCGACTCATGTCCCAATGTGCGCTTTCCTCCCACCGATAATTGTTCTGTTTACTGTGTACCATGAACAGGTTATTCTTCTGTAGGGCTATTCAGTTTTCGGCTTTTTAACCATTTTGTTTGGAAAGGCGCACCCGGGAGATCACGCCTACAGTGAGATGTCGGGATTCGGAGATCCCTCCTACAGTAAAACTAAATGACCCTATTCTTCTGTATCCCGCCTTGAAACACGTTGAATTGACCAGAGTGTCCTGAAAAGGATCTTGATGTCAAAAGCAATTGACCAATTTTCGATGTAGTACAAATCATAGCGGATCCGTTCCTCCAGCGAGGTGTTGCCACGGAGTCCGTTGACCTGTGCCCAACCGGTGAGTCCGCATTTGACCCGGTGCCGGTCTAAGTAGTGTGGGATTGCTTTGCTGAAGTCGTCAATCAGTCCCGACATCTCGGGCCGAGGACCGACGAGGCTCATATCTCCCTTGAGGACATTGAAGAATTGAGGAAGCTCATCTAAACACCAGCGCCTTAGAAATTTGCCGATCCGTGTCTGCCGTGGATCGTCTTTTGACGCCCAGACGTGTCCAATACCCGCCTCCGCATCTTGCCGCATCGATCTGAACTTACAGATATAGAAAGGCTTACCATCTCGCCCCACCCGTTCCTGTCGAAAGATAACATTTCCCGGCGACGAGAACTTCACAGCGATGGCAATGACGAGCATAAGCGGACTGCAAACAATCAGCGCGATGCTGCTCAACAGGATATCCATTCCGCGTTTAATTATTCCGCGCCACCCCTGGAGTGGGAGTTCCTTCAACCTCACCACCGGAATACCATCGAAATCTGTCACTCGTGTCCGACCGATCATCACTTCATAGAGATCTGGGAGCAGATGGAGTCGTACAGACAGTCCTTCGCAAACAGCTATAATCTGCAAGATCTCCGTGTGGGGAATTGCTGGTGAGGTAATGAAAAGCTCATCAATTTGATACTTCTGGACGAGGCTCCGAACATCCGTGAATTCACCAAGAATGTGGTGGGTAATTGGTTGTGAAGGGGGCATATCGCTGAGCAGGACTCCGATAAATTGGTAGCCATTTCCTGTTTTCTTTTGGATCGCTTGGATAAGTTGCTCTGTCGTCCTATTAAAACCGACAACTGCGACACGGCTGACACCAACGCCCAGTTGTTGGATTGCCTCTTTGAAACGCCGGATCGCGAGTCGATTAAGAGACAGGAGGAGGACACTCAGGCCGCCTGACAGGATCATCACCCAGCGCGAGTATTGGTGGTTGTGATAGATGAAGAAGATTGCACTGAGTGTAGCGATTAATGCGATCAGTCCCGCTTTTGAGAGGGTCGCTACTGTTTCGAGCGTGATATGTGCCTCAATTCGGTAAAGCCCAGCCCCTCGAAGTACGAGGATCCAGATGAATCCCATCAGCGGGATGAGTTGGAAATAGTAGTCAAGTGGGGGCGGTGCCCCCTTATGGATTGCAACTCCGTCCAGCCATCCCGATTCGAATCGAAACCAGTATGCCACAAAAACCGACGCGCTGATATAACAGACATCAAGGAGAAGAGTCAGGATAGTAAGGAGTTGATCAAGGGTTTTGTTTGACATGTCACGTTAGATTCCTGTTCAGCTATTCGGATTGATGAATTGTATCAAAAAAAGCTATGCTTTATCAATGTTAATCTGTATGGGGCAGTGAGGTCTAATCCTACGGTAGAAATCATCGTTCAAGAAGGACTGGATCCGCGACAACGGGTGTAATAGCATCGGGATTCAATCTGATTTTAGTATTGCGACTGTATTGGTAGTTATGCTATAATCGAATTCTTAGATGTCCTAATCTGATCGGGATTGGACATTTCTCTAAGTTCAGGTTCGGGCTGTGTACTCGAAGCAGGAAGAAACGTATGAAAAACTCCTTACAATCCCGCTGGAATTGGAAGTCAAAGCAACTTGCAACCCCGATTACATTGAGCTTTAAAGCGATTTGTAAAATTATGATTCTTTTGGCACTGCCGTCGTTGGTTTTTGCACGAGCCACGGTGTCCATTCAGCCGGGAGAGATGGAGTCTCCAGCCATCGGACAGGAATTTTTCGTGGACGTGAGCATCAGCAATGGGGCAAACGTATCCGCGTATCAAGTTACTGTAGAGTTCGATCCGCAGACGGTTTCACTTGTGGAAGCAAAGAATGCCGATTATCTGCCAGCGGCCGCTTTTGTGGTGCCGCCAATTATTACCGAGAATGATGTGACACTGGCAGCGACCTCTTTGGCTGATGCATCCAATGGAGACGGCACTCTCGCCACCATTACTTTTGCGGTGGTCGAAGCGAATCCTTCTACTATCAAATTTACAGCAGTTCTCTTGTCTGACCCAGAAGCCAATCAGTTAGATGTAATCACGACAAACGGTCAAATTACTGGCCCGCCGGATTTGAATGAAGCTCCCGTCGCTGTTATAGATGCAGTCCCATCGAAAGTTTTCACAGGTCAAACAGTTTCACTGAACGCCACAGGGTCGAAAGATGATAGCGGAATAAGAACTTACGTTTGGCGTTTCGGCGATGGTTCTACTGCTGAGCGGAAAGAAACGGTCACGCATGTCTATGAGCAGCCCGGCAATTACACCGTCACGCTCACGGTTACTGACGATGGGGTTCCGCCGCTGCAAGATCAAGCTATCTTTATAATCACGGTCACTGACAAAGATTTGTCTGTCCGTCAAAAGAGGAAGCAGATAACATCATGGGGGCAGCTTAAGAGGAGATAGGAAGATGAGATTGATTCAGTTTCAGTTGCGAGAAAAAGGGAGGCGCATCGGCTATATTGATGGCGGACACGTTATTGACTTGACCAGCGTCAATGCGGAGTGGACGCAGATCTACAATCTTTTCCTTGAGGCTCGCAGAAGCGGGAAGACTATTGATGCGCACCTTGCCGCGACTCCTACTGAGACCGCAGATCGGGTGTTGTATGATCAGCTGCTAACCGCACGACCGGGAGATGACAGCGGTTGGATCTTGCCCCCACTTGACCATCCGGACCCAGCTCACTGCACGGTGTCTGGAACAGGATTAACGCATCTCGGCAGCATGGAAGCGCGTGACCAGATGCACACAATCGATGACACCGATGAGGCAACGAAGACAGACTCGCAAAAGATGTTTGAAATGGGATTAAGAGATGGCAAACCCACACCCGGTCAACGTGGGATTCAGCCCGAATGGTTCTATAAAGGAAATGGAACAATCCTGCGGGGGCATAACGACTTTTTGGATATTCCAGACTTCTCAGAAGATGGCGGTGAGGAGCCGGAAATTGTGGGTTGCTACGTCATTGACGACGATGGGATCCCGTGTCGGCTCGGTTTTACAATCGGCAACGAGTGGGCAGACCATCCGATGGAGCGTGTGAATTATTTGTGGCTCGCGCTCTCGAAAATGCGCGTTTGTGCGGTTGGACCTGAGTTAGTAACTGATGAATCGTTTACGGATGTTCGAGGCAGTTGCCGCATCGTGCGGGAGTCGGAGGAGATTTATCATTCCGGAGACCTGCTCACGGGTGAGGCACACATGAGCCACACGCTTGCCAACCTCGAAGACCATCACTTCAAGTATCCCCACTTTCGTATCCCCGGCGACGTGCATCTGCACTACTTCGGGACTATGAAGCTATCTTTCCCAAACCGACCAACCTATGAAACCGGGGATGAGATCAAAATCCAATTTGATGGGATGGGCGCACCGCTCGTCAACCATGTCCGTCAGATTCCGGTATCAAAGACACCGGTTGGGGTAGAAAAGGGATAGCGCGTCGATTTGTCGATTCCTTGATTCTTCCCATAGACTTGGGCAACCTCTTAGCGAACTGTACGAAACCCGATCACAAATTCCGTGTACTCCTTACTGAAGAAATCGTAGCTTGTGCAGGTGCTGTATTCGTGGTTATAATACCACGCCCCGCCCTTAACCACGCGAAAGTGTGGTTCGTCTTCATCGTACCATGTGCTTGTCCACTCCCACACGTTTCCTAGCATATCGTAGCAACCGAAGGGGCTAATCCCCTCTGGGAAGGTGCCCACAGGGGTTGTGCCGCCCGCACCAAGTTCTACGGTATTGCAGCGCGGTTTATCGATTTCATCACCCCACGGAAATAGACGCCCATCGTCACCGCGAACAGCCCGTTCCCATTCCTCAAAGGCGGGCAATCGACAGCCTGTCCACGCTGCATACGCTTCTGCGTCCTCGCAACTCACCTCCACGATTGGGTGGTCCCCCTTCTTTTCCGGATACGTTTCGTCCTCCCAAGACGGTGGGGATTGATGCCCTGTCACCTGAATGAACCGCTGGTACTGTGCGTTTGTCACTGGGTAGCGGCCCATCTGGAATTCCTCCACCCAGAGTGGGGTCAGCTCCTCACCGACCAACACTTCTCCGGTGGGGATGTCAACCATGTCATCCAAGACCTGAAAAGCGGCATCACGAATCCTTTGATCTGCGTGGTCAAGTGCATAACCGAGCGGCGAAATAACTTCTCCAATTGGCGGCGTCGTGAGTGGACGCATCTGCTCCCAACCCAGATTTGTCCCTAACAGCAGTCGTACGGCACCCGTTAAGGATTCCTCAAAGTGCCACGTCCAGTATTGCTTGAGCAGCTGCTTCAAAGCCTCCGGATCATCGCTCTGTGCGAGTGCAACCCGCGCTTTCCGCCGATCGGTTCCGTTTTGTTCACCCAGTGTCTTCAGACTTATTAATTCTGCCAATATGCTTCCCACCTTCTTTAGGGCTGTTTATGGTAGATCTTAGAATTATGGTAGATTTTACAATTACTTAGGCATTCCCACTGCACAGCCAACCCCCTAAATCCCCTAGCCCTCCTTCCGCAAGGCGGAATCCCGATGAATCGGGACTTGTCAGGGGGGAAATTGGTCGGGGGGACTTTGGAAACCTCTCGAAGGTCGGAGTTATGGATAATGTTTACTTATTTCTATAATTCACCATAATTGGACACTATGAACGAGCCCTAATAGATCGGGGTTCGCGGAGTTACGGCACACGGAGTGTGCGTACTACTATTATGTCCATTTATTTTTAGAATTCACCATAATTAGACACTGTAAAGGAGCAAGGTAAGGACGTTTGGGGGCAGAGTTATGGCACATGGAGCCCCGATAAAACCGGTACTCAAAGCAATGTATCTACTACTTTTAATGTCTGTTATTCCTAGAATTCACTATGCTTCTCTGAGCGGGGCAAGATGCCCGCCTACGATGTAAGGAGCAATTTGCCAAATGCAGCGTCCCGACGCGTCGGGATTAGTTTGCGTCCCCGGATCATCCCGATTTTATCGGGATGCTACAAAAGACTATCTACATATTTCCTTTATTTTTAAGATTCATCATAAATGTCCTTACATCTTTTTAAGAATCGAATGCGTATCATTCCAGTGCTGATATATCCTCCACCAGTTTCTTCAATCGCCCCAGAAATTGTGCAGCGATTACGCCATCGACGACCCGATGGTCACACGACAGTGTCAGTGCCAGCCGCACCCCGGGCACTACCTGGCCATCTTTGACCACAGGCTTCTCCACAATTGCTCCAACAGCGAGGATTGCTGCCTCTGGTGCGTGGATAATGGCGTGAAAGGTTTCGATGTCGTACATGCCCAAGTTTGTAATGCTGAACACGGCGCCAGAAGCATCGTCCGCCGAAAGTTTTCCAGACCGCGCCCCATCAACCAGTGAACGCACGGTCTCGGCGATCTCAGCAAGGGAACGTTGGTCCGCATCGCGTATCACAGGCACAACCAGACCGTCCTCCACTGCGGTGATCAGTCCAACGTTCACGGCGTGAGGGATAGCGAACGCATCGGCCTCAACCTGCGCCCGCATCTGGGGGAACTCACGGAGTGCGAGTCCGGCTGCTTTGACCAAACAGTGGGTGACCGAGATACCGTCTGGGCGGTCATCCGAGAGTGACGCTGCATCTGCCTCCAATGTAAGGTAGAAATGCGGTGCATTTTGGAAACTTTCTTGGGTCATCCGAGCGATGGCACGGCGCATCGAACTCATCGGCACCAATTCGACATCCGAATCTGCCAGACTGGCTTCAACTGCGCGCTCCACATCTCCGGTTGTTATCGCACCGCCGGGACCGCTGCCCGATAGCTCTGTTAGATCAATTCCATGCTCCGCTGCGAGCTTGCGGGCAGCGGGAGATGCCCGCACCCGTCCCGTTGCCGCACGACGCGGACGCGCGGTTGGACTTGGAGCCGTGGTAGTCTGCGTCGCTTCAGGAGTTGGGGGTGGAGTATCCTCAACTTCGGGGATAGGCTCATCTGCTTCGCCAATAAAGCCCATTGTCACGCCCACAGGTCGCTTCTCGCCTTCGTGGATGAGTATCTTGCGCAGGAGTCCCGACGCGGGCGCGGTAATCTCGATGGTTGTTTTTTCGGTTTCGACCTCACACAGCAGCTGTCCCTCTTCGACCCGGTCTCCCTCCGCCACACTCCAACCGATAATCGTTGACGCCTCGCTGCTAAAACCTGATTTGGGAAGCACAATCGGTGTCATACGGACACTACCTCCTGAATCGCTGCCACTACCCGTTCTTGCGAGGGGATATAGGCGTTCTCCAGCGTGGGACTGAAGGGAACAGGCGTGTGGGGTGCGGTGATGCGCTTGATTGGTGCCTCAAGGCTATAGAACGCCTCGTCTGCTGCGAGTGCTGCGATGTCCGTGGCAAGACTGCACCGTGGGGTATCCTCATCAACGATCACGAGACGACCTGTTTTCTCCACCGAATCCAGAATCGTTTCACCGTCCAACGGACTGAGCGTCCGTGGATCGATGACCTCAACACTGACCCCCTCGGCTTCAAGCGTCTCCGCTGCAGACAGTGCTACGTTGACCATCTTCGCGATGGCAACAACAGTTACGTCGTCACCTTCGCGTCTAATCTCCGCCACCCCCAAGGGAACGGTGTAAGGTTCTTCAGGCACGTGTCCTTTCTCACCCAACAGCGTCTTGTGTTCAAGGAAAAACACGGGGTCATCGTCCCGAATGGCGGAGATCATCAAGCCCTTGGCGTCGTAGGGTGTGGTGGGGATGACCACCTTCAAGCCGGGGATGTGTGTGAAGATGGAGTAGAGGCTTTGAGAGTGCTGCGCTGCCGCATTCACGCCCGCTCCAATCAGTGCACGGACGACCATCGGCACCTTCGCCTTGCCGCCGAACATGTAGCGCAATTTCGCTCCCTGATTGTAAATCTGATCCATGGGGATACCAAAGAAGTCGATGAACATCAACGCAGCGATGGGACGCAGCCCTGTTGCTGCGGCACCGACAGCTGCTCCAACGAAGCCTGCCTCGCTAATCGGCGTGTCACGTACCCGATTGTGACCGAACTTGCCTACCAGTCCGCGGGTGATGCCCATCGGTCCGCCCCAAGAATCCTCGGCGCCCGGCTCGTCCGACCCGGCACCGCCAACGATATCCTCGCCCATGATAATAACTGAAGTGTCGCGCTCCATCTCCTGATGGAGTGCCTCACGGATAGCCAACCCGAGGCTCATTGTACGTTCTTCGCCCATTATATCGCCTCCTCGTAATTAACGTAAACATCAGTTGTTACCTCGCTCGCATCGGGGAAGGGGCTGTTAGCAGCAAACTCGACAGATGCCTCAATCGCATCGGCAACCTGCCCATCAATAGCATCCAGTTCATCATCCCCCAGCAATCCTTGTTCGGTGACACGGTCCCGGAAACGTTGGATGGCACAATGTTTGGTCCGATACTCCTCGATTTCTTCCCTTGATCGATATCCTTGTGTATCACCTTCATAGTGACCATAAAAACGGTAGGTCTGGCACTCCAACAACGTAGGACCTTCTCCTGCCCGTGCTCTGTCGATCGCTGCGCCCGTCGTCTCGTAGACGTCGAAGAGATCCAAACCATCGACAGTAACGCCGGGGATGCCGTAGGATTGGGCACGTGCGGCGATGTCACCACCTGCCGAGGCGTACTTCACGCTGGTGGATTGGGCGTAGCGGTTGTTTTCCACAACGAATATGGCGGGGAGTTTCCAGATGGCTGCCAAGTTCAAACCTTCATGGAAGGTGCCCTCGTTAGCGCCGCCATCGCCGAAGAAACTGACAGCAACCGCTCCGGTGCCTTGTACTTGCGCTGTGAGCGCTGCCCCACAAGCGAGCGGGACACCGCCGCCGACAATGCCGTTCGCACCGAGCATACCCCGGTCTATATCGGCGATGTGCATGGAACCGCCCTTACCTTTGCAGGCACCGGTAGCGCGTCCATACAATTCAGCCATCATCTCATTGACGTCGACACCCTTGGCGATGCAGTGACCGTGACCACGGTGGGTACTGGTGATGCTATCGGCATCGGATAGATGGGCGCAGACACCGACCGCCACTGCTTCCTCCCCCGCGTATAGGTGCACGAAACCCGGAATTCGACCGGCGGCGTATTCGTCGTGCACCCTGTCCTCGAACTTGCGGATGGTGACCATCCGTTCGTAGATTTCAAGTAATTTGTCTCTTGGAATGTCCATATGATCCTCCTCCCGTTCCGATTTCATTGAGAATCCCGAGTATCGGGAATTTCATCGGGATTCCTCCGCGCAGCGGAGTCCTCGCTCGCGGGAAAAGCAACTTAATTTGCGTTGTCAACCCATCGCTGAACCACCGGCGACGTTGATAGCGAGCCCAGTGAGGTAATCGGACTCAGACGAAGCGAGAAAAGCCGCTGTTCTTGCGACATCTTCGCCTGTAGCAACTCGCCCCAAGGGAACCCTCGAATCGCGTTGTCTCATCGCCTCATCGTGCCGCCCGCTTGCCCGCCACTCTTCGCCGGATATATCTTCTGACGATAGGGCGGCAGCTATGTAACTCCATCGCTCGGTATCAACAACACCGGGACAGATGGCATTCACATTGATATGATGCGGCGCTAATTCTTGCGCTAAGGCTTGTGTAAAGCCGATGACTCCGAATTTGGAAGCGGCATACGCTGCGAAACGTGCCGAGCCTTGTCTGCCCGATACCGAGGACATGGTAATAATCTTTCCGCCGCCTCCGCGGTCTATCATGTGCCGAGCGACCGCTCTACAAGAAAGAAAGGTGCCTTTGAGGTTGATATTGTGCACGTCATCCCATGCCTCTTCCTCCAGTTCAACCACCGGCACACGGTCGGGGCCCGGACGTGAACCGGCGTTACACACGAAGATATCTATATGCCCGAACCGGTCAACGCCTTCATCCACCAGCGCGTCCACCTGACTGGCGTCAGATACATCTGCTAAGATAGCCGCTGCCTGTCGTCCCATCCCCTCAATTTCATGGACAACAGAAGGGGCTCCCTCCCAATTGTTTGAGACGTGGGCATAAGGATTGCTGACAACATCACTGACAATGACATCAGCACCCTCCTTAGCGAGCCGTGCGGCGATCGCACGACCGATGCCGTGTTCACCGCCCGCACCCGTTATTAGGGCGACTTTTCCGTTAAGATTGTACATATAATTTTCCTCAATTTGTGTTGTCAATCCATCGCTAAACCACCCGCAACGTTGATAGCAAGACCCGTTAGGTAATCGGATTCAGATGAGGCGAGAAAAGCCGCTGTGTTTGCCACATCTTCGCCTACGGCAGCCCGCCCGAGGGGTATCTCTGAACCGCGTTGTTTCATCGACTCAGCGTGTCGTCCACTTGTCCGCCACTCTTCGCCGGAGATGTCTTCAGACGACATGGCAGCCGCTATGTAACTCACCCGCTCGGTATCAACAAGACCGGGGCAGATGGCGTTCACATTAATGTGATGGGATGCTAATTCTTGTGCCAAGGCTTGGGTGAAGCCAATCACTCCGAATTTGGAGGCGGCATACGCTGCGTGACGTGCCGACCCCTGTCTGCCCACAACGGAGGACATGGTAATGATTTTTCCGCCACCGCTGCGCTCTATCATGTGTCGAGCGACGGCTCTGCAGCAGAGAAAGGTGCCTTTGAGGTTGATATTGTGCACATTATCCCACGCATCTTCCTCCAGTTCAACCACCGGCACACGGTCGGGACCCGGACGTGAACCGGCATTGCACACGAAGATATCTATATGCCCGAACCGCTCAACACTCTCATTCACCAACGCCTCCACCTGATTGGCATCGGATACATCTGCTAAGATAGCCATTGCCTGTCGTCCTAACGCTTCAATTTCACGGACGACAGAAGGTGCTCCCTCCCAACCGCTTGAGGTGTAGGCATAAGGATTGCTGACAACGTCACTGACGATGACATCGGCGCCCTCCTTGGCGAGCCGTGTGGCGATCGCACGACCGATGCCATATTCACCGCCCGCCCCCGTTACCAAGGCAACCCTTCCGCTAAGATTGTACATATAATTTTCTTTCTGCTAACCGATTTTGTAATTCAGCAGATCCCTGACAGTAAGGAAACGTACAACCTCCATTCACCATCAAGCAAACTCCCACGACCCCTGTGCCGCCCGCACCGGATTGCCATTGTCGGTAGGCACTTTGCCGACAGGATTGTGCTGATATTCGTCCACACCGCGCACGAGGTAACTCTCAAACGTGGGCCAAACGCTCAAATCGCATTTCACTTCTGTTGGGCTGAAGCGCATAGTTTGTCCGGCACGTATACGGTCCGAGTTGTTGGGCCCGGATCCGTGGATGAGACGGTTATCGTGTAACGATATCTCCCCCGCTTTCAGATCCATCGTCACTACTTCTTCCGGTTTGATCGCGTCCTGCTCGACCTCCAGAGATAAAACATACTGATCGCCGTCAACCGTGTGGTGTTGCAGGTTACCCCAGCGATGGCTGCCCCGCACAATACGCATTGCCCCATTCTCCTCATCCGTATCGAACAGCGCCAACCACACGGATACTGTTTTTGCGGGTTCCAGGGGCCAATAGCGAGCGTCCTGATGCCAAGGGACTTCCGTTTTATCGCCTGGGAATTTGGCAAAGCAGTGTGCACCCCACTGAAAGAAATTGGGACCCAGCACATCTTCAATGTAATCAAGGATAGTTGGTGTTCGGCACAGGTCGTAGACCCACCGATTTGCCTTATGCCAATTGTTGACGCGACTCATGTGTACGTCAGGCGGCAGCAACGCGACCATCTCCCGAAAACCCTCCTGAAGCCTCGGTAGTGCAGACGAATCGAATACAGGCAGGTTCTTTACATATCCCCACCGCTGAAACTGCTTCTTTTCCTGATCCGTCAGTCTACGAGCCTCACGGCTTATCTTTATATCGGTCATCGTTATTCTCCCTCTCGACGGGGGCGCACTAAGGTGTTGCCATCCGCTTCGATCAGGGGGCGGTGGTAAATATAGGGTGGTTCTAACACTGCCTGTTGGGCTTCGGTCAGTTCGGAGACCCATTCCGGCATGTTCGCCTCGTAATATCCACCGTGATAGTGGAGGTACTTTGGGGTATAGCGGTATAGGGCAGTACGCCTCTGACCGTTACCCTTCCACGGAAGGGTGCCGTATGTAGTGGCTTCGTTGAAGATTACCAGATCGCCAGCCGAAACGGGAATGTGGTGCACAATTTCTCGGTTAGCTTCCCACAACAGGATGTCTTCGGGACACGGTAAATTTGCTTTGTGGCTGCCCGGTATAACGCATAGACCACCATCACCGGGGTTCACATCGGTCATGTAGAACTGGCAGTTAATCAGACCGCAGCGCATTCTGCCGTTTTGGTAGGCGTAGAAGCGGGATCCGTTGAACGTTACGTTGCCATCGCCGTGGAGGGCCAACCCTTCGGCACCGACTGTGGAGGTCAGTATATCGGGGGTATGGTCCAGCTTCCAGCCACGACCTAGTAAGGTATTGAGATAAGGGATGAGTTGGGGATGGGCTAACAGATCGCGAAAGGGTTGACACCAAGGATGCTCCCACGTCAACATGCCGCTGATATGACCTCGGAGGTGCGTTCCCTCCAACTCTGGACCAACTGCGCGACTGGTATGTTCACCGTGTTTGTCTTGGTTAGCATCGATAGCCTCGTTCAGGCGTTTCACCTCGTCGGTCGAGAGCAAGCCTCTGACGACGAGAAATCCCTGTAGATCGAATAGGTATTTTTCTCGCTCACTCATTGTAGGGAACTGTTCTGTGTTCATCATTACCGTCTCCCGTTTGGCGTATGAATTTGTGATATTTCAGAGAGTCAAAGAACCCATCGGTGCTCCTGCTGCCATAGGAGGATTACTATATCACTGCTCATCAATCGGGTCAAGCGAAAACCGAGCGTGATAGGGCTATTCAGTTTTAGGTTTTTACCCGTTGTGTTTGAAAAGTCGGAGTCGGGAAGTCGCTCATAGAGCAAAGTGTCGCGATTTGGAAATCGCTCCTACCAAAGAGGTGTCAATGGATTTTCATAATTCACCATAAATGATCCTACGAGTGTGATGAACGTGCTACTACAAACAGCGGGGCAAGATGTCCCACCTACCGGGTGAAGATAGAATGTGCACGGAAAACCAAATAGCCGTAGAGACGACGAAGTTTTCTGTTGACGCTACGATAGGGGCGTGATATAAGAATAGGAGTGTGTCCCTACACCCAAAAAACTGGTGGACGTCCTACCTTTAACGGAACGAATATGGTCAGGATTGCGCCTAACCGCAAGGAGACTTCCTCATGAAACTCGGTTTCTTCACAATGCCACTCCATCCGCCGGGCGCGGATTTCACGAAGACCTTGGATCACGACATGGATCAGATAGTGACACTGGACAGGTTGGGTTACACAGAGGCGTGGATCGGTGAACATTACACTTTTGAATGGGAGAATATCCCATCCCCTGAGCTTTTCATTGCGAATGCTTTGGGATTGACCAAAAACATTGTCTTCGGTACAGGCGTTACCTGTATGCCCATCCATAACCCGGCCGCGGTCGCACATCGCATCGCCCAACTCGATCATTTGGCGCACGGGCGTTTCTATTGGGGCGTCGGTTCCAGTGCAATACCGGGGGATTGCGAGATGTTTGGATTCGCCGCGGATGGCGACCGACGCAAAGCGACGCGAGAAGGTATCGAGGCGGTGCTCCAAATTTGGGAGGACCCTAAGCCGGGTCTATATGAAACCGAATACTGGCGCTATAAGATTCCTGAACCGGTGGACGACATCGGCTTAAAGGTTCACATCAAGCCGTATCAGAAGCCGCATCCACCTATCGCGATGGGAGGTGTTTCACCCAGATCGGACACGCTGGTGTTGGCGGGCGAGCGGGGTTGGATTCCGATGAGCCTTAATCTGATACCTGTAGAGGTTATCCAAACACACTGGGAAGCGGTGGAAGAGGGGGCAGAGAAGACGGGGCGTACTCCGGATCGGTCGATGTGGCGTATTGCACGGGAGATTTATATCGCGGACACAACCGAACAGGCGCGTAAGGAAGCACTAGAGGGGGTCCTCGCACGTGACTTTAATGAGTATTGGTTCAAACTCCTACCCAAGGAAAGATTCAAGAGAGACCCTAACATGCCTAACGATGAGGTCACAGTTGAGTGGCTACTTGATAACCTGTGGATTGTGGGAAGCCCTGACGATGTTGCCGATCAGTTGCGTCAACTGTACGATGATGTCGGTGGTTTTGGCGTACTCTTAGCGATGGGACACGAATGGGATCCCAAGGAGAAGTGGTTGAATTCCATGACGTTGCTTATTGATGAGGTGATGCCCAAATTGGCAGATTTGGCATAGACCACGATCGGGGTTTTCAGGAGGTGAGGTATGCGTTTGAAGGACAAAGTAGCGCTGGTTACAGGAGGCGGTTCCGGGATTGGTCACGCAACAGCGGTGCTATTCGCTGCGCAGGGGGCAAAGGTGGTTGTCTCCGATTTGAACGAGGCGAATGCCCTTGAAACCGTTGCGGAGATAAAAGCTGCGGAAGGTGACGCCACCGCTCTCACCGGAGACGTATCAATTAATGTGGACGCCGAGGCGATGGTGAAGGGTACGGTGGAGACGTATGGCGGTTTGGACGCTGTGGTCAACTGTGCCGGGGTTATTGCTGATAAAGCCCTCCCAAAAGGCGCCTCCCCAGAAGCGGTGTGGGACCGTGTGATGGAGGTCAATTTGAAGGGAACCTACTTGGTCACATGGCATGCGGTGCGGACGATGGAAGAGTCGGGTGGCGGTTCGATAATCAATATCGCCTCCATCAATGGACTGGTAGGCTATCCGATAGGTCTTGGGGGTGGCTTTGACGCATACGTTCCCTCGAAGGGGGGCGTGGTTCAGTTCACCAAAAACTTGGCTATCGACTATGGCAAGAAGAACATCCGCGTGAATTGCATTTGTCCGGGTCATATAGACACCAATCTGATCCGGGAATTTCTTGACAATCCAGAGCGACGTGAATGGTTGGAGCAGCGTTACCCGATGGGGCGGGTCGGTCGCCCCGAAGAGATAGCCTACGCGGCACTCTTTCTGGCGTCGGATGAATCTTCCTTTGTGACGGGGGCTCCGCTTATTGTCGATGGCGGGTATACCGCACAGTAGATCGGATTCGCAAATCACCATCCATTTGGCGGTAAACTTTCGTTAGTAGTGTCCCCCGAACTGAAGTCTGTTGCCTTCAGGGTCTGAAATATCGAAGCAGGCTAATCCGTCCTCATTTTTTAATGGTCTTAGTCTTAAACCTTTCTTCTTGAGGGCATCGTGAACGGCTTTTACACTTTCGACGGGAAAGCCAATTTTTTGTCTTCCGCCGTTTGGCTTGCTCGCACTGTGCAGGCAGAGTTTACACTGTCCGGTATTAAACCGGAAGAAGCGGTGCGCCGGAAACGATTGTTCTTCGTCGGGCTGCAATCCGACAACATCCCTGTAAAATGCGGTAACACCTTTCATATCTTTGACAAAGAGTATGATATTTCCTATTTCCATGAGATTGCTCCTGATAATGTAACGTTGGTTGGAGTGTAGGCGGACAATTGAGGTACACGCCATGCTACAGCCGATGACCCACTTCATCGAAATTAGAGTTTTCGGCTTACTTAAAAGTGGGTCAACACTAGTAAGACATATTTTAACATATCGGAATAATGTTTGTCACGCAAAAAAATAAATTCATAAAATCGTAGGGATTGAATTGATGGGATAACGGCAATAAGGAGATGGATCAAATGCAACGGAATGCTGTCAAGGCGAAAGTGCTAAGGGGAGAGCCGGCGAGAAGTCCAAGGGATGTGGGTTAATACGACTCGTGCATACCTCAGCGAATTGCAAGGAAGGAACCGCTAACATGAAAGATCAGGTTGTTATTGTCACCGGCAGTGGTCAGGGCATCGGCGAAGCAACCGCCCTGCGTTTCTCAAGCGAAGGGGCATCTGTGGTTGCGGTAGACATCCAAGAAACGAGCGGCAATGAGACGGTCCAAGAGATTCAGCGTCAAGGCGGCAAAGCGTGTTTTGTCAGGGCAGATGTGTCCAACCCCAGCGATGTGCACAATATGGTGGAGCAAGCCGTAGCAGCGTTTGGAAAGATAAATATCCTTGTCAATGTCGCCGGCGTTCAGGGGCTGGTCGCCGATGTCGTTGAGTTGCCCGAAGATGAATGGTATCATGTTCTCAATGTAAATCTTACGAGCGTCTACCTCTGTTCAAAGTATTGCATTCCCCATATGCTTGAACAGGGCGGCGGATGCATCGTCAATATCGCGTCGATGCAGAGCTTTTTCAACATGCCTGGATCATCAGCGTATGCTGCTGCGAAGGGAGGCATTGTCTCATTAACGCGGAGCATGGCACTGGACTTTGCTCCCCAAAACATCCGCATCAACGCTGTCGCGCCCGGTTATATTGATACGCCTTTACTGCGTGGGTTTGCGGAGGCGACCGGTGATATGGAAGGTGCTATTCAACAATGGTGCAATCGGATACCGATTCGACGGTTACAACAACCGGCAGAGGTTGCGGAAGTGATTTTGTTCCTCGCTAGTTCAAGGGCTTCAGCGGTGACCGGCGTCACTTATCCTGTTGATGGCGGCATCTTAACGGCTCAACCGTTTATGGGGGATTAGATTTCGATTATTGACAACCGATGTTCCCGATATATCAGGCGTTTGAAAGACAGATTTCCAACTGATAAGGAGAGATCGATGGCCGCGCAACCTGATTATGACCTTGATTTGAAACTTGCGGAGTTGAAGATTAACGGTTACGTTACCTTTGAAAACCTGATACCAGTAGAGACGATAGATCGGATACGTGAGGCGTTCCTGCCCCTTCTGGAAGAGGTGAAGACTCACAGCAATACACAGGGAGAAGATGTCGAGGTGCGTGGACACACCGATGATCGGCTTGTTGTGGAGGGGCGTCTACAGATTGTCAATCGTTATACGATGTATGTCCCGTGGGAGCAGCCCTTTGCTGACCCGCAGATTTTCGAGAATCCGGTGATGCTCGACTTTCTTGATCGGTATTGGGGTACCAGTGACTATCATATTACCTGCTACCATTCAAATAATCCGTATCCCGGCAGCGAGTATCAGCGATGGCATCGAGATGCGGGGATTTCCAAACTGGTTCCACATGTTGGTTTAGAGGTATGTCCGCATTTCGGTATCAAGTTTCCACTGGTGGATACATACGAGGAAAATGGGAGTTTTGAAATCTTGCCCGCAACCCAATACCTCGCGGATCCAGAGTTAGAGAACTGTTACGACGAGGTATTGACAAAAGGCGATTTTCCTACAGCACGCCGTCTCAATCTAAAGAAGGGGACGCTATGGGTTCAGGACCCGCGAACACTCCACCGTGGGACACCCAACCGAGCCGACCACCCCAGACCTGAGTTAGTCATCTGCTATTCGCTCCCTTGGTTTGCGATGCGTAAGCCTATTGAGATGACTCAGATGGAATATGATAAGCTTTCTGAGCGGGGTAGGGAGATGCTTTCTCGGTGCGAGATAGTTGAATAGTTCAGGACTTATGCCTTTCAGGATAGATGGGACGGGGCAAGATACCCCGCCTACAGTTGGCTGCGTAAGTCCTATAGTTGTCAGATCACAGGGTTTCCCGTAACACGTCGAAGGGCAACCACAAGTTGAACGTAGCGAAATCCTGCCCGTCCCGATTTATCGGGGATCTATCGGGGGGATGCCCCTACAACCGAGGAGAAGAAAAGATGAAAACGCTTAATAGTTTAACCCGATTAACCACGCGGGTCATTGGTTTCACCCTAATTGCCAGTTTGATGATGGGTGGTATTTATGCACAGGCAGACGACCATGCAAACAGTGCGAAAGAACAACTAGTGAAATCACCGAGGCACGGGGAGTGGGTGAAAATCACCACAGAGAGTGGACGCGAGGTCAGTGCCTTCATCGTGTTCCCGGAGATTAAGGAGAAGGCGACGTCGGTGATTGTCATCCACGAAATTTTTGGTTTAACGGATTGGATAAGACAGGTCGGCGATGAGCTTGCGAAAGCAGGTTTTGTCGCAATCTGTCCCGACTTCCTTTCCGGGATGGGGCCAAACGGAGGCGGCACTGACAGCTTCGGGGGTAATAATGTTCGACGGGCGATTCGTGACTTAGATCCGGATCAAATCACAGCCGATCTCAAAGCGGTAACAAAATACGTCCGCGATCTGCCCTCGACGACAGATACAGTCGCTGTGAGTGGATTCTGTTGGGGCGGTAGGCAGTCGTTCCGCTTCGCGACCAATGACAATTCGCTAAAAGCGGCTTTCGTTTTCTACGGCAGCCCACCGGACGCAGCGGCATTGGGAAAGATTACGTGTTCTGTCTACGGCTTTTACGGTGAGAGCGACAACCGAATCAACTCAACCATTGAATCAACAAAAGCAGCTGCAGCATCCGCTGGCATCACCTATGAGCCGGTGATCTATCCAAGTGTGGGGCACGGCTTCTTGAGGCGGGGCATGGCTGCGGAGGCGAGTGAAACGCAGAAAGCTGCGACCCGTGAGGCTTGGGAACGATGGGTGAAGTTGCTAAATAAAGATTAAAGGCTGTAGGATTACGCATTTTAGTGCGGGGCAAGTCGCTTCGGATCCCGATTTATCGGGGATGCCCCGCCTACCAGACTTGAAATTGTGTGACGGGGCAAGTCCGAGAGGATTCCGTGACCGGGGATGCCCCGTCTACAGTTGGCTGCGTAGATTCAAGGATATAAACTTAACATAGGAGAGATTTTCAAATGAAAAGGGTAATAACCATCTTTATCTGTTTTTGTGTAGTTTCGGTTCTTTTGTGGGGGACGGACGCGTTTTCAGAAACCGATAGATATTGGCATCAGTGGCGGGGACCTGAGGCATCTGGTGTTGCACCGGACGCGGATCCGCCTATCGAGTGGAGTGAAGACAAGAACGTTCGATGGAAAACCGAAATCCCAGGTCAAGGACATGCCAGTCCAATTGTATGGGCTGATACCGTTTTTATCACAAGTGCTGTTGAGACCAACAAGCAGATAGAACTAGAGCCAATAGAGGAGCCTCGACGGCGAAGAGGTCGTCGGGGAGGCGGATCCAACAGACCATCAACTGTCCAAAAGTTTGTTCTTTTCGCTGTCAACCGTTCAGATGGGACCATCCGTTGGCAACAGACCGCTCGTGAAGAAGTACCGCATGAGGGAACGCATCAGACCGGTAGCTGGGCGGCAAACTCGCCTGTCACGGATGGGGAACATGTCTACGCCTACTTTGGTTCCCGCGGACTCTACTGCTATGACATGCAGGGGAATCTCCAGTGGGAGAAAGACTTGGGAAACATGTCCACCAGGCGCGGTTTCGGTGAAGGCAGTTCACCGGTGCTCTATGGCGATACTATTGTTGTCAACTGGGATCATGAGGGAGATTCGTTCATCGTCGCATTGGACAAGCGGACAGGTGCGGTGCTCTGGAAAGTTGACCGAGATGAAAGTACGTCCTGGGCAACACCAATCGTCGTTGAGCACAATGGGACGCCTCAGGTCGTGGTCACTGCAACGAACCGCACACGTGGCTATGATCTGGCGACAGGAAAAGTGCTTTGGGAATGTGGTGGCATGACAGCCAACACAATTCCATCGCCCGTGACAGCGAACGGTATTGTCTACGTTACCAGCGGCTTTCGTGGCAACGCGCTGCAGGCAATTCGTCTTGACGATGCGGAAGGAGACATTACCGGTGCAGCGGCGGTTGTTTGGGATTATGGCAGGGATACCCCATACGTACCTTCTCCGCTGCTCTACGGCGATACGCTCTACTTTTTGAAGCATAATAGGGGCGTTCTCTCTGCCTTCAACGCCAGCACAGGCGAGGCGTACTATGGACCAGAACGCCTGGAAGGCATATCGGATGTCTATGCGTCGCCGGTGGGCGCTGGTGACCGAATTTATGTAGTAGACAGGGACGGCGCAGCACTGGTACTCAAGCACGGTTCTACATTTGAGGTCCTCGCCGAAAATCTTCTCGATGACGGTTTCAGCGCATCGCCTGCAATTGTAGGCAAGGAGATATTCCTACGAGGGAACAGATCTCTCTACTGCATTGCGTCGGATTAATTAGGATAGCGTTGTTTTAGACACCCCCGATGCAGAGGCAACCCCCTAAATCCCGCCCCCGATTATATCTCCGATAAACCGGGACAGGCGGGATGTACCACTTGTCAGGGGGACTTAATACGCAACCGATAAATCGGGACTCCGTGCCGAGAGCAGGCAGGCGAGATCCAAAGCGGCTTGTCAAGGGAGTTGCAGGGGCCTTTGGAAATCTCGCGAAGGTCGGATTGGGTTCGTCTACCTATCTCTCTCATTCACCATAGTAGTCAATATGCAAGAAAGAAGACCAAATAAAAATGTTTGATGATTATCGTCCCAATCGATTTGGGCCAGGGCGATCTGCTGTTATGTGCAAACATGGCGCGGTCGCTACCAGTCAACCCCTCGCGGCACAAGCGGGGTTACAGATTTTGCGCGATGGTGGAAATGCGATTGATGCCGCCGTTGCTACAGCTGCCATGCTCAACGTTGTTGAACCGATGTCTACGGGGATCGGTGGAGATATGTTTGCGTTGGTGTATCGTCCGCAAGATGGCGTTATCCGTGGATTGAACGGCAGCGGACGGGCGGCGTATGCTGCAGAACTTGAGTTCTTTACAAGGCAGGGGTTGACCAGTATTCCAAGCACAGAGAGCCTGTATCCTGTGACCGTTCCCGGCACGGTAGATGGATGGGGGACAATTCTAGAAGCATGCGGCACGATGACGCTGGGCGATGTCCTCAAGCCTGCTATTGAGCACGCGGAGAACGGGTTTCCGGTCAGTCCACAGATTAGCTTGGCGTGGCAGGAAGCGGCTGAACTGCTTTCGAGCACACCTGATGCGGCTAAAACCTACCTGATCAATGGACGCGCACCCGAACCGGGCGAGGTTTTCTATCAACCCAACTTCGCAAACACCCTGCGCCTAATTGCTGAAGGGGGACGCGAGGCATTTTATCGGGGCGAGATTGCCGAAAGGATTGTGCAGTTCTCCGATGAAAACGGCGGCTTATTTACAATGCAGGACTTCGCTGACCACACCTCGAATTGGGTGGAACCGATTTCAACGAACTACCGTGGCTACGATGTCTACGAAATTCCGCCCAACGGACAGGGAATCGCTGCGCTGCTTGCCCTGAACATCGCTGAGGGTTACGATCTCCAATCGATGGGTCATAATAGTGAGGCAGCCCTGCACTGCTTGATTGAGGCGATGAAACTGGGATTCGCCGATCTGTACGAGTACATCACCGATCCAGAGGTTGAGGACGTCCCTGTCGAGGGGTTGCTCTCCGCTGAATACACCGACAGCCAAAGGGCGCGGATTAACCTCGATCGAGCCAATACGGATCCAATTGCGGGAGCACCGCGGATGGGAAGTGATACTGTTTATCTCTGCGCCGTTGACAAGGATCGCAATGTCGTCTCGTTCATCAACAGTCTTTTTGCAGGCTTCGGTTCAGGTATGGTAGCGGGGGATACAGGGATTATGTTGCAAAACCGAGGGGCAGGTTTCTCGCTTAACCCGAACCATGTCAACCGGATTGCGCCGCATAAGCGCACGATGCACACAATTATCCCCGGTATGATTGCTCAAAACGGTGTCCCGCTTGTAACCTTTGGCGTGATGGGTGGACAGATGCAACCACAAGGACACTTGCAGTTGGTGAGCAACCTCGTTGATTTCAATATGGACGTACAATCTGCGCTCGATGCCCCGCGCTTCCGCGTTGTGGAGGGATCAACCGTTACCATCGAAGAGGGTGTACCGATGAACGTTTTATCGGGATTGGCGCGAAAGGGACATCAGCTGCTACCGCCGCATACCTTCTTCGGCGGAGGGCAAGCGATCTTTATTCATCCGGAGTACAACACAGTGATCGCGGGTTCTGAACCACGCCGCGATGGATGTGCTGTGGGGTACTAATCTGAAACGTGAAACGTGAAACGTAATGCGTAAGTTGGTTCATTAGTTCATTGGTACATTAGTTCATTAATAAACTTTTGAATTATAGGACTTACGCATTTCAGTAAAGTTGGAGCGGGGCAAGTCCGAGAGGATCCCGTGACCGGGAATGCCCCGCCTACAGTTCCTAGCCTAGTGAACTCATTAAGCGGCGGCGCGAATGTTCGCCCGCGTTCCCTCAACATCGAAACAGGCGTATTGATTATCCCGCATGATGCGCGTTGCAATTTGCATCGCCTGCCCTTCGGTCATATAGCCGTCCGCTATCTCCCCTTCAAGGGCACGACGAATCTCGTTGCGTGCCTGTATCGCATACGCCATCGCGCTTGTGGGCCAATGGGTGTCTCCGCCAAACGCAAACAGCTTGTTTGATGGGACAGCGTGCAGGAACCGCCGCAAAAAGTCGCGGGAGCTGTATGGATCAATACTCCACGCCCAACAGAGATCGACCCAGATGTTACGATAGTGCTTTGCAAGTGCGACTAGTTCATCGGTGTAGGGATAGGAGATGTGCATCAGGACAAACTTGGCGTCGAGGTAACGCGCAAAGAGATCACACATATTTCCAGCGGGGATTCGGCTTATGGGCATCCGATCGTTTCCTGCGTAGTAGCCGGTGTGGATTTTAAATGGTAGGTTATGCTCGATGGACTGCTCAACGCCTCGTGCCCAGCACCAATCTCCCAAACAGAGCTGCGTTTCGACACTGATTTCCTCAGCAGGTTGTGTCATCACTTGACGGAGGGCGGCGGACGCTTCAACGTCGTTCCGTTCAATCCAGTTGAGTGTGCGACTGTAGGCGTGTTGTGCTTTCACCGCAATGGCAGTAGACGCGTGCTTCGCAAAGATCGCCTCTATCGCCTGTTTCAGCGTCCTGAGATCTATCACTTCGATTCCTGTTTCGGCGTGGATCTGTTCGAATTCGATTTCGCCGTTGCAGAAGCTGCGCCACGATAGATCATAGAGGAAGAAGTCGAGTCCAGAGCTATCCGGGGCACACAGCCATATCTTATCATCGGTCTGCGTGTGGTCGAGATTGGCGACATCACGCAGCAACCGGAAACGTTCACCGGGGCGTCTCAGCATCTTAATTTTCTCTTGTGCCGACGCCAAGTTTGGTCCAGTGAGTTCGTTAATCCCGTAGGCGTGTTCGGCGATGAGTCGCACCGCTTCGCCGTATCCCGTGAACTGTGTCGCATCCCACGCCTCTCGGATACCCTCAAAGCGCCCAGCGATATCCGGGTCTGAACCATCCATCAGGCGTTTCATCGCGTCAGGCGATGCACCCGCCGTGTTGAGGTCTGCGGGAACGTAATTCCCGAACAGGTCCTGTAAGATATCTGGACCGTCGTCCAACCACACATGTTCTCGATCCAAATGTTCATGTGTATCAACTAAAGGCGTGCTCTGAATATGATGTGCCAAATCGGTTGACATATTTTGTTCTCCTTGTATATTCCGCGCTATCCCGTATCACTCTGTTTGTGATTTTACCAGAGATATAACAATAAAGATCTTGGTTCATGTTAAGAATTAGTGCAACAGAAACTGAATCTTCGTAGGGGTTGGGTCCCCCAACCCTTACGGACTGCGGGCGGGGAAACCCCGCCCCTACGATTTCGATTCGCGTTTTGCACTTTCTTTTTAGATGAGCCAAGATCCTTTGGAGGCAGATATGCGCTCATGTGCTATTTTCGATCTGGATGGGACAATTATCAATAACTCTTCTGAGCGGGTTCTCCTCAGATGTCTGCTTGAGGGTGGTGAGTTGCCCTTGTGCAACCTGTCCCAATGGCTCCTTGATTTTATTCGGATTGGGAACCTCCGTCAAGCCAAAGCGAACAAGGTCTACCTGAAAGGGTTAGATTATCAGCACATCCGCGACTTAGCACAGACCTGCTTTACGGAACGTTTGGTGGACCATATCTCGCCTACAGTTTATGACCTCTTTGAATTTCATCGTGCCGAAGGACGATCTATTGTTATTTTGTCCGGATCCTTGGAACTTTTAGTGCAGTTCTTCTACGAACACCTGAATGCCGATCTCATGGTCGGGTACAGCTTAGAGGTGGTTGACGAAAAGATCACGGGGCACGGCGTGGGCATAAATCCTTATGGCGAGAATAAAGCCAAGTTGGTTCAGCAACTTGCCGAGACACACAATTTTGACTTGAGCGAATCTTATGCCTACGGAAATCACTATTCGGACGCGCACAAGCTCGAACGGGTTGGACACCCGGTCGCTGTCAATCCCGATAGAAAGCTGCGAGAGATTGCGGCTGCCAACGGTTGGCAGATTGAAGCGTTTCATGTAGATTAATCCGAGTATTTTGGGCAGGTACAAGACCTGCCCCTACATTTGATTGGTTTCTGTAGGGGCAACCCTTGTGGTTGCCCTACTATAGATCGATGGCTCATGTGAAAAGAAAGTGCAAAATGCGAAGCGAAATCGTAGGGGCGGGGTCTCCCCGCCCGTAGACGGGTTGGGGAACCCAACCCCTACAAAAACTCGGTTTCTGTTGCACGCTTTCTTAACATGAGCCTAGATCGATTTTCTAACATCAACTAAAACAATACTCGTAGGTCAAGCAGCCTCCCCAACTGTAAGGTCAATAGAGGACATGGATCTCCACTCCTTTCACAGTGACTTCGCCGGCAACGACTGAGACCCCGACGTTATTCCTCCCCTGTATGAGCTGATTGGAGCTTATTTCCTGACGTAAAGCGTGGACTTGCTCTTGTTGTGAGCCAGTGTCCGCATTATCGGGCGGAAGCCAAGGGTCGGTCGGTTCAAGTTTCGATAGTGGCTGCTTGTTGAGCGCAATCTTGATTTCGCTCGCTTCAGTGTGGGCGCTGTAAGTGAGGGATAGCCATATCCTCCGAGGGGAAGGGGATGCAGTGAAATCCTCTCCTACCAGAACGGGGATCTCCACTTGCTCCCCACGCTTTAGGGTTTGTGGGAGTGCTGCGTGTAGCCAGTTATGCGGAAGCATCGGTTTCTCTCCCAAGAGGCGGTCCGCAACATAGAGTTTGTCTTTACCTCGCATCGCTTGGGGCGTATCCATTTCTCGCAGCAACTGCCTTTGCGGCGCGAATTGTGCGTTCTTGTCAGGACGGTGCACGTAGGAATGGGCGTTCCAATTGAAGGTGTAGATACCGTCTGCTCCCTGATTCCAGTAGTTAGAAGCCAAAGCGCGGAACATCGGCTCGGAATCCTCAAAGCCGAAGATGATGTTGTACCCACTGGGCCAAGCGTACACGCAGGGATACACCAATATCCCTGTACCGTTAGTCAGATTCTTAAATGCCTCCACGTCACAGTCTATGTTGCCGCTGCCGAGGATCAGCGCGTCCACCAACCGCTCCCCAACCCAAGTTGGAATGTCGAATCTATCTAACCGACACGCTTCCAAAGTGGGATTCACACGCACCGCCAATGGGATCTGCCTACCCCGCGCTTTGCCCCGCTGATCCAGATGCCCCCGCACTCGACTGAGAAATTGTGTGAGCAGGTGGGCATTTTCGGGGGCTTCGCTCGGAATGAAATAGGGCGGGCTGCGGAGGAAATCGATCTCCAATCCGTCGAAGTCGTACTTCTGGAAAATTTCTTCGATAACGGCGAATTTCAGATCGCGGACTTCGGGGACTGCAAAATTGAGGTTGCGGTGGACGGAAGGGTGCACCTCCGGATGCCCTGCTCCGATTGTCCACTCCGGATGTTCCACTTTGAAGGTGGCGAGCAGCCGTTCATGACCAAAGGAATCGTGACAGTCGTTGATACGGAGGGAGTAGAAGATGTCTACGCCCCGCTCCTTCGCTGCGGGTACAACAATCTTCGGTGGGTCGTCCCCCTCTTCGATGAGACGGAGCAGCGATGGATCTACCTCGCCAACACGCTCTCCGGTCAACTCTAAAACATCGCTGTCGTAGTTGGCGGTATTACCGCCAGCCCCATCGTGCCAAAAGAGACAGTCAATGTGGCTGTTCTCAAGAAAACCGACGATGCCTTTGAGGTAGTCATTGACATCCGTTGAAGCGGGTAGCACACCGCTTGAGTCCATCTGATAGATAAGACGATAGGGTTTCATGTTTTGTGTAATTTCCAAGATCAATCTGCGCTGAACTGTCAACGCTGTTCTCTCAATAATGGCAGCTGTCGGTTGACCTGTTTGAGCCAACCCCACATCGTAAACTTTTTGCCTGCGAGAGAAACCGAAAAAGGAGAGTTCACCCATTCAGGATTACTGTCATAATGCGGATTATTGGTGAGTCTACGCGCATTCTTCCCGTCGGCATCCATCACGTAGATTTCAGACGTGGGCCAACCGAGTATAGGGTGAACGTGCCCATCCCGCTGAGACGTGAAGATAATTCGTTTACCATCCGGAGACCATGAGGGAGACGTGTCATCAACGCGATTATTGGTGAGTTTTTGTTGATTCCCCCCATCGGCATCCATCACGTAGATTTCAAAGTTTACATCGTCTCCCTTCCTATCAGACGCGAAGGCAATCCATTTACCGTCAGGAGACCATAAGGGAGAAAAATCATTCTTGCGATTATTGGTGAGTCTACGCGTATTCTTCCCGTCGGCGTCCATCACGTAGATTTCATAAGAGAGTCCAAATTCGCCTATAAAGTGCCCATCCCGCCGAGATATGAAGGCAATCCGTTCACCATCCGGGGACCATGAGGGAGACGAATCATAAAAATCATTGTCAGTGAGTCTTTGCCGATTGTTCCCATCGGCGTCCATCACGTAGATTTCATAGTTTTCCCGGTTCCCATCCCTCTTCCCATCCCTATCAGACACGAAGACAATCCGTTCACCGTCAGGAGACCATGAGGGAGACGAATCACTATTGGGATCGTTAGTGAGGTTTTGCCGATTGCCCCCATCGGCGTCCATCACATAGATTTCAGAAGCGGGTAGTCCTCCGAGCATATCGAAGTGCCCATCCCTATCAGACATGAAGGCAATCCGTTTACCGTCAGGAGACCATGAGGGATGTGTGTCAAGATTGGGATTATTGGTGAGTCTACGCTGATTGTTCCCATCGGCATCCATCACATAGATTTCAGAAGTGGGCCAACCGAGTCTAGGGTGGACATGCCCATCCCTATCAGACATGAAGGTAATCTGTGCCTGTGCCGCAACGGCTATCATCAACGGTGTCAGTACCACAGCTATAACGCTAACTAAAATGAAATGTGTCAGATTCTCTCTCCGTTGCATCTATCTGTCTGTCCTCCTCTGGTCTTAAAGCGGTCTTTTACCTCTACGCACCGTGCCCTCGATAATGGTAATTATCAGTCAATCTGCTTGAGCCATCCCCATGTCGTGAATTTTTTGCCTGTGGGAGTGACTGCAAAGGCAGGGCCAAACCACGCAGGACCAACGTCGTTATGGGGATTATTGGTGAGGTTTTGAAGATTCCCCCCATCGGCGTCCATCACGTAGATTTCATAGTCTTCATGGTTCCCCTTCCTATCAGACGAGAAGACAATTCGTTTACCGTCAGACGACCATGAGGGAGAAACGTCCCAAACGCGATTATTGGTGAGTCTACGCTGATTGTTCCCATCGGCGTCCATCACGTAGATTTCATGGTTTACATCGTCTCCCTTCCTATCAGCCGAGAAGGCAATCCATTTACCGTCCGGAGACCATGAGGGATTCCAATCATTCTTGCGATTATTGGTGAGTCTACGCGTATTCTTCCCGTCGGCATCCATCACGTAGATTTCATAAGAGAGTCCAAATTCGCCTATAAAGTGCCCCTCCCTCTTAGATATGAAGGCAATCCATTTACCGTCAGGAGACCATGAGGGACCTCTGTCATAAAAATGATTGTAAGTGAGTCTTTGCTGATTCTTCCCATCGGCGTCCATCACGTAGAGTTCATAGTTCCCATCCCTATCAGACGAGAAGACAATCCGTTTACCGTCCGGAGACCATGAGGGATCCCAATCATTATTGGGATCGTTAGTGAGGTTTTGAAGATTCCCCCCATCGGCGTCCATCACATAGATTTCATATTGGGTAGTCCTCCGGGCATATCAAAGTGCCCATCCCTATCAGACGTGAAGACAATCCGTTTGCCGTCAGGAGACCATGAGGGAGAGTTGTCAAAATTGGGATTATTGGTGAGTCTACGCGTATTCTTCCCGTCTGCGTCCATCACATAGATTTCAGCAGTGGGCCAACCGAGTCTAGGGTGGACATGCCCATCTCTATTAGACACGAAGGTAATCTGTGCCTGTGCCGCAACGGCTATCATCAACGGTGTCAGCACCAAGACTAAAATCAAATGGGTGAGATTCTCTCTCTGTTGCATCTGTCTTTCCTCCTCTGTTCTCAGATCGGTTTTTTTATCCTTTGGAGGTGATAAAGGTCAGATTGTTTAGGAAACCCCTTTCCAACGAATATTATACGACTATTTAAGCAATTTATGCAAGCACCTACAGTGAAGTGTCGGGATTCGGAGACCTCTCTGCGCTCCGTCCCGACGAGTCAAGCATCCCGATAAATTGGGCTTTAAAGCAATCGGAATCAGGGATAAACATGGATAAAAGATACCCACGACAACCCCGATAAATCGGGATTTCGCCGACGCTCAACTGGCCCCGATCAGATCGGGATCGAAACCGACATAATAACGCGCAATGAATTGCGCTACTACAAACAGCGGGGCAGGATGCCCCGCCTACATGGGATGGGGATATGAGCCAAAGCGGAAAATCAGATAGCTCGAGGACGAGCGTGAAATCGCTTGACTTTGAAGTCCGATTCCATTACAATCAGCAAAATTGAGCTTGTTCGTAGCCCCTCTGATAAGGGAGGAAAAACAATCCCGATGCCTCGGGATCTTACCTTCTCCCATCCGATACGATCGGGATTCAGAGCAACTTGTCAGGGGAGTTGACGTATAACCATTTCAAAAGGAGCAGTTTATGACCACGCCATCTTTCACCCGATCCACTCCACATGACCTTGTCCGCGTTGGTGTGATAGCCGGTCCCGGCGGGCACATGCACGGTATCTGGGGCAATACGATGAACCCACCCGCGGGTCAGATCCGCACGACAGGCATGGTGCTGACGCACGCTTGGACCATTAGACCTGATATGGGGGCGCGATTGAATTCACTGTTTCAAGGTGTTGAAATTGTCCAACATCCCGCGGATATGATTGGCAAGGTTGATGGCGTTTACATTGACGATGTCACTGCGATTTCGTTGTATCCGCTGTTCGCAAAGCCTTTCCTTGAGGCAGGTGTCCCGACGTTTGTCAATCGCCCATTTGCCACCTCCTTAGCAAAAGGTCAGGCGATGGTCAATTTGGCGGCGAAACATGGCACTCCGCTCTTGACCGCATCAACGTGGGAATATACCGAGAGCGTGGGCGATTTGCGTGCGAAAGCCGCTGATATGAACGATATCAAGGGTTATGTGGCACACAACTCAATGAGCGATTACTATTCGCATGGGCTGCACGGCGTGTGGTACATCCACGCTGTGTTGCGGGACGAGATTAAGAAAGGTCGGGGACGGATGACGGGGGCGGCGTATCACACGCCGAATTGGCGAAAGCCTAACGGGCTCGTAATCTATGAGCATGACCATCCAACGCATCCGTACCACGGTTCGTTGCAACTGGTGAGCGGGGCGGATGCACAGGGGTATATGCGTATTTTCGGGGATCATCAGGGCGATGCGGAAGGCAAGATACCGGGGCGTCCGGGATATTTTCGCTACAACACATGGAATGCCTTGCAGCTGGTTATCCAAGAGATGTTTGAAACAGGCGAATCGCCGGAGACCGGTGACGACTTGATGGAAAAATTGACGATGTTTCTTCTACCGTTCTATTCGGTTCTGGAGCGTGGCGGAAACTTTGTCCGCCGTGAGGAATTGGGTGATTGGGAGGTTCCGAATCCATCGCCGGTATTGATGGAAGATGGGGAACCGGCGGATAGCGCGTTTCAACACCCGTACACCGAAGCGGAGTTAGATGCCGTTGAGCAGCTGTTGTCGTAATAAAGGGGAGTAAATCATGAGAGTCGGTATACACGCAGGTTCCAGTAGTGCAGACGAAGTTGCGGCGAGTTGTCGTGACGCAGGCGTGAATGAGATCTTTCTCGGCACAGGTTCGGTTCCGGGCGCTTCAGATCGAGGGTATATGACGTCGGATGATTTCAAGCCGTTCGGGGATATGCTTCAAGAACGTGGGGTTCAGGTATCCGGGATGATTGCGCCGCCGCCCTCCAAAGAGGCAGTGCTAGGCGAAGACGAGTCAGAATTGGATGCCCTGTGCCAAACGCTGCGGGGGATAGGGGAATCCGGCGTTGATGTGGTGCTTTTCTATCCGTTGGATCGGTTAATCTATTTTGACGAATATCATCCCGGCAGGCCGCTGATGGTAATGCCGGGTGAGGATGGATGGGACAAGGTTATTCAATTCTTCAGGCGGGTGGTGAGCGTCGCGGACGAGGTGAATCTGAGGTTAGCAAATCATTTGTGGGCGATTGATGTGCTGCACGAGGTTTGGAACAGGGTACCAAGTCCCAATAACGGCGTGACCTACTGTCAAGGGATGTCTCTCTTTGGTGAAGATCCACATTCACCGATTGAAACATGGGGCCTGGACCGAATCTTTTTCGCTCACGCTCGCAATCAGGTTAGCCACAGTCGGGTCATGAGGGATCACGACGAGGTGCCTTTAGACAGCGGTGACGTAGACATTCCCCGATGTGTGCGAGCGTTGATTGAGGGCGGATACGACGGGTTAATTATTCCTGAACATCTCGGTCCCCAAAGCATACCGGCTGCCGTTGCCTATTTGAAAGGGTTGATTGACGGTTAAATCCGGATCACAGATGAAACGTAAAACGTGATAAAAAGCGCGCTACAGGGTTCACTAGTTCATTCGCTTATTAATGATAGGACTTACGCAGCTAAACGGTTAGAATCTTGTAGTTCGGCGATTCATCGCCGCCCCGATAAATCGGGATTCAACGCAACAGGACGCTGTTCCCAACGCCCGATAAATCGGGCAACTACAACGCCTGATAAATCAGGCAACTACAATCGAAGTGCGTAAGTCCTAAATGAACTAGCGAACCAATGAACCAACTTAGCGGGACCAGACTGACTGATAGAGTCCCTCTGTCCCTTCCTCTGCTGGATAAGCGATCGCCGCAGATGGGTATACCGCCACCTTGGGCTTCTGGTCTCGATATATCTGCTTCAACATATCCAAGATTTCGTCCCACGAATCCATTAATTTGGCTCTGGGTTGCGCTTCCAAGACTTCCATCGGACCCACAGCGTCGGAGAAGAGGATATAATCCCAATCCTCGGATCTGACCAACGGCTTCCGTTCTTCGCGTTCACGATCTTCCTTTTCACGCTGAAGTCTCGATCCAATGATACCCGCTCGGTGATAGCACACACCTTCATCTCCAGAGGAGACTAAGATGCGCGTGGCTTCCGGCGATGCGTGCCGCATGGGCCACCCACCGATTTGGCCATAGCTAAGATCATGGTCACGCGGATAGCCGGTAGTAATGACGATATCGGCGTCCTTCATCGGTGTGACCGCATAGGCGACCCTTGAGGTTTCGACAGCAGCGCGATGGGCATCAACCAAGTCCCCTACGAACAGGGCGGTAATCTCCCGTCTGTCGTTGAGGGTGGTGATCACCGTTGTATTCACCCCAAGCATCCGGGCAGCTTCCTCGGAGTTGAGCCGGAATTCATTCTCGACATTCCCCGCATTTCCGCCGCTCTCCATCGTACCGTGAGCGGTGCTGATGGTTTTGTAGTTCGATACACCGGGGATGACGATCTTCCCGCCGCCACTAAACGCTGCGGTGCCGTGGGGCCATGCGCCGCCGACACCAATTTTCACATCACAGTCTACGACCCATTGGTTGCAGTGAAGCGGAACGCCACGCGAGGTCTCGCCTATGTAGATATAGGCGTCGTCCAATTCGTTCTGCTTAACGCGGAAACGGCGCACCGTGTCCTCGCCGAGTTTCTTCACGAGATCGGCGTGCTTCATGCTTCTGTGGCATCCGAAGCCCATGAAGAAGATGATATTCTCTTCGGAGATACCGCCTTCCTGAAGCTCCTCCAGGATAAAGGGAATCACCTCCGATGAGGGGGTTGGACGGGTTAGATCATCACAAATGATGACGGCACTGTTTTGACCCTGCGCTATGTCCGCGATTCGGGGTGACCCAATGGGTTCGTGGAACGCTTGGCGCAGCTGGTCTTGCGTCAGGACCGGGTGCTTTTCATATTCGATGACGTTGACATCCCAATCATCGGGAAACGTCAAGTCGACCTCTCTATCGCCATACCAGGCACCTGTTAAAACCTGAACAGATTGCATATTTGTCTCCTTCTATGTAGAACCGTACTCTAATCCCGTGGATAAGCGATCGCTGACGAGCGATATACCGCTACCGTCGGTTTCTGGTCACGATATTTCTGCTTCAGAAAGTCGAGGATTTCATCCCACGATTCCATCAATTTGGCGTTGGGGTGGGTCTCCAATACCTCCATCGGACCCACGGCATCAGAGAAGAGGATATAATCCCAATCCTCTGATCGAACCAGCGGCTTCCGCTCTTCACGTTCACGATTCTCTTCTTCACGAAGTTGTCTGCCCCGGAGGAAGCCTGCTCGATGATAGCCAACCCCCTCGGTGCCGGTGTTGATCAGAACGCGCGTTGCCTCCGGCTGGGAATGTCTCATGGGCCAACCGCCCTGCCCTCCGTATGGAAGGTCATGGTCACGCGGATAGCCAGTGGCGATCACGATATCGGCGTCGGGCATCACTTGGACAGCGTAGGCATCTCTGGCGACCTTAACAGCAGTCCGGTGTGCCTCAACTAAATCTCCGACAAAAAGCCCGGTAATCTCTCGTTTATAGTCCAAGAGGGTCAGCACTGTCGTATTTAATCCCGCCATTCGGGCGGCTTCTTCAGAGTTAAGCCGAAATTCATTTTCGACATCTCCAGCCCTGCCTCCGCCCTTCAAGGTGCCGTGTGCGGTACTGATAGTTTTGAAGCTTGCTATACCGGGGATGGCGAGCTTTCCACCGCCGCTGAAACCTGCGGTACCGTGTGGCCATGTCCCACCGATCCCAATTTTGAGTTCACAGTCCATCACCCACTGGTTGATATGGAGGGGTACTCCCCGCGATGTATCCCCTAAATAGACGAATGGGTCATCCAACTCATTCTGCTTGACACGGATACGATTTACGGTATCTGCGCCGAGTTTCTTTGTGATATCATCGTGCCGCATCTGTCTGTGGCAGCCATGCCCTATGAAAATTAAGATATCCTCCTCGGCGATGCCTCCTTCTTGCAGTTCATCTAAGATAAAGGGCATGACCTCTGAGGTCGGAGTGGGCCGCGTGAGATCATCGGCAATGAGAACGGCACTTTTCTTTCCCTGCGCGAGTTCCGCGATCCTCGGTGCCCCAATCGGTTCATGGAACGCTTGTCGCAGTTGATCTTTCGTCAACACTGGACGTTCTTCAAAAGCGATGAGGTTGAGGTCCCAATCGTCAGGAAACGCCAAGTCAATTTCTCGGTCGCCATACCAAGCGGCCGTCAAAACCTGAACTGATTGCATTATCAATCCCCCTTACGGAATTAGTGAATCTACGAATGGGGTAATCGCGAAGATTGCCCCCGCTGTTAAGACGTTGAGTCGGCGATATGGTATTAAACATAATTCGGAAATTCTTGACCACAGATTAACGGATAATCAGGCTTAGGTGCATCGCCGAGATATTCCGTCTTTGAACACATATAGTGTGTGGCATATCCCCGACGCTGCTTCGATGACCGGTTGGCGTGGCTGCTGTGCAGAAGTAGACTATGGTGGAAACTACAATCCCCCGACTTCAACTCGACAGGCAATTCATCTTCCCATTTGCCTTCAAGCGCGTGACCTTCGATCTCTTGCTCCCGCTCCCTGCTAATCAGTCCCCACTTGTGACTGCCCGGAATCACCCACAGACATCCATTTTCAAGCGTTGCATCGTCCATCGCTGCCCAACAACTGACGAGGTTATATGGGACAAGGTGTTTCCACGAGTTCGAGTCTTGGTGATATTCCTTACGCGAACCGTGCTTGGGTGGCTTCATGAATAACTGATCGCCGTACAGCTTGATGTCAGGACCGAGCAGATCAACGATAACCTCCACAATTTTCGGATTGGCAGCGTGTGCCCGCATCACTTCATCATGGGGAACAAGGTTCCACAACTTCCGAACGGATTCAACCTTCGACACCGTCTGAATCTCGCCTCTTTTGATAGCGGGCTCGACCTGAATCCACTCTTCTGGCACATGAGATGCCTCGCCAGACGCAATTAGATTCGCTCGTTCTTTGAGGGCTTCCACTTCTTCTTGGGTGAGAAGGTCCCGGACGACGAGGTAGCCGTCTTCCCAAAAACGCTGTTTCTGTTCATCTGTCAACGCCATATTGATCCTCTCCCTTTTCCAGTCAGTCGTAGCGGGTCCTCTGGTCTACATTGCTACAAAACGAAAAAACAGCCCAATCTTTGCTTGGTCCTGATCTCTAATTGGACAGTATTTCGGGTGAATATCCCAAATCAAACATCTGTTAAGATTCATTATAGTATAATAGCGGAAACTCAGTCAAGCCTTTACCGCATTGGATGGGCTCCCAGAATTAGGGCTTGGGGGTGAGCGTCAATGTGTGGGTAGTTGGTCCTTGCAGGAAAGGTAGAGGCTCCCCTTTTAACCAGTAGGTATACTGGTCCTTGTAGTTTTCTGATAGAGGATGCCCGGATTGACCGCCAGGTATTTGTAGAATCCCATCCGCCTCGCGTCCCGGGGAAACGACCATACGTTCAGATGCATGCGGGGATCGAACGCAAAGACCATCTCCCGGAAGCGGATCCTGAGGCATGTTCAATATCTTGCCCAGCACGGGGATAAATCCAAGGGGATGTGAGATTTTAGTTGTATGAACGCTGCCCCAAGTCAATTGGTCTAATGAATCGAAATTGTGCTCAGTAAGCAGCTGATCAATGGATTTCTCTAACTTCGCGAGGATGAACTTATCCCAGTCTGGATAATTCACTGGATCTGGAAGGACTTTGAGGATCTTTTCTCGTAGTAGGCTACGGAGGGGCGGTTCCGTATTCCTCCAAGCATACAAAAATTTCCTGTCAGCCTCATGACAGAGGACTAAAAAGGGTTCGAGCACATCCTCAGCCAGCACATCCCGGAACCGAACCAGAATTGCAAAAGCCACACTGTCCACTTCCGCTTTACCATCCCAAACTGCTATCTGTTTTTGCACCTCCAGTAAGCGTGGTTTAGCTGTTATGACATCGTCCGTTAAAACGGATAACGCTAACTGCTGGTAGAATTTATAGAAGTGGATCACCGTATCCAATTGAAGTTGGAACATATCCTGCTCTGTGACCTGATCCATCTCGCGCAAACGCTCGTTAATACGGTAAGCCCGGTGGCTATTGGCATAATTATAGCCGATGATGTGGGGATAGTCTTTGCCAAGCGTCCGGTCATTTGCAGTTGCAATAAAACCCTCTGGTGGAGAAATCACACGTGGCAATTCAGATGGTGGAATATACCCCTCCCAACCAATGTCACCATCCGCCCAAGACTTAGCGGAAGATCCGTCAAATCCTTTTCGGACAGGAAATTTTCCGCAATATGTCCACGCAATTCGTCCGGCCCTATCAGCCATAACGACATTCAGCGGCACGTTGCGAAAGCGGTTCATGATGTGTAGTGCATCTTCGACCGTCAAAGCCGTATCCATATCAAGCAGCTCCAGGCCGACCGCTTCGGGCTGTAGTGCTGTCCAATGAATGGCGACTGGCTGACCCATCAACGGCGTTCGGCTGACAGGTCCCCATATTGTGAGCTTGACAGGTTGGACGACCTGCTCCCCTCCTTTGATTTCGATCCGTTCGTTGATAACCTCAAACTGTCTCCATCCATCTGGTGTCTTGTATTCGTCTGGGTTTTCGGGGTTGATTTCCAGCCGGACGAGATCGAGGAAATCGCCACAGATATAGGTGAACCCCCATGCGACATGATTGTTGGATCCAACGACCACAGCGGGAGTCCCCGGCAGAATAACACCTGAAATCTGAACGTTTTCGTAGCGGAGGGAGGCCCGATACCATGTATTGGGTATGGACAAGCTGAGGTGCATATCATTTGCCACAATTGCCCGACCATCCGCCGTCTTCGACGGGTCTACCACCCAATTGTTCGAGCCTACGACGTGGCGCGTTAGGCGAACCACTCGTTCCCCATTTTGCTTGGGTGCACGGCGAATTGAAGCGAGTGCCTCGACAGGGATGGGTTGCATCGGTCGATGGGAGTCCGTTCCGCCCAAGAGCGGTTGAGTATAACTATCTGTGTCGGGGGTGAGAAAAGTGACAACTTCTGGTGGAAGCGTTTCTTCCATGATAGTCATCATCCGTTCGTCATTTTCCCTAAAAGCTAATGATTGAAAGATATTCATGACGACGAGGATGCTATCTTCCACCCTCCACGGTTCTGGTCGATAACCCAAGAGGAGAAATTCAAAAGGTGGGGTATCCATTTGCTGGATAAATGCGTTTACACCATCGGCATAGGCAGCGAGGGTTTCGCGCTGTTCATCGGAGAGGTTAGCAATAATTACTCGTGCTACACGATTGAACCCAATAACTCTGAGCCGTCTATCGGATTTGATCGCGATTTTACCTACGACTTCGGAGAGCCGACCGGCGGCACGGCGGCGCAGTAGATCCATCTGGAAGAGTCGATCTTGAGCGGTTACGTACCCCAACGCTATGGCGGCATCCTTTCGCGTTGATGCAGTAATTGTTGGAATCCCAAATCGATCTGTAGTCACCGTAACTGGTAGGTCTAACTCCTGGATTTGCAGTTCGCCATCACGAATCGGTAGAGACGCTCGAAACTTGATAAGGCTGAAAATTGCGCCACTTACTACTACTAACAGAAGAATTGATAGTAGGTAGAGAGCGACTTTTAGAATACGTTTTCTTTTTCGAGCCATAACGGTAGTCCCTCTCTATATTAGGCACCACGGCATTGATTCTTCCCCCGTCTAGATTCCCAACCGCAGCGCGACGGCAGCAAGCAGAACAAGCAGGGAGACCACACCGATAAGGCTTGACACCACCGCCATCTGACCGCGCATCTTGTCTACATGTTCGGGAAGTTCCTCGGTCCCCGGTTCCAATTCTTCGACAGCCCGTGCTAACCGCGGTGCCATGATAAAGCCGTGAATACCGGTTAGGAGAATCAGGATAAGCACAAGAAGAACTTTGATGCCAAGCATCCGCATAAAGGGACCAATCAGATCGGGGCTTCCTAACACACCGGCTGTGAAGATATTAAATAGACCCGAGAAGATGAGAATTAGCACACACGCCCATCCAATCGGCTCAAAATTCCTGCCAATCTGCGTCATGATTCTGATTCGCTCCACAGGGGGCATAGAGCGTTTGAAGTAAGGGACAATCACCATTGCTATCATAAAATTGCCACCGACCCAGATAGCGGCAGCAGTAACGTGTAACCATAAAGCCAATGCACCAAGTAGTTCCATGAAATTTCCTTTCTTTTGAATCCGTATCGTTTCTATATCTTTTCGACTGCATCCGCAGACAGCCAACCTGAATTTTCATCGGGCAGATAGATTTTCACCCAATCGTTACGTTCTTCCTGAAGTTGAATCTTGGTGCCCTCGTGTAGCGGTAGAGCAATCGTTTCGGAGCCTAAATCGGGTTCACTTCGCACCGTAACCTGATTTGTAATAACAATGGCATACGGTAGATTAATTTCTCGAATTTTCAAGCCCAAAACGAGTAAAGAAAAAAGCCACCCAATGCCTCCAATCAAGACAACATAACGCAACGCTCGTTGGAAGCGATGATTCTGAATGAGTTGAATCACGATGAGGCTAATAGTTGCGATCCAGTACGGAATGAGTCCAATCCAAACGATCTCATTTGGGCGTAAAGCACCGTATAGGAGCGAAAAACCGGAGAGAGGTTTAACAAGGTCAAATGAATCAACATTCCGTGCCTTGGCGACTTTGAGGTTAAAATTTGTATCTTTATCTCTTGGCGTCAATCGCTTCGCGCGCTCGTAGTTCAGGATCGCTTTTCCCCTATTTCCAAGACGAAAGTAGGCGTTGCCGAGATTATAATAAACGGCACTATTTTGAATGGAACCTGCAACTTGTTCGTACTTCTCGACTGCCTGTTGATACTGTCCCCCCTGATATAAGGCATCGGCACTCCAATAACTCGCTTCCAAAGTTGATTGAGATTGGGAATAGGCGTGCATCCACCAAGAAGAAAAGCTGAGGAAACAGACGAGAAAGATAAAGTGTGAAAGGATTCTTTTCTTATCTTCGATCCGCCCATATTTCCAGTTTTTCATGCCTCTCATCCCCTTGCCTCATTATACACAATAGCTATTGTATCTTCAACTGCCGCTCTTTTTCTATTTCGCTAATCGATGCTCTGGCACGGTTGAGGGCATCTTCCACATCTGTTGAGGTTGCGGCAACTGGGGCAAACCGCACATAGTCATACTGCGTCAACGTGTCGACAATCTGTGTGGTCGTAGATTCAGGAAAACCTGCGTCCTCACATCGCTGGCGCACCAGTTGCGGATTGAGTCCGCCGGGCGAGATATCGAAGAGGTCCCCAATGTACTGATACAACCCGCTGGCGAGTGTGCCGTAGAACGCTACTGGTTCATCCGTGGCGTATTTTTTAGCGTCCTCAATGAGGCTCAGAGCCTTCCTCGCGGCCTGCTGTCTTCGAACCTGTTTCGGGTCGCGCTTACCTTGCCGCTGCCGATAGAACCATACAGATAGAACAGCGGCAATAGGTAAGGTCTGGACAACCCAAAATGATACGTGCTTATAAGGATAAAGGTGCTGATCCGATAACTCAAGCGAATCCGGCTTGATATATCGAATGTCCTGCTTGAGGAGGTGCATGTCGGACTGTGTTATGCCCGCAAGCGTTGTTCCGCCAGCTGCCTGATTCGGGTTGGAAAGCACGTTGATCGTGATGGGAACAGTGCGCGCAATTTGGTAGTTCTCCGCCTGTGGATCAAAATAAGGGTAGTTAATCGCAGGGACTGTCCAGTGCCCTTCCTTTGATGGAATAATGACATATTCGTACGTGCGACTCCCCTGAACCTTTGAATCCACTATGCCGATGGCATCCGTAATCTGGGGGTCGTATATGGCCATATTTGGGAGCGTCGGAACAGTTGGGGCGGGCACTGTCTCAATATTCCCTGTCCCGGCGACCCGCACTCGCAAGGTGAATCCATCTCCGGCTTCGACTGTGCCCCGATCAGTTTGTGCATGGATACGATATTGACCGACTGTACCTGCGAAGTTTGTGGGCTTGCTCTCCCGAGGGAGCGGACGGACATTGACCTCAACTGGATTCGTGACAAGCACTCTGGACGACGACTGGAGGCGACCACGACCCGCAGCAAGCGGGAGTGATAGCTTCGCCGGCTCAATCGTGATTTTGCCAGCGGCAATTGGAAACAGCCCCACCTGAATCTCCTCAATCGAATAGAGGGTTCCATCAATCACTTGCCTCCGCCCCTGTTTCCTTTCCAGTTCGGCTGTCCAAAATTGCCTTAAAGAGGGACGTGTGTATTTGGGAGTATTGAAACTTGGGATACGAGCAGTATAGAGATACCGAAAAGTATATATAATCTGCTCATTCACATAGGGGTGTGGATCATCGACAGCGGCTTCAACTTTATGCGTACTGCCGGAAAATGCGTCTGTAAAAGTATCCTGTGTCGATTCGCTTTGGGACGGTTTTTTAGATCTCGGCACCACCTTGATGGAGATCGGATCTGCTGTGTAGGTTTGGTTGCCGTGAGAGATCTGAATTGAGGAGACCATAAATTGTCCGACCTTCTTAGGTCTCAACACGTAAGTCCAGGTGATAGACACAGAGATCTGATTACCAGTGAGATTATATTGGCTGGATGCACCGCCGTACGAAACATTGAACTCCGGCACCGCCTTTAGATTTGGCGGTCGAATATTCCCCAGTTGCTGGTTGGCGGAAACCGTTACACGCAGAGTTGCTGTTTCGTTAAGGCTAATAATTTTTGGGGTAACATCCGCGGAGAGGGTGATGTTTTGGCTGAAAGCAGCGTTGCTGAAAAGAACGGAAACCAGAAGCCCAAAAAGCGTGGAACGTAAAAAGTGAAACGTAAAGCGTGAAACGTGAAGTGCGAATGCACGTCTGAATCTCCAATCTGGTGCCTTCCTTGTCCCCATATTTCGGTCTACCTCCTACCAATCCTTTTCAGATCGCTGACGTCTTGAGAATCGCTTTTGTAATATCTTCTTCTGAATCTCTTTCTCGTTATCCTTGAGAGCCTCCAGTAAACGAATGGCATCTTCCTTAGACATTTCAACCGGCTGCTGCGTTGACTCCTGTCCTGATTGCGAAGGCGATTCTTCGGAAGTGGATTCTTGTTCAGACGATTCCTGGCTCTGCCCCTGTTGCTCTGATTCTGACGAATCCTTCTGATCTTGCTGATTCGATTCCTTTTGATCCTTATCCTGTTGGTCCTGATTCTGCTTCTGTTGGTCCTGTTTCTGTTGGTCTTTGTTTTCCTCCCCGGGCTCCGATTGGTTCTGCTGTGATTTCTGTTCTAACTTTTCAAGCGCGAGCTCTAAGTTATGCTTCGCCTCCAGATCCCCTGGATTCAAGCGCAACGCACTCTTGTAGGATCGGATTGCCCCCTCTATATCGTTGAGTTGGACCTGAGCGTTTCCCAAGTTGTAGTAACCCTGTGCCTGATAGATTGGGTTTTCGGCGTCGAGCGATCGTCTGAATTCATTGGATGCCTTCTCAAACTGCTTTTTTTGGTATAGGACTGTCCCCAGGTTGTAACGGGAAATCGGATCTTCCGGTCGGTTTTCCGCTGCGGATCGATATGCGTCAAGCGCGGCATCATATGCCTCTGCTTCATAGTGCGTATTTCCACGCTTGATCGCCTGAGACCAACTTCCTATCCCGCCAATTAGAAAGAGGGGTAAAATTAGGACTATGTAACGCACAAGGCGGGCAGTGGGTTGGGTTGATCTTACACTCATTTTTTGCTTCCCTCTGTTTGCGTCAGATTAGGAACAGATTTCAAAGATGGTCAATGGTGTAGGCGTCCAGCAGTTTTTCATCAATCTCCACACCGAATCCGGGGTTATCATCCAGTGTAAAGAACCCATTGCGAGCTGCAGGACGCAGGCAGCGATAGAGCTCATTATCTGTAGATTTACGTGAAGGCCCGAAGGTTTCTGCTCGACACGGCATCGGTAGACAGGCAATCAAGTGTAGCCCCCACGGGGTTCCGCCCTGATGGGGCCATGTCGGTACGCCCTGTGCTGCTGCTTCGTTGGCAATCTTGAGGCATTCGCCGAAGCCGCCCGCCCAACTGATATCGGGTTGAATCATGTGAGCGGCTTTCCAGCGCAGTAGCTCACGAAATCCGTATCGGGTGAATTCGTGTTCGCCGGAAACAATCCAAGTGGAGTCAATTTCTCGAACCAATCGCGCCATGCCCGCATAATCGTCTAAAGGGATCGCCTCCTCAATCCACTTTAGATCCAAATGGGCAGCAGCTTCAGCGAAACGAAGCGTATAATCCACATCCCACCGAAGATAGATGTCCGCCATTAGTTCGATATCGGGTCCAATCGTCTGACGCGCCTCGCGCATAATTTCGAGGTTTTTGGCAAAGCCCTCGTCTCCCTCCACAAGCCCATTTCGTAGCCCCGGCTTACAGGCGGTAAACCCCTGCTCGACGTAATAGCCGACATCCACGCCGGTGGCATACGCCGGTATCTTGAGCTGTGGCGCATCCGTGATTAGGCTATAGACCGGCGCACCCAAGATTTTGCCACAGAGATCCCACAGGGCGAGTTCAATACCACTGAGCGCATAGATGACAACCCCCCGCCGTCCGTAGATCGACGTGATGTGATACAGGTTATCCCAGATCTCTTCAACGTCAAGGGGATCGCGCTCCAGTGCAAAATATTGGACATGGCGGTCGATAATGAGCGCTCCGGCAAGTCCACCTCCGCCAAGTCCATAGCCTTTCAACCCTTTATCAGTTGTGATTTCCACCATCAGTGCGCCCGCTTGTGTGGCAAAGGGTCCGCGCCAGTCCACATGAACATTTTTCGGTTCGGGCGGTATCTGAACCTGCCGCCCCGCTTGTGAGTACGCCATAGATGACATTGTGGCGGGATTTAGGTTAATGTGCCACGTCCGAATACCGACAATTTTATGGCGGGTTTTGGCTCGATCCTTCCATTCTGCGGCACGCGCACGTGCCGCAGCGGCGTAGTCCGGCGGTTCGACTGTAATGTTTGTTTCATTTCCGATATCGACAGAAGACTGCTGTTTGTTAGACATAGTCGTTACTCCCCTATTTCTTGATACACACTTAATCGCTAAATCTAATATTAGCAGAACTTACACATTTTAGTGCGGGGTTAAGATGTCCCGTCTACAATTGGCTGCGTAAGTGCTATTTAGGTGAATTATGAAACGTCCTTTTCAAAACGAGTCCCGCACAGCACGTTCTCGGAAGAAACGGATTAACGGTTCAACGTAAGACTGCTCTGTCCGAATTTCGATGTTGTCGATTTTGTTTGATTGGAAGAACTTTCGACGTGCTTCAACTACATTGAGATTGAGTTGTTGATACATCTGCCGTGCCTTAGGGTCCCGAGTGTCTAACACGATGATTTCACCGGTTTCTGCATCCTCAAGTTCGATTAACCCTACATTCGGCAAAGTTTCCTCCCGCATATCTTGGAGCGTAATCGCAATAAGGTCATGATGTTTGCTGGTCACTTGCAGCCGTTTTTCGTAACCTTGGTCTCTGAAGTCGGAGATCAGGAACACGACACTCTTTCGTCGGATGACGCGATCGACATACTCCAACGCAGCACTGATGTTCGTGCCCCGCTGCTGGGGCGCAAAGTATAGGATTTCCCGGACAACGCGCAGGACGTGCTTCAGCCCCTTGCGCGGCGGAACAAACAGCTCCACATCGTCCGTGAAGCAGATTAGCCCGACCTTATCACTGTTTTTGATCGCGGAAAAAGCGAGCAGTGCGGAGATCTCCGCCGCAATCTCTGCCTTTGTTTGCTGATATGTTCCGAAGTCTGCGGATGCACTGGTATCGACGAGCAGCATCATCACCAACTCACGTTCCTCAACATATTTCTTAATATACGGCTGCCCCATGCGAGCGGTCACGTTCCAATCAATGGTGCGAATTTCGTCGCCGGGCTGGTATTCGCGTACCTCCTCAAACTCCATGCCCCGTCCCTTGAATACACTTTCGTACTCCCCCGCGAAGATGTTGTTGACAAGCCGGTTGGTGGAGATTTCGATTCGGCGAATCTTTTTCAGAATCTCTTTAGTGTTCATCAGAAATGTCTCACGCTCCGTGCGTTGTGCTATCTCCAATTTTATCAGGAATGCCACGCTATAATCAAATGAAAAAGGGTTGAATTTTTATCCCCTTACTGATATTATTGCCAAAAGCACCGGACACAGGTATAAAGCCTTGGGGAATCTGCGATTATGCAAAGAACTGCCCGCGAAAGTATAGTTGAAAGGAGCGACACATGGACAAAGATTGGTTAAAATACTGCGCTACGGATGAGCAACTTCAGACGTTTAACGACGAGGGCTACCTGATCGTCAACGATGCTTTATCGCCGGAGATGGTTGACAAAATGACCATTGCTATTGATCGAATTGATGCGGAGGAACGAAAGAGACAGGGACTTGGTCCGAACGACCTGATGAAAAAGTTTCGTACCATCGCTGCGGATGACCTATTTCTTGAATTGCTTGATAACCCGAAGGTATTTCCGTTGCTGTGGGATATCCTCGGTTGGAACATTCAACTTTACATCTCCCACCTAATCGTCTATCCGTCGGAAGCACCGGAGGTATCGCGAACCCGAAAGGGGGCGGGATGGCATCAGGATGGAGGCAGACCTGTACAGGAGATGGAGCGCCCACATCCGCGGCTCTCTCTCAAAGTAAGTTATTGGTTCAGCGATGTGAGGGGACCGGACCGAGGTGCGATGCGAATCGTGCCCGGTAGCCACAAACTCGATGAACGTCCACCGCAGAGCGACCCGGATGGCGATCTGGACGATGCGATCGAATTGCAGATTAAACCGGGGACAGCGGTGCTATTCGACCGTCGGTTATGGCACTCCCGCGGTTGGAATTATTCGGACGTAACGCGAAAGGTGCTGTTCATCGGTTACAGTTATCGCTGGCTGCGCGGGCTTGACTACAACGTGATGCCGCCTGAACTGCTCGCTAAATGCGATCCGATCCGCCGACAGCTGCTTGGGGATGGGGTAGATATCAAGGGTTGGTGGCAGCCCACGGACGAAGATGTGCCGTTGAAACAGTGGCTGATGGAACACCGTGGGGAGGGGTATGTGCGTTAGGAACTGTGGACCGAAAACTCAAAAAGGGGAAGTGGATTTTGGCTTCTCCTTTTATGGTGAACTTTAGAATTACTTGAACACTCTGTAGGCGCAGTCCCCGATAAATCGGGACAGGTGGCAACAGCGCCTACCAAACATGGGGGCGAAAGTGTCTACATATTTTGATAATTCACTATAATCCTTTGGCAGCACCGCTTTCATCGGAGCGTTTCATTGAGGGGGAGCGTCGGAAGCCCGACCTATGAACGGGATTGGGTATCGGAAATCTTCGCGCTTCCAGTGGAGGTGATGAAGAAGTTTGAGACTACTTCAATATCACCATCCGCCGCACCGCGGTATAATCCCCCGCCTGGAACTGGTAGAAATAGACCCCGCTCGCGACCGATTCGCCAAAAGCGTTCCGTCCGTCCCAATACGCTGCTTTGGTCCTATCGGTATAATACCCTGCAAACTGATGTCCCAGATCCAACTGACGTACTTTCGCACCCGTTGTATCATAAATGGTAAGCCTCACATCGGCATCGTGAGCGAGGTGATAAGGGATCCACGTCTCTGGGTTGAACGGGTTCGGATAGTTTGCTAATAGCTCCGTCCTGTCCGGAGGGGCGACAGATGCCAATAGATTTTGGAAGAAGGCGATTGCCCGCTGGTATTTCAGCGACCCATCGCTGTGTGAACGCAACCGGTTCAGGGGCACTTCGAGCGTAGTAACGTCCAGCGGGAGTATCCTTCCATTATTGGAAGGCGCGGTGGCGGTCACCGGGTCGTCAAGTGCTTCGATGACCAAAAGCACATCGTCAATCGTTACACTGTTATCCCCATTCACATCCCCAAATCGGAGTGCTGGCGCGGTATCACCTAAACGTGAGACGACAAGCAACAAATCGATAATGTTGACCTGCCCGTCTTGATTGATGTCCGCCCGTAGCGGTTCCGGGGTGAGTGCCCACAGGAGGACCGTGCCATCCCCACTCCCGCTTGCGATAGTGGTGCCATCGGGACTGAACACTACACTATCGACCGCATCCGTATGCCCGGTGAGCGTGTGTATGGTGTTGCCCGATGCCACGGACCACAGCAGGACGGTATTATCATCACCCCCACCTGCGATAGTGGTGCCATCGGGACTGAACACTACACTTCTGACATCCCCCGTATGCCCGAGGGGGTGTATGAGCGTCCCCGATGCCACATCCCACATCAGGAAGGTCCTATCCCAACTCCCGCTTGCGATAGCGGTGCCATCGGGACTGAACACTACACTATCGACCCCATCCGTATGCCCGGTGAGCGTGTGTATGGTGTTGCCCGATGCCACGGACCACAACCGGGCGGTATTATCCCTACTCCCACTTGCGATAGTGGTGCCATCGGGACTGAATGCTACGCTTAAGACCCAACCCGTATGCCCGGTGAAGGTGTGTATGGTGTTACCTGATGCCACATCCCACAGTCGGACGGTATTATCCCACCACCAACTCTCCAGTGTGTCTCCACCCGTACATATAGAGACCATTACGACCGCACCCGTATGCCCGGTGAGCGTGTGCATGGTGTTGCCTGACACCACATCCCACAGCCGGACGGTCCTATCAAAAGTTCCACTACTTGCAAGCGTGTTTCCATCGGGGCTGAACACGACGCTTCCGACATCCCCCGTATGCCC
>JAJDUM010000006.1 GCA_022826645.1 Candidatus Poribacteria bacterium
ATCTCCCCTCGTACAAGTGGTAGGTTATCCCGGTTCTGGTTCTCCCGGTGATACATTGACATTTACAATTAATGTTCGGAGGAGTGGGAGTCCTGCGTCAGGGGAGACAGTAACGTTTCGCATAACTCCAGACAATGGGACGGTGTCGCTGAGTCCTACAAGCACGACAACTGATAGCAGCGGCAATGCCTCCACAACACTGACGCTTGGGAGTCGTGCCGGCGGTTCATACGCGGTTAACGCATCGGTTGGTAGGCACTCTGTGGCTGCATACGCGTTCGTTGAGCCTTCAACGCCACCGCCACCATTGCGTACTCTGGTTCTGTCCATGGATCAGTTGGCCCCCCAACCCGGTGATACGGTTACATTTACTGCTGGGGTCACGGAAGGCGGGAGCGGCGTATCCGGTCAACCAGTGACGTTTGGTATAAGTCCAGACAATGAGACTGCGTCGCTAAATCCTACAAGTGCGACAACTGATAGCAACGGACAGGCGCAGACGGTGTTGACACTTGGAGGCAGTGCCTCCGGCTCATACACAGTCACTGCGTCAGTTGGGGCAAAATCTGTGAGCAAGATCATTGAGGTGAGGGAAGTTGAAATCTCAGAACCGCAGCAACAACAACCATCGCCGCGTATGCCGACGGCTTTAGCGATTGCCTTAGACGATAATCAGAGTGGGAGGCCCGGTGAAGCGTTGTTGAACCCATTTGTTGTGGAAGTCCGTGATCAGAACGGGAATCCGCAGGAAGGGGTTACTGTGAACTTTGCTGTCAGTGCAGGTGGCGGTTCGCTGAGCGACACAAATGTAGCAACCGACGCTAACGGCTTGGCGCAAAGTACCCTGACCCTTGGAAGCGATCCCGGCGCAAACATAGTTGAGGTGAGTGTTGAAGGCACTACCGAAACGGCAACCTTCAACGCAGCGGCAAGTCTCCTACCTCCAATGTCAACCGCATTCTCAATTATTTCAGGCGATAATCAGAGCGGGTTGACCGGTGAAGTGTTAGCAAACCCATTTGTCGTTGCAGTCCGAGATCAGTACGACGCCCCGATGGAAGGAGTAACGGTAACCTTTGCTGTCGGTGCAGGCGGGGGTTCACTGAGTGATACAAGCGTGAACACTGATGCCAACGGCTTGGCACACAGTACTCTGACCCTTGGAAGTGACCCCGGCACAAACACAGTCGAGGTTAACGTTAAAGGCATTGCCGAAACGCTAACCTTTAACGCTATTGCTAAGCTGCTCGAATTTGACCTCTCCCTGCCGTCAGGTCTTAGCCTAATTCACGTTCCGCTGAAGGTGCGGACAGTTGACGGGGAAGCACAGACCATCGAATCGGTTAGTGACCTCTACGATGCACTCGGTGGTACGGATACCGTCAACAATCTCATCACCTGCAATTCTAAAACTCAGAATTGGCACAGCTATTTTGGGGACGCAGATCGCGGGATGGTCGCTGATAGAATGCTGACCGACGACACCGGCCTCCTCGTTAGTATGAAAGCCCCGGTCTCTGTTCAGTTGGGTGGCGATACGCTTGGGGTAAACGGGGTGAGCACCATGACCTTACAGCCGGGTCTCAATCTTGTGGGATTGCCGTTAAGAGATTTGCGGATAAATCGTGTGAGTGATCTACTCAGGCTTGATGGGATTTGGGGGAATGTCCGGACAGTTACCGTCAGTGTAAACGGGAACTTCAGCTCAGTCGGATGGGCGGGCGATCCTGGAGATATAGAGGTGGCTGGAGGACAATCTTTTATCCTAACGCAAGTTGCTAGTGTTGAAAATCCATCGATCTGTTTTAAGGTTGAGGGATTCCGCCTTTCGCTCCAGTTTTGAATCCCGATGTGTCGGGGAGGAGCGTAATGTGTATCATATACCAGCTGCGTCGTCCGCATCAAAAACATACTTCGGATGAGTTAATGTGTTCAGCTTTTCGCCCCAGCGGGGCGGCATGTCTATAGAACGACGATTCCTTCAATCCCTGCGCTCCAGCGGAGCGCAATGTGGATCAGGTATTAGCTGCGTCGTCTGCATCAAAAACATACTTCGGATTATACGAGATATCAAAACGCTTTAGCAGTTCAAGATACTCTTCTTTGAATGTCTTGTGTGAATGATGTTTTTCCTGATTTTCTATGTAAGTAATGACATCTTTTAGCTGGGAATGTGAGTAGGTGAATGCGGCGAAGCCCTCTTGCCACATAAACTTCCCGACGGTCCAACGCTTTCGGTTAATCAATTGTGTCGCGTTTCTTTTAATGTCTCTCACCAAATCCGAGATAGCAATGTCGGGCGTAATGCCGATAAAGATATGGATATGATCCGGCATCGAATTGATTTGAATCATCTTTTGCTTCTTGTTGGTGACGATGCCGGTAATGTATTTGTGGAGCTCAGTTTTGTGTTGTTTGGGAATCAGAGGCTGTCGTCCTTTGACGGAAAAAACGATGTGTATGTAGAGTTGGGTGTATGTGTCTGCCATTTGTGTTTCTGCAATTAAGGTTTTGCGTATGGGCATTGTGCCCGCTTTGGTATAGGAATTAGACATTGCGCTCCGCTGGAGCGCGAGAATCAGGGGCATCGGCATTCTATAGACATATCGCTCCTCTGGAGCGAAAGGCTGAACAAATCACCCTAACGACCAGCCGATGGATTTTCAACGATTAGCAGCTTGCGTTATATTAAGGTCCCTCATACTCATTCGTGATAACGGTTTCCTCTCATTTCTTCCCTTTCTCACTCTCTGCCTGACGGAGTTTCATCGCACCAAATTGCTTTGCGCCCACTGAGCGAATGTTGCGTTATGTTCTGACGATGGTTGGTGCGTATAGGTAGCCGGCAGTGAACTCCCAATTAAATCTTCCAATTTTCCCTGCAACTGATTGACAACTTCGGGGTGAGCAGCAGCAACGTTATGTTCCTCCTTTGGATCGCTGACAGAATGGAATAGACGTGGGTTGGCGTCCGCTTTTACCGTTTCGAGCATGAGGAGCCATTCGGGTGTGCGAACCCCAGCGGTCGTTGACCAGCCGGTGATAACATGGTCGCGCTGTCCCTCTTGTGAGCCAGACATAACGGGCATGAGATCATAGCCATCAACCGCTCCACCTTCAACCCCAAAGAGGGAAAGGATTGTCGGCATCAGATCAATATTCTGCACGTAAGCGTCAATCGTTTTGCCGTGGTATGCGGAATCCGGGTGACGAATCCAGAAATTGAGCCGACAGTTAAACGGGTGCATCGCATCCGCGGTCTTGCCGAACTGTGTATGGTCCATCAACTCGGTGCCGTGGTCCGAGACAAAGCAGATCACTGTGTCATCCCAGAGGCTCAGATCGGTGAGGACGTTGAGTAGGTAACCGATCCATTTATCAACAAATGTAACATAGCCGTAGTAGAGGGCTTTTGTGCGACGAATTTCATCGTCCGTCAAGGTTTTATAATTCTGTACCATCTGTGGATAGATATAATCCTTGACACCTTCCGCTTTGAAGTAGTGATCGGCGAAGTGCATCGGCGGGTCCCAGCATTCGTGGGGTGTGAAGCTATCGATCCAGAGGAAGAACGGCTGATTTTCGTGGTTATCCTGTATCCATCGCGCGGCACTGCGAAAGACGCGCGGGGCGAGGTAATCCTCCTCACTCCGCCGGTCCTGCATGTTCAGCAGGTATTGCGCGATACCGGGACGGTCTGTCGGATTGGCAATTTCGTCAGGCAGGTAAGGCTTCATATCAATAGCGGAAAGGGGACCGCTCCGCACCCGATCTGATTCCTGCCCACGGATATAGTCGTAGCTCATAAAACCGCGCGTGAAATTCATCGTCGGCTTGAACATGTGATAAACATCCGCGACCAGTCCTGTTGCCACACCGTTGAGCAGCAGGTGTTCCGCCAGCGTCGTCTGTGCCGTAGGGATAGCGTGCCATCCGTATATATTTGGGACAGAGCCACGGTCCTCAATATGGAAGCGCCATGGATAGGATCGCATTCCGGTAAAGAAACCACGCCGCATCGGGATGGTTGGCTCGCCTTCTCCCCAAGCGTTATTGAACACCGTGCTATCTTCCCGCAACCGATCGAGATGGGGGGTATCAACGTGATCTTCCCAAGTATGATCTACCACATCTGCCCGAAGCGTATCGCAGCAGATAACAATAGTGTTCATTCGACGACTCCTTATGTGATTGAGGTGGATTGGGTAAAGCGTACCTGTCCGATGACACAGCACGCGCAAGGTATGCAGATTATAGCGACGGTGGGTAGGCAAGTCAAGGGAATTTCGGGCTGATGCTGACCCGTATATGAAGCACGTGAAACGTGAAAACCGTTATCTTATTGGTTCACCGGTTTATAAGTTCATTGGGAGAGTGAAACAATAGTGGATTGTGAAAACAGATAGACACTTTTGCTCCCCATGTTTGGTAGGCGCTGTTTCCAACTGCGCCGGTACAGCGTGTCCAATTAATTCTAAACTTTACTAAAGATGCCCAATCTACAAGACACATCGAAAAGAGAGTTAAGTCCACATTTTCTCATTGACATTGCAGGTCGAATTGGTATAATTGGAGAATATGAAATCCAAATTAAGAGAGGAGTTGAACTATGAAACAACCGCTAACAGGAACAAAACTGAGCCACCTCTTGATAGTGGGAGCGCTCCTGATCGGCACCTGGCCGTTGGTTAGTGTGTCAATTGCCCAAGAAAAAACCATCAGTATGACAGGAGATCGAGCGACCATAGCGCGAACACACTCAACAGTTTCTCGCATCTATGAGGAGGTCTTTAATACCGGACAACTGGATCAAGTAAACACGCTAATTGCCGCCGAATATATTGATCATAACCCAATCGGACCGGGGGGTGAGTCTGGCATAGCGGGATTCAAACAGACGGTTAGAGCGTTACGCTTCGCCTTTCCTGACCTACGATTCACAGTCCAGCAGATGATGGTCAATGGAGATACGGTGGTGACTCGCACCACGATGAAAGGCACCCACAAGAATAATTTTATGGGGCTTGACCCAACTGATAAGCCGGTAACGATATCAGGTTTCGATATCTTTCGGGTTAAGGATGGAGTCGTTGCAGAACGGTGGGGAACACTTGATGGACTCACACTCATGCAACAGCTGGATGTCTTTATCCCGAAGGCGTGGCAATATACGCTGCTCGAGGTGCTCGACCAAGAGGAACGCAAACCGCTAATTAGTCAGATGAGCGAGGCCGCTGAAAAACAGAAAGATATTTTCAGGGAGGACCGGCAGCCTGTAACGGAACTGGTACATCTGGATCAGTTTATGCATCAGTTTCAAGCGGACGAAGGTTACGTTCGCGTGGTAGCGTTGCTTTCTCCGGGCTGACCGAAATGTCGTCGGGGGGTCTCCGAAATAACGAAGATGTTTGACAGGATTCCGGATGATCGACTGCGGGCGTATATGATCTGGCAGCCGATCTTGAGTAGCGATAATCGGGTTTCAGCGGAAAGACGTGCTAACGAGTTTGGGCATGAAAAATTTACACATTATTGGGATAGCAACAGAGCGACCGGCGATCTTTGGAAAGATGTGCTCCGGCTAAACGATACTGCGTGGGATGTCTATCTGCTGTATAACGCGTCAGCAGAGTGGACAGGCACCCCACCCTCTCCGGATCTCTGGTTTCCCCAATTACATCATGCAACCCGCGCACGATTTGAGGTGAAAACAAAGCAGCTCCTTAAAGAAATTCCGTAGGTAAACCCATTAAGATTTAGGCAGCTGGGAGTTGGGCAGGCACAAGACCTGCCCCTACATTGAATTGGTCCCTGTAGGAGCAACCTTTGTGATTGCTATGTAAAGATGAATCCTTACTTCCTATCAGTTGCTCTGTTAGCCGGTTCAATCATCGCTTATGAGATTACGCTGGTGCGCTTATTCTCGATAGCGCAATGGCATCATTTCGCACACATGATTATCAGTCTCGCACTGCTTGGATTTGGCGCTAGCGGGACGGCGATTTCGCTTACGCAACGTTGGTTGATAGGGAGTCAGCCAAATTCCGATGCGGTCGGACAACGCTTCCACAATACCTATACGATTTGTGGGTTGGCGTACTCAATTGGTGTGGTTGGGTGTTTTGTCCTGAACCAATATGTGCCGTTTAATCCGCTCATGCTGGTTTGGCAGCCGAGTCAGGTGTTGTCGATTTTTGGGCTTTACCTCATTCTGTCACTCCCATTTTTCTTCGGCGCAGCGTGCATCGGTCTGGCGTTGCTCCAATTCGCAGGAAATGTCAACCGTCTCTATTTTTTCGATCTTTTCGGTTCTGGTATTGGGGCGTTAGGTGTCATTGTTACAATGTACCTGATTCCCCCGGCACATAACCTGACTCTCATATCAGCAGTTGGGTTTGGTGCGGTGCTGATCGCGAATTGGGGAGGGTGGAGAGCATGGCAGTGGCGTAGAATTGCTTTGATAACGGGCTGTGCTGCTGCGTTTATCGGCTATCTTCTGTTCAACCCTATCTCCATCAAGATCTCACCCTACAAAGGGTTGAGCAGCACACTGAATTTCCCTGATTCTCAAATTCTGAATGAGCGCCACAGTCCCCTCGGCGTGCTGCATACGGTTCGCAGTGAACTGATCCGTGCGGTGCCGGGGTTGAGCCTGAATACACAGCACCCGGTGCAGCCACAGTTGGGCATATTTACCGACGCCGACGCAATGACGGCGATAACAGATTTCAGCGGTGATCTGTCGAAGTTAGGGTATCTTGGGGATACAACATCAGCGTTAGCATATTATCTGATTGAATCGCCACACGTGTTGGTCTTGGGTGCTGGTGGCGGCGGGGATGTCCTCAACGCGCTGTATCACGGCGCAGCATCGGTTGATGCGGTGGAATTAAACCCACAGGTACTTGAGCTGGTAGCGGAAGAACACAAAGATTTCGCTGGACATATCTATGGTCCAGATTCACCCTATCCGGTCCAGGTTCACGTGGCTGAGGCGCGTGGATTTGTGAGGGGGACAACAAAGCGGTACGACCTCATCCAGATCGCACTGCTCGATTCTGTGAGCGCGTCCGCTGCGGGCACCCATGCCCTGAGTGAAAGCTATCTCTACACAGTTGAGGCGTTCACAGATCTGTACCAACATCTGACGCCTGGGGGTATTATTTCGATTACGCGCTGGCTGAAAACCCCGCCACGCGATATGCCTCGGCTGTTCGCAACAACAGTTGAAGCGTTAGAGCAGATTGATGGTGTCGTTCCCGCCGAACAGTTAGCGATGATTCGCGGCTGGCGGACCGGCACACTGTTGATAAAAAAAGGGACCTTTCACTCGGCAGATCGCACAGCGATTCAGGATTTTTGCCGTGAACGTTCCTTCGATGTGGCGTACTACCCCCAAATGGGAGAGGCGGAAGCAAATCGTTACAACCAATTAGGGGAACCGACTTACTTTCGGGCTGCACAGGCAATTCTGTTTAGCGATCGGGAACGGTTTTACGAAGAGTACCCTTTCAATATCCGTCCCACAACTGACAATCAACCATATTTTTTTCAATTCTTGCGTTTTGATTCGTTGATTCAGATGGTTCAGACGGTCGGCAGAAGCGCTATCCCATTCATCGAATGGGGATATCTACTCCTGATTGCAACATTGATCCAAGCGGCGCTGGCGGGGCTGGTCTTGATCTTGATCCCTATTTTTTTCCTGAAGCAGGAAGCGACCTCAGCTACCGCGCATAGCTCGCGTTTCACCACTCCGTTCCGCTCGTCCCGATGCAATCGGGGAGAGTCCGAGACTTGGCGAGTATTAATCTACTTTCTGAGTCTGGGCGTCGGGTTCATGTTCATTGAAATGTCGTTTATTCAGAAATTTCTGTTGTTGCTTGCGAATCCAACGTATGCCGTCGCGGTTGTGCTCTGTGCGTTCCTACTCTTTGCGGGGCTGGGTAGCCTTTGTTCGCTAAAATTGGGGACGGTCGTAAAACTGAGGCAGCCTCCGCCCGTTATTGCTATCGGCATGTTATCGGTTATCGCGCTTGTCTATTTACAGCTGCTTCCTCCGATTTTTCACCGCTTTCTCGCAAGCTCCGATGCCCTGAAGATTGCCGTATCAATAGGATTGATAGCCCCTTTAGCGTTTTTCATGGGGATGCCCTTCCCGTTGGGGATAGAGTGGTTGCAGAAACACCATCCGCATCTGATCGCTTGGGCGTGGGGCATCAACGGTTATGCGTCTGTGGTAAGTGCGATTCTGGCAACCTGTCTGGCAATTGCGTTCGGTTTTAATGTCGTGATTCTTCTGGCGGTGGGGGTCTACCTCATCGGTGCGTGCGTGCATCTGCGGAGGGAGCAGGAAACCGCATCTTAGTTTCTCCGAATGAAAGTTGACGAAGGTACTCTTTTGACAAACAGGGAGGCTACCATGAAACAGTTTTTCTTCATTCTCGCCACATTCCTCGTGTTCGTCGCCATACCCTCACAGAGCGCGGATACGTTCGACGACGATCGTAAGTGGATGGTGAAAACTCAGATTGACGCGGAAGGCATCACCGATGGCAGAATCGGTGTGAAGAACAGGTCTGTTTTGGAGGCGATGCGGCGCGTACTTCGCCATGAATTCGTCCCTGACCGTTACAAATCCCAATCGTATGTTGATATGCCGTTGCCAATTGGGTATGATCAAACCATTTCCCAACCGTATATCGTTGCATATATGACCGAACTGCTTGACCCCAAAAAAGAGCATAAAGTCCTCGAAGTGGGCACCGGTTCGGGGTATCAAGCGGCGGTGTTAGCAGAACTGGTTAAGCACGTTTATACGATCGAGATTATCAAGGAACTTGGCGAAAGTGCGGAGGAGCGGCTGAAACGGCTTGAGTACAAGAACGTGACAGTGAAAATTGGGGATGGTTACTTCGGTTGGGAGGAGCATGCACCTTACGACGCGATTATCGTTACCGCTGCGCCGGATCATATTCCACCGTTGTTATTACATCAACTCAAGCCGGGTGGGAAGTTGGTTATTCCAGTTGGTGGGCGTTTTCGGGTACAGAATCTGACACTTGTACAAAAGACAGAAGCGGGTTCAGTGATGACGAGGCAGGTAATGCCGGTGGTTTTTGTCCCGCTAACGGGGAAACATTAACCCTATTCTAAGCAATCCGGCGCTATGCGCTGATCTCTTTGAAGATGTTGAGGAGAATACTGTGAGCACTGAAAGCACAAACGGTTTGCCGACATGGGATTTGTCGGATTTATACGATGGCGTTGACGATTCACGGTTAGATACCGATCTCAATTCAATGGTGGATCAAGCGTCAGAATTTGAGAAGAAGTATAAGGGACGCATTGCTTCAGCAGATCTAACGGCAGCGTTGTTATGTAGTGCACTCACCGATTATGAAGCGTTAATGACGGCGCAGTATAAGCCGGGGTCCTACGCGAATTTGCTGTTTTCGACGGATACTGCGGATTCGCAACGGGGTGCATTGCTACAGAGAACGCGTGAGATCGGTTCTGCGGCAGCGACGCATCTGATCTTCTTTGACCTTGAAATTGGTCAGATTCCGCAAGAAACTTTTGATCGTATTATCGATGACCCGCAACTCGCACCCTATCGTCACTATCTGGAACATGAACGGGCACTCGCCGCGCACCATTTGAGCGAACCGGAAGAGAAGATCTTGGAGGAGACAGCAAATACAAGGGGACGCGCTTTTGGACGGCTTTTTACTGAAATTACGTCACGACAGACCTTTCGGATGGGCGAGGAAGAACTGACACAAAGCGAGTTGCTGGTGCACTTTTACAATCCTGATCGGGAAACACGCCAAGCCGCTGCTGCCGCCCTGACAGATACGCTCAAACAGGAGGCTCACGTATTGACCTTTATCTTCAATACACTCCTGCATGAGAAGCAGATTCTGGACGGTTTGCGGGGATACGGGTCGCCCGAATCATCGCGGCATCTGGACAACGAGGTGGACGAGGCGGTGGTTAATACCGTGGCAGACGTGTGTGTGCAAAACTACGACATCGCTGCTGATTATTATCACCTCAAACGGCAGTTGCTGGGATTAGACGAATTGACGCACTATGATCGGTACGCCCCGCTGCTTGGTGATCGCGGTAGTATCCCGTTTGACGAAGCACAGGGCATGGTGATGGATGCCTTCGGCAAGTTTTCACCGCATTTGGCAGAGATCACAGAACCGTTTTTTAGCAAGCGTTGGATTGACGCTGAACTCCGTGCGGGCAAACGTGGCGGCGCATATTGCGCGGGTGTTACGCCTGACCTGCACCCCTACGTTTTTATGAACTACACCGGCAAACCGCGCGACGTGATGACACTGGCACATGAGTTAGGTCACGGTATTCACGACGTACTCGCCAGCAAGCAGAGCTTGCTCAACTATCACCCCGTCTTGCCGCTGGCGGAGACCGCGAGCACCTTCGGGGAGATGTTGGTGTTCGATCAGTTACAATCCACATTAGAATCGTCGGAGGAACGACTGGCGTTGCTATGTGGTAAAATTGAAGATATCTTTGCTACCGTATTTCGCCAGATTGCTATGTACCGTTTCGAACAGGAGGCGCACCGTCTGCGTCGTGAGAAGGGCGAACAGACGACAGAAGCCTACTGTGAAGTTTGGCAGCGGATGATGCAGGAGATGTTTGGGGATTCACTCACGCTGGGCGAAGACCATCAGTGGTGGTGGCTCTATATCCCACACGTTTTCCAACTGTCGTTTTACGTCTACGCCTATTCTTTCGGCGAGTTGCTGGTCCTATCGCTCTATGCGCAGTACCAACGCGATGGCCAGTCGTTTGTGCCGCGCTACTTTGATTTGTTGGGCGCGGGTTGCTCTGCCACACCGAGCCAATTGGTTTCTGATATGGGGATTGACATCGCTTCGCCTGACTTCTGGCAGGGCGGCTGCGATTTAATCCGTGAAAAGGTGGAGCAGGCAAAAGCGTTGGCGGAGACGATGAGCTAAAATTTACAACCCAATCTATTCGGAGGAAAAACAGTGCCAATTTACGAGTATCAATGCAAGACATGCGAATCCAAATTTGAGATGCTGCGATCGATCAATGCGGATGACAGTGAACTTGTATGTCCCGATTGTGGTGCGGAAAAACCGATGAAGGTTTTTTCCAGCTTCGCATCCTTCGGCAACGGGAAAGGTGCAGCCTGTGACACAGGCTCGACATGAGCAATCCCCGGAATGGACAGTTAGTCCAAATTGATTCATTAGTTCATTGGTTCATTCAGACCTAACGTAGTGATAGATCGTCATTTAGGTTCACAGGTGGTAGATCAAAGTTGGTTCACCCATTCTCCCCCAGCTGCTCGGACCACGGGGGTTACACAGCGAATTTAGATCTGACACAGGGAGGCTTTCCATGAACAAGAAACCCGTTGAACTGTATCTAATCGGTGGCGCTGCTGGTTTTCTGAGTGGCGTGTTAATGCTCGTATCGAGCTATATAATCGTGGCGCGTCTCCAAGATGCTGCTTTGGGGACACCGGCGTTAAAGCTGGTGGGAATAACGCACGGACTAAGCGTCGTAAGCCTCATTCTGATTGTCCCGACGGTCATCGCCCTGTTTGTATCACTCAACGCTACCGCAACAGCACGTAGTTACCTCGGACTCGGTTTTGCGACAATGTGGCTGGTCTTAGAGATGGTTGGACACCTCTCTCAGACTGCGCCGCTCCGTACTTTGGGCGAATTGCACGCCGATCATCCAACCCATGCAATGGCAATTTACCAAGTGTCGGAAGAGTTCGCAGAGGCATTACTGCTTACAGGAACCTTCTTCGCTACGCTCGCTGCTTTATGCTATGGCCTCTCGCTAATCGGTGGCTGGAGCCGGTTGGCAGGATACATTTTCTTAGTCGCGGTTCTTGCGTTCCCAGCTGGGAAGTGGATTCCTCAACTTGGCATTCAACTCCATGTTGTCTTGCGTGCGGTTGCTTTCCTGATTGTGAGTGGTGTTCTCGTCAAATCTACGACGACGGAAGAGGATTGAGTATGGGCAACTTAAAAGTTGGCGCTGCGAAGATTGACATCACACCGCCGCTCGGCTGCGACATGGCAGGATATGCGGGTCGAGATAGTGGCAGTGAAACGATTGCTGACCCACTCTACGCAAAAGCCCTTCTGTTTGACGACGGTGATACACAGGCTGCAATCATCACCAACGACCTGATCGGCGTAGAGGCGGTATATGTTGATAAGGTTCGTCACGCAATCGAGGGAACGACGGGGATTCCGGCTGGTAATGTGATGATCAGCTGCTCCCATACACACTTTGGTCCTGAAGTTCGCGCATCACGCGCCACGTCGCCTGAGAATCCCAAGAACCGCATTTACGCCAATATGCTCCTGCAGCAGCTTGTCACGGTGACGCAACTGGCTCAACAACAGCTTCAGCCAGCACGGGTTGGAGCCGGCAGAGGCATCGCGGATCAGGTCTGCTATAATCGGCATACGATTCGTCCGGACGGGAGCGCACAGACCAGTTATCGTCTCCCTGACCCTAATTCAGATCTGACATTCGGTCCGTATGACTCGACAGCGAGGGTGCTGCGTGTTGATAGTGGGACGGGGGAGTTGGCGGCTTCCCTTATTCATTTCGCTTGCCACCCCGTGACTACTACAGACCGGATGTATACGATAAGCGCGGATTATCCGGGATATACCATGGAGGTGGTGGAACAGGGGGAAGGCGGAATCTGTCTATTTGGATTGGGCTGCGCAGGCAATATTGTCCCCATCCAGCGTGAAGGCAGCTATCCGCGTATGATTGGCAAAACCATCGGCGGCGAGGCGATAAAGATCCTACAATGGGTCGAGACCTCGACTGATGCGGCGGTGCGGGTGGCACACCAAAAACACTCCCTGACGTTGAAAGAAGCGATTGATGGAAGGACGACTGAAGCGGTTGACATCCAATGTATCGCGGTTGGATCCATCTATTTCATCGGACTACCGGGAGAGATTTTCGTTGAGATTGGTTTTGACATTGTGGAGCGGGCGCAACAGGAGAACCTGTTCATTATGAGTATGACTAACGGGAGTGTCGGCTATATCCCGGTCGAGATTGCTTACAAACAGGGCGGGTATGAGTCTAACTCCTCCCGTTTTCGTCCCGGTTGTGGCGAGCAGATTGCGGATGTAGCGGTAGAATTGTTAAATCAAATGGGATAAATTAGACACATAGTTCTTTTGCCTAAACACAGCTGTATTTCAGAGGCTCTCGATTCATAAATTCATGAATCTGACGTGTAATTATTGACGTTATTTGAATTGTACTCAATATTCTATTCGTTTAAGGGAGGGTCTAATGTACGCTCGAAAACAGGTATTGATATGGGTCGCTGTAATTTTTGTGTTAAATATAGTATTATTGGCTAAATTGCGTGATGATTCTGCGACCGCAAGAACGCAGTTAGAAGAACTCACCCCGATAGAACTTTCACAACTCGACGTTACAGAGTTGTTGGAACCAAATACTTTGGCTTATGACGTGCAAGAGACCGAATTAATGTCAGACGAAGGTCAACTCATCGAAGCGAAAACTGAGGAATCTGGCAAATCACCGCAGCCTGCTTTGGTCCCTGAGAACCATTCCGCAGGTTCAGTGGAGGTCCACTATGTGCACAAAGGGGATACCCTCTGGAAGATTTCACAAAGATACAACCTTGACATGCATACTTTATTAGCCTATAATAAACTGACAGACCCGAACCTGATCCGCCTTGGACAAAGAATTGAGATCCCCCGCCAACACATGAAGATGCAGGTGAGCCCGTAAGCAACGCGCATGAGGCAATCGAATCGGCGTTGGATTTCTAGAGCAGAAGATCAGACACCATGAAAATTAGATTTTCCACAGCCGATTACCGTTACTGTTGTCTCTCTTTCCTATTAGTTGCACTCGTATGCAGCTCGATCTCACGCGTCCATGCACAGAACTATTATCCAGACGAATTTGGAAATACTTGGACCCTACGCAGCGTCGACGGGCTCGAGGAACGGCTTGTCACAATTGAGGGTCCTGAGACCATCGGCGGTGAGTCGCTAAAAGTGATTTCGGATGGGACATACCCCGTTTCAAATCCGACAAGTAATAACCCCAACGAGTTCTTTATCAAAGCCACGCCGGAACGGGTGCTGATATTCCGAGCGACTGCAACAGTCGCAGTGTTCGGCGAAATTACCATTGACTATTCCCCACCCGGGACCTTTTTGCCCATCCCAATTGAGTTGAATAAACCGTGGACGGTGGTCGGCGAAGCTATGCTAGGCTTCATAGCAATCACAGTGACCAACGTCGCCAATGTTGTCGCTGTTGAAGATGTCACTGTCCCAACGGGAACCTACCACGACTGCCTGAAAATAGAGCAGGAGGTTTCTGCATCAGGCTTGGTGAGTTTTTCAACACAGAGCACCATGTGGCTCGCCCCGGATTTTGGTTTAGTAAAATCTCTCAATAGCAACGGTATTACCTTTGAACTCCACGACTACGACGTTACCATTGATGGACCCGTGGTCGCCGTGGAGCCGAAAGAGAAGTTGGCGACAACGTGGGGCGCGTTGAAAAAACGATAAACAGATAGATGGGAAACTGACGCGTAATAATAGGTTGGCAAACATAGGTTCGGTTTCACTTCCTATGCGGTGTTATCTCCTCACTCTCTAGAACAATTTGAACTCATCCCTTCTTAGCAAATCCTCTCAAACCTCAACACCCTATCAGTTTTTTGTCAATGCCCTCATTTTTGCATGCGTCAGTTTGTATAATGCCCGTTGATCAGAAAACGGCAAGCAGCGTTCTTGCGCCTACCCTATAACCCTTCCAAGTAACCCGCCCTTCCCGCTCGGCAGTTTATTTTAGCCATAACCACTCAGCCTAACGCAAGTTGCTAGTTGTCAAACCCGCTTGGCTTGGACAGACACATCCAAGTTACTTTTCCCGTTCCGCCTGCCTGCTCACGGTACGGAGCCTGCTCTCGGCACGGACTCCCGCCTGTCCCGATCTATCGGGGATTTATCGGGGATCCTATCGGGGAATTTTATCGGGCTAATAATTGATTCAATTTAGCTGTCATTCACTCGGTTTGCAATGTTTTCTATAACCCGCAACTTAGGTTAATTAATGGTAAATGTGGGCTGTTTTCGGCATCAATTCTATGCCATTTATTGATTTCTAACACCCTATAGGGTAACATGTGTTAAGTATAACACCAAAAATTACCTTAATTTTTCTGTCGCCTAATCCGTCCAAACCCAGGAAGGGAGGGGGTTTGATGGACGAGGCAAATTTTGCTAATCCTCCCGACAAAACGACTGGAAAACGTTGAAATTTTTTCAAAAGTGTTAGATTTTGTTAGATTTTGCCAGGTCATTGTGGATAACTTTTTGACTCCGATTCACCAGAGATTTCCACGACTCTTTTCTTACGCATTACGTAAGATGCTAAGCAGCCCGTAGGTCAAGTTTCCAAAATTGAAGTTCTGCCGTCGAGATATGAATCGCCACCTATGCCGTCCCTGTTTCGTTCCAGCCAGCCCCGATTCATCGGGACAATCGACGGGACTGGTAACGATCTGTCGTAAAACAGAAGCAGCCCGCTTGCGTGAAAACAGAGTGCAAAGATATGAAAGAATGTGATAAACTTATCAATATCGATCCTTTCGCGCACGATTTCCGAAGGCTGGGCACAAGAATTGCTTCTAAGGTTTCTCCGGAATAAGGTAGTAACTTACAAAATATCACTCATAATCAATTGGAGCAGCGACATGCAAGGGAAAACTTGGAGAAGAGCACTATGGCTGGCTCTGTACATAACCATTTCTACTTCGGTTTTTGGAGAAGCTGAAGGAGAACTGCCGCGTCTGGAACAGACCGAATTTGCTGCCCACGGGATGAATGAAACACTGCTTCACATCGCTGCTCCGGGGCGTTACAGTCTACAAGCCCGAAGCCTCCAAGGCACGAAAATAGAAATTGTAGACCGGATGGCGGGATCTTTCGGTGTCGCGGGGAGGGCAGGTGAACGGGATGGACGACTCGATCTGATATTGGATAAGGGCACTTATAAGATTCGACTGCGCTCCCATGAAGAAGGTGTGGGCACTCTGACACTGGCTGTGCACCCGTTTGTGGAGATTGGTTCGCCCGATCGACTGCTCTCACTCGACACCTATCAGATCAAGAGCGGCTCGTTGGGAGATTTGCAGCAGCAGTCCTTCTGGCTGTATCTTAGAGAACGGCAGATCCTGCGGCTTGAAGCGATCGGACGAAACCTCAAAGATTGCCGTCTATGGCGTGATGGGGTTTGGCTGGAGGATATAAAGCCTCGCCTCTCAACCTATGAGCCGGTCAACGGTCAGCCGATGAGCTACACGGAATTCTATCACGATCTCAACCCGGGGATATACCGACTGACATTTTATGGCGGTGCGGCGTTGGCGTGGGCTGACGATTCGGGGGCGCATCCCTTCTTCTTGCGTATGGGACACCGCGAATTAGGCTCAAGCGGCAGGCAGATTATCACGATCTCTCCCTTCGGTCGGGAGGCTTACGTCGTACCGGCGAAGACTGACTTTTTTCAGATTTCGCGAGCGGATAAGAAAACGACAACGCTATTAGTGAAACGGTGGGAGGAGAAGGCGAGCCGCCACGGCAGTAGAGATCGGGCATCAATCACCAAAGAATCCCGCAACCCGTGGGCGGTTGTGCGAACAAGGGAGGACAAGCGCAAAAAGTGGGTCACCGTTCAGGGAAATCCAGGTGACCGGGTCGTTTTGACCTATTTTCCCGACGATCGCGTGTTCTCCATAGAAAGTGGAGACTATTGGATTTCTTCCTTGCATTCGACCGAGGGACGGGACGCTATTGATGTCACAGGAATTATAAGCCATCCAACGCAGAAGATCCCGGTGGATGGACAGGTATTGACAGTTGGATTAAACACACCTTTGGTCACGGGGAAATTTAATCTGTTGGGTAGCACCAGTCTGTTCCTCAAGTTAGAGGAGGCCGGGACCTATGTGATTGAGGAGAGCAAAGCGTCTGCAGCAAGGGGACGTTACCGGCTGGAACCCTTTATGTTTAAACGTCCCAGAAACTACCGATCTCCACCATTCCAGTCGCCGGGGAAAGCTTTAGAACTGATTCAAGGTTTCTATAAACTCACAATCCAACCTAATGGATCGAAGGGGATTCTTTCATTTATACTACGCCAAAAGGATGGGGATGCGGGTGACTTGCAAACGGACTCGTCCCTCCGGAAACAGAGTCTACTGCTGCCTAAAGTCAATCTACCTGAACGCCGTGAGTTGTATACGCTTGAATTGAATCGTCGGCACAGCGTTGCCACAGGGATAATTGTCCGTTCGCTACCGATGGATTTAAGCGAACCTCTGCCTGTGATGCTTAACCCAGGACAATCGGTTCCTATCTATATGGATGTCGGGAAGCAATCCACCCTCGTCGTTGATACCGACAAAGAGACGCCGTTCCTTTTAGCCACAGACAGTCCTCGGTGGCCAGCGATCGCAGCTGGTGCGGTCCTACCCGCCGGCTTGTATCTGTTCAACCTGAAAAACTCAGGGACAGAAACAGCACTCTTTACGCTAAAGACGGTTCCCATTCAGCCAACTTCGGAATTGATGCCGGGGGATTTAAGGAGGCAGTTAGAAAAGTCCAAGCCATTCCCACAGCTCACCGAACATAAACCGGTGTACGCCGATTTTGAGCGCAACCAAAAGCGGCACTTCACCCTTAGCGTCGAGGAGCCGAGCCTTTACCGACTGGAAACGAGCGGGCGTCTAGCGACCCAGTTGACGGTGCGGACAGCGTTAGTTACCCAACTATTTGCTGCCGAGGAGAACGGCATCGGGCGTAACGCCTTGGTGCAGCAATATCTCAGACCCGGTGTGTACCACGTTACTGTACAGACGCGGGGAAAGTCTCGTGGGCGGGCAGGAATTCATCTACGTCGCACCGATCTATTAGAGGATGAGCTTACGGTCGATGCAGTCAAGAAGACGCATCTAAAGCCGGACGTTGCCCTCCGATACACATTGACCATTGACGAACCCGGCCGATATCGCCTGCGAACATTTGGTCTTGGCAAGACTTTCAGTAGTCGCTTAGAGGATAAAGGGGAGTGGCCCCTAACCGGACCCAGAAGTAGAAGAACGTATACCGAACATTTCGAGCCGGGGATTTATTATTACTACACCCTACCGCGACCGATCAAATCTACGCGAATCACCACTCTGACCCGAATCGCTGAGAAACAGGAACGCCTGGGTAAGGGACCCCATCCTATCTCCTTCAATGAAACAGTTAAAATGATATGGCGGGAAGAAGCGGGTAGACCGCCTGATATATTCACAACGGAAGTCACAGCACCCGCTGATGTGACAATCAACCTTAGCGGTGAAATGGAGGGAGCCCTTCGGCTTCGTGGGGAGACGGGTGACGCGAGGGTAATAACAGGAGGCAGTCCATGGAAGGACACGCTCCAACCGGGGCAGTATGAAATTGCAGTGAGGAGCGTCAGGGAAGATAACCTTTTGCCTTACACTTTACAGATCGAAACTTCGGAGTTGATTCCCGGCTTGCGACAGTCTGTTGATCTGCCGGCTGACCTAACCGTTCGTCTGGGAACACCGGGAATCGTTGATCTCTTCAGCTTCGGCACGACGGATGTGAGGGGAAGTTTATGGGACGAGACTGGTACGCAGCTTTTAGCACAGAACGACGACATGCCAAATGATTGGAATTTTCGGATCTCGCAGCGACTGGTTCCGGGTCGCTATCTCCTGAAGCTGGTGCCTGTTGGGGAAAATTACGGGGGTGTTGAGGTCGCCATGAAATTCCGTGGGCAGCACACGCTTCCTGAACGGGGTGCCCCGCCGTTTACGGTGGCGGAAAATCTTGGAGAGAAGGTGTTAGCGATTCCCTTCGAGGTTGAAGGCGCGGAGTCCATTGTGGGGATTACGGTCGATGGCTCTCGCTCTCCGTCCTCGACCGTAGCTGAAACAGGCGGCTTGGGGGTTGCTCTGGTGAAAGGTGCACGTACACTGTACGAAGGGCAAATGAATGACGATCAAGCCTCGACGTTCTACATCCCTTTACAAGCGGAAACCCCCTATCAGATCCTGCTCTGGGGATTGGGGGATTTTACAGGGGAAGCGACGTTAGATGTTGTTCCGCTTACAGTCAAACCGGTCTCCGTACAGCCGGAACAGACTGAATTCCTGTTGCCACCATACGCGGAACCGATTGCGTTGGAATTGACCGGAGCCGATCAACAGAGTTATTGGGCAAATGAGGTTAGCGGAGCGCCGCTGCAGTTCTCCTCTATCCCAGAGAAACCTTTTGAGACTGTCGTGGATACACCGGTAGTGATGCGTGATGGGCGCGGTTGGTTAATTCTGATCCCTTATGATAAGACCCAGCACATTACCCTTGAACCCTTTGCGTTAGCACCTGGAACGGTTAAAACGGTTAAATTGGGACAACTGCCGTTCGCTTTTAATCTGAAAAACGAGAATGATGGTCCCCTGTTGTTGAAAGTAAACTCCATCGGGGGACAGATTGGGGCGATGGCTTACGCATCTGAAAGTCAGTTCGGATCAAAATTTCACTGGGGTGGAATGGAGATGACGCCATCTGAAACGGTGGTAGCGGTGCCCGGTAAAGGAAAGTACCGCACCAAGATCTGGCAAACACACGAAACAGTTAAGACAGAAAAGATCCACCTTAACACACAGGTCTTTCGGCTGGAAGACCGGATACGGTTTGGCAAAGCGCGCTCGTATGAGAGACCACTCAAGCCCGGCAGCGCCAAGAGCTTTGTACTCAATAAATCCCGTCAGACGTACGAATTATTGCTCACCGGTGGCTTGGTCGCGTTTGTGTGGGATGGAAAACAGACGGTGGCACTCGTCGCAGCATACGGCAATACTCAGGACTTGATCACCGTCCGTGGTGGAGAGATGTTCATCGTCAATCGTGGGGACAAAGCGGGATTATTTCGCGTAGAAAGGAAGCGATCATCTAAGAAGGTCGCACAGGAATTTGACTCGAAACGGGGATTTGAGGGTGTTTTTGCTGAGGCGGGCACCGTATCACTGCTGATAGACGGGCTAAAAGATGGGAAAGAACTCTTTGTGGCAGGGGATGCGGTGAGGAGTCGACTCTTAGGGAACGATGGGATTATCCGTGAAGCCAAGCGTTTTCGACCAAGTCGGACAAAGGGGATACTTGAACTTTCATACAGTCCCGGTTACGTCAAGGTCTGGGAAGCCAAGCCACAGGAGAAAGATTTGGCTTTTCTGGGCAAGAAGCCGCGCAGAGCGAAAGGTCTCTCCAGCGGTCTGGCGAAATTAGAAAACAAATCGCAACGCTGGAGCTTCAGCTTGGACCGCCCCGCTTACATTGTGGCTGATACAGACAGACCGGGAATAACATCACTTTTGGCAGATCAAAAAGTGTTGACTACAAGTGTCGGAAGCAGCAAAGACAGGCAGTTGGGTTATTTTCTACCGGCGGGGGATTATCAACTGTGGACACGCCCCCTGAAGAACACAACACAGGCGGGGATTATGCACTTCCTGAAGATTTTCCCGAAACCGCTGGAAACTGCACCTGACAGTCCCCGGCTAATTCGTCCCGGCGAGATCCAGGTTTTCACGTTCCGCGTTACGGTTAAGGGAAAAGTTGGCGTTGGCATCCGTACTGAGAGCGATCAACTTGATGCCACACTTTTCGACAGCCAATTTAAGCGGTTGGCATCCAGTCCCGTGATGATTCAGCAACTGAAACCGGGGGATTATCTGCTGACGGTCGAAACAATCCCGCAGGCAGCTGCACCGGTCCAATATACTCCTGTAGTAATTGGACACGCCGGGGGTAGGCAGGAGATACCGGAGGAAGTCATCGGTGAATACTTGACGCAAACAGCTGGGGATGAATAAGAATTCACGAAGCCTATGATTAATCCATTAGTCCGCTCACGCCTGAGGCAATTCCATGCCAACAATTATGATTAGCGCCGGTGAGCCGTCCGGTGATCTCCAAGCCTCTCGTGTGGCTGCTGAGCTCAGAGAACTCGCTCCCGATTTAATACTGTTTGGCATGGGTGGCGATCTGATGGAGGAAGCGGGGGTTGAACTGATCTACCATATCCGTGACTCTGCGGTGATGGGAATCGGCGAAGTGTTTACTGCAATCCCTGCGTTCCTGAAGAAGCGCAAACATCTCAAACATCTGATTCGTGTGAAACGCCCTGACGCTGTGGTATTGGTTGATTTCGGTGATTTCAACATGGCTTTGGCGCGTTTCGCCCATCGTCTGGGGATTCCGGTTATTTACTACATTCCCCCGAAGGCGTGGGCATGGCGACCGAGCCGTGCGAAAAAGATCGCTAAGACAACAACCGCTGTCGCCTCAATCTTTCCATTTGCAGCGGAATTTTACCGGGAGGCGGGGGCAAATGTCGAGTTTGTCGGACATCCCTTGTTGGACTTTGCCCGCACCGATCTGAGCTGCGCAGCAGCCCGTCGTGCACTCGGTTTGAGTGAAGATTATCCCGTGCTTGGGTTAATGCCCGGTAGCCGGCGTCGAGAGGTTGAACGTATTTTGCCGGTGATGTTGGAGGTTACAGATCAGATAGGTCAGGCTGTGCCAGATTGCCAATTTGTGCTTCCACTTGCGCCCGGCATCGATCCGACGACGCTGCCAGAGATGCCGTCCGTGAAGGCTGTGGAGGGAAGAGTGTATGAAGCGATGCGCGCATCAGATCTGATGCTAATTGCGTCAGGGACAGCAACCCTTGAAGCAACCTGTTTAGGCACACCGATGATCGTGGTCTACAAGATGTCGCGGTTATCGTGGCACATCCTCAGAGCGCTCGTTAAAATGGAGCTTAGCGGATTGCCCAATGTCATCGCAGGGCGTGAAATTGTGCCGGAACTGCTCCAAGATCAAGTGACCGCGGAACGGATCGGTCCCATCGCGCTTGAGCTGCTACAGAACAGTAAAAAGCGAGAAGCACAGCAAGAAACCTTGCGGTGGGTGTATGATCAGTTGGGGGAGCCCGGCGCAGCGAAACGAACCGCTCAATTGATACTGAGACACATCAAATGAGGAGAAATTTGGATGATTGACGAAAGTTGGTACAAGCGCCCACCCGGCGTTAGTGATCGGACCTCTTCGGGCGGCGTAGTTGTACGGATAGCAGATGACCAGATCTATGTTGCCCTTGTCGGGGAACTTGGACTCGCGGAGCGTGTTTTGCCTAAAGGCGGTGTCGAGCCCGGTGAAAGTTTAGAGGAAGCAGCCCGAAGGGAAATAGAAGAGGAGGCGGGATTATCCTCATTAGAACTGATAGAAAAACTGGGGGTTCGAGGACGTCTCTCGTACGACAGAGTCTGCTGGATCACAACTCACTATTTTCTCTTTGTAACAGAACAGGTGGAAGGTCATCCAACCGATGTTGAACACCACTACGAGCTTGCGTGGCATCCAATTGAGGAACTCCCGGCGATATTTTGGCCAGAGCAGCGGGAACTGATAGAAACAAACCGGGATAAGATTGTTAGGCTTATTGGACAAGACTCAACCTAAAGCGAACTCGTGAAACGTGAATACTACTCGTTCATGGGGTTATCAGTTCATTGGTTCATTGATACAGTTGGGCTAGGGCGCCTGATCTACATTTCCTGTTGCATAATTTCTTAATATGAGCATCTATCAGAATCATTCATGAAGGATTATCTGTACGCTATCGTTACGGGCAGAACGACGGGGGTCATTCCGACCCTTCTGCTCTGCTTTCTGATTCCATTGAGTTATATCTACGCTGTGGTTCTCAAGACACGTGGCTGGCTCTATGACTGTGGGTTTCTTAGACAGAAACGACTTCCCTGTGGGGTGATTAGCGTCGGGAATATTGTCGCAGGCGGCACAGGTAAAACCCCTGCGGTCATCTGGATAGCAAAACATCTGCAGAGCGAAGGCTTTCAGGCAGGTGTACTCCTACGTGGCTATGGTCGAGAGGGTCCTCATTCGGTCTCCGTGGTATCCGATGGGAAGCAGATTTTGACCGACTCGGCAGAGAGCGGGGACGAGGCTGGGATGATAGCGCGCAAACTGCCGGGTGTCCCCATTGTGGTCGGGGGCGATCGCTACGCCGCGGGACTTGAGGTCCTCCAACTCTGGGGGCATACGAATGGTGTGATTATCTTGGACGACGGTTTTCAGCGGCGGCAGTTGGCGCGGGATTTGGACATCGTTACAATTGACGGTCTCCAGCCCTTTGGGACCGGGACATTGCTCCCAGTGGGGACGCTACGCGAACCGAAGACGGCTTTGAGGCGAGCGGATATGCTCCTGTTGACGCGGATGGATCTTGCGACAGAATCTATTAACTTTGAGCAACTTGTAGATGGGAAACAGATCTTTGAGAGTTGTCACCAACCCACGCTGTTATATCAACTGAGTAACGGCGAAGCGTGTGCGTTGGATCTGTTAAAAGGACAGCGTATCCTTGCGGTATGTGGGATCGGCAATCCCGAAGCCTTTGCCGGAACGCTTCGTCAATTTGAACCGAAGGCTGTGGAGTTGTTAGCATTTCCTGACCATCATCGGTACTTGCCAACAGATATCAACGAGATTCGTGCAAGGGCACGCGAGGTTGGAGCGGATATCGTTGTAACAACCGAGAAGGATTCGCAGAAACTGGAAGCCTTGGCAGTAACAACATCCTTGCAGGCAGAAACAGCGCAGTTTTTTGTGTTAGGAATTGAACTCGAAATTAGGACGAATATAGAAGCCTTTAAGAAACGGTTGCGGCAGGTCGCTGCTGAGCCGAAATCAGAATTATAGTAGATTTTAGAATTAATGAGACACTCCAAACCGAATCGCATTGCCCCCAGGCCCGGTAGGTGCGGTTTCTAACCGCACGGGACAGGACACGAGGAGCGAAAGCGTCTATCTGTTTTTAGAATTTACTATACTTACCTGAGGGTGGTTCATAAATACTTTTACCGAAATAGAGTAATGAGATAGGTTACGTTTCTTAATGGTAAGCCGTAGATGGAATTCATTAACATAGCGATTTGGAGCGACACCACCCCCAGTGCCAAACAGGTCACCGCATTGGCTTTGCCACTGACGGGGAGTTGCTTATGGTTATTATCAGTTGCTAACAGCATCTTCAGTAAATTAAACACCGGTTCAATAGCTATCTTTCGTTGATTCTGATAGGCTTGCAACTGAGGTTGACTCAGGTATTGTAGATAGCGACACCCTTTGTCACTGGTTACGCCAATTGCCGGTGTGATGAGTAACAATCCCTGTTTTGCCAACTGTTGGGTGCGGGTCAAGTCGGTATAGCCATCATCGGCAA
>JAJDUM010000039.1 GCA_022826645.1 Candidatus Poribacteria bacterium
CCTCCGTGCCTTTAGCCCCAGAGGGGCGACATGTTTATAGTACACGGATAAACAAATACCCCAAAGCCCCAGCGGGGCGACATGTGCAGCCAAAGGGTAGAACTAATGAATCAATGAACGCTTCGACAATGTGGGAAAGCCTCTTCCATTAACTAGCACCAAAGGTTAATAATCACTTTGTTACTGACTGTTTGGGTGGGCTTTACGTCTGCCCAAACGGTATCAATTCCTGACCCCAATCTCCGCGCCGCTATTGAGGACGCGCTCGGCAAAGCACCGGGGGCGACCATCACGACAACGGAGATGGCAACCTTGACCGAACTTAGAGCCCCTAACGCTGACATTAGCAATCTAATCGGGCTTGAAGCGGCGGTCAATATACAACGGCTGTATCTGGGTCATGAATATGTATCGGCGGAGGGTCGTTTTATCAACAGTAACAGCATCTCCGATCTCGCGCCGCTGGTGGGCTTGACGCAGTTGGCGGTGCTTGATCTTAACCGCAACGCCATCTCGGACATCTCTGCGCTATCGGGACTAACGAACCTCGTGGTTTTACGGCTTGGTGGCAACGTTATCACGGACATCTCGCCTCTGGTAGCGAATCGGGGGTGGGAACGGGTGAAGAGATCAGTGTGAGCGAAAACCCGCTCAATGACACATCAATTAATGTCCACATCCCCCAACTTAAAGGGCTGGCGGTTTGCCCACAATTTTGCTAAAGAACGCGGTGTATTCATGAGAAAAAAAAGGAGTTTAATATGCAAAAAATCACGCTGTTAGCTGTCGGTATGCTTCTCATTACAGGTCTTTGTGCCTGTGATGAACTGGTTACGATACTCTCTGATGACGAAATGCCAGCGCAGCTACCCGACGAGATACGAATCGGGATAGTTCTGCCCTTTTCAGGTAAGTATGTCACAGGACCGGACGATCCGCTTGTGCAACTCTACCTCAACGGATTTTTGATGGCGCGAGACGAGATCAACGCAAGGCAGCTATCGCCGCCCCGTCTTCAATTCATCATTGAGGACGATCAGAGCACCGTAGAAGGCGCCCTTGCAGCCTACAACAAGCTAATTCATGAGGATAGGGTCGCCGCTATCTTGGGCCCCTCCAGTTCAACCCAAGTGGAGATGGCGTTCCCTGTAGCAGAAGCAAACCAACTGGTGGCGATTGGTCCGTCGTCGGCTGCTGCGGGTTTAAGTGCGATCGGAGATTATGTGTTCAGGGTGAACCAGCCGGTCGATACACTCATCCCCCGCGGCGTCAGGCTCACCCATGAAAGACTGAAGTATCAGCGCGTTGCCAAACTTGCCACAAGCGATGATGTTTACTCAACGAGTGCTGACTCACTCTTTGCCAAATCGCTCCATGCGCTCGGTGTCGAGGTCTTGAGCACGGAAACGTCCCTGCTCCGCGCCGGCGATTACACTGAGCAGCTCACACGCATCAAAGCGTTAAACCCTGATGCTATCTTCGTCTCTGCGCAGCCGTTGGATATACCGGACATTATGATTCAAGCACGTCAGATCGGCATCGGCACAGATATTCCCATAATTGCACCCTTGCTCAGTTCCACTGAGATACAGGAGGCGGGCGATGCCGCCGAAGGCACAATTACGTTTACCTCATGGTCTATCGAGGCGGACACTCCATACAATCAGGCGTTTGTTCGGAACTTCCGGGCAAAATATGAATCCGAGCCTAACCTGTTCAGCGCGTTGGCTTACACCTCGGTCTATCTCTTGACTGAGGCTATCTCCAATGCCGGGTCAATTGAATCGGACGCGGTTCGTGATGCACTCGCTGAGACGGCGGATTTTGATACCGTGTTAGGCAGCTTCTCTTTCGATGCGGTGGGCGATCCGGTGTATGATCCGATTATGTTGATTGTGCAAAATGGTGTGTTGGAAACGTTTGAGTAGGTGCCGAGGGCTTATCAAAGAGATTCTGGCTTAGAAGCATCGAAGGTGTGTCAGTGATACATCTGTGAAACCCAATGAAAAGGGGTTTACTATTAAAAACCTAAGTTGCTAGTTATAAAATCCGATCGGCTTGGATAGACATATCCAAGCCATACTCGTATACGTGCGGTGGATTTGTCAATCCACTGCGAGTTGCTTTGAATCCCGATTTATCGGGGCGGTAATGGGCATGATTCAGTTCTCATGTTCCCGTTTCACAACATTTCACATCACTCGCAACTTGCGTTATTAAAATGTTAGTTTTGAATCACAAAAAAGTTGTCTTAATTTTCGTGACTCTCTTGGTGACTTATGGAGCGCATGGCATCAGTTACGCGCAGGTCTGTGTGGTCGGTGATATTCTCTCGCCCGGCGAGAGTTGTATCGACCCCGGCACTGGAGATACATTTTCTGTTCTCGCGGATGGCAGGGGACGATACTTGTTCATAACCGCTGGCAGACGTTCCAGTCGGTGATGAGGAAGAAGTCGAGCCTGTAGCAGATGTTCCAGAGGCACGTTCAGCGAATTGTCGGGCGGGGGATATCATCCGACCCGGCGAAAGCTGTATTCATCCTAACGGTGACAAGTTTTTTGTTGATGCGGACGGGACAGGGCACCTTGGGGGTATTGGTTCTAGGGGAGGGATTCATATCTTGACCGCTAATTTTACCCTTGTTGCCAGCCCACAACCCAATGGTTCATGGGTGATAGAGGATGTTGGAGGCACTCCTGTAGTTGATAGACCTGTAGACCGGTGTCAAATTCCACCGCTTAATCAGGACTTTGGAGGAAAACCTGTTTTATTTTTGGGTGATGGCGGAGCGTGCTTGTTGTCTGATGGAAATTTCGCTACCATCGTTACCAAATAGGGTATACTATAACCTGTTAGTGAGCAATTATTGGATTGCTCACGTTTTCTTCGTCTTGCTCTCAGTATCTTTGAAATAGACGTCAACTGACGTTTTCTTCCTGAACGTCGATATTGCCAGACCGCCTCCCTCACGGTCTGGCATTTTTTTGCTCAGGTTTCAGTTGTTACTATTCTGCCTGCGTGCTCAATCATCTCGCGTAACACATCCAGATCAACCTCCGCCCGGTTACGAAAGCTAATACTACTCTTTCCAATCTTAACTTTGCCGAGCCGGGGACCGTAGAGTTCAGCCAGATAGCTTTTCCCCTCGACCGCATTGACATACACACTAAAATAATTCTTCTGCCGGGCCAACCCAACGACAAACCATTCAACCTCTGTCTTATCAGCACGTGTGTAGGAATAATTGCCGTAGCCGATAATCTGCTGTTCGCTGCCACCCCAAAAAACGCCTTCCCACATACAGCAGTCCCGGTCTAGTAGCGCAGCGCTGATCAGCGTGTGGAGTTCCTCTAAAACCACCCGAATATCTGGTTCTTGGCTCGCAATGTAATCGTCAGGTGAAGATTCTACTCGTTCCATCTTATCTCTTTTCTGGTTGTAACATAAACTTCCATAAATCGGTTATGGCTCATGTAAAAAGAAAGTGCAAAATATGAAGTGAAATCGTAGGGGCGGGGTTCCCCCGCGCGCAGTAAGGGTTGGGTGACCCAACCCCTACGAAAACTCGGTTGCTGTTGCACTAAATTCTTAACATGAGCATCGGTTATATGTAGCTACCCCTCGAACCGGTACTTCTCTACCTCCTTCATTACAAGCTGTGATCCCAATCCCGGTTTCGTTGGGAGTCGCAGATAACCGTTCTCTACCTCCGGTGGATCCGTCAACAGGTCGTTGCGCCACGCTGCATCCTGCTCATCATCGACATATTCCAAGACGAGCGCATTGGGGATATTCGCCATCACGTGAATACTGGCAAGCGTCGAGATCGCACTGTTGGGATTGTGTGGCGAAACCTGCATATAGTAACTCTCCGCCATAGCAGCAATCTTTTTCGTCTCCGCGATGCCTCCTGCCCGTACCACATCGGGCATGATCATATCCACCGCCTGCGCAGCGATTAGGTCACGGAAGCCGAAGCGTGTGTAACGTCGTTCTCCAACGCAGGTAGGTGTATTCACCGCTGCAGTCACCTTCGCGAGCGCGTCAATGTTTTCTGGCCCCACCGGCTCCTCGTAAAATAGCAGCCCAATCTCTTCCAACCTGTTGCCCAACCGAATCGCTGCACTTGTGGTATATCGAGCACCCACATCAGTTGCGATATCGACCTCGTCTCCCACAGCCTCCCGACACCGCTGCATGTGTGCTAACGCGATCCGTTCCTCGCTTAGAGTGATGGAACAAGGAATATTGATACGTTCCCCTGGACGGGGCGTGCCACCGGGGAAGTAAGCCTTTATAGCGGTGCATCCTTTCTCCGCCAAGCGGGCGCACTCTTCCGGCTCACCCGCGTGGCTATAAAAGCGCACCGTATCCCGACAAGATCCGCCCAGTAGGTTGTAGATCGGCTGACCCACCGCCTGCCCCACGATGTCCCATAGCGCGATCTCAATACCGCTGATTGCAGCAATCACTGCGCCTGTTTGCCCAATCTGTTGCAAGGCTTCATACAGTTGATGGTAGATGTGTTCGATGTTAAACGGATTCTCTCCGATAACGAACCGGCTCAACTCCTCAATTGACTGCTTTATGATCGTTCCACCGGGCCAATTCGTTGCGTCTCCTAACCCCACTATACCCTCATCGGTGAATACCTGCACAAAGATCCACGGTGAGGGGATCACGGTGTTGCGGTTTGACCGCACGAGGTGCACCTTAACGTCAGTCACTTTCATCGACTTCCCCCCTCTCTCTGTCTACCTATTACCAGGACCCGGTCCCTTGTATGGCCGTCCAAACGGCAGACCAAAGGGTTCTTCATTGGGTCTGAAGGGTACCATGTCCGCAATCTCTTGAAGCTCGGCAAGGATATCCGACGGCAACGGTCCCGCCTCAACTGATCGCACATTCTGTTCAACCTCCTCCACCGACCGGACACCCATCAAGACTGTGGAGATTTCAGGGGTCGCTACCATCATCCGGAGTGCAGCCTCCGGCAACGACATCTCAATTTCATCCAGAAACCCGTAAAGTCGCTGGAACTGTTTCTGTCGTGGCGGGCTCAACCATCTTGCCCCCGTGTCTATTTCGGGGTAACGCCGTGATAGGGCACCCTGTTGAAGTGGCGAACCGATAACAATCCCCATGTTCTGACGTTTGGCTTCAGGGAAGATAGCGATGGCCGCTTCTCGCCAAAGTAGGCTGTAGTTAAACGCTGTCAAAACGACATCGTAACTGCCTGTTGCCATAATGGGCGGAAGTTGATAAGCGGTGGTACCGCCAAGTCCGGTAAATTTAACTGTCTTCTCCGCTTTTAGTTCTTCCAATAGATCACAGACAGGTCCGTGGAAATTATCGTAGTCTGACCACCAATCGTATTGACCCGGACGGTCAGGCTCATGCACCAACAGGACGTCGATATAATCCCGTTTGAGCAACCGAAGGCTCTCATCAACCGACCGCCGCAGGAGGTCTTTATCTTGTGGGTTAAACGGTTGTGGCCGACCACCGATTTTCGTGGCGAGAAAATACGGCTGCGTCACACCTTCGAGCGCGATGCCCAGAACCTCTTCGCTATCACGGTAGCTGGGCGCTGTATCCACATAATTTACGCCAAGTTCAAGCGCACGACGGGCAGCACGGCACCCCTCATCACGTCCAAGGTCGCCCGCGCTAGAGACGTACAGTCCCCCCATGCCCAGCACACTGACCTCAAGCCCTGTGCGCCCAAGCGTTCGTTTTTCCATATTTCGATCCTTTTCTGATTTCATCTCACATCGGTTTGATTGTTGGCTTATGTTAATCTAAGTTGTTAGTTATAAGGAAACGGCTCAAACCGAGCGAATAAACGCTAAATTCACCCCATCACCGCTCGCAGTGGATTGACAAATCCACTGCATATGTACAAAGATGGCTCCGTTCCGCCTGTCCCGATCTTATCGGGGAGAGTCCGAGACTTGGATATGTCTATCCAAGCCGAGCGGGTTTGACAAATAGCAACTTGCGTTATGTTAAGGAATCGTGCACCAATAAACAAATAGTTTTCACGTTTCACGCGCTTAGTATTTTGCACACTCTCTTTGTATGAGCCTGATTGTTATGTTATTCAGTTGCCGGTGCCATGTCCCAAGCATCAACGGACTTCGCATCTACACTCCCGCCACGACTGAATAGCGCCACACCGAGACTGTCGCCACGGGTCGGATAGATCCGCTGTGTCACGCACTGACGTCCATTGGCGAAAACTTCTAAGACTGAACGGTCTATAAATATACGCAACTTGAGCGACTCTCCGGGGAGCAGTTCAAACGGCGCTTCTTGGGCGGTCACGACTCGCTTGCCTTCAGGCACCCGCTTCGTCGCGCTTTCATTGCGATAGAAGATATATCTTATACTTTCGTCAAGGCTGGATTTGCTGATATCTACGCTCAATGTTTTTGCGCCCGGATTGCACACAATGCCGGTCTCTTCTTCCCCCTCCGGCGAACAACGCACCTTCACGCCAAACTCACCTTCAGCCGCTGCACCAAACTCCACAGCCAGTTCCAGACAATCCCCTCGAACATCGTCAAATACCATTTCCGAATCAGCAGTCAGATGGAGGCTCTCGTGGCGCCGATGATTCTGCCGCAGCACCTCTAATTCGGGAGCGGGCTCAATAGCCAAACTGTCATCCTCACCTAACGACAAGATCCGTGGCACGGTCATCACGCCGGACCAACCGGAGGCACGCTCGGCTTCTTGTGTTCTCGCCTCGCGAATCCAATCAAAGAAGATACGACGCCCATTCCCGTCCAGTACGGTGATTCCGCCCCCAAGATGTCCACCGGGCCAACTCATGCGAGCGTATTGTTCCGGGTAAAGCAGGTCGTCCTCGTATCGACCGAGATAGTATTGTGTTCCCTGTAGGTGACTGCAAAACAGCAACATGTGCTTATCCCCTATCGGGAAGAAGTTCGGGACAGCACAATCCTCATCCGCCTCCGTCCAGCGCCGATTCGATTTGTAAAATGGGTGCTGATACTCCCAGTGAACCATATCGGGCGACCTGAACAGATAGGCGGTGTCGCCGCCCGCCGGATCACGACTGCCGCACAGCGCATACCAAAAGTCGCCGTGTTTCCACGCGCACGGATCATAGACGCGGTATTTCCCGTAGTCCGGATCATCCGGTTTCGGAACCGGTATAACGGGATTCGCAGGGTGCTTTGTCCATCGGACTAAATCTGGGTCTTCGCTCGTGGCGATACATGTCCCTTCAGGGACACCGTGGTAGATCAGCGTCGGAACACCATCGTTGATCACAGCACCCCCACTGAAGCAACCGTCCCGGTCAGGACCACCCAACGTCGGTGTCAGTGCGATCGGATGGTGCGTCCAATGCACAAGGTCCGGACTCGATGCGTGGCCCCACTGAATCCATTTCCAGTATGCACCGTCGGGGTTGTGCTGGTAGAAAATGTGGTATCTACCGTTCCAAAATAGGGGACCATTGATATCGTTCATCCAAGCCCACGGGGGCGTGAAATGATACGCTGGTCGGTGGGGATCACCCTGAAACTTTTCTCTCAGTTCCTGTGCACCTTGGATAAGCTGTTCTGTCTTTTCAATTTCGTTGGTCACTGTGTGTTCACTCCTTCAAACGATTGTAACTTCTACTATCCATAAGCCCCACGTGGGTGTTCACCGAGCAGTTCTCGCTGACGAGGATTGCATTGATCGAGAATGTCACGGGACAGGCTATAATTGAGGAAGGGCCAAAACCGCTGTGCGACAAATCGCCGGGCGTAACTCGGAACAATCGACAACCGTGTTCGGTCTGTCTGGTTCGGTGCACCGCGATGCCACATCTGGTTGCTATACATAATGCAATCTCCAGCGTTGCAGGTAAGCGATGCCGGTCCCTGCCCCCGCCAATGCGGTGGATCGCCATCTTCCGGTGTCGGCTGCCGACAAGCGCGGTGGCTGCCGGGCACTACCTCGGTAGGTCCCAATTCCATCGGGACATCCACAACGTAATAGTGGCAATTGATTGTATTGATGATGGGAGGATATTCCACATCGTCACTGACATCTTCCGGGCGCTGCAGGTAAATTTCGTCAGAGTGGAATCGCGATACCTCGTTCCCTGTAAACATCCGATGTCCCTGTAACCCAATGATGTGCATCCGTTCGCCAAAGATGCGTTCCATCAGGGTGTAGATAGGCTCATTCAGCAGCAGATCCACAAAATCCATCCCTTTTTCAAACAGACGCACCAGCGAGTTTGACCCATAGCCGACAGACGGTTCAAACTCGGCGATACGGTCCCGAAAGTGCTCAACCGCCGGCGCGGGCAAAGCGTTTGGGACAATAATATATCCCACATCAATCAGTTGCGCTTCCCATTGAGCGAGTTGATCTTCACTCGGTTTTTCCGTATTCAGTGGTGGGGTCTCAATCTTTTCAAATCGACTTCGCGGGGACGCGGTCGAGGATTTCTGCATATCAATCTCCTTTCAAACTATGGTGAATTAGCGAGATAAGTAGACATGTACCAATACTCCAACCTTCGCGAAATTTCCAAAGTCCCCCTGATAAGGGGGATTTAGGGGGTTGCATTAGGAGTGTCTAAGTAATTCTAAAATCTACCATAAATTCCCACCTGCCCATTGTTACCGATAACGTTCCTCGGGGTGGAATCGATAGTCGCCGAGCACCTGAAGCAGACGGTCACTCGCGCCTTCGATGATGTGTTCTGGCATCTTGTAGTTGACGTAGGTATTATAACGCGGAAAGGGCCATCTCCGAGCGTATTGCTGCTGGAGTAGGTAGCGCACTTGACCCGACCGGTTCGATGTCCCCCGGTGCCAACATTGTGGATCGTGCAGATAGATGTCACCCGCCTTACAAAGGATGGACACGGGACCCCGCCCTTCAAATGTCGGTGTCTCTGTTTTCGGCGGATTTCTGCCCGAATAGTGGCTGACAGGGACGTATTGGGTCGGACCATGTTCAATCGAATCGATATCCGTCAGCGGCACCTGCACAGTGAGCCACTGTACTGGTAACTCGATGCGTGAGTCGTGACGGGGAACCTCGTCGGGCAGTGGGAAGAATAGAGCATCATCCACGTGCCATTGGTCTATCGCATTAGTCTCATCAGTCCGTATGACGTTCATGCCGCACTGCTGAAAGCCTTTTCCAAAAATCGTCTCCATCAAACTGTAAATCGGTTCGCGTATTAGCAGGTCGCAGAAGATCCGATCCAGTTCGTTGGTGTGTCTGAGGATAAAATTCCTTTGAACGTAGCGACCGCTTATGACCTCTGGATCGACAAACAGCGCATCCGTCTTCTCACGTAGTGCCTTCACTTCGCGGGGTTCAAGTACCCCCGGAATCAGCGTAAATCCGTTCTGCTTGAAATCGCGGATGATTTCAGCGGTTCGTTCTTCGCTGAAAGGTTCTCCTTTATTAATCGATGTCGAATTCAAGGGGTCGTCCTCCTACTCTTCCTCTGATACTGGTTCCGAAGCATGTTACGAATTTTGCTTTGTCGAGAGTACTGGAGTCGCTCTTTCCGGATCGTTTGTAATAACCTTTGGTGCTAATTAGTGAGAGGGTCTTTCCCACATTGTTGAGGCGTTCATTGATTCATTAGGGTAGCTCATTGGTTCTACCCTTTGGCTGCACATGTCGCCCCTCCGGGGCTAAAGGCACCCAAGAGCCAATAGTTTTCACGTTTCACGTTATCAACAGTTGCAAACTAGCACTATTGGTCATTTCCGCACAACTCCTGTATATCGCGCCTCGGAACGGGAGTGTAGATCATCGTGCAATTCAAGCAGACGTCGATCTGCGTCTTCAAGGAGATGTTCGGGCATTCTGTGCTGGATATAGGCGTTATAACGTAGAAACGCCCATGCCGGACCGTACTGCTGCTGGAGTAGATAACGATAATGACCCGACCGGTTGGGTGTCCCCCGATGCCAACATTGGGGGTTGTGTAGGTAGATGTCACCCGCTTTGCAGAGCACGGATACAGGTCCCTGACCTTCGAATGTTGGCGTGTCGGTTTTTGGTGGATTTCTACCGGAATAGTGGCTGCCGGGAACGTATTGTGAGGGACCACATTCGACTGAATCGATATCGCTCAACGCAATCTGTACCGTCAACCACATAATCGGCATGTCGATGCGTGGGTTATGACGCGGAACGTCATCAGGCAGCGGGTAAAATAGAGAATCATCTACATGCCAATGATCGATCGCGTGGGCGTGGTCATTGCGCAACACTTGATTGCCGCAGTGCTGAAAACCCTTGCCAAAAATCGCCTCCATCAGACTGAAAATTGGTTCGCGAATCAACAGATCACAGAAGATTCGGTCCAATTCATTGGGCTGCCAGACGATGAAATGATTTTCGCGTAGATAACCGTTCTCAACGGTTTTCGGGTCATCGAAAAGTGCGTCGGTCTTCTCACGAAGTGCTTCCGTTTCATCTTCTGCAAGTACATCCGGAATCAATACAAACCCATCTCGCTTAAACTCGTGGATGATTTCGGTAGTTCGCTCTTCGCTGAACGGCGTTCCATTTTGAATCGGTGTTTGATTCAAGTGAGCACCCTCCTTTGCGGAAGGAATCAAAGGATATGGGACGTACCCTGCGCAGGTTTCAGGTCGCCGCAAGGTTGGGTTTCTACACCGTCCCGTATCATAGCAAAGTTCTGCCAACTCCGCAACGAAAAAAGGGGTCATTTAATTCTCCTGTAGGAGGGATCTCCGAATCCCGACACGCCTCACTGTAGGTTGAAAACTCCCGAAGTGGAGAAGGATCTCCGAATCCTGACACATCGCTCAGACGAAAACTCTTGACCCTATTTCGGTTTCGTCATAATATAAATTCAAACTTCAAAACTTTAATGATAATACTCCGTCCCGGACGCAACCCGAAGGAGGGTAAATCTCATGAAAGCTGCTGTACTATATGAAATCAATACACCACTGAAAATCGAAGAATTTGATCTGCCGGATACAGGACCCAATCAGGTGCGGGTGCGGATCATCGCCAGCGGCGTGTGTCATTCCGACTGGCATGTCGTCAAGGGCGATTGGCCCCACATCCCGATACCGAGCATTCTCGGGCACGAAGGAGCGGGTATTGTCGAAGAGGTAGGAAGTCAAGTCAGTGGGGTTCGCGAAGGTGATCACGTCATCTTGTCGTGGAAGCGGAGTTGCGGCTATTGCGAGATGTGTCAGAAAGGGTTTCCCACACTGTGCGAACTCCCGCCCGATACCTCCACACTTCCCCGATTCCCCGGCGAACAGAGAACGATGGAAAAGATGGCAGGTTTGGGAACCTTTGGCACGCATGCGTTAGTGCCTCAAGATGCGGTTGTTTCTATAGACAAAGATATGCCCTTCGCGCAAGCAGCACTGATTGGATGTGGTGTCATGACAGGGGTGGGCGCGGCCATCAATACCGCTCAAGTACAGCAGGGAAGTTCAGTGGCAGTCTTTGGTTGTGGCGGCGTGGGACTCAATTGCATTCAGGGCGCAGCGATAGCGGGTGCCGAGCCGATCATCGCCGTAGATGTCCGAGACAACAAGCTGGAAATGGCAAAGCGGTTCGGTGCGACCGATACGGTCAACGCCTCTAAGGAGGACGCCGTCGCTCGCATTCAGGAACTCAGTGGCGGTCCCGGTGTCCACTATGCTTTTGAAGCGATTGGGGTCACAGGCGAACCATTCCTCCAAGCCATCCAATGCACCCGCAGACGCGGCATCACCGTTTTCGTCGGTCATGCGCCCGAAGGCACGCCTGTGGCGTTGGATGCCCGGATGTTGATGCACGAGAAAACGGTTATCGGTTCCTATTACGGTTCCGCACGTCCCCATGTGGACTTTTCGCGCTTGATCCGTCTCTACAAGGCAGGGAAATTAAATCTGGATGAGCTCGTGACGCGAACCTATCCGTTGGAGGGAGTCAACGAGGCGTTTGAGGCTTTGGGGAGAGGCGAGGTCGCGCGTAGCGTCCTGATGTTCGATTGAGACACTCAGTGTCGTGGTTTTTGCGCCGCGGTAAGGATCGCGGGCATCGGAATCTCTAGATCCCCGTCCTTTTCATAAGCGGAGGCTGTCTTTATAACTGATGCACGAATGCTGTCCAATGCCTTCCTAGATTGGGCGCGGAGCAGCCCACCGGTACGTGCTGTCCCTTCGTAGAATGCAACAAAGAGGTCATTGGGTGAAGAAAGCCGCCATGTCTGCTGAACCTCTATAATCGAGGGGTTGGTAAAGCCAATTGTCCGTAAGGTTCGTTCGCTTTCGACGGGGTCGCTGAAGCGGAAGAAAGGAGGACCTTCAGGCAGCGGAACGTTGGGATCGCCGTGAGTCTTAATCGCCTGAAGCATAATTTGAAATCCGATAGCGGTTTCGGGGGTTGCCCAGACGGTAAAGCCAATCCGTCCACCCGGGCGGAGAACACGATACGCTTCTCCCAAAGCTTGTTCAGGATTACCGAAGTGCAATAATCCGAAGTTGATGGCAACCGCATCAAAACTGTTATCAGCAAAGGGCAACGCCTCTGCATCTCCTTCACAGAAGTCAACGTCTGGATACTGTTTCCGTGCTTGGACGAGCATCGCCGTTGAGAAATCGATACCGACGACCCGCCTCCCTTGTCTGACAGCTGCCTGTGCGAGGTTGCCCGCGCCGGTTGCGACATCAAGTGTACGCGTCGCATCACCGCTCTGGACAGCTGATAAAAGCGGTCCAATTGCCTGACTGGTGAGACGCGTCCAAAAATTGTGATATGGCCGCGCACTCCTCTCCCATGCCGTGTGTTCAAAATCCCAAAAAGGATCGGGGTCAGCGTGCTGATTGCTTCTCATGATTGACTGTTGATACAGATCAAACTAAAATGCGCTGTGTGATGTAGTCAGCGGGCACCACCGGGAGGTCAAAAGGTGGTCAAACAAAACATCCGTCGCTTTGGGTGTACCAATCTGTTTCAGCGCAAACATCGCATGAAAACGCACATACCGATTTTCATCGTTCAATGTATTCGTCAACGTGGGTACTGCAGCTTCAGCGGCGGAACCGAGCCGAGCCAACGCCCGTGCCGCGTTATCACGAATCCAATAATGCTCATCGTGCAGCATCCCAGTTAGCGCAGAGACCGTATCCTGAGCGGGTTGACCGATAAGCCCTAATGCTTCGGTCGCGTGACGACGCACCCACGCCGATTCATCCCCCAATGCCTGAGTCAGTGACGGAACTGCCTCTTGAGCGGCATTCCCAATATCGCCAAGGGCATAAGCCGCGCTCGCACGAATTGATTCATTTTCATCCTGTAGTGTATCTATCAATGCCGGCACTGCCGGTGCCCCGATCGCGCTCAACGCATAAGTCGCGTGTTGGAAACTCTCGGTCTCTACCCCGGAACTCGATGCTTCCTGCCATATCTCAATCAACGCCGGCACCGCTGCCCCTCCCACGGTTCCCAGTTCATACGCTGCATTCAGACGAACTGCCTCATCCTTGTCCCTTAAAGCCTTAATCAACGCGGGATGGTCATTTTCTGCCGCTCCTGTACTCTCTGTGATGCCGTTCCGTTTCCCATAGAACCAATCCCACAGGCTTCGCCACATAACATCATGACCCTCCAAAGATGCTCCACCATTGAGCGGCTGCCACGTCGAGTCTACACTGTTCCAAGAGGGTGCCTTCGGTTCGTCAAGCCGAGTGAAAAGGAACTTCAGCATGTGACGCTTCTTGTTGCTCTGGTTCGGCATTGCTCGGTGCCAAAGATCATAGTGCACCAATGTCACCGTGCCGGCTTCCCCACAGAGAGCCAATTCCGGTTGGGAATGTGCGCTTTCGTGTGTCTCGTAATATTGTGTTCCGGGGAGCACCGCTGTCGGTCCCATATCTTCGGTGGTATCTTGCGGATAATAAAACGCCATCATCCAGCGACACCGGTGACGCCGTATCTGTTCGTCCCCTTCGTAGGAATCTTTATGGAAGTTTTGCCCGGTACTCCCCGGGGAATTGAAGTGGCAATAGCGGTGTGAATGCATAACATAATTCTCGCCAAGCGCACTAGTCAGGGCACCGTGAACTGCCGGATGCGAAAAGACTTGCTGAATTTCAGGGACAAGCGGCAACAAATTGTTCCCCAGATTTCCCTGATTCTCGAACATATCTTCAACCTGCTGGAAAATCGTTGCGTGGAAATCGGGGGAGAAGTCGGTTTGGATCTTGATATAGCCATCAATGATAAAACGCCGCATCTCCTCGTCGTTGAGCAGACTCTCTTGAGTGTTCATCCGTTCTCCTTTCATATCGCGAGTGATGTGGAAGCATTCGCTAAAAGCACTTGTCGTTATTATAACGGAAACCTGCGATTCTATAGAATTTTTGTAAAAAGTGTTAAATTCTGTTAGATTCTGTTAAATTTTGGCAGATTGAACCAACCTGATCTGTCCTGAGGTATTTTAGTAAACACGAGAAATAAGTAGACATTTACCAATAACTCCGACCCTAGCGAAGTTTCCGAAGTCCCCCTGACAAGTGGGACCTCCCGATTTATCGGGAGCGGGATTTAGGGGGTTGGTTGTGCATTGAAAGTGTATCAGTAATTCTAAAATCTACTATAGTTCCCTAGTTGATTATGAACCAATGTACTAATGAACCAATAAACTAACTACGTTTCACGTTACCAACAGTTACAGACGAGGACTATCTGGTCATACAGACGTCACTAATTTTGTCGAGATCTTGAGGCGACGCCGTACAAACTGTGATACGGTATCAATGCCCATATTAAGCAGCACTGTGATAAGAATCAGCAAGATCGCCTTATCGATCTGATCATCGGAAATTGCGCTGTCGATGTAGAACCCCAGCGTGTAGATACCCAGGATGCCGAGGATTGCCGACTCCCGCATCATCACCTCCCAGCGATAAAATAGGAACGCGAGAAACTGTCCGTACACACGAGGCAAGATCTCAAACAGGTACCGATCTATCCGTCTACGAGGCGCATCTGTCCGCAGTTGCACCAAATCGGCGTTGTTGCTGATCAGAAAGCCAAGAATCGCTCCGTTATGCAAGAGAATCGCCCAAACCGCCGGGAGCATAGATGGTCCCCAGAGCTGTACAAGGATATATGCGAGGATATACTCCGGCGTGGTGCGGATAACAATCAGGACATAGTGCGAAACCCGATTGGGGATCTTGCCTGAGAAATGTCGGCACGCGAAGGGGAAACTTAGCAGCGCAAATATGCCTGTCCCCACCAGCACGACCTGTGTCAACACCACTGTGTTCCATATCCCTTCCCACCCCTCTTGAACAAAAATCTCGTTTGCCCAACGCGCAATCGGTTCCCACGCAAACGAGATCTCATGTGTGCCATCGAGAACACCATTCCGACGCATGGGCCAAGGGAGGAGATCGTAGGTGAAAAAGCGGACAATATTTTCCCAAGACACTGTGATCGTCCTCGACAGCAACACAAACGACGCCACAACATAAAGTGAAACAAGGCGTGGCTTGAGCCAGTACTTGAGCGAGGCAATCAGGATATAGAACGCATAAAGCAGTGCCCAAGCCTCCGAATATATACCTTCACGAAATGCGGTCTCAAGGTGGAATCCGAGCGTCGGCAATCCAATAAATCCGAGAATAGCGCTGGAACGCAGGGCGCACTCGAAACGGTAGCTGGTATAGTGCTTGGTGTCAGCATAGATGACGGGAAGAATGCCGTAGACAAAGCGACTCAATCCCCCAGCTCCTTTGGGGACGCCCTCCAGTGGACGCCGATCCGATTCTTGGATAATCTCGGCGTACACCTTCGCAAAAATGCCGGCGTAGGGGATCGCTATCGCGAGTACGCCACAGGTCGGGTTGAGTCCAACAATGGGGAGGAAGATGAACGCCCAAAAAATCTCATGAATGGCGCGGATAAAAGCACAGAATAACCTGACGAGGGTGAAACGAAAAACGAACGCCAACCCGATACCAATTACGACGCCAAGAAAAATACCGCAAAAGGCAAAGACCACTGTGTTGAGCAGCGCAAGTTTCAAATTCCAGAGGGAGGGAACATCCGGGGTGATCGCGCCCCAAGCCATTCGGCTCAGTTCTGTCCAAGGGTGTAGTGTGGAGATTTCGAGGTCGGCTAACAGGAGGGCTATCAGGGCAATCGCAACGAAGAACAGACTGGTTTTTAACATGACAATAGTCTAACCCTTGACAGATGCCGCATTCAAGCCGGTTTCCCGTTCCGATACAGTTCCGTAAGCATCGTTTGCGTCACTTCCTTGGTTGGCAAATCAAATTCAATCTCTCCATCACTCAATCCCACGATCCGCTGCGCGAACTTTAGCGCAAATTCCACCGCGTGTAGTGATACCACAACGGTTTCCGTATTCTGAATTATGATGTCCATCACCGTGTCCGCTTGAAGAGGATCCACTGAGGATATCGGTTCGTCCGCCAATAAGATATCCTCTCCGCGGTAAATTGCACGCGCAACAGCGACCCGCTGCTGCTGTCCGCCAGACATCGCCCCAACCTTTTCAAAGATTTTCTCTTCCATTCCCAGTGAGTATAGGATAGGAGTGATTTCTCCCAGTTCCTTCTTCTGTGGCTTAATTAGGTTCAAGAGGTTGTGGAAGGTGGAATACTGATCAAGCCGCCCCGTATAGATATTGTGGAATGCAGAAAGTTGATGTACTAAAGCGTAGTGTTGATCCACGTATGCAGACTGGTCCGCAACACTGTTGTAGAGCCTACGCAGCAAGGTCGTTTTGCCGGCTCCACTCGGACCAACTAATGCAACCTTTTCGCCTCTGTTAATTTGGAGGGTGATATTCTTTAGAACAACGTTGTTTTCGTAGGCTACATTTTCTGCAGCCAAATTAAACAGTTCGGTGCCGGGAGATGACTTCATATTCTATAAATTAAAAAAAAGTTAAAGAACTAATCCTCGGTGATAGAAAAAGAAAGTGCACAGCAGCTTAGAGAAACCGAGTTTTTTTGCCGACTTGTTCCCGATAATCGGGACTACGCGGGACTTGAAAACTCGGTTTCTTTGCGTGATTTCTTACAAATAAATGTAGGGCTTATGCAGCTGGCTGTGGGAGGAGCATCCCTGTAACCCCAAACCCATCTCTGTACCACAGATTAACTTATGCAGCTGGCTGTGGGAGGGGCATCTCCCGCAAAGCGAGGATCCCGATAAATCGGGACCTGCCCCGATACGTAAGTTAAACGTAACCTTAGCGAGGAAGCGAGACCTCATTTGGAACAACAATTTCGCCAGCGATTATTTTTGCCTTCAATGATTCAACGGTTGCTATAATTTCGTCCGAAAGCTCAGATCGGTTGTGTTCATCAAGCGCATAATCGACTCCCCCATCTGCAAGTCCGAGGTATCGGATACCGCCCATAAAAGTGCCGTTGATGGTCTCGTCAATGACGCTATAGACAGAGTTCTCAATCTGTTTCACCATACTCGTCAGGACTGTCCCCGGTGCGAGATGATTGCCGTTGGAGTCCACCCAGATGACATATTTCCCCTCCGCTTGGGCGGCTTGCAGCACACCGATGCCGGATCCGCCCGCAGCGGTGTAAATGACATCGACTCCGCTCGCATATTGGGTGAACGCGATCTCTTTCGCCTTGTCCGGCTGATTAAAACCACCTATATCCTCGCTGATATATTCTATGGAGACAACCGCATCCGGATTGACGGCGTGAACCCCTGCGACGTAACCAGCTTCAAACTCTCGTAATAAGGGTACGTCCACCCCGCCGATATAACCAATCTGACCGGTCGCCGATTTTAACCCGGCAATCGCCCCAACCAGAAATGAGCCTTCGTTTGCCTTATAGTTGAGGCCAGCGACATTGGGAAGGTCCAGCGGGACATCAACAATTGCAAACTTGACATCGGGAAAGTCAGCTGCGACACGCGACAACGGTGCTCCCATCTGGAAACCCGCAGTTATAATCAAATCAGAATTCTGAGCCGCCTCTCTGAACAGCATCTCTGTCAATACCGGATCGCTCTCATTGCCAATAACCTCGTTGAGGTGAATCCCAAGTTCTGCCTCAGCACGTTTGACCCCAAAATGGAGTGTATCACAGTACCCCGAATCCCCTATGCAATCATCGGGATATATCATAGTCACACGGATCGGTGCAGGATCCGCCGCACTGCTTGGTGGTTCGGAAAGGATGAGCTCCTGAACAACGTCACAACTACAGAGTAAAAGTATCCCCAACATCCAGAAAGGGTATCTTTTCAAGATACTCAAATTTTTCATCTTTACTCCTTTGTGGTTAAATGAATCCTTGCTTCCTTGAAATGTTAGCATAAGTGCCAGATTATCGCAAGACCCGCGGTAGATGCCAAATAGGGAATTGTATCTGTTTATTTAGAAGTGCATCTTTATTGTCTGAATCAAGATTCTCCCCGATAAATCGGGACAGGCAGGATTAAAGGATTTACAGGATATAGGACTTACGCACTTCAGTAGGGAACAACGATCGTTGTTCCCTACGAACTTCTTGATGGCACGTCTATTGTAGTTGCCCGATTCATCGGGCGTTGGGAACGGTGTCCATCGGCGATAAATCGCCCAACTACAAGGGGTTGAATACTCAACTGCGTAACTCCTAAGGATAGAAAACAGAATCTGAAACGTGATGCAGTGCATAAGTGCATTTAGCCCCAGAGGGGCGACATGTCTATAGCCGGGCGATAGCTCCTCCTTCCAAGCCCCAGAGGGGCGACATGTGCCCTTTGTCCGAATCGCGGATTAAACAGAGGACGCAGAGCGCACTCCTCTTAAAGTCCCCCTGATAAGGGGGATTTAGAGGGTTAAACGCATGTATCGGGGCGGAGCGCAATGCGTATAGCGGAAATGTCATTGTAGTTTTGTAGAGCAGATCCTCATCAAGCAGCACACGCATCAACGACCTCCAGTGTCATCTTCAAGTACGCGACCGCCTGCTCACGAGATACGGTTGGAAAGTCATCAAGGAACTTGTTAAGCGAGTCCCCTGCTGTGAGATGCTGAATCAAACTCTCAACCGGAACACGCGTACCAGCGAAAACTAAGGCACCATTCATCACCTTTGGGTTGCGGGAAACAATCTGCTCTTTTTTCATGGTGGGATTTCCTTGAATCCGATATGAGTTTTTCGCCCATGTTAAGAAATTGTGCAACAGCAACCGTAGGGAACAACGATCGTTGTTCCCTACTATCTCTCAATATACCTTAGACTCCATCTAAGCCTCACTTCGGACATCTATCTTGCCGGTCACCACTTCGGAGATGAGAGACTGACGGTATTCTTTAAGGAGTTCAATCTTTCGCTGCTCTGTGGCTATCAGCTCGTCAATTTGTTGAGTCTTACGGTCGAGGAACTTGACGATTTGCGCTTGTTCTTGATAGGGAGTTAGGGGTATGTGTGCATTCAGAATGTCATTAACGTCTGTTCGTGGCATTTTCACCCCCTCGGATATAGAATTGCAGTATTCAATGAAACGACTGGAGAGCATTAAATAGAAAAGGTATTTACCCATCTGTTGTAGAGAGGTCCTTATGACTATCATTTCACCGAGGGAGTACCCGCTATATTCTGCAAAGATTACTTTGCTGAGATAAACGCGAAGTTTGTTAAATAATACATCACCAGCTTGAAATTTCACGCCGATAGAATCATAAGAGCTATAAAAATCAAGGACTTTGCCTGTTTCCGATTCAACGTTTTCAGGTGAAATTTTTATGGCATCTGTCTCAGGTGTTGACTTTTCACTCACAAGGGTTGCGATATGTTTAATTTTCCTTATTCCCCAATGTTTCGGTATTTTCCCAATCCACTCCATCCCCGACGGTTTCATCTTCACATTTTGGTTGAGTCCCTTCGTCACTGCCTGATTTATCAGTGCGGTTCGTTGTTCTTGCAGCAGCTCTACCTGTCGTTCTTTGATGCGGATGAGCTCGTCAATCTGTCCTGTCTTGCGGTCGAGGAAATCAACTATTTTATTTTGATCGTCAACCGGCGGAAAAACTAACGGAATTTGACCAAACTGATTGAAATACAGTCTTAGTCTAACTTCCATAATACCTTTTGACCATTTCTTGAATTCTGTGAAATACAGTCCGCATCGAAACAGATATTCATAGAAACGTTCATTTAGAGGTTGAATCTTCCTCAGAATATCGTAGGCAGGACTTGTGACGCCCTCATAATCAGATAAGCCAATCGCACCCATCCACGCGAGAAGTTTATTGACAATGAAATCGCCTTTTTTGACCAGCCAATATCCGTCTGTTGTAGTAGCTCTGTTTCCTCTTTCCTCTAGTTCTTTTCTAGGTCTAACGCCAATGTCTGTATAAATTGATAAAAGTTCATAGTCATGGTTTTGTGGCGCGGGCTCTGTAACCAGCCGAAATAGGTACTTTGTATGTATCATTTCCCAATGTTCCGGTATCTCCCCAATCCACTCTACACCACTCTCTTTATATTCAGGATAACGCCTCATAACCCGAAACCTCTCCGCCCAAGTGCCCCTATGCAATCGTTAAATGTCATCCTCACAAGTAAACACAACCGTCATACAATATCAGGATATTATACAGGATTGGCTCATGTTAAAAATCATGCAAATCCCGACTCCGTCGAGGACTCACGCTATGCGGAGGAAACCGAGTTTTTTCTTGAAAACCCGGTTTCTCTGAGCTGCTCTGCACTTTTCTACATGAACCTCAATTCCTGATAATCCCAACCTCAATAGCCGTATCAAGGATAGGTTGGTACATAGAATTATCGGCAGCGATGAACTTCGCCCTCGGAAAAGCGTTAAGTATCGCTGGATCCGTGATGTCGAGAAGTGCTTGCTGCACCTTCTTAGTGAACCCCTCACCATACGTTTCGTCCACACTGCCGCGAATTGTCCAGTTATAGTCTGGGTAGCCGGGCGTACGCCAGATGACCTGCACCTTTGTTGGATCCACCTTGCCAGCCTCGACCTCCTTCAGCCAAACCTTGAAATTCATCGCCCCGACCTCATAGCTGCCAGCTTGAACCAGCGCCAGCGTTTTGGAGTGGTCGCCGCTGAAGCCGACACGCTTAAAAACCTCACGAGGCGCCTTCCCCTCAAATGCCTGTCGGATGAAATGTTCAGGCATGAGCCGTCCTGAAGTCGATCCCTTAGAGCCGAAAGTGAATGTTTTGTCAGCAATATCCCTCGGAAATTTTTCAGAGAACGACAGTCCGGTACTCGTGTTGGCAATAAAATAGCTGATGAAGTCCGGATCCTCTACGCCCTGTGCAATAGCGACCGAGTCCGGAACTGCGATTCGAGCTTGTACACCCGACAACCCACCAAACCAAGCCAACTGGACTTCGTTGTTCTTGAACGCCTGAACCGATGCGCTATAGGATTTCACAGGTATGTACTTCACCGTGATGCCCAATTCCTCGGAAAGATAATCAGCTATCTTACCGAAGCGTTCTTCCAATCGAGTCGTATCCTGATCCGGAATAGCGGTGAACGTGAAATCGGCACCCCATGCCGATACGGTTAAGAAAGTAGCAACTAACAAAAATGTAACGATCGAAACAGATTTCATTTAGATATTTTTCCTTTCATCTAATGATTTTAACCTTGCAAAGGCTGTGCACCCCTACAAGGTTAAAACCCACTAATTGTGTTCGTGGGGCAAAAGTTTTCGTTTATATATCCTAAAAATTATAAGCGGCATCTATGCGCAGAAAACCGTAAAATTGAATCTTCGATCCTTTCTGGGTCTGCCCTGCAAATACGACTGTAGAACCCACCAATAATAGAAGAAATGAAGTTAGACCAACATTTCTCCACAAGTGGTCTGTCATTAAATCATCACCTTTCAAATTGTGAATTTTCTCGGAAACTGATAATGTTTTCGAATATGAATTTACGAATCATGTGCATCAAACCAAGGGCGTCGATACACATATCCTTAATGCAATTGTAACCAACGGGTTATGTTATCACATCTAACAAAAAGAATTCAAATCGAATTACGAATCGTATCTATAAATAGCGAAGCCCCACCCATTATTGTCCTTGCTCGCAGTGGTGGAAATCCCTTGACTTTAACCTGCCGCTCATGTATCATGACCAAATCCTAGGTGACGGGCAAAGGATTTGAGTTATGGAAATTATTGCTGTTGACCCCTTCTACCTCAAAATGCCGCAGATTACTGACGCAGCAGATGGCACACAGGACACACTCCTTGTGCGCGTCCAGACGGATGAAGGGATAACCGGGTGGGGCGAGTGCGATGCCTCACCGCTTGTATCGCTTTCCGCGTATTGCTGCCCAATGTCACACGGGAACATCATCAATATCCGCGAATCCTTAATTGGAGAAACGCTGGATAGCCCCAACGATGTGGTCCGGCTGCATCAAAAAGCATTGCGTAACGGACTTGACATTCAGCAGATCCACCACGCCTATAGCGGCGCGGACATCGCCCTATGGGATATTATCGGCAAGAAGTTAGACGAACCAATTTACCGCCTGCTTGAGCCTCAATCTCAAAGTTATTCCAAGCTGCCGTATGCCTCCGTTCTGTTTGGCGACACCCCCGAAGAAACTTATCAGGTCGCAACGCGGTTGTGTGCACAGGGGTATCGTGCTGCAAAGTTCGGCTGGGGACCGATGGGAAAATTCGGTGAAGATAACGACGTCGCACTTGTGTGTGCAGCACGCGAAGGGATGGGGGAAGATGCCCAGATCATGATTGACGCCGGCGTCGTCTGGGGCGACGACTACGAAACGGCTTATGCCCGCACGAAACGGTTCGCGCAGTTTTCGCCCACATGGCTCGAAGAACCGCTCGCTCCCGACGCAATCGAAGCATACATGGGGCTATCAAATCGGAATCCGCCGGTGCCAATTGCGGCTGGCGAAGGGTCTGGAACGTATCGTATGGCAGAGGACCTGATCCTGCACGGCGGGATTCAGTTCGTGCAGATCGATGTCGGACGAATCGGTGGAATCACGGAAGCGTTCCGTGTCCGACAGCTTGCCGAGGGGCATGGGGTTCAGTATGTAAATCACACCTTCAAAAGTCATCTGAGTCTCGCTGCCTCGCTGCACGTATTTGCAAGCAACGAATCGTTCAACCTGTTAGAATATCCTGCTGAGGGTTCGGACCTCTCTCGGCGATTGACAGTTGAACGACTGGAAGTTGAATCTGATGGGCGGGTGGCGTTGGCAGGTAAACCGGGGCTGGGTGTGCACGTTGATACAGGGGCGATGAGTGAATATTTAGTCCCTGTACGGATTCAGGTTGGCGACCAAGTTATCTTTGAACCGATCGAACTCTGATGTTATCCCGGTGACTAAATTTACAGATAATTCCGTTTAACGACTGGCTGGATACGAACAATGAAAAAGAAAATGATCCAAGGATATCTAAGCCCCTTGATTTTGAGTCTTGTTACTATCGCCTGCGTGATTTTCGTTTCTTGTGGGGATGAGGGGGAAATGATAACACCTGAACCACCAGCCCCGCAGCAACCGCAGCCGGAGGAACAAATACCTGAGTCATCTCCAGTAGAACAGATGCCAGAGCCAGAACCGCCAGCCGCTCTCCCGGGTCTCCCTGCCGATATTGCGGGATATCAGGGGTGGCTTAAGCTAAACGCTCAACCGATCCCTCCTGCAGCAGGCGGCGACCCACATCGCGGAACGAAAAATGTCTATGTCAATCAAACACGCGAAGCGATTGCTCCGAACGGTGAGCAGCAGTTCCCTTATCCGGATGGCACGATTGTGGTGAAGGAAGCAACCCGGCCGGGTAAAGACTTTATTGGACTGGTCGCAGTGATGTGGAAGGAAGCAGGAAGCAATCCCGACGCCGGCGATTGGAGATTTGAGGAATTTCTACGAAGCGCTCCGGACGCAGACTTCCGCTTGGCTTTTGAAGGAGGAGTCTGCACGGGCTGTCATTCAAGAGTTGCTGCCACAGACTTTGTGTTCGTACCGCTCGAATAAGGAGCGGTGGGCAAGTCGGCATCTCTATTTTTGCACTTTTGTCATGTTAAGGAGGTTCTCAATTGGTGCACAGGTTTCGATTTTTGGTTTTTCTACTCAGCGGATTTTTAGCTGTTTCTTTCGTCTCTGATAGCCCAGCGCGCCCAGAGTTTGCAGCGATGGAGGACAAAGAATGTATCTTCTGCCATCTTGATCCAGAAGGCGGAGGACCGCGCAACGCGGTCGGACAGGTCTATGAGGACAACTACTTTGAGTTTCCCGAAGATTTCGATCCCGAAGCAATCATGGAGGAAGCAGAAGAGGTCCGCCAGAGACTCACAACGGCGGTCAACATTCGTACCGCTTATATCAAGACTGTCCATGTCGATGTTGAAGAACGTGCAATAGCCTCCTGTAACTCCTGCCACTCCTCCGTTGACAGCTTCCTTTTAATGCAGGGTGAATTGACTGTCAACGCACAGGCTTCGGACAAACTCAGTTTAACGCTGTCCAACAACATGGGTACACCCCTCAACATGTTTGCAACAGTTGATGCCATACCTAAACATCTCTACGTCAAGGTGGGACAATTCCAGATCCCGTTTGGTCTTAAACAGAGAGACCACAACATCCTTGTGCGGCAAGGATATAATCTCGGATCGCATAAACGGGATGTCGGTGTGGGGGTTGGAGGTGCTTACGGCAAATTATTCTACAATGCCGCCGTGTTTAACGGAGGACGGAGTGCGGGACAGACCGTAGATGCGAACCAGGAAAAGGGGTGGGCTGCAACCGCTGGCAGTACGCTTGGGCCCGTGCGGGGCGGTGTGTCGTTTCTTCTTGATAGCGGGAGGCAGTCAGACCGTGAAATGACGGCTGGCGCGTTTTTGACTGCTGCTCTCAAGAATCTCACGCTCGAAGGCGAGTTCAATCTCGCAGGCAGCTTCGGCGACGATGAGAGCGTCGGGGCCAGCGATGATGACATCACCTCCAAAGGCTACTATCTTGGTGCGAAGTATCGTGTGATGCCGGAACTGATGCTCTCCGGACGTTACGGGCTGTTTGATCCGGATCGTACGATCAAAGGGGATGGAAGCCAGCGTGTGACGCTCGCTGCACAATATATCTTTATGCAAAACGGTTCCCTTGAGCTATTCTACTGGTTGAACATTGCAAACGATGATCGGGACACAACACAGTCCAACCGCCAGCTTGAAGGGGTAGATCAACTCATCTTGATGTCGCATTTCTGGTTCTAACGCAATTTTTGAAGGGGTTCATGTCAAAAGAAAGTACAGAGCAGCTTAGAGAAACCGAGTTTTTTCGGGAAAACTTGGTTTCTTTGCCCGATTTCTTAACATGGGCGTTTGGGAAAACTTCGAGAGGTTCGATTTATAGGGGGAAAAGATAAGATGTCTACTGCAACCAGTACAATACTCGGTCTTGTCTTTCTCGGTCTGGGCAATGCATCCGTATTTTTGATGTACAAATTATGGGGCTATCCCTTCGACCATGAAACCCGGACCAGTGGGGCACCGAAATCGCTGATGTTCGTCCACCGCGCTATCGGCTACGCATATCTAATCCTCTACATCTTCATGATGTGGTACATGGTGCCCCGGTTGTGGAACTATCAGGTTGAGCTCCCACCGCGCACCGTCGCTCACCTGATGCTCGGTATCACAATCGGCGTTTTACTGCTGGTCAAAATTTCGATCCTTCGCTTCTTCCGACATTTTGAGGAGGCAATGCCATATATCGGAACAGCGCTCTTGATATGCACTTATCTGCTGATTGGTCTTTCCGTACCCTTCACATTGCGAGAAAGTGTCCGACAGGTCAGCAGCAGTGTCTTCAGTGATGCCAGCATCGAACGAACGCATACGCGACTGCAAATGGCGGGATTGCCGCCCGATGCGCCACTCGATAAGCTCGCCACAAGGCGGAAACTGCGTGAAGGACAAGACGTTCTGCTGAAGAAATGCGTCCAGTGCCACGATCTGCGAACCATCCTAGCACGTCCGCGTACCCCGCCAGATTGGGTGCGCACGGTGGATCGGATGGCAATCAAACCGATAATAGGGGAACCCATTAGCCAAGAAGATCAGTGGACGGTGTCCGCGTATCTCATCGCTATCACGCCCGAACTGCAAGTTTCAGCGAAAGAACAGCGGAAGCAGCAAATGCAGGTCAGCCAAGCGCAAAACGCTTTAGCCGTTTTGACAAATCCGGATGAAGTGGCAGATGAGGCGATTGTAAGTCCGGATGAGGTAGTTATGAATCCGGATGAAGTCATTGTAAATCCAGATGAAGTGATTGTGAATCCGGACGAGGTTGAGGAGACCGATGAAACATCGACTGAAGATACTTATGACCCGGAAGCCGCGAGAGAGTTGTTTGAAATTACCTGTTCCCTCTGCCACGACCTATCAGACGTTGATAATGTCCCACCAACATCGGAAGAGGAGACCACAGAGCTTATCGTCCGCATGATCGATAACGGACTTTTCCTCGAAGAAGAGGACATCAAGACCATCGCTCGGTATCTGAATGAAACCTATGTGAATCCCTGAAGCAATTAAGTTCTGTTGACATTTGACAGATTGAACCGATTCTAATGTATCTTGAGGCAATTTCAGACTTCTGTAGGGGTAACCCTTGCGGTTACCCTCTGATTTGGTCGTCTGTGTTTTAGCGAAAACTCCTTTAGGTCTAAGCCCCAAACATTTATGTTTGGGATACAGATTGCTTTAGCATTTTTTTTAAACTTGCAGTTAAAATATGGTATACTTATTTTGTCTTTCGGTGGGAAGGTGTCCCGCCACCGCTCGGTGGTGCTTCCCACATCCTTTGACACAGGAATCGAAAGACCCAAAGGACACTCCCAATGTATACCACAAAAAAAGTCAAA
>JAJDUM010000101.1 GCA_022826645.1 Candidatus Poribacteria bacterium
GACTTTCTGCTTGAACGATTGACTATATCTCTTGAAGATACGATTTGCCAATGGATCAGACATCTGAATGCTCCTTTCTACATCTATAATAGTGTAGTAATCAAGAGCTATTCATGTAAAGCTTATTTAGGACGGGTCAAACATCCAGTCGTCAGTGCATTGCGGAGGTCGGGGCAGGGATGCCCCTCCTACAGTTTCCGTCGTCTTGTATTTAATCCGCGTGATCCTGTCAATCCGTTTTAATCGGTGATTCAGACAATATTCACATGTCGCCCCGCTGGGGCTTTGGTTGGTAGGGTATGTCGCCCGGCTATAAACATGTCGCCCCTCTGGGGCTAAAGGCAAGAACGCGCAATGAATCCCCGATAAATCCCCGATAAATCGGGACAGGCGGGATTAAGAAATGCGCTACTACAAACGGGTGCCTCTCCCTACAGATGGGGTGGGTGGCGTGTCTTTACGCATTACGTTTTCACCTGTCGCCCCGCTGGGGCTTTGGTTGGTAGGTATGTCGCCCGGCTATAAACATGTCGCCCCGCTGGGGCTACAGGCAGGAACGCGCAATGAATTGCGCTACTACAAACTAAAAACCCGTTCTCCCGTCTTTTCCTTGCGTCGTTGCGTTAAATTGTTTTTTTGATTGGTGTTGATTCGTGTAGATTCGCGGATGACCTCCGCGCTTCCCCGTCAAAAATGCCTTGCCAAAGCGCCCACCCCCGTGATACCATATCAGACCAGTCATCAATAAGGAGCCGGTCCCCCATGAAAACCATAACCATCCTATCGCTACTCCTGCTCACCTCTGCTGCGTTCGGCGAATTAACCAAAGAAGATCTGCACGACCTGAAGGAGGATCTACACAAGGCGATCAAAGAAGACATTGCCGCGTCCGAAAAGCGTACGCGGGAATATATCGATCTCAAAATTGATGGCGTGGAGAAAAGCCTAAACGCCAGGATTGATGCCGTGGAGAAAAATCTGAATACCCGAATTGATGCTGTACACACCCGAATTGACGCCTTGGATGGGAGAATTGGCAAATTAGAAGGAAGCCTGAATGACAGAATTGGGGACATGTGGCGCGTGGTGCTCGCGCTCATTGGATTCGTCGCAGCTGCCATTGCCATCCCTCAGATTATTATTGCCCGCACAGAAAAAAGACGCCAGAAGGACATCGAAAGAGAACATCAAGACCTCCAAACCGAAATCGAACGACTCCGTGGAAGGCTTGAAGCATTGGAAAATACCCCATCCTAACCCCACCCCGTCCCGCCGCCTCGTTTTTAATCCGCGCAATCCCTAAATCCGCGATAATCCGCGATTCAGACAATCTTCATCCCCGCTTCAGCCAATTCCCCCCTGCCGCCCCTGCGGAGCCAACAACTTCCGCCGCCTCGTTTTTAATCCGTGTAATCCCTAAATCCGCGATAATCCGCGATTCAGACAGGTTGTAATCCCTAAATCCGTGCCAATCCGCGATTCAGACAGGTTGTAATCCTTTAATCGCGTAAATCCTGATTCAGACAATTCTCACATGCCGCTCCGGTAATGTATCGGGGCAAGGATGCCCCTCCTACAGGTTCCATCGTCTTGTTTTTAATCCGCGCAATCCGTTAATCCGTGCCAATCCGCGCTTCAGACAATCTTCATCCCCGCTTCCCCGTCAAAAATGCCTTGCCAAAGCGCCCACCCCGTGATACCATATACCATCATTTTCCTGCAAAGTAAGGTGCCCCCCCATGAAAACCGTAACAATCCTATCCCTATTCCTTCTCACCTCCGTCGCATTTGGCGAATTGACCAGAGAAGATATCCGCACCATCTTCAAAGAAGAAAACGATGCGTCTGAAAAACGGATAAAGGAGTATATCGATCTCAAAATTGAGACGGTCAATGCCCGAATTGATGGTGTGGAGAAAAACCTGAACGGCAAAATTGATGCGTTGGATAAGCGGATGGACAATATGTGGCGTTTAATGATGGGGCTCTTTGGGCTGGTGGCAGCCACCATCGCAATCCCTCAAATCATTATCGCTTACAGAGACAGAGGCCGGAAGGAGATGCAATCCCAAATTGACCAGCTCCGCGCCCAAATTGCAGCACTGCAAAATACCCCATCCTAACCCCACCCCGTCCCGCCGCCTCGTTTTTAATCCGCGCCAATCCGCGATTCAGACAGGTTGTAATCCCTAAATCCGCGCCAATCCGCGCTTCAGCCAATTCCCACCTGCCGCCCCTGCGGAGCCAACAACTTCCGCCGCCTCGTTTTTAATCCGCGCAATCCCTAAATCCGTGCCAATCCGCGATTCAGACAATGAGGCGTAATGCGTAAAACGTAATGCGTAAGAACATCCAGTCGTCAGTGCATTGCGGAGGTCGGGGCAGGGATGCCCCTCTCACAGGTTCCTGTATTTTCGTTTTAATCCTGTAAATCCTTCAATCCTGTAAATCCTGATTCAGACAAGAAAAATATCTGAAACCAACCCCCCACCCCAATCGTATCATCCCCAACATAATCACCCTAAATGTGTCTGGATCCCGCTTTTTTTTGCCGAAACCCAAGAAACCGGCGATCCGTGTGAATTTTTTCACAAAAAAAGGCTTGACAGATATTTTAATCTGTTGTATTATAGGGCGTCTTTTACTTTAATGGAGGGGAAATTCTGTCAACATTTTGCGGGTAACACGATCCAGTATAACCCCGAAAAAATTGACCCACTTCCCTCCGCGACACCCCCTTCACACGAAAGGATTCTTATTTTTATGATAGGACAGACAGACGCATCGAAACCGAATAGTAACGAGCGTCATGTTAAATATAGACGTAACGTAAACCTATTAACCCAAAAAAAGACAGGAGGAAACAATATAATGGGTAATCAAGGTACAACAAATTGGAAATTTAGCGCGTTCTTCGCCATCGTGTTGATGCTGGTTGCTGGGGCTTTCAGCACCGCTATCGCAGGGAATGGCGATGGACAAATATCAGTTACGGCACCTGCAGAGGCTGATCAACCTATGACAGCCGGCGCAACTGCCCAGACAGTAACCTTGACCTACACCGCTTTCAACGACACAGATGGCGATGGTGAGTTTGACACGGGTGAGACAGCCATCAACATGAATGGCGGATCGGTTAAGATTATGATTCCGGGCGACGGATGGAAGGTGCCTGCGGCTAGCATAACAGTCAATGAGGGAGGTGCAACAGGTACTCTCTTATACTTCACCGATTCAGTCCTCCTTGATACGGACAGTTCTACTACTACTACTGATGATGATACCGCCGGTACTACGTCTGCTGGTGTTGCCGCGAGTGATGCTGTCAGAAGAGTGAAGGTCACCAAAGATGGTGACAATATAACGGCGATCGAGATCGAGCTCGATGATGCGTGGGGGAGTAACAGAACCGGTGACGACGCCACTACTGGTGTCAATAGAAGCCTTGTCGTTTCGTTCCCGGGTGTGACTGTCGCTATTCCCTCCAGTTTGGCTTACACGGATGGGCGAGAATCGACACCTTATCGTAGCTATGAGTTTACGACCATGTCCAAATCCAAGAACGGTGTCTTTGCCAGATTGAAGCCGACTGCCGCGAGACGGGTCACGCAACCCCGCATTCAGGTCGGCAGTATCGGAGGAGCCGCCTCAGGAGAGGCTACGGTTGAACCGGCTACGGCGTATGCAGGCGATAAATACACCTTCATGATTAAGTTCAAAGCCCTCGGTCCGCTGTACGATGATACAACCAGTGGTTCAGAAGTTGATAATGATATAGTAATTACACCTACGAACGATGTAATAGGATCTGGTGGGGAACTTGAAGGGGCACTACCATCACTTAGTAATGTCTCTATATCACGGACAAGGGGCAATGTCAGGTTTGAATCACCGCGATATACGGTTAATGAGACTACTAGAGCAATAACGGTCCACATCGCTCGGATGGACAAAGATGCCGAAGTTCACGTCTCCTACGGACCGGTGACGATCCCAGCCACCCTTGCTGCTGCCGATGACAGTCCCGATGCGAGTATTTTTGGAGTGGCTGCTGGCCCGACGGCTTCCCCTGTTACGCTTACTAAGGCGGTGGGAGGTGGAAGGACGCAGTCGAAGGCGGGTTCTGGTAAGCTTACCATTTCACCCGATGTTATTGAGGCAGGATCGAAACGGCGTACATTCACGTTGACCTATGAGGCACTCACCGATGTCGAAGGTGTCTTGGCGATCTCACTGCCGACCTACGATGCCGATGGTACCACAACCTCAATTTTTAGATATGATGATCCTACTACACAGGCCGTTGAAATGACTGATATTGGGGGCGACCAGGTTTCTTCACCGGATAGCACCGAGGCGACGAAAACGGTTGCCACTGCCGCTGGTGTCACCACTATCACTTGGGATAGCTTGACCCTTAAGAAAGGGAATAAGTTCAGAACGGTTATCAAAAGCGCAGATGTGCCGATGGCAGCGTTTGGTAAAAAGGCGATTACAGCGACGATGGCGGCTGAGACTATGACGATGGTGCCTCACCTCTACGTTGTAGAAACGGAACCAAACAGCGTTACTTTTTCCGTTAGCACCTCTGCTGAGGTTACGGCTGGGAGCAAACAGACCGTAACATTAACTTTTATGGCGGATAAGACACCCATAATAAAAGGCGGGAACATCCGGGTCCAACTCCCGTCCGATTGGACAGGTGCCACCACCGGCGATGCAGACGGTAAGGTAACCGCCAGAAAGATAAATGCGGGTCCCGATGGCGACATCACTGCGGAGACTGATAACGTCCCAACTGGGATTGACGTGAAGCGTATTAGCGCGTCTGGACGCACCATTCGGGTTAATTTTACTGACACGGATTTGGCTGTGGGCGAGCACCTTGAGATTAAATACGGTGACGGCAAGCAGGCAACGGTGCAGTCTACCGCGGGGACCGTTCAGATTTCCGGTTTCTTTAAGGCATCTCCAGGTTCGCCGGAACGCAGCGCAGGGAGGGTCCAAGTGGATGTTGTAAATGCCGCCAACGGTTCCGGTACGGCGACAATTACGCCGACCTCCGTCAGAGCGGGCAGTACGACGAACCGGATGGTCGCTGTCTACACCGCAGCGGGAACGATGGACGGCGGTAGTGTAGCGTTTGAGATTCCTTCGACTTGGGGGGCGATGCAGCGCGATCCCCTCAAACGTAACTACATCAATGTTACCGTAAGTGGTGGCGCGTTGAGCAGCGTTGATTACGGGAGTACCATTGTTGTTGCCAATTTGACAACACTTCGGCCCAACGGCAGGGTGACATTCACCTACGGTGGGGGCACCGGCAGCAGTGCAAACAGAGGCGCGGAGGCTCAGGTGACTACCGGCCCTGCCAACTTCATGATTGAGTCGGATGGGAATGGCGATGGTGTGTCCGTCGATGTCAAGGGCACCAGAGATAAAGCGGCTGTGAAGGATGCCAACCCCGACGCGCTCGGAGAGACCTTTACAGATGCCGCTGGCGTGCTTAAAGTGATGGTCGGCGGTGCAGACGATGGCACAGGTACGGCGGCGGTCAGAATTGTTGATACCAGGTCGGGTGCACAAGACTACCCAGACCCAACGGATTCGACGAAGACTGTCAATGAGATGCGTATCCATGCCGGCGATAATGCCACCTATCTCGAATTCACCTACAAACCGGGTCAGACCATCGAAGAGGGGCAGTTAAAATTCACCGTCCCCGGAGGATGGAGTGATCCGCAAGGTGATGATCCGTTGATGATGGGGTATACCCGTGTTGTCGGCGGCGAACCCGCTGCCTTTAATGGAAACTCCCTCACGGTGGACATCATTCGGTTGGATCAGGACGAGTCAATTGTGATCCACTACGGTGAATACTTCGGCGATCAGACAGAGGGCGGTGCGATGGTACCCGGTGTCGCGACCGCTGCCAGCCGATTCGCTTTTGCGGTCAGAGGGACTGCAACCGGCAGTCTGACCCCATTGAGGGATCACCGTGATACTAAATTAGATGTGCAGATCTGGAAGCAGGCGAGTGGCGGCGGTACTGCCATGATCGAGACGACCGACGGGGAGGGTGCACTTGGTGCCGGCGATGTGGATCGTACGCTCACAATCACCTATACCGCTTCCGGTCAGTTTGATGGCAAGGTCAAACTAACGACGCCTGACAAATGGACGGCTCCGATGATGGAGCACTTCGACATCACCTCAACGGGTACTGTCGGCTCCGCGATGTATGGCGGTTACTATACTGCGAAGGAGATGGACCTACCTGAAGGGCTTGGTGCTCGGGATGTCATCGTTGATAGTGTAATGCTGGATGCGGGTGAGACCGTAACCTTCGTCTACAAAGGTGTAATGGTACAGCCGACAGCGGCGGACGGTGTTGCCTTTGGCGTTGCGTCTATGGGCAGCGACGGTCCTGGGACCGGTTTCATCGCACTGACCGCCCCCACTGTTGATGTTGGAGAGGCAAACCCCGGCTCCGGTACGGCAAAGGCCGACCCGATGTTTGCTACAGCGGGTACGAGTGGAAATACACTCACCGTTACCTACACGGTGGCTGGTGATGCGTCCTATCCGAAAGATATCCGTGTCGCAGTTCCTACCGGTTGGTCAGTCCCGACCAACGAAGCGGCAGCGGATGCCAACAAGGGCACCTACAAGGTGGAGCTCATGCGTGATGGCAAAGTGGTCGCGAATGTCGTCGAAAAAATCGCACCGATTGACAGAAGCATGGTCGCTCGTATCCTACCGGGCGGTGTTAAGGCATTGGGCGGTGATATGGTTGTCTTTACATACCAGAACGCCGACGCGCCAGCAGCACCCGCTCGATCCATGTTCAGGGTGAATTTCAATGGCACAGAGATTGATAATAGCCCGACTGTGGTCGTTACCTCCGCCGCAGGCCCTGCGATGCTTGCGGTTGAAGGGCCATCGGAGCTTTCGGTGGATTCCGGTGACGCAGCGATGCTCACTATCAAACTTCAAGATGCCGGCGGAAACGCAGCGGCTATAGCGGGAGATACAGAGGTAACCCTCACCTCCAGTTCGTCGCAGGGTATGTTCTCCATGACCGATGGCGGTGCCGCTATCAGCACGGTAACAATCTCCGGTGGGTACGACCAGGTGATGGTCTACTACAAGGATACCGTGATTGGGACATCAACCATCACAGCCAGAGCGGCCGCATCAGGGCTCACCAGTGGTACGGCGAGCATTATGGTGACAACCGAAACGACGGAAATCACCGCTGTCAGTTTTGCACCGTCTGTTGCGAAGAGTCAAACCCCTACAGAGGTAGGCACCGAGGTAACAGTTACCGCAAGGGCAACACCCGGCAGGATGGCAACCTTTTCAGTTGGTGTTAATGGTTTGATTGTCAACGGTAGGCCGATGACTGAGACTTCAGGGTCGTACAGCGGCAGCTTCACTCCCGTTAAGGAGCTGCACGACGACGGTATGTATCCGGTCTCTGTCACCGTCGCGAATCAGAGTATGGCAGCGACCGGTCAGTTGACCATTGATGGCACCGCGCCAACCGTAACCGTAGCAGCTATTGAAGGAACGGTTGCAAACGATGGCGACGTGATGATCTCCGCCGCGGTTGCTGATGCCGGCACAGGAGTCGCCTCCGTTATGGCTGATGTCTCCATGCTGGATGATCAACAAACAGCAGCGGTTGCGTTGACCGATGCCGATGGCGATGGTACATACACCGGTACGCATACTATCAGTGCTGAAAACGGAGCGGCAAACGGATCACATACAATCACCGTTACCGCGATGGACAACGCTGGCAACAGCGGAATGGGTTCCACTGACGTTGAGTTGCTGAACACGCTGACCTTCACCTCGACACTACCGCAGGGTATCAGCCTGTTCCACGTGCCGTTGGATGTTGAAGGACTTGACACCGTGGGCGATCTTGAGGCAGAACTTGGAGACAATGTGAACCTTCTGATTACCTACGATGGCGCGTCGTGGAACAGCCGTAGCAGCGGTGTGGCAATTACCGCCAGCCTCGGTATCCTTGTTTCGGTGTCTGCAGAGACAACCGTCACCTTTGAGGGACATGCATGGGCAGATACCTCAATTACCTTGGCGGCTGGTTCCAATCTCATCGGTCTACCTGTCAACGACGCCAGAGTCACCAACGCAAGCGACATCAGTGGTCTCTTCGCTGATGGAACGGTCTCAAGCGTCATCGTCGCATCCGGCGGTAGCTTCCAAGCCGCAACAGCCGCTGACAGCGTTGCGGGCGATGCAGCATATCTCGTAATTGCAACCGCTGCTGGATCCGTTACACTTACCGGCGATGGTTGGAGCAATGGCGCCACAGGGGCCGCACCAATCGCACTTGCTGGCTACACGGTTGATAACCAGACACCGGCGCTGAATGTCCACGGTTCCGTCGTTGACGAAATCACCGGACTCGCAAAAGAAGGGTTCCGTGTCAAGGTGAAGAATCTGTCAACGAAATCGGCGCTCAGCCATATCACCGACGAAGCAACAGACGGGTACGACATGACCTTTGTTGACCTGGCTGACAGCTATGCAGCACGCGTCGGAGATGTGCTTGAGATTACCGCTGATTCGCCGGATCCGCTCATCGGTGTCCAACCGATCCGTCATATCGTTACTGTGGATGATGTGAAGAACAGCACTATCCAGTTGGAAGAACTCATCGCGTATGAGATTCCCGCTGAGACAGAGCTGCTTCGCAACTATCCGAACCCGTTCAATCCAGAAACGTGGATTCCGTACCATCTGTCAGAGGATGCGGATGTATCCTTGACCATCTATGATGTGAATGGTGCGCTGGTCCGTGACATCGATGTGGGACATCAAACCGCAGCGAAGTACGACACCAGAAGCAAAGCCATCTACTGGGATGGTCGGAACCAATTCGGAGAACAGGTTGCAAGCGGTATCTACTTCTACAGCCTGAGTGCAGGTGACTTCTCAGCGACCCGTAAAATGGTCATTCTGAAGTAACCTGATTGTTGTGAGAGGGAAATCCCTTTCCCGATTGTCGGGGCAAGGATGTCCCTCTCACTATCCACCAAGTAATTTGATATAGCTGTTGGCTGCCTCACACGCTGAGGCATCCGACAGCTATTTTTTGTGTAAAGTAGTAGGCACACTCCGTGTGCCGTAACATTCGTAGGGAACGCAGATCTGCGTTCCGTACAACACACGAAACCCGTAACACTCGTAGGGGTTGGGTCTCCCAACCCGCTTTGGCGCAGTTAGAAATCCTGGTCACGATTTATCGGACAGTGCCTACCAAGTTGAGGGGGCACCCTTAACCGCTCGGTTTGGATTGACAAATCCAAACCCTTTTTCGACAAGACCTGTGGATTTGCCAATCCACAGGGAGCAGCTGGAGATCCGGTAGATGCGGTTTTTAACCGCATCGGCGCAGTTACAAACAGTGCCTACCAAAGTTGTTCAGGCATATCTGGTTCGTAGTAGCGCAATTCATTGCGCGTCTAGACAGGCGATAAATCGCCCTACTACAAACCTATTACTTTCAGGACAGACATTCGTAGGGAACGCTGATCTGCGTTCCCTACAACATACGCACTACGTATTACTCATCACGCATTACTTCTTATTCCTTACCAAAATGGCCTCATATATTAACGCATCTCTTAACATACGTTGGCACCTTGACAAAAGAACGGGGAACATCCTGACAAAATCAGAACACGCCCCAGAATGGACAGAAACCGAGTTTTCTACAAACTCGGTTTCTTCAATTAAATTATAGGACTTACGCACTTGTAGTTCGGCGATTTATCGCCGCTGGACACCGTTTCCAACGCCCGATGAATCGGGCAACTACAAATGCATAGGCCGTAAATTATACTGATGGGAACCCTCAGGAGGATAAATATGAGTAGCAAGAAGTTCGTTTATTTACTTATAGCAGCGATTGTCTGCGGTTTCATGTTAGGCGACACCGCCTACGGACAAATCGGTGCGCTGACGGCTCAGGGAACGGTCACGAATCCCGATGGCACCCCTGCTGCCGGACTTACAATCAAAGGGGATGTTGATGGTGCAACGATTTCCATCGAAGTTCCGGTGACAACCGCCGCTGATGGGACTTACAGACTTGTGCTTATCTCCTTTGGCAACGATATAACTGCCGGCGATGTTGTAACGCTGACCGTTAGCGATAGTGCCCAGAACGACCTTGGGACAGCAACCCATGTTGTAACGGATGCGGATCTGCCCGCACCGTCCATCGTAGAGATTGATATTGCCCTGCCCGCACCTAAAGAAATTAAGGTTGAAGTCGATCCACTCGAACTCCCCGCCGACGGCACCTCAACATCGGCGATAACGGTAACTGTTCGAGATGGTGGCGAAGGGGTCACCGGCGATACCATCTCCGTTTCAGTGGATAACGGGACTGTGGACGCGACAGCCACAGAGGTCGGAAATGGTGTCTACACCGCCACCTATACCGCGCCGCCCACCCTGCCGCTTATCCCTATCGCCCAGATCAACGTCAGCTCAGCCACAACCGACCAATCGACGAGTACAGCCATTGTGCTGCAACCCGTTCCGACAACGGTCACAGTTGATGTCAGTCCCAGCGTCTTCAACGCCGACACTACCGGCACAGGTGCGGTCACAGTCACCGTCACACAGGTGGGACCTGTAACAGATGAGACGGTTACACTCGCGCTCTCCCCCGCAGTCGGAAGCGTCAGTGCGGTGGCAAACAATGGCGATGGCACGTACAGCGCGACCTACACCTCCGGCAGCGCCGCTGGGAATGTAACCCTCACCGCGACAGCGACCAATGCGGCCGTGTCAGATACAGCGAATATCGCAATTAACGCCGGTCCACCCGCTGCAATCGCACTCAGCGCAGCACCGATGACTGTTACCAGTCTCGGCAGTGCCACGGTCACCGCAATGGTCACCGATAGTAATGGCAACGGCGTCGGCGGCTTGAGTTTGACCGCTACAAATACAGGCGGCGGAACCGTCGGCGCGTTCACCTCACCGGTTTTTGGAACCTACACCGCAACCTATTCCGCACCGATGATTGATGCCGAAGGAACCGATACAATAACAGTAACGGCAGCCGATGGGATCTCCGGCGATTTGACGCTAGACCTGACACCTGAACCGCCGATACCTGTCAACATCATCGTTATTGAAGGAACAGTATATAAAGAGGATGGCGAAGTCGCTGCCGACGGTGCCGAGGTTACGGTCACAGTCGGTTCAAACGCGCCTCAGACGCGCACCACCGATGCTGACGGCAACTACGAAGTCACACTCGTTAATACACAGAATCCTGTAGCGACCACCGGCGACACGGTTTCGGTTGGTGTTGCAGGTGCCAATGTGGTTTCGCTCACTGTCAACAGCATGGAACAAGCGAGCGCGAGCTTCCCGCTGGTCAATGCTATCCTTGAAGGGGTAGAGGCGGGGATGTCCGTCATGACGGATGTGAAAACCGATATCGTTATTCCGCCGCGCTCTGTCAACGCTTTGGTGGTAGAGGGAAAAATCTACAAAGAGGATGGTAGCACCTCCGCGGGCGGCGGGCTTACTGTTGTGGTAACCGCCGGTTCAATGACGGAAGATGTCCAGACAGACTCGGCTGGCACCTACTCAGTGTCGTTTGTTCAGTTGTTGAATCCCGTTGCGACCACCGACGACATCCTTATTGTCGTCGCGTCCGATACCACCGGCGTACGCGGCAGAGACGAATCTACCCTCAGCAATATAGAACTCGGATTGACCGGGGCCGCAACCGTCACACGGGATGTGACCACAAATATAGGGCTTACCTCCAACGTCCTCAGCGTAAGCGGCACCGTCTACCTTAAAAATGGTGACACCGAGCATGTCCCGGCAAGAGGCCATCTGCGGGAAGGCGATCTGACCGTCACCGTCACTAACACCACCCGTAAGTGGACGGAGACTACGACCGTCGATAACGATGGTGAATATGGTATCGCCAAAGTTGACATAACCGGGGCCGCCGTTGCAGAGACGGGCGATGTCCTCTCCGTTACTGTGCAGAATGACGCGGGTGAGACCGTTGCAAACGAAATGCACCCCCTCACCGTAGAAAATCTCCAGAGCTCTCAGGTCGCCCTTAATATTATGTCAGAGGCGCCCGCCGAAGTCAGGGTATTTGCTATCGAAGGGAACGTTATCAATACAGATGGCAGCCCCGCAGAGGCAGGGCTTGAAGTCTCCATCAGGATCGACATGGGCGGGACGCACATGGATGTGAAAACCACCACCGATGCCGCGGGAGAGTACACATATAACTTCGTCGATCTCGAAATGCCGGTCGCAGCGACCGGCGATATCTTGATGGTTGATGTCTTACGCGAAGCCGATCAGTTCCACGGTCATGACGTAAGGGAACTCCGCTCATATCAACTCGCCTACCTGAACCAGCCGCTCGTGATAGACACAATCACACTGATTCCGCCGAGGTTGGAGTTGGGTGGCCTTTCGATCAACCCCTACCAGACAGGTATCCAAGATGCCACGGTGCAGGAACTGCTCGGTATGGATCTGGCAGGTCTCGCCGCTGCAGCAGCGGGCACCGTAGACCCGTCGGCAAGTCTGGTTATGCTTCCGCCCAGCTTGCCGCTCCTGATCTCACCGATCTTGAGTGTGATAGGTGCGTTCCATCTGGAGCTGCCGGAGGCTTTTGATCCGGATGACGAAAATATCGCTAAGGAGAGTTTCGGTAACGCGATAACCACCCGACCGACAGCGTGGGCGGCTTTCCCCGCAGCGGAACGGACCCCCGGACGATGGATTAACGGCAATCAACTGAATCTGTATATCTCAGGCGCGCCGACCATCGACAGTGTAACCTTCACCCTTAACGGTGTTGCTATGTCAGGCACATCTGTCCCCGAAGGCGATGCCTTCCCCTATACCTTCCAACTGGAAGAGGAATGGATAGCACTCTTCTCAGGAAATATGCAGACCTTCGGCGCGGTGATGCTCATGGTTGATGATCACGCGCCGGCTCCGATGACGCGAGGCGATGGCGGCGTATGGTCAGCAGATGTTATGTTGACCCCCGGTTCCGATGTCTCCTACTACTATATGGTTCAGCTTTCCGAACCGTATGTCGACCCATTGGGCGGCGTAACGATTACCACGTTCCCGTTCATTGATCCACTGAACCGACAGGCTAAAACGGGTAACCTGCTCGAAGGTCTCAACAGTCTGCTCTTCTCAGAGTTGGGCGGCGATCCCGGTGTGCGGTCTGTGTTTAGCGTGCCAGCGGTCGATTATCAGCAATCGCTCTGGGTCGCTAAATTCGATCTGGCTGCCGATGGCCCGCATCAGTTGGATGTCGATGTCAGCTATCGCGGCGGATACCAAGAAGCTATCACCGGTAAGACCCTCATCGTTGACCGGACAGCGCCGAGCTCCGGTGTTACGCTCGCAACCGGTCATAATTCCGGTATGTATATGCGGTCCGACGGCACCTATGTCGCAACCGGTCCGACACCGGGCGAAGCGAGCCTAACCGTCACGCCAACAACACCTCTCACAGAGGCTGCGGCGTATATGCTTCAGTTGGCTCGGTTGGATGGAGCGGGTAATCCGGGAGCGTGGAATCCGGTGGTAACCGCGGATCTGCTGCCGTTAGACCTGGTAAAACTCCTCTCCGATCCGGCAAGCGTGTTGCCGTTGTCACTCGGTAATCCGGTCGACGTGCTTATCCGTAACGCGGAGGACGGTGGACTGCTCGGCAGATACGGACTCCGTGCCGTCGGTATTGATAGTCTCTTGAATATGGATTCAGGCGCACCCGTTGGCGTCGTGGTCGATCTTGTTACGCCAGACCCGGATATCGCAGAGGTCACCTACGTGACATCAGACTTCGATGGGGATGGCGTGATCGAAGGACTCGAAACACAGGCCGCAGCCGGCGATGTTGTCGTCTACTCCGACTCGCTTGTAACGCTCACCGTTGAGATAATGGAGCGAACCGATCACCCGCTCGCCTCAATCGCTCTGGAGTACCAGATACCTGGATCCGGTTGGCTGCCGATCGGTGCTTTCGGACCGCAGCAGCTTGCCGCCACGGTGATGGGCGATGTTATGCAGGTCCAGCTCCCTGTCCCTGATATTCCCGGCATGCCGGACAGGGGCGCACAGGTAATGTTGCGCACGGTTACAACCAACGCGCTGAACGTTGTCAACGAGCACGTTGTGACCGCCGATTACGAGCGTCGTCTGCCACCGTCAGTGTCAGCGATCCACGCCTACGTGACCGACCGTCACCCCGACAGCGGTGCTGCACAAGGGTTGATCACCGTCAGTGCGTTCACTCAAGCGGCGACCAATCCGGGTACAGTTGCGATTCAGTTGGAGAGACGTCGGACCGCCGATACAGATTGGGTGCCACTCGGTATCGTACAGATAGCCAATTCAAAGGTCACCTCTCACGTCCAAATTAGTATCATTGAGGATCTGGTCAACGCAATTGTCGCCGGTGCACCAACCGCGCCACTTTCAGCGCTCTACCGTGAGTGGCCACTCACCATCGACAGCGCAACGCTGGAGGATACGATCTTGGACGACAGTCCAGCCGCAAGCGATGCAAGCCTCGATGACAACCCTTATGTCCTGCGAGCCATCGCCGTCGATACGGCTGCCGCAAGATATGAATCGGCTGATGGTGTTACCGACAGCTTCTCTCTCGACAACTACTCGCCCACAGCGATTACCACAGTCGCCAACGAGGTTGAAATGGTTGCGCCACGTGCAGACGGCAGCTACTATGTCAGCGGTTTAATCCACGAAAGTGTGCCAGATCCGATGCTGACCCTGACCGCACGGACAGGGTCCCATCCGAACGCATTCACAGGCGGCATGACCCTCGCTGTCAACGATGCGTCCGGCACCGCGGTGGAAATCCCAGCGACAGCCTTCACCGCTTCCGGTAACTATACCTACACAGGTGCCTTTAATCTGGCGTCAATCCCGAATGGGATGTACACCTTCAGGGCGGTAGCACACGCCAGCGATGGTTCTGGTTCGGTAGAGAAAAGAATTGTCGCTATGGAGATCACCGTTGAGGTGGGTAATTTCACGCCACCTGAGAATTTCGCAGACCCGACAGTTGATATACTCAGCCTTATCAACACCCGCGGTGATGCGCGGAGTCCAAGCGAAATTGATGCCGAATACACGGTCGGATTCCCCGCCATTGACGAGAAGGTCACTGCAACCCTGATGGTGCCGAACGTCTCCGCAGGCGATCTTGATGTTCTCGTTGGGGACGATCAGATGTCCGCAGGGGCGGCAGGTATCCTCATGGTCATGCAGATGGAGGGCAGTAACGACAATGTGATCATGGTCGACACCTCCGGTCTGGAAGAGGGGATGCACGGTCTCGTGGGAATGGTGTCCAAGCCGAACGGCAGCGTCCAGTTCGCTTTGCCATCAATCCGAGTTGACCGGACAGGTCCTGAAATCGTGATTGTATCGCCGGTGTCACGGCATCAAGTGACGACGTTACCGACCATTCACGTAACCTTTAACGATGCAACCGGTTTCGATGTCACCGACACCGATCCGAGGCATGCCGAGATCAGCTTGACCCGATTGGCGGATGAGGCGGAAATTGATATTACCGAAACCCTGATCCGTCTGACAGCAGCCGCGGACGGCGAAGTATTGACCCGGAGCGGCGACATTGCCTACACCCATGACGATCCAGTCGTTGGCGGTGCATACCGTATCAGCGTTACCGTGATGGATGTGCTTGGCAATGAGAGTGTCGCAGAACCGGTTGAGTTCACCGTCGAAGGCGTACAGCCGACAGTCTCAATCGTGGCACCGATCGCAGGACGGATTATCGATCCGAGGCAACCACTGATTGTCAGTGTCGCACTTACCGGTAACGGTGATATAACCGTAAGCGAGTTCCAAATTAACGGTAACGATCTTGAGGGAACCTTAGAGAATAACTGGTTGACCCACACCCTCCAGCCACCGCTCGTTGACGGAGACGATTCGATTGTCCAACGCGGCAGCGATAACACCATCTCCGTGAAAATTGTCGATAGCGAAGGGCGAACCGCTGAAGGTTCCACCAGTTTCGCGGTCTCCTTAGATGATACCGCTCCGGTAATTTCGGGACCATCTCCGAAAGGTGACATTACTCGGAAAATCGGGCGAATCACCGCACTGGTTACCGATAATGAATCGGATATCACACGGATCCAGTACGCGCTTGACGACAGTCCACTTACGGATATCTCGTTCTCGCCGGCAAGGGTTTACGAAGTGGGCGGCGGAAAAGAGGTAAAAGGACAGACCTCCTTTAACCTGTTTGACGCGCCACTCGGAACTCACACGGTTACCATTGTTGCCGAAAGTACCGGCGGCTCCACAACCTTAACGTGGGAGTTCACCATCGTGCATCCGGATCAAAAGCCACCGGAGGTTGTCACCTACTCGCCGCTCGGAATCATTCGGACGGATAGACCGGTACTCGCTGCAACAGTGAGCGATGAATCTGGCTTTGCAAGGGATGGCATCACGCTAATCCTCGCGGGTGTCCCGGGCAACCAAGGGTCAGGCCGACGTTCAAGCCCGACCTCTACCACTGTCACATTCACGCCAAGCATTTCGGTAACGCCTGGTCCTTACACGGCACGGCTGACTGTGGTTGATAAATACAACAACCGTACCGAGGCGGAATGGCAGTTCACGGTTGAACTGGATGAAACGCCACCGTCAATTACAACAACCTCGCCGCACGGCGTGATTCACCTGGATAAACCGATTATCACGGTTTCCGCCAGTGATGATAGATCCGGTGTGGATAGCATCGCAATTACCGCTAAAGACGGCGGAGGATTACCAGTCAATGGTGTCACCGATGTCCGTTCTGATAAGACGGCAGCCACCTTTACACCGACCCAGACGTTGAAGGATGGCGTGTATACTGTCGATGTTAAAGTTGCGGATAAGAGTGGGAACGAGGCGTCAGCGAGATGGCAATTTACCGTTGAGCTTGACCTGATACCGCCAAGTGTTCTCATCACACGTCCGTCGCAGGAACACACCGAAAATCGACGACCCATTATCTCGGCTTCCTATACGGATAATATGTCAGGGGTGGACGCTGATTCGATTAAGCTGACGCTTGATGGAACCACAGTGACCCCCGACGAGGTGTCAGAGACTCAGGTGGTATTCACACCTGGGTATGACCTGCCGTTTGGTCAACATACAGTGGCGCTGGAGCTTTCCGACACAGCACCGAAAGCGAACTCAACAGTCCATGAGTGGACCTTCTTTGTCGAACGGATCGGGATAGCGGATGCACGCAACTACCCAAATCCATTTGACCATGAGACCACCATTGCCTTTAGAATTTCGAGGCAGGCAAAGATAACCATCCAGATCTACGATTTCACCGGACGGCTCATCGCAACGCCTGTGTCAAACTCTCTCAGAGAGGCAGGCGTCGTTGAGATCGATTGGCACGGCGAAACCAGTGGACACGACCACCTCGCACGAGGTGTCTACTTCTGCCATATCCTCATGGAAAGCGAGCTAGAGCCTCAATCCGCTATCCTCAAGATGGCGATTACAAGAGACTAGTAACATTTTGGGCGAGGGAACCTCGCCCCTACGATTTCGATATTTTCGTAGGGGTTGGGTTTCCCAACCCTTCCGTAGGGAACGCAGATCTGCGTTCCGCTTTCGTATCTTGCGTCCTAGCGGTAAAAGTTTCTACTCGTTTTCTCTTGCTCCGCGGTGTGACTTTTACACTTTCTTTCTAAATAAGCCTTCATAAAGGAGGGAGACAATGTTTCAATTTAAGCATAAAATACTAATCAGTTCAGTTGGGGTGCTTGCCCTCGCAGTTCTGCTCGCACCTGTCTGCTTCGCCGGCGTGAATGCCGCACCCCACCTCGGAATGGGTTCCGGTGCACGGTCCCTCGGATTGGGTGGTGCGTTTACCGCTGTCGCTGACGATGCGACCTCTACTATATGGAATCCCGCCGGGTTACCGGCTGTGGATGATTTAACAATAACGCTGTCATCCGCACGGCTATCTATGGATAGAAAACACAGCTTTATCGGATTGATCAAAAAGGTCGGTGCCAACGGCGGGTTGGGAGTGGCAGTCGTCAATGCCGGCCTCGACGATATTCCGGCGCGCAACGCCAATGATCAGCCGGGCGGTTCGTTTAACTATAACTCCAACGCCTATTCGCTCTCATACGGTCATGATCTCGGCGCCGTTAGCCTCGGCGCAAGTGCACGCATGTATATGGATAGCTTCGGAGATCATTCGAGTGCAAGCGGTTTCGCGGGTGCCGATATTGGACTTCTCGGCCACAACAAAGCGAGCACGTTCAGCTACGGGATCGCCGCCAGAAACCTCGGCAGCGCAATCGGAGAAGACAACCAGGTGCCTGTCAAAATAGCAGGCGGCCTTGCCTATCGAGTCCTCCATAAGAATGTTGCGACCTTTTCTGTCGATGTCGAACACGAGGTTATTGATCTACCAGAGTCCCCCACGAGCCTTCGGCTTGGGACCGAATACCTGATTGGGAATACTTTCGCAATTCGGGGCGGCACCAAACTGAATAGTGATCGCACCCAGTTTTTCGCTGGATTCGGCGTGAATGTCGGTGGACTGCAACTCGATTACGCGCTGAAAGCCGCCGATAGTGCTGTCAATAACATCGACGATACCAGTACACATTTCTTCTCAATTTCCTATAGCTACTAAAGCGTAATACGTATTACGTACTACGTATTACGTATTACGTATTAATTCTTAACACTACTATAAAGGAGCATTCATATGAAGACAATGAAACCGATCCTGCGCTTCTCGCTTATCCTTTATCTCTGTCTGTTTTTGACCGGGGCAGCCTATATCCTGACCGCCTCCGCGAAAATTACGCCAAATCCAGACATGGATGGCACGACGCTCATTACCATCGTTAAAGGCGATACCCTGTGGCATCTCGCTGTAAAGCATTTGGATAGCGCACGGTCATGGCCCGAATTTAAGAAGTACAACACGTTCAGCAATCCTGACCGGATCTATCCCGGCGAGATGATGCGGATCCCCGCCGAAGAGGTGGAGATGATGGTAGAGGTGATGGTCGAGGAAGATATGGTCACCTTGAAGGAGCTTGAAGCGGTTCGGGCAGAACTCGCCGCGATGGAAGCCAGAGCGATGGCCGCAGAAGAGGCTAACGCTGTTACCGCCGCCGATGTTACCGCGATCAAAATGAAGGTTGAGGAGCTGATCGCGCAGCAGAAAAAGGTCGAAAGTGGTCTCAAGAGCGCGAAGGACAAGGTTGCAAGCACACGCGATGTTGTTAAAAAGATCAACAAATCCCTGATGAAACATGCCGAAGCCAGCCAGCACGCGATCAAAGAGGTTCACGCCGAGGTTCGCGACGTAGAGGAGGATGTGAACTCGGTCCTTAATACGGTGAAAGCGAATCAAGAAGCCAACATGGAAGCGATGAAAGCCTCCGACGAGATGCTTGCCGCAAAGATTAAGGCGAACGGAGAGAACATCGACAAGCTCCACACCATGCACGCAGGCGCGACTGAGGAGCCAAACAAATCCAAACGGACGCTCGCGTTCCTGACCACCTTGGCAGGTACAGCCGCTTGGTTTGCCATCAGCTCTCTCGATCTTGACTAACCGATGCTCCCCATGTATGGTAGGCGCTGTTTTCAACTGCGCCAATGCGGTGCGGTTAAAAACCGCACCTACCGGGGCTGGGGGAAATGCGGTTCGGTTTGGAGTGCCTCATTAATTCCAAGATCCACTATAAATGAAAGCAGGGACGGTGCACCGCACTATCCCTGCTTTTTTTATTTATCCTCTGTCTGTAGGAGGGGCATCCCTGCCCCGACTTCCGTGCGCCACCCACTCCCTGTAGGAGGGGCATCCCTGCCCCGACTCTTATCCGTAGGAGGGGCGGCATGTGCACTTTGTCTGAATCGCGGATTTAGGGATTGCACGGATTAAAAACAAAAACGAAATCAGGGGGGAATCCCGATGAATCGGGAGGGGAAACTGGTCAGGGGAACTTTGAAAACTTCTCAGGTTCATGTTAAGAATTAGTGCAACAGCAACTGAATCTTCGTAGGGGTTGGGTTCCCCAACCCTTACTGCCCCGATAAATCGGGATGTGCCACGGGCGGGGTTTCCCCGCCCCTACGATTTCGATTCGCGTTTTGCACTTTCTTTTTACATGAGCTATTTCTCAAAGGTTGGAGTTATTGGTAGTGTCTACTTATTTGTCTAATTCACCATAAATGACCCTAACTGCAATTTGTTATATGTAAGAACATACCTTCGGTTATGGAGGGATAATCTTGTCGAAGATCATACGGATATCTTTTCGTATCTCATTCAACTGGTTATTTATATCTGTTCGCAGAGAATCTATTTCACGGCGAGTTGCGTTATGCAAAGCAAATATCACACCTCCCAAAACGCCAATGATACTCACGATAATCGTTATGGTTTGTAGCCAGCTCATAGCAACCTCCATTCTAACTTGTTACTTGATTATACCATCTTACTAATTAACTATCCAGTGAAAGTAGAGACCCAGTAGCAGCCCCGCGCCGATAAATACCCAATTATCGGGTAGGGGCGGCATGTGAAAACGGGGGCGTGAAACGTAATAAACAACTCACGGACAGGAATGTTCAACGCAACGACGCAAGGCAGCAAAGACGCAACGACGCTAAAAAAGAAAAACCAAAATACCCTGTAGGAGGGGCATCCCTGCCCCGACCAATGAACCAATGCACTAATGAACCAATGAACCAACGCCTATGATCGACTCAATACAATTCCAAAATACAATCCATCGCTTCATCGAACTCTACGGCGACCGGACCGAAGGCATCGGCGACGAAATCCACGGCGGGTTAGCGTGGGTAGACGACGCCAAATTCATCCTGATCGGCGGCGGCGAACCAGTCCTGTTCCAACCACCCAGCTGGCGCCGCATCTCTCGGCTGTTCAGTCTCGCCGAACAACTCCGGCGACCCATACTGCTCTGGGACCTCCTCTTCCAAGCCGACATCGCCGGACCAAGCACCACACTGCTACACAGGAGCGCGGCACAAAACAGCCGGTTACAGTTGATGAAGCTGCCCGTGCCCGTCATCGGCGTTTTTGACACACTCCCCCTCCCGTCAGACTTCGCGTTGGTCGATGCAGCGATCCTGCTGGGACAAGCGGAGGAGGATCCGCAGTCAACCCCTTCAGACGATGAGACCGCTTCGATATTAGTCAGGTCAACGACCGATCCGTCCGACCTCAAGCCCGCTATCCTGGAACTCCGCAACGAGTTGTCAGCCCTACCGCCTGAAAAGTTAGTAGACCAGCGGATGGATACCGTCCGCCAAGCCGTTGGCGGAACGCCGCTCCCATAATACATCATACGTGATGCGTAATACGTGATACGTACCATTTGGTACAACTTAGCTATAAAACCCCGAATTCTGCAAAAAGTGTCAAAATTTGTCAAAATTTGTAAAGATAGACATACAGCCCCTCCGAATCAAATAGAACCTCCATTTCCCCACACTCCCGCTTCCTCATGCTCCCGTTTTCCCGTGATTCCCGTCTATTCGCTTAGATTCGTGGATGCCTTCCCGTTTTCCCCGTTATCTGTTTTTCCTTTGATTCGCGTTGATTCGCTTAGATTAGCGGATGTCTTCCCGTTTTCTTTTTGGAATTGTGTAGATATAGGCTTTTAAGCCAAGATTAAGATATATATATCTATATCTTTATATCTTGACATCAATTGTCAAGGTCTGGTAAACTATTACGGAATAATGGCATTATAGTGTCATAGGAAACTGCTTTAGCGTCGTTATGTGGTATAATGCTTAGGGGTGTATGACTTTCTCCTTTTTTATAACACCCCTAATATCGGAGGTGTCAAAGGGAAGGCACCCCCTCCAATTTGGACTTATAAAGATACTCATAATCACTTCATATCTATCATGAATCGCTGAAAGGACCAATTATACTGGCAAATCTCAATTTTAGCCATAACAAAGGGGCGATACCAATGTCTGAAACTCAAGGAAAGGAAAGAGGAAGCCAAGACAGAACATTAATTATAACCGTTATAGCAGTAGGGGCAAGCCTACTGATTTTTTTGGTGTCAAATAGTATTTTAACTATTCATATAATGAGGGTTAATCAAGCCTCTTTAGATAAACAAGTGATAGCCATACATGACACACTTGACGCTGGTCTTACAGAGCTTAAAGTTGAATTAAAAGGCTTAAATGAGAGGCTCTCACAAAATGAGAGATATAACGATAAAAAGTTTGAAGATTTAGATCAAAAACAGGATACATTAGAAAACAGAGTTTCTGTTTCTGACCAAAATCACATAGAACATTTAGCCCAACATGGTAATTTATCAAAGCCTTGATTTCTAAACCCGTATAGGAAGGCATTGGCATATGAAATCCGAAAATATGCCAATGCCTTTTCTATTGAACTTAAACACCGCTTCAGCGATATAAAGCGGTGCATACTTGCGAGTGTAGTGATGGTGTGTGCCATAGAACGCCCGTTTAATCCCTGCCCAGAACCCCTCAATCTGGTTCGTATGGACTTGCACATCATCAACCACTTCACGCTTATCGGTAACAATGTGGTGAGGCATATCAGCACTCAGAGCCTCATACGCTTTGAACCCATCTGTTATGAGCCGTGATTTACCGCTTATCACATTCTCCCGTATAAACCCAACAACGGCTTTGCCGAACTTTGATGATGTGTGCCGTGATTATGGTGATATAGAAATCAACGGCAAGCCGTATCCCCGTTTGCAGATACTCACTGTTCCAGAGATTTTAGAGGGCAAATCGTTTAAAGTGCCGGGCGTCTTGGGCAATATGCATGTTGCACAGGCACAAAAAATGCTTGACATCTACGGTGAGATAGCGTAAAATTTAAATAGATTCAGCCATGTTCTCAAGGCCGTATAGCACCAACCTTCAAAAAAAGGAGAGACACACCATGAAAATCCGTTCACTACTTACCCTGCTGCTGGTGTGTGCATTCGCGTTTCTGAGCGTATATCCTGCAGATGCTATCATCTACGGTAAGCGCGGAGACGACGAAGCCACAATCCCCTGGAACGAGGGACTGGACCACTGGGAAGTGGGCCCCGGCGCACAAGCAGAAGTTAAAGGCGATGTGCTTGAACTCAAGTCTGAAGGTAACACCGGACTCTTTTTCAATCACCCGGACACCAATCCCGCAGAGTTGAGAGATTATGAATTAGAAGTATCTGCCCGAAAAATCGGCGACGATAGCAAATACTTCCATCTCTTCACCCGCACCGTTATACCGACCAAAGACTTCTATTTTGTCGAAGTCAGCTACAACTCCAACACCATTTCAATGTACGAATTTAGAGACGGTGGCGCCCATGAGATTACACCGGGCGGCAATGCCGGACGCCCCAAACGACCCGATTCAAAGGATACAAAGGGCGGCGAGCATTACGTGCTCACATTCTCTGCAGAAGGGAATATCCTCAAATACTCCGTCGATGGTAGATTGTCGATTGTTGTGCAAAACAACAAATGGGCAAAAGGACCTCCGGGTATCGGTGGACGCGGCGGCCAAGTGAATTACTACTGGGTCCGTGTCGACTCCTTGCCAGAGCAAGGGCTCGAGAACATCCCTTCAACCGACAAACAGTTGTCAGTCGATAGCGCTGGTAAGCTCGCCACAACGTGGGGCAAGCTGAAACGCGGCTACTAAAATTATCGACACCACCTAAGCATAACAAGGGCGGGGCATCAATCCGATGTCCCGCCCTTTTTTTATGCCCGTAAGCGTGAAAGGCGAGAGAACGGGGAAGCGAGAAAACAGGTCGTTTAGCCCCAGCGGGGCTGAAGGCTATCCCAGTCCCCCTGACAAGGGGGATTTAGGGGGTTTGTTTGTGTAATCCGTTTAATCCGCGATTCAGACAATGTGCAGATGCGGTCTCGGTAATGTGTCGGGGCAGGATGCCCCTCCTACAGATGATGTTTGTCTTTACCGTTGCGCCTTCGCGTCGTTGCGTTGAATTCTCGTTACGTTTCACGTATCACGCATTACGTTTTCACATGTCGCCCCGCTGGGGCTTTGGTTATTTGGTCTATCGTGTATTCTATAAACATGCCGCCCCTCCGGGGCTGAAGGCTATCCCAGTCCCCCTGACAAGGGGGATTTAGGGGGTTGCTTTTCGTTTTAATCCCGTAAATCCTTCAATCCTGTGAATCCTGATTCAGACAATCCCTAAATCCGTGTTAATCCGCGATTCAGACAAATTGCGCCTTCGCGTCGTTGCGTTGAATTCTCGTTACGTTTCACGTTTCACGTTTCAAAAATCACCGATAGAACGAATAGACCTCAATCCCCCAGAAAACACGGATAAGCACCCAGCCTCCGCCGACGATATACTCTCCGAACAGCAATCCTAAGAAAAAAGGCAGCGTCTTCCGATAGAGCCGAATGCCGCCCACCTTCAAAACCGTCGCCTTGATCGCCCAACTGATAAACACAGAGAACCATACCCAGCCGAAGGTCCACGGGCTGCTGGCGATCGCATAACCGGCAGGGTGGAAGGGCCAGAGCGGGAAGCGGGTGCGAATTGTCCAGAGGAATCCGGTAAAGAGGAACCCGACCGCCATGAACAGCACCGAGGGCACGTTCGTCTCCGTCGGATTATAGAGCCAGTTCCGCATATTGGCGTACGCGCCATTTCCCAGACCGACGTTGATGTTATCGCCCCCGCTGGTATAGGCGAGCGTGAGGTACGCCCAGAACGTGGTCAGGATACCCGCTACCGTTGCCAGAACCATCACGCCAATGAGGCGACGGTGCGCCATCTGCGTCGCGTCCGCTACCTTGAACGCTTCCAGTGTGTGCGGCATCGGGTGGGCGCGATAGCCACGGTTGAATGTGTAGTAAAACCCCATCATCACCAAGCTCGGCGGCGGGATCCGACGCGTGCCGATCGCGTCTGTGATGAAGAGCCGTGGGTTGACAAGGAACATCTCATTTGTCGGCGGTCCCACCTCTGCGCGGATGCGTCCCACAGCGATAGCCAATAGGTAGTAGGTGAAGAAGTAGAGGCACGTCATCCAGAGCGTCATCCCGCCGTAATGCGAGAACACCAGTAGGAAGATCACGCCGCCGGTCAGTCCCAGTACCGCCCACCGATACTTCATCGGTTCGTCCGCTTCGCCGGGCTGATCGCGCCACAGGTTCTTGAGGATCGAGATAAAGTAGCGGCGGCCGCCGTAGAGGGCGAAACAGGCGATCGCGAAAAAGGCACCGATGCTTTGGGGACCCTCGTACGGGAAGCCGGGAAAACTGGCAAGCCCCATCGCACGTCCCAAAATGCGTTCCGCTTTCCAGAACAGGAAGAAGAACCACAGCGAGAACGACATCTCCAGCGGCATCAGAAACCCCAGTCCCAGTCCGAATGGCAGTGTATAGAGCGGTGTCCACCCGATCGCGTTCCACGGCTTCTCGGTAAAGAACTGGCCGATCTCCGCTTTCCGGACCGGGATCTCCGGGAACGCAGGGAACAGCACGTGCAGGCCGTTGATGAGATCGATCCCGCCTGCGACGGCGAATCCGAGCCACATCATTTTGGATTTGAAGATACTACCCTCGGAACGGGTCATCTCTAACGGCAGCTGAACGATGGGATACGCCAACCGCTCTCGGATCACCCACTGCCGACGTAGGATGGCGTCCATGCAGATCATTATCCAGATCAGAACGGTTAGGAGCAGCGTCCACATCAGGATCGGACGGATCCATGGTCGGAGGTGCGCTTGGGTGTAGGGCGTACTTTGACCCTCATAGAAGTCGAGCAGGCTTAACGGGTCGTTCACCGTCAGCCAAGCGGGCAGGTATCTCCAGAACAGTGCCTTCCACTCGTTTTCGGGGGTGGCGAACCAGAAGCCGTGCGAGAGTGTCGGCACGACCGTTTGCCCGACATCGTGGCCCGCGATCGCAGAGGAGAGCGAGAGCATCATGTAGATCGTCATTAGCTCGCCCTGATGCAGCGCCAGACGTGGCAGGAAACGCTTTATCAGTGCGTTCACTATGATTAGCACAGTGAGACTGATAATCACGTTGTAGATCAATGACATCGTTGTCGCCAGCGTGCCGATGTATTTCACCTCGTTCGTGATGATGAAGTAGGTGTTGATCGGCATCAGCGCCAACGCAAGCAGTACAGCGCGCAGGGTTATTCCGGCGTGTGGTTTCTGGTTGTAAGTCGTTTTTTCAATCATGATAGTTGATTAGTACATTAGTTCATTGGTTCATCGGTTCATTGAACTGCGTTCTGATCTGCTGTGGCTATCCGATCCGGAGTCGGAGCAAGTTGCTTTGGATCTCGCTCCATCGGGGCTGCCCCAATCTCCAACGCGTCTTTTAGCCCCAGCGGGGCGACATGTTTATAGCAATGCCGAATCCCCATACACCCAAGCCCCAGCGGGGATGTATCGGGGATCTATCGGGGGGCTTTAGGGGATTGCTTTTGTATTTAATCCGCGTAATCCCTAAATCCGCGTTAATCCGCGATTCAGACAAATGGGACGCAATGCGTAACAGGAGATGCCCCTCCCACAGATGGAGGTGTCGTTCCACTGGACGCTTCTGTAAGTCCCCCTGACAAGTGGTACATCCCGCTCTATCGGGGGCGGGATTTAGGGGGTTGCCTTTGCTTTTAATCCGCGTAATCGTTTAATCCGCGATTCCGACACTATTCACCTGCCGCCCCTCCGTGTCTAAAGGCATTGTGTTTCCGTTTCTTGTATTTAATCCGCGCAATCCTTCAATCCGCGTTAATCCGCGATTCAGACAAATGGAGCGTAATCGTTTAATCCGTGTAAATCCGCGATTCAGACAATCTTCTCCGTGTAATCCTTCAATCCGCGTAACCCGCGATTCAGACAGATGAAGCAAGATGCCCCTCCCACAGATGGCTATAAACATGGGGCTAAGTGCACCGATGCACCAAGCGGCTGCCACTCGCACGGCATAATAGGCAGGGCATCGTTTTTCAACGGGGTCCGAGTTGAAGATCAGGTCAGATAAAAGGAGGCGGGAAGTGATACGTGAGAGGGGATTGGACAGGATCGGCACAGCGAGCGTCATGCCAATTCCTTCAAGCGGTTATCATCGAGTGGCTGTAACGGTGCGAAATCGCGGTTATTATGATACCAATCACGTTCCGTGCCAGTACAGGCGTTGCTGACGGCATTATAGTTCAAATACAGGATCGCCCGTCGCCAAGGGGAAACATTGTTGGCTGAACCGTGGACGACATTGCAATGGCAGAAACAGACAGATCCTGCGGGTCCTATCAACGCTTCGATACCGCTCTCTTCAGCGAGCTGCGCTAACGTAGGACGATCAATGTGGTGCAAGGCGTAGCCCTTCGCGTCCCTGTGGGGCTTCGAGTCGAGGAGACCGTGCGTGTGTGAACCCGGTACAACCAGTAACGGCGACGTGACCGCCGTGCAGTCGTCGATAAATACGGACGCCATAACACACTTCGGTTCCGTCATTCCGTCGATGCGATGCCACGGTGGGAAGTCTTGGTGCCAGTCCCACGCCGCGCCGCCCCCGAACCCTTGTTTGGGGTTCAGACGGCTCTGATGCAGATACACATTATCGGCCAACAGTTGACGGACCGGGTTCAGCAGACGCGGCAGCAACGGGAGATACCGGAACGGTTCAGAATAGACATGCGCTCCAAAAGCGAGCCTGACGGAGTTCGGATCATCTTTCTCAGGTATTACCTCCGGACCCCGGCGACTGAGGATTTGCGGCATCGCCCGCTGCAGAACCTTCACCTCATCGGCTTCCAGTAGGCTTGGAAAAAACAGGTAGCCCTGTTCGTTAAAGCGTGCGATCTGGGCGTCGTTCAGTTTCATGGTATCTATCTCATTTAACTGCGGTTCTCCCACTTGGTAGGCGCTGTTTCCAACTGCGCCGTTTCAACCGCGCCTACCGTTCTCCCGTTGTGGCGGACATCTTTGAGATATTTCTGCGTCCCCTACCACTAATGCGCCTTTAACTCACCCCATATCGTCGCCAGCTTATCTTGTGGTTCGACCGAAAATTGCTCAGGGAAGGGCCAACCGGGCGGTTGGTAGACCTCATTTTCTCTCTCATTTCCACCGGCACCGCCGTTCCAACCGCCAATCGCATAGATCTTCCCATTTGCGACCGCAATTCCAAAACTTCCCCTTGGGGTAGGCATAGCGTCCATACGGCGGTGTTTATTCTCTTCTGGAGAGTATTCCCAGACATCCTCGTAAAATACCAGGTCCGGATCATTGGGTCCGCCTTTTAGTCCACCTTTGCCCTTAAATTTTTCACCACCCATCACATAGATCTTGCCGCTATTGACGAAGGCGGCGGCGAAATTATGAACGGGTCGCTGTATCTTGGCTCTGGGCGTCCATATCTCCGTTTTGGGGTCGTATGCGTCTACATCTGTGGTTGACTCCTTATGGGTAAAATCGGTTGCGCCACCAAAGATATAGATCTGCCCACCCGGTACGGCGGCACCCGCTGCGCCCCATCGTGGATTCGGCATGTCTGCTTTCTGTTCCCACGTGTCGGTCACGGGGTTGTAGACCTCGATTGCCGGAGATGGAAAGAAGACATCGGTTGCGCCACCAATCGTATAAATTTTGCGACCCACCACAACGGTAACCGGGGCGATTCGCGGGGTTGGCATGTCCGCCTTCTTCGACCATGTGTCAGTTTTTGGGTCATACATCTCTACTGCCGCTACAGGCGCAATGCCGTCACGGGTTCCACCGATGACATAGACCTTCCCGTCGACGGAGACTGCGGTGTGTCGTACGCGACCTGTTGGTATCGGTTTCTTTTCGACCCAGTTATCCTTCTCTATATCGTATTCTTCGTTTTTGTGTATCTGGGGGCTATCATCTTGTCCGCCGATAGCATAAATCTTGTTACCGACGGCAGCGATTTCGATGCCCCATCTATGCGTTGGCAGCGGCTTCAATTTCTTCCATCCCGCAAAGCTGTTTGTGGCGAAGCAAACGCTAAGCAGCCCACATAGGATCAGCCCTGCTAACATTTGATAACTTGTCCGCTTCATTGTGTATGCCTCCTTCTTGTAAGTTTTGGTTTGAGTATCCCTGAGAACCTTCCAATTTCACTCCTCGTGTCCCGTCCCGCCTGTCCCGATTCATCGGGGGTGGGATTTAGGGGGTTCGTTTTTGTATTTAATCTGTGTAAATCCGTGTAAATCCGCGCTTCAGCTGGGGTAAGAACGCGCAATGAATTGCGCTACTACAAACGGGGGTCAAGGCTGCCCCTCCCACAGGCAGATGAGTTGTTTATCACGTTTCACGTTTCAGATCTCTTCTCCGCGTAATCCTTGAATCCGCGTTAATCCGTGATTCAGACAATTATTGGTGACGCTTAATCTCACCCCATATTGTTGCGAGCTTGTTTTGTGGTTCGACGGCAAAAGTCTTGGGGAAGGGCCAACCGGGTGGCTGATAGACATCCGTGCCATTCTCGTCCCCAGCGCCGCCCGACCAACCGGCTATAACATAAACCTTGCCGTCCAAAATGGCAGCTCCAAAACTGGACTTCGGTTTGGGCATGGCTGCCGCACGCTTCCACGTATCTTTCTCCGGCGAGTATTCCCACACATCGTCATAGAAGGTCCATTCCGGGTCGTTCACGCCGCCATCAACGCCCCCTTTGCCCTTCCATTTCTGACCGCCCATGACATAAATCAGTCCGCTATTGACAAAGCTGGCGGAGAAGTTATGCAACGGTCGCTGTAGCTTCTTCTTGGGGACCCATGTATCCGTTCTGGTATCGTATTCGTCCACGTCCGTGGTTGAGTTTTCGTGGGTGAAATCGGTTGCGCCACCAAAGATATAGATCTTCCCTTTGGTTGGGATGCCAGCAGCAGCTGCGCCCCATCTCGGATTCGGCATATCCGGCTTCTTCTCCCAAGTGTCCGTTCCGGGGTCGTAGACCTCGATTATCGGAGACGGAAAGTAGAGGTCGGTCGCGCCGCCGATAACGTAGATTTTCGAGCTCATTGCGACCACCATCGGAGCGATCCTTGGGGTCGGCATCGGCGCCCTCATTCTCCAGACATCATTTTTAGGGTCGTATTCCTCGACCCGTTCCAAGGCGGCGATCCCATCGAAGGTGCCGCCAAAGACGTAGATTTTCCCCTTGAAAGTGACCGCAGCGTGACGCACCCGACCGCTCGGTATCTCTCTTCTGTCCTCCCATTTGCCTTTTCCGATGTCGAACGCTTCCACCTTTGAGATCTTGGGGCTATCATCTTGGCCAGCGATGGCGTAGACTGTGTCACCCACACCGGCAGCGGCTAACCCCCATCTGCCCGTGGGGGCAGGTTCGAGTTTTTTCCAGCCTGCAAAGCTCATCGCCGAAAAGCCGAACAGGCCACATAACAACAATCCCGCTAACATCTGATATCTTGCCTGTTTCATGTTACAGACCTCCTGTAAAAGATTTAGTGTGGTTCTCCCTCCAGAGAACCCTCCGCTTTCCAAGTTGAGTGATAGTTGTCTCCAAAATAGTTCGCTACCGACGCCGTTTAATGCCGCCCCGCTGGGGCTATGTTGGTTCATTGGTTCATTAGTACATTGGTTCATTGGGCCGTTTCCCAAGTCCCCCTGACAAGGGGTACATCCCGATTCATCGGGGGCGGGATTTAGGGGATTGTTTTTTGTATTTAATCCGCGTAATCCCTAAATACGTGTTAATCGGCGATTCAGACAATTATCACATGTCGCCCCTCCGGGGCTTTGGTTGAGGGGTTAATACCGTATTCTATAAACATGTCGCCCCGCTGGGGCTATGTTGGTTCATTGGTTCATTAGTACATTGGTTCATTAGTACATTGGTTCATTGGGCCGTTTCCCAAGTCCCCCTGACAAGGGGGATTTAGGGGGTTGCTTTTTGTATTTAATCCGCGTAATCTTTAAATCCGTGTAAATCTGCGATTCAGACAATTATCACATGTCGCCCCTCCGGGGCTTTTGTGTATGGTGTCTGCCATATTCTATAAACATGCCGCCCCTCCGGGGCTAAAGGCATAGTCTTTGCTGTTTTTTGTTTTAATCCAGTGAATCCTTTAATCCGGTAAATTCTGATTCAGACAGCCTTCTCCGCGTAATCCTTAAATCCGTGTTAATCGGCGATTCAGACAGGTTGTAATCCTTCAATCTATCCTCGGCCTCCGTCACTACCGGCGCTGTTTAATATCACCCCATATCGTCGTCAGCTTATCCTTGGGTGTGACTGAGAACGCTTTAGGGAAGGGCCAGCCATCGGGTGTATAGACTTCCGTCTCTCTCCGAGGACCGCCGCCCCCGTGCCCGCCGACCGCATAAATCTTTCCATCGAGGACGGCTGTCGCTAAGGTGCCCCTACCGGTTGGCATCTGGTCCTTTAGCCGTGACCACCTGTTCTTTTCTAAGTCGTATTCGAAGACGGTCCAATGCAGGATCCACCCCTCGATCGGTTGCCCATCTCGTTCGTTGCCGTTAAAGGTCCGCCCTCCAATGGCGTAAGCCTTTCCACTATTGACAAAACTCACGGACATATCGTAATAGTCGAGTGGCATATCGGCTTTCTCCGTCCAAGTGTCTGCCTTTGGATCGTATTCCTCGGTCAGGTCGGTGTACTTTTGATGGGTGTTATCCACAGCGCCGCCACAGATGTAGATCTTCCCCTTCGCAGCAAAAACACCCGCACCCCATCTTGGGTTTGGCATATCCGCCTTCTGCTCCCATGTATCGGTAACGGGATCGTAGACCTCGACCGCAGCGGAGGGAAAAAAGAAGGAGTCTGCGCCGCCGATGACATAAATCTTGCCGCCTACTACCGCAGCGAGCGTCGACATCCTCGGAGTGGGCATATCGGCTTTGGGCGTCCATGTGTCGGTCTTGGGATCATATTCATCGGCTAGTCCAACCGCTTGGAAATTATCCTCTGTTCCCCCGAAGGCGTAGATCTTCCCTCTTACGATGGCGCTACTTACCCGAAATCTGCCTCGCTGCCATTTCCCTTTCACATCCCACACATCCTTTGCGGGATCATATTCTCCTACAAATTTGCCCGGCGGCTTCAGATCATCCTGCCCGCCGAAGCCGTAAAGTTTCCCGTTAAACGCTTGGACGCCTAACCCCCAGATACCCACGGCACGGTCACCGAGTTGTGGCAGATTGACTTTTTTCTCCCATTTGCCGGCGAAGCTGACCGCTGAAAAGCCGAACAACCCAGCTACTATCAAGCCTGCTAAAACGCTAAATGTAATACGGTGTTTCATCATGAACAGCTCCTAATTTTTTATCGACTGCGCTTAATTTCGCCCCACTGTGTTGCTAACTTACCTTGGGGAGAGACTGCGAAAGCTTTTGGAAAGGGCCAACCGTTGGGGGTATATACCTGTGTTATCCCAGCGATACCAACGTGCCCGGCGATGGCATAGATCTTCCCGTCCAGAACGGTTGACGCTAAACTCGCCCGCCCGGTCGGCATCTGATCCTTTAACCGTGACCATTTGTTCTTCTCTACATCGTATTCGAAAATCGTCCAATGATAGCGCCACCCGTCAGAGAGGCGTCCATCTCTGTCGTTCCCGCCAAATGTCCTGCCTCCGACGGCATAAGCCTTACCACTGTTGACGAAGCTCACCGCCATGTCATAATACGCGACCGGCATATCCGCCCTCTTTTTCCAGGTGTCCGTCTTCGTGTCGTATTCCTCGGTCAGGTCGGTGTACTTCTGATGGCTCTGATCTGTGGCACCGCCACAAATGTAAATCTTCCCCCTCGCAGCAAAAGCGCCTGACCCCCACCTTGGGTTTGGCATATCCGCCTTCTGCTCCCATGTGTCGGTTATCGGGTCGTAGACCTCGACAGCGGCTGACGGAAAGTAGAAGGAATCCGCGCCACCGATGACATAAATCTTTCCAGCTACTACAGCGGTTGATGTCATCATTCTGGGGGTCGGCATATCGGCTTTGGGCGTCCATGTGTCGGTTTTGGGATCGTACTCGTCCAAGAACGGGACCGCCTGAAAATTATCCTCCGTCCCGCCGATGGCGTAGATCTTTCCCCTTATCAAAGCGCTGCCCAACCGAAATCTGCCCCTTTGCCATTTCTTGATTCTGGTCCATACATCTTTCTCTGGATCGTACACATGCACCAGTTTGCCCGCAGGCTGCAGATCATCTTGTCCGCCAAATGCGTAAATCTTCCCATTGACCGCCTCTGCACCCAACCACCAAGCACCGCCTGAAATGGCACCCATTTTTGGGATCGCGGCTTTCTCTTCCCATTTTCCGGCGAAGCTGACCGTTGACAAACCGAGCAGCCCACACACTATTAGTCCTGCTAAGAGATAACGCCGTATCCAATGCTTCATAGTCTGCACCTCTATCTTTTGTGGCTCATGTAAAAAGAAAGTGCAAAACGCGAATCGAAATCGTAGGGGCGGGGTCTCCCCGCCCGCAGTCCGTAAGGGTTGGGGGACCCAACCCCTACGAAGATTCGGTTGCTATTGCACGCTTTCTCAACATGAACCTCTTTTGTTTATTGTTTCTGCTTGATCTCGCCCCACTTCGTCGCTAACTTCTCTTGGGGAGAGACGGAGAAGGTATCAGGGAAGGGCCAACCGTCGGGGGTGTAGACTTCGACCTCTCTGCGCGGCCCGTTGTGATGCCCGCCGATGGCGTAAATCTTTCCGTCCACAACGGCTGTCGATAAGGTGCCCCTACCGGTTGGCATCTGATCGTTAAGTCGTTGCCACCTGTTTTTCTCTACGTCGTATTCCAATACTGTCCAGTGAAGCACCCAGCCTTGGAACTTGGGACCATCTTTTTCTCTGCCATCAAAGGTTTTTCCGCCAATGAGATACACCTTTCCACTGTTGACAAAACTCGCCGCCATATCGTAATAGGCAATTGGCACATCGGCTTTCTTTGTCCAAGTGTCGGTCTTCGGGTCGTATTCCTCAGTCAGGTCGGTGTACTTCTGATGGCTCTGATCCACAGCACCACCAAAGACATAGATCTTACTCTTGACCGTCACCACCGGCATCCCCCATCTCGGATTGGGCATATCCGGCTTCTTTTCCCAAGTGTCCGTCACCGGGTCATAGACCTCGACCGCAGCGGAGGGGAGGAAGAAGGATTCCACGCCACCGATGATATAAATCTTTCCGCCCACCACAGCGGTGCCGTATGCCATTCTCGGGGTCGGTATCGGCGCTTTAGCGGTCCATGTATCGGTCTTGGGATCATACTCATCGACATTGGGGAGGGTTTCGAAGTTATTCGCTGTCCCGCTAAAAGCATAGATCTTACCCCGCACGAGGGCGACGCCCAGCCGAAATCTGCCCTGTGGCAGTTTCTTCTTGTCCACCCAATTATCCTTTACGGGGTCATATTCCTTTACAACTTTACCCGGCACCTGCAAGTCGTCTTGGCCGCCGATGGTATATATCTTTCCATTCACTACAGCGGTGCCTAACCCCCATAACCCGCCGGAGAGGGCACCGATCTGCGGCATATCCGCTTTCTCTTCCCAGTCTCCCGCAAGGCTTGCCGTCGAAAAACCGAGCAGCCCACATACTATCAAACCTATTAAAATTATTCGCTGTTGCATGATTATTAACCTACTAGTCTTTTTGGTTTATCCTAAGAAAGGGTTCGACAGAAACCGAGTTTTTTGTCCAAAACTCGGTTTGTCCTATCGCTCCGTACCTCCTTTTGACGCTTTTTTAACGATTTTGCTTAATTGCGCCCCATTTCGTTGCTAGCTTACCTTGAGGCGAGACGGCGAACTGCTTCGGGAAGGGCCAACCGTCAGGGGTATACGCTTCCACTATCGCCGTAGGTCCGCAACAGCCGCCCTCCCAACCACCGATAGCGTAGATTATCCCATCGACAACGGTTGTGGACAGGATTGACCGCTCAGTTGGTAGTTCATCCTTGAGCCTCGTCCATCTGTTTTTCTCTACATCGTATTCAAAGACGGTCCAATAGAGCGTCCACCCTTCGTTCTCTCTTCCATCTTTGTCTCGTCCATCCCACCTCTGTCCACCAATAGCATAAATCTTACCACTATTAACAAAGCTGAAGCCGACATTAAAGTAGTCGATTGGCATATCGGCTTTCTCCGTCCATGTGTCTGCCTTCGGATCGTACATCTCCATCGTATCGGTATATTTCTGATGGCTGATATCGATCGCTCCGCCGGAGACATAAATCTTGGAGGCGACTGTGACGGCGGATATGCCCCATCTCGGATTGGGCATGTCTGCTTTCTTTTCCCATGTATCGGTTAGGGGGTCATAGACCTCGACAGCTGCCGATGGAAAGAAGAACGATTCGGCGCCGCCGATGGTATAGATTTTCCCGCCCACCACCGCAGCGGCAAGCCCCAACCGCGCAGTTGGCATGTCCGCTTTCTTTGCCCATGTGTCGGTCTTCGGGTCATACTCTTCGACCGTCGGAACCGCTTCGAAGTTGTTGGATGTCCCGCCGAAAACGTAAATCTTTCCTCTTACCAGACCGGTAGCGAGTCGAAATCGACCCGTTGGAAGTCCCTTTTTCTCCGTCCACTGGTCCTTCGCGGGGTCATACTCCGCCACTTTTTTACCTGCTTCCGGTAAATCATCTTGCCCGCCGATGGCATAGATCTTTCCATTGACGGTTTCCGTCCCTAATCCCCATCTTTTTCGTAATAGAGGTGCTTTGGGTTCCCATTTGCCTGCGACAGTTACCGTGGGAACGCCAAAAAAGCCACATAATATCAGACCGACTAATGTGCTGTGAATCATCAGACGTTTCACAATTCGCACCACCCTGTTTGCAATTTGCGAGCGTGAGGAGCTATATCGCTGAAGCGTTTGCTGCCGGGACAAATGCGCCTGCCGTTGATTGCGACAAGCAAAAGTCATTCTATCAAACATAGTTGCCTTTGTCAAGTTAAAATCCATTCCCACCAAGCGCGTCTGGATTGCTGATTTTCTTAGGGTTTCAAGCGTTCAAAGGCATTGATTTATAGCCTGATTTATGCTAAACTAAGGTCATCATTGAGAAATATCTACGTTGCTTGGAAGATAGAGGATGGACGTTATCCATGTTTGAAGCGAAGCTTAGATCAAAAATCAGCGCAATACTCTCGCCCCTTGCACGGATGATTGTATCACTCGGCATCACTGCGAATATGGTTACGATGTTCGGCTTGCTGGTTAATTTGGTCGCTGCCTACTGTTTGGCGACGGAACGGCTGATTGCGGCAGGGCTGTTGATACTGTTCGGTGCCAGTTTTGATATGATAGATGGCGCCGTTGCGCGTGCGAGAACGTCGACCAACTCTTCGGGAGCGCTGCTGGACTCTGTAATTGACCGATACTCCGAGGCGGTGATATTCCTTGGTGCCCTCATCTATTTTCATCAGCTACAGAACTTCTTCGGGGTGGTATTGGTTTTTGCAGCAGTGATTGGGTCGATACTTGTTAGCTACGTGCGCGCCAAAGCGGAAGGACTTCAGATCGAGTGCAAGGTTGGACTGATGCAACGGCCCGAACGGATTATTTTATTAGCACTCGGTGTGCTGGTGCAGGGGGTTATCCCGGATCAGTACACCTTTTTACAGTCAAAAGGGATGATCCTATTCGGTGTATTCGCAATTCTCGCTGTGACCGCACATATCACTGCGATCCATCGGCTTGTCTTTTCTTTTCACAAGCTGAGCGATCATTGAGTTGATACAGGACCTACATATTTCAGCAATAAGGACAACCACAAGGGTTGTCCCTACAAGGGGGCAATCTAATGTAGGGGCAGGTCTTGTGCCTGCCCAACTCCCGGCTGCGTAAGTCCTGTTGGTAGCGATCCCCCTGCGGTTCCCACCAACCCCTTACCGCTTACATCGCATCCGGCTGCCGCTTCCGAATCAAGGTCGGGATCAACGACACCAGCACGATAAAGACACCGGCGCCCGCGAGGTAGATCAACGTCTTGTTGATATTCCCTTCGCCGACGTTTACCGCGGCACCCAACTGGACATAGGCGGCGGTGCCGGGTAACATGCAGATCCATGAGACGAGAACGTAGGTCGAGAACCTTATCCTTGTGAGTCCGTAGGCGTAGTTTTGCAGGTTGAACGGGAAGAGCGGGACGAGCCGGGTAATCATCAGCATCCGCCAGCCCTGCCGCTCCACGCCCGAATCGATCCGTTGGAACTGAGTGTTCCCTTGAACCCACCCTTCCACCATACCGCGAGCGACGTAACGTGCGATTAGAAAAGCGCATGAGACGCCGATCACCGCGCCGATAGAGGCGTAGACGACCCCCCAGATGGGACCGAAGGCGAGACCAGAGAGCATTGTAACGGGCAAACCGGGTAGAAAGAACACGGTCGCAACAATGTAAAAGCCGATATAGACCAGAGGGGCGATGACGCCGAAACTATCGATCTTTTCTTTGATTTGGGGGATATTGTCGGGCTTGAGATACTTTATCACGCCGTAGTGGCTGAATAGACCATATACAGCGACGATGACAATGATAGCAATGATAATTTTAACAAGATTCCGTTTCATGGTGTTTCCATCCCTTTTTAGTAGTTAAATCTTACGTGCTAGGGCGTGTTAACATTTAGGCGTTGCTCAGTTATAGGCTTTTTTACGTTTCTATAAAAAAAAGGGATTCACTCTCGCGAATCCCCTGGTAAAGCTAGCTGTGCTTGTTATTGGTTAAGTGCGATTACCTCTTTTATTCGAGGTGCTTGAAGTTTGCTGTTTGCCTGACCGTGCTGATTTCTTTGCTGCTCTACCTGCGGTTTCATAACTTTTTGCTTTGCCATATCTTTCCTCGAGGACTTCTCTTGCGGCAGTACGTGCTTGACGTTTAGTGATAGTTCCACGCTTTGCTGGTCCCTTGATGGTTCTTTCTCTAGGCATCACTGTAACCTCCTTGAAGTAAATTGTAATCTAGATAATACTTCTAATTCCTCTAACCAACCAGTAACTAAAGCAATATAATCATTGAAAATTAACCGATTGGCATCTAGTTGACGCTTTGTGGCTATACTAGGTAGATCAGATTGAAACTCTTGATAGCGAGTCCAAATAGATCCTCCGCTTGGGATCGATGTGCGCCTTGAGGCATGACCGAGCCAATCCCGCACAAGGTGTATGACTTCTTTAGGGTTGTTTTCGTGAGATTTAACATCTTGTCCTGAAATATCAGATATAAACTTTTGATAGCGATAGAGTTCTTTGTCAAGTATAAGACAACTCTTTCTCTGCTGATCCTTTTCACCATACCTCTTCGCACCGAGGAAAACGCCTAGCTCTAATGGCATATTAAATCGTGGTAAGCATGTTTTCTCATCTAATTCTGTTCTTGATAAATCATGGATCCCATAACGACATTCGGCAATGATTGTGTAGATCTTATCAATCCGAACTTGGCTTCCATCTTCAGTTTCTTGGGCTGAACGTGCAACGAAACTACAGTCGTGTATCGCAAATACCATAGCATTAAATAAAGATTTGTATTCATCGTCGAATGGGCAGTTGATGAATACGTTGTCGTTATAAGCCGTCGTTGACATGTTTAACCCTTTCTGTCATATATAGTTTACTATATATGTAGTTCTCGTTCAAATATTTTTTCAAAAGATTTAATGGAGACACAACATGTCCAAAACCTACAGCGCAGCCGTCATCGGATCGACCGGTAAGGGCAACTACGGTCATCGCTTGGATACTGCGTTCGATATTGATAACGTTGAACTGGTCGCTATTGCTGACGCCGATCCCGAAGGACTTACGGATGCCGGGGAGCGACTCGGTGTTAATCGACTCTACCGCGACTACCGGCAGATGCTTGAGAAAGAAAAACCTGATTTCGTCAGTATTGCGCCGAGTTGGGTCACAGAACGGGTGCCGATGATTGAAGCCGCTGCGGCGGCGGGGTGCCACATCTACTGTGAGAAACCGGTGGCGGGCAGCCTCGCTGAGGTCGATAGGATCGTTACCGCCTGTCAGAGTGCAAAGGTGAAGATGGCGGTCGCCCATCAGTGGCGTGCGATGCTCCCGATCCAGCGGCTAATCGAAGATGTGAAAGCCGGTAAGTTCGGAAAATTGCTTCGCGTCCGAACCCGTCCAAAGGATGACAGTCGGGGCGGCGGCGAAGAATTGCTCCTACACGGTACGCATCTGTTCGACCTGATGATGGCGTTTACCGGTGAGCCGCGCTGGGCGAGCGGTCATGTCGCTGTTGGTGATCGGGACGCTACAACGGACGATACAGGTGAGGGCAATGCGCCTGTCGGTCCCATCATCGGTGATTCTATCTCAGCGATCTTTGGCTTTGATAACGGTGTCCGGGGATTCTTCGAGTCTACCGCCGGTTTGGCTATTCCTGGCGAATCAAATTTTGATAACCTGTACGGGCTATCCTTGGAATGCGAACGGGCGGCGTTGGAGCTCCGCGAGCCGGGCGATGTCTACATCTATCCTGCGCCGCGGGTGTTGCCCGATATTAAGGATCTCGCTTGGGAACGGGTCTGGCTGCCGGAATGGCACGAACGTCCTGAACACGCGCCGCCGCTGCTTCGGCAGAACTGGCTGTCCATAGGCAACAGAACCCTTGCACGGGACCTAATAGATGCCGCTGAGACCGACCGCGAACCGCTCTCAAGTATCCGTATGGTCCGTTTCGTGAACGAGATGGTTGAAGGGGTCTACAGTTCGCACCTGTTGGGCGGGGGTCGAGTTCCTATCCCGCTGACTGAACGGGCGCACCCGCTCGGTGACTTATAAAAGCATCCCCTATTCTGATGTTCTGTGCCTACTGAAGCCTTCAGCACAGACCAGCAGCAGAATAAGCACACCTTGGATAATCAGAAACAGCTCCCTCGGTACATTCGTCAAGATCTCGATATCCAGTGCGCCCTTGCTCAACGCACCGAACAGAAGCGCGCCGAAAAGGACGCCGTAAGGGTGGTTCCTGCCGAGCAGTGCGACCGCGATACCCGTGAATCCGAAGCCGGGTGAGAAGTTGTCCAGAAAACGGTAACGGTAGCCCATCACCTCCCACACCCCAGCGAAACCCGCGACGATCCCACTCAGCGCCATCGTCCAGACTGTCACCCTCGGTACGTCAATGCCGCCATAGGTGGCGACCTCCGGGGCATTGCCGACGAAACGGATTTCGTATCCCCATACGGTACGCGTTAGCAAAAACTGCGTCAGTACAATTAGACCAAGCGCGATGAAAAGTGTAATGTTTAGGGGGTTACTCGGCGGGAGCATTGAGGTGAAAGCTGCCAAACGTGGTAGACGCGCCGCTTCGTGGATCAGGGGTGTGTGCGGCGACATCTGACCCGGTGCCTTATAGACCTCGATGACAAGGTAGTTTGTCAACGCGATGGCGATGAAGTTCAGCATGATGGTGTTGATGACCTCATGCACGCCGTATCGCGCTTTGAGTATCCCCGGTATCGCTCCCCACAATCCGCCTGCGAGCGCTGCAGCTATTAAGCAGGCGGGTATGATAATCCAGCCGCCGCCCCAGTTCAGGTGAAACCCGACCCATGCCGCGGCGAATCCTGCGAGATATAGCTGCCCCTCACAACCGATATTGAAAAGCCCACCCTTGAACCCCAGCATAACCGCAAGACCGGTGAAGATTAACGGGGTCGCATTGAACAGAACGTAGCCGAAATCGTCGAGGCTGCCGAAGACGCTCTGCCATAACAGTCCGTAGACTTCAAAGGGGTTCTCGCCGAAAAAGAGAATTAAGATACCGCCGAGCAGGAATGCTGCACAGAGTGCGAAAAAGGTGGGGAGTAGGCGAGGCGACAGATCGCCTGTAAAACGTGAGAGGTGAGACGTTATGCCTGATGCGTAATTTGCGAGTCTGCTCATTCTCCGTTCCGTCCCGATGCCGTTCCACCTGTTCCGTTCCTGCCTGCCCCGCCTGCCTGCTCTCGGCTTGTCGGAGTCCCGATTCATCGGGGATTCAATCGGGGAGAGTCTTTGACCTACTGATCTGACAGTGCCTCTAACAAGCGTGCCACGTCCGCGCTCCCGTTGTAGAGATGGGTTGAGATCCGCATCCGACCGAACTCTCCCCAACACAGCACTCCCATCTCCGCTAACCGCGTCTGCATCGCCGCTGCATCTTTAACGAGAAAGCAGGTATTCCCTGATCGCGCCGATCGGTTCTGTGGGCTGATAACCGTGAACCCCAGCCCCTTGAGTCCGGCACTTACCTGTTCGGATAGCGTGCGAGCGTGGTCGGAGATGCGCTCGATTCCAATCGAGAGGAGGACTTCCAACGCCTGGTCGAGGTGCATCACTACCATCATTGATGGGTTGCCCGGTTCCAGTCGTTCGGGCATCGGCAGCTCCTCGACCTCCGGTGCGCGTACTGCCTCTTGGGCGGGCCAGACTGCCAGATTATGCCAGCCGAAACTGGTCGACCCTATCTGTCCCTCCGCCTCCTCGCTCAGGTACATGGGGGCAACGCCGTGGGTGGCAAGTAGCCACTTGTAGCTGCTGCTAACGGTCAGATCGGTCAATCCTGCGGGGACATCCACAACGCCTGCAGCGTGGGTCGCATCCACCGCAAAGAGGGCGTCCCTTTGCCGAAGCCCATCGGAGAGTTGTTCGATGTTCAGGCATTGTCCCGTATAGAAACTGACTTGACTCACCGCCAAGACCCGCGTCCGTGCGTCCACCGCATCCAGTAGATCCGTCTCGCCCACGAGCCAATCGCGATGGGGGACCAGTCGCACCTCTACCCCGTGGGCGCGAAGGTCGCGCCAAGCGTAAGCGACCGAAGGGAATTCCAAGTTGGTGGTTACCACGTTGTCCCCGTCCCGCCAATCCAGACCGCGTGCGAGCCAATTCATCCCCTCTGCAGCCGAGGGCATAAACGCGATCCGATCCGATGGCACACGCCACAGTTCACCCATCCTACTTCTACACCGTTCCCCGCGGGCGTAGATCTCTTCCCGTCCATCGTGTCCCGCGCTCTTCAAACGGGCGAATTCCGCGTACACCGGTTCTTGCGCTTTCAGCCAAGGGGCTTCACCGCCTGTGCAGAGATGTGTTACGCCTTCCAGCCCTACAAATTGGTCGGGCGAGATGAGTGGTTCGATGTGTGTGTCGGAGCGGTTCATGTGGGTTTCCTTTGCGTCTCGTAGCGTTCGCGGATATGGATATATCAACGTCGGGATTATAGCAATAGTTCATCCGTAATACAACTGAAAAGTTCTGCCGCGCAACGCCCGTCCTCCCGATCTGTTTCATTTTGGCGTTGAGAGAATCTTTGGGTTCTGCTAAAATAACCTAAGTTGCTAGTTGTAAGACCTGCCCGGCTTGGATAGCCATATCCAAGCCTTGGACTCTCCCCGATAAGATCCCCGATGGATCGGGACAGGCGGGACAGGCGGAACGGAGCCATCTTTGCGGGGGTTTTGTGGATTTGTCAATCCACAACGAGCAGGACCATTAGCATTTATCTGACAATCTACTCGTTTTTTGTTAAAACTGGTGGACGCTGCTTTTCGCTCCAGTTTTGAATCCCTACCTGTCGGGAGAAACAGCGCCTACCATACACTTGAGAACCTGTGGGTGGGGCATCTTCCAAGTCCCCCTGACAAGGGGGATTTAGGGGGTTATTCGTCTGAATCACAGATTAACGGATGACACGGGTAAGGCGTGAAGATGGTGCAATGAACCAATGTACTAATGAACGAATGAACCAACATATAATTGGACGGGTAAATTATCTAAAATATGAAAGAGGCACATGATATGCAATCCTTCTCCATTGAAAGCGATGCGATTTCGCTGCCGCGTGGGGCGTGGGCAAAAGCACATCGGCTAAACATAGATTGGCGTGGGAGGCACATTGCGGCGTTGAGTCAAGGCGAATATCGCGCCTATCTGTTTCCCGTGTACACCCCAGCGGGATTCGCCGTGACCTCTGAGTGTCCGATAGATCACCCGCACCACAACTCGCTTTGGATCGGTGCCGATCATTTCCACTGCCACCTGCCCTTTTCGACGAGCACCTATGAGGAAGCGACCTATAACTTCTACGTCAACGATACGTTTCAGGGACGGGCGCCGGGTCATATCGTCAGCGTTTCGGTGGAAGAGACGGAGGTATCGGAAACCCATCTCCGGCTCATACAAACACTCAACTGGCAAGGTCCGTCCGAATGGGGCGCGCCGCAGGGGCGGATCCTCGCGGTTGAAACCCGGACCATCGATATCTATCCCGGCGAGCCAGTGAACCTCATCGACATCCGCTCCCAACTGAGCCCAACCGATTGGGATATCAAAATCGGACCGACGCGGCACGCCTATTTCGGTGTGCGTATGGTCGAGTCACTGCGTGCTACCGCTGGGGCAACCCTCATCGATTCTGAGGGGCGTTCCGGGGGCGCTGCGATAAGCGGTGAGATCTCCGACTGGGTGGACTGTTCAGGACAGGTTGCTGCGGACAGGTATGCGGGTGTAGCGTTGTTTCGGTATCCTTCTACAGTTAGCGCGTCTTGGTATATTGCCGATTGGGGGACGATGGCGGTGAATCCGTTTGCGCGGGAGGGGCGAATGATAAGAGGTGGCGAGGTGCTTGATTTGGCGATACGGGTCGTTGTTCACGATGGGGACGCAGAGACGGCGGGGATTGAGACGTTGTATCAGCGTTTTGTCCAAGAGGTGGAGAACTAACCAAAAAGAAAGTAAAGCCTAACGCTGCTGGGCTTCCATATACGCCCGCAAGACTGCGTTCATGCGTGTCTGATAGCCGCTTCCGTGAGATTTGAACCACTCTAAAACATCACTATCTACGCGCAAAGATATGGCGCGCTTTGGTTGTGGTATCACGACCTTAGCATTTGCCCAAAATGCCTCGTCCGTTGGCTGGGCGTCCGCATCTGATGCGGCGGCGGCTTCAATTTCGGACTCAGTCATATTTTTGATGCGTCCCCAATCTGTCTGTGAATCCTTGGGGAGATTATTTAAGGAATATTTCAAGGTGTTTTTTTCTTTCACAGCGGTTTGCCCTCCTTGCTGAGATAATACGCCAAATGCCGTCTCGAACGGTGTACACAACATACAAGATGACGTTCTCGACGGTACCCATTGCGGCAATTCGTTTTTCGCCATAGTCACGACGATTATCAACTATTGTGAGCGTTGGATGCTCAAAGATGCGCGCCGCATCTATAAAATCGATTCCGTGCTTTTCAATATTACGTTGGTTTTTAATCGTATCCCATTCAAACTCCATGACATATATAGTATACATTCTGTATATACAAATGTCAATAGTATGCTAATGCAATGCAAAAAACGTGGACGAGTAGCTTTGCGCTTTTTTATTGACGCATCGGCACATTTTGACTACAATCTTTGAAGTAATTCTTTTCTTTTCTTATCCTCACAGTTATCGTCTAACCCCTACATTAAACAAACGTTACCTGAGCATTTATCCACACAAGGAGGATATTGATTATGGGAGCAAATGGAGCTGTACCGAAAGCCCGTTCTGAAGGTCGAGGACCGACCATCTGGCTCGCTGGCACTCCCGATGAGTTAGAGCCGATGATGTCGCTGGGTATTGCCGGTATTGTTACCAATACTGTCGTGCTTAATCAGTACGCTAAGGAGTACGGTTCAGCCATCGACCTAATCAAAGCATATCTCGACATAACCGACAAGCCTGTGGTCATGGAAATCGATGGTCATACGGTCGAGGAACTGCTCGCTGTCGGAAAGGTTTTTAGTGACCTGTCGGATCAGATTATCCTGAAAATTCCGTGCACATTCAACGCGCTCAAAGCCTTCAGCGTCCTGAAAGCGGAGGGGGTCGAAACCTTCTGCACAACGGTTTTCTCCTTGACTCAAGCTGCTGCGGTGGCGCAAGCCGGGGTCGATCACATCCTGCCGTTCTGCGATCCGGTCAAGGCGGTGGGCGGAGATCCGACCCAACTGATCCGTGAATGCGCGCAGATGTTCAACGGCTGGGAACAGCGGCCCTTTATCATGGCAGCACTCGTCCGATCGGTGGAGACAGCCCACGCTGCCTTCCGCGACGGTGCCGACGAGCTTGTCACCATGTCCACGGTCTACCGTGAGATGATGGACAGTCCGCTCACTGAGCAGTGGAACAAAACCTTCTTGGACGAGTGGGTCGATATGCACGAAAATGGATTATTAGAAGGTGTGCCGGTCACGCTTCATTGAAGCTGAACCCTCAATTCTGCGTGCACCCCTCCGTTACCATCGACGATTATAAAAATGCTTGAGGGACCTCCCTGTCCCGATACTTGAGGCGAATGGTTCAACCTATTCGCCTTTTTTTATTTATTATCTAGGAAAGACTACTAAGAGATAACCCCAATGCTTTACAGACAGGTTGCTCTGAACCTCCCGATAAATCGGGATTCTCCCCGATACATCCCCGATAAATCGGGACAGGCGGGGCAGGCAGGAACGGAACCGATCACAGGATCTGAGAAACACGGTTTAAGAAAAAATCCAATAAATTTTTCGCAGAATTATAAAAAAGTGCTAAAAAAAATCGCAGAACGGTGTTTTATAGAGTGTAAGGGAGGAATCAAGAACAGTGGCTAACGAGAAGGTACTCATTTCCCGCGCTCAATCTGGAGATGAAGGGGCATTTGCTCAGCTGATGCGGACGTATTACGCCTTCGTTTATGCGATTGTCATTGAGATTGTGAACAATCCCCACGACGCCGAGGAGGTTGTCCAAGACACCTTTCTGAACGCCTATCGCGGTTTGTCGAAGTATGAGGAGCAGACCAAATTCAGAAGTTGGCTGGCAACAATTGCGCGAAATCGTGCGCTGAATTGGTTACGAACGCAAAGAATGGATACCGTGCCCATCAACGAAGTGGAGGAGCACACCCTTCAAACTCCGAATACGCTCGACGACCAGTTAATACGCGACGAACAGCGGGAACTAATTCGTCGTGCGATGGAGACACTTTCGCAAAAAGATAGGGAGATTGCTCACTCATACTATCTCGATGGCGCAAGCTACGATGAATTGACAAGGACGCACGAACTGTCATACAAGGCGATTGCGTTTCGATTGTCACGAGCGAAGCAGAGACTTACCAAACGATTGCAATACCTGCTCACTGGTTTATCTATTCCTCCTGCAACGACATTCAAACAAATTTATTCAGGAGGACTCACCGCCATGAAAATCGGAACAGTTCCCAAAATCACCGCCGGGGTAATAGGCATCGTTGCGCTCATCTTCATCGGTTTCATCGGGGTACGCCAGATGACCGCGCCCAACGTCGAGCAGCGCGTGTATTTGGTCCCAGAAAAAAGGGAAATAGCATCCACACCAAACAAAGTCGAACGATTGATTGCCCAAACGGACGCTACCTCAGATACTAAAATTGTGGAAAATCTGCCACAAATTGCCACAGAGGAGACAGAACCGATTGAGGATTCCTTCGCTCAATTTGATGAAGCAGATGTGCAATCCGCTGAAGCTGAATTTCAGCAAGATGCTGATGAGCATGGCACAATTGAAACTGATGCGTTTACCGAAGACACAGAACAATCCGCTGCAGATGTGATGAATGCTTATGTGAATGCGTTACGCAATAATGACTTTGAGGCAATGCGCTTTCTATCAACAGGATATGCCAAAGAAGGGTTGGACAATACTGCGGCAGATGGCTTCCCAATCGTAGACCTGGAAGTAGGTGGACTAAAAGATTTGCCGAGAGATTTGCCGGTTGAGATGCGTGAAATGGCTGAGCAAGAGATACAGAATGCTGAGCAACAGGTACGGAGTGCTGAGCCGCAGCTGCGGAGCATGATGTTCAAATACTTCAGTCAACGAGAAGTTGTGCGTAGCGAATATGTCGGCGATGAATTCCACTTTGAGTTGGGAGGACCAACACCGAAGATACCGGAGATACCGGGGATAGAAATCTCGACAGTCGCCGCACCGAATGAACTTTATAAGATGCGAAAAGAGAATGGTGCGTGGCGAGTTTATGGCAATGAGACGTTAGACTAGTTCGCAGCCTTTATACTGAGGACTCTATCAATACTAGGAGGCCATTGGTTATGGTAGTAAACAGACCCCTTCTTCAAAAGGAGAGAATCATGAGGTATGTAGTTATTTGCTTACTCTGTTTAACTTCTTGTAGCATCGAACTTTCTATTGGCGATTCAGGTAAATCCACAGAAAACCCACACCAGAATCCCCCACATTCTCAACCGTATTATATAGACGACACGCTTTGGACGGAGTACCTTGAGGCTTTTAAGAAATACCTCCCCACCGACCTGTCAGCGGCACGTACCGAACTCCAAAATGTTGCAAAAAAATTGTTTGGGGAACATGCGCTTGCTGAAGAATGGGTGCCTCTCTATTTTCGCCTGAGTCAAGAGGGTACTGAACATCTTTCGGACCTCAAACGGGTGTCTGAATTGGAAATCCGAATGCTAACAGATATCGATGCCCAAACCTATGCCAAACAGATACAGTACCACCGAGAAGCACTGGAACACTACGATAAACTGGCAAAACAGAAAGAGGAGTCAAAAACAGGGAAGGTTTCGGATACCAGGACGGGGCACGAACATTACAAAGCATTTCATGAGCTGCTCCCCGCAGATCCGGAAGCCGCACACGCGGAACTTACCGCATTTAGTGCTCTCGCGTTTCATGGACACCTCCTCACAAAAGAGTGGGAAGAGCTTTTTTTTCGTCTTTCTAGTGAGAAGGAAGGCACAGTTCCGGAGGTGCTTCGACTTTTTGAATTAAAAAAGCAGATGCTGGAAGACCATTCTCCTGAAAAACATGCCAAGGAGATTGAAAGTTTAGAAGCCTCAATAAAAGATCTCAAATCCGTGAGCAAATTACTCAAACTCCAGGGGAACCTTGATACACAAAAAATGCCCTTCAATTTCAAATAATCCATGATACCTATTAACCGCTGGGTAAATCTTGATAACATTGTTCTGAAGGCTTCCTTGATCCGATAAATGAGGCGAATGGTTCAACCCATTCGCCTTTTTTGTTGATTGTCCCCGAAAAGATTGGTAAGATAACGCAAGTTGTCACCTTTTGAAGATGTCCCTGCTATCAGCAGATGGCTTTGTCTGTCTGCAGCAAATACCCTTTTATTCAGCAGGTTCTTGCTAAAATTTACGGTTAATGACGGAGGCATACGAAATGGCTGAACCCTTACGGATACTCTCAATTGGCGCACACCCGGCGGATATTTTCGATCAATCCGGCGGTACAATGGCACATCACACCAGTCGAGGAGACTACGTTGCCTGCGTGGTGTTGACCCACGGCGCCCGTGTGCATGATGCGGTGATCAGCGACTCAATGTTTCATCGCGAGGAGGTTCCCGACGAATCTGACCTGGTGGCGTTGATGGACGAACGCTCAGATGTTAAGGCGGAAGAGGTGCGGAAGGGGTGCAAGATTTTGGGGGTTGACGATATCTACTTCTTCGGCGCGGACGATGCCGTCCTACTGGTCACAGAGGAGATCGTGAAACGGCTCGCACGATTGTTGCGCGAGGTGCGTCCCGACATCATCCTGACCCATTTCCCCAAAGAGGGTGATGGGCTTACCAACGCACACGCCGTCGCGGGACAGATTACGCTCCATGCCATTTCACATGCCGGCAGCGTCGATCCGGGCGATCGAAATACGCCCCATAAGGTAGCGCAGATCTTCTTCTTTGGAGCCGGCGCAGCGTCTATACCGCGAAGCGTGTGGCAGTCCGAGGGTGGGTACTATAACGATGTGTTCATCGACATAACGGATGTGGCGGATAAAAAACTGGCGGCGCTGGATTGTTTGGTAAGCCAAGGGTATGGTGGGGCGTATGCGCGCAAGCGGATCGAAACCAGCGATGGGGCGTTTGGAAGCGCAGGCGGCTGCGCCTATGCGGAAGGATTTATCTCAGCGGGTGCGGAAACCCATTACTACCTACCCGTCACCGAACACGCTCTGAAGAACGCCCGTTCTTCCGACCACGAGCGGATAGATGCGAACTCTTATCGGATTTCGGTTGACTGAGAGGTGTGGGGGCGGGTTTGCAATTCTCCCGCCCCTACTATACGGTTGAGGATTTGGAAATCTCTCAATCGCTCCTGTTAAGAAAGAGTGCAAAGAAACCGAGTTTTGAAGAAAAAACTCGGTTTCTCTAAGCTGCTCTGCACTTTCTTTTGGCATGAACCTCTCTCAATAACCGCTTTCTCGTGAGGTTGATGCACACCATCGTGATTTCATCAGGAAGTGTATCAGCGCATCCTTCGCTTCCGGCGTATCGATTTGGTGCAGTGTGTGCGCAGCATTGGCGCGAACATACCGGTTCGCATCCTTCAGTGCGGTCGTCAATGCCGGAACCGCCTCCTCCGCTTTTGAACCGATTCGCGCTAACGCAAGCGAGGAATTTCGGCGCACCCATTCATCCGCATCAGTCAATCCCTCCATCAACGCAGGAACCGCTGTTGAACCCGACTGTGTAACGATTCCCAACCCCTCTACGGCTACCTTCCGAACCTCTGCCGATTTATCTTGCGATGCTTGAATCAATGTGGGCACAGCGTCCTGAGCAGATGACCCCATATCGCCCAACGCATCAATAGCGATCACGCGAATCTCCTCGTTTGGGTCGTTCGCAGCGTCTATCAAGGCTGACAGTGCGGGCGCACCGATGGCACTCAAGGCGTAACTCGCGTTCCGGCGCACCATCTCGGACTCGTCGCGTAAGGCCTCGATCAGTCCCGGCACCGCGGGGGCACCTACGGTCCCTAATGCGTAGGCGGCGTTGAGGCAGGTCGATTCGGACTCACTTCTGAGTGCGTCGATCAGGTCAGAGATGGAACCGTTTTCGGAACCGTGCGCTCCGTTTCCTGTTCCCAGATGCCACGCCCAAAGATGTTGCCACATCAACCGCTGTCCGTCATCGCTCGGTATCCATTCTGCCCCTTCGGTATTCCAAGAGGGTTGGTCTGGCTCCTCCATGCGTGTGAAGAGGAACTTCATCATATACCGGTTCTGGTCGGTACGGTTCGGCATGGCGCGATGCCAGAGGTCGTAATGGACGATGGTCATTGACCCCGCCTCCCCGGCAAGCGGTAATTCGACCTGACCGTTGTCCGGTTGGTCATTGTAACACTGACTCTGCGGAAGTACGCCCGTCGGTCCCCGTTCTTCGGGGGTATCTTGCGGATAATAGAGTGCCATCACCCAGCGGGTCGGATGCCGCCGTCGCGTCCAACTGTCTTTGTGCATTCGCTGTCCGGTACTGCCCGGTGGGTTGTGGTGGCAGTGGCGGTGCGGGTGCGTGTAATAGTTCGGACCTACAAGGCCTCTCAAAGCACCGTCGACAGTGGGATGGTCAAAAATTTCCTGAATCTCAGGAATTCTGGGGACCAGGTTGTTCCCCGGATTACCTTCATTCTCAAATACCGCTTCCGTCTCTTGGAAAATTGCCTCGTGAAAATCTGCGGGCAGATCGGTTTTGATATTGATGTACCCGTTGGTAATAAAATACTGCATCTGTTCGTCGCTGAGTAGATGTTTGCTATCAGCCATCTTGAAAAACTCCTTTCTAAGCTATCGAAAAGTCCTACCACCGAAATATGTGCGGTCCAAAATCTGCCCTGTAGTATTGTGAGATAACCCCGCCGGGCGGCGCAACTTCGTCGATCCGCTCCCGGTCTTCGTCCGTCACCTCCACGTCGGTTGCCCCCAAGTTGTCCTCCATCTGCTCCATTGTGCGGACACCGACGATTGGGCTGGTAATCCCCGGCTGTTGTGCGCACCACGCCAACGAGAACTGACTCGGTGTGCAGTCCTTCTCCGCTGCGATAGCCAAGACAACGTCCAAGACATTGAACGCGGCATCTGAGAACAGATCTGGGTTTCGGCTCTCATCTTGATAGCGTGAATCCGCTGGACGTGCCTCGCCGCGTCGGTACTTCCCGGTGAGAAATCCGCCCGCCATCGGAGACCACGGGATGAGTGCTGTTCCATACGTCTGCGCCATTGGGACCAACTCCCGCTCGATGCTCCGATCCAACAGGTGGTAGGGCGGCTGCTCGCAAATGAAGCGATTAAGCCCCAACTCTTTTGAAGCCCACAAGGATTCAACCACCTGCCACGCAGCGAAGGTGCTGCTGCCGATGTAGCGGACCTTGCCCGCCCGAATTAGATCGTCCAATGCCCGAAGCGTTTCGTCGATCGGTATATCCGAGCAGGGGCGATGGATCTGATAGAGATCAATATAGTCGGTCTGTAAGCGTTGCAGCGATGCCTCACACTGTTCCATGATGTGGCGACGGCTGTTGCCCTGTGCGTTAGGATCATCGTCGTCCATGCGGAAGTGGACTTTGGTCGCCAACACGATCTGTGCGCGTTTCCCGTTCCGCTTGAAAGCCTTCCCAACCATCTCCTCACTCTTGCCGCGGACGTACATATTTGCTGTGTCAAAGAAATTGATGCCGCCGTCAATCGCTCGGTCAATGATGTCCATGGAATCGGACTCGTTCGTTTTGCCGCCGAACATCAGGCAACCCAGACAGAGCGTGCTCACCTTTGTGCCGGTTCTACCGAGACTGCGATATTCCATCTCTACCTCCTTCTCTTTTTGTCCTTCTGTTGTTTGGGCAACCACAAGTTGAGCGCAGCGAAATCCCGATTCATCGGGGGGGTGCCCCTACAGACGAAACTAACTCTGAAAATCTTATGCCTCTGCGACCACCGGATTGCGCAGAACACCGACGCCTTCGACCTCAATTTCAACGGTATCGCCGGGCGCAATTGGTCCCACACCGGAGGGTGTGCCGGTCATAATCACATCGCCGGGCAGAAGGGTCATCACCGCGCTGATGTAGGCAACCAGATGAGCGACAGAGAACACCAGATCAGAGGTGTTGGAATCCTGCACCACTTCGCCGTTCAACCGCGTTTTGATGTCGAGGTTGGTCGGATCGAGGTCGGTGGCGATCACCGGTCCGAGCGGACAGAAGGTGTCGAACCCCTTTCCGAGCAGCATACAGCCCATCTCCATTTCAGCGAATTGGATGACCCGTTCACTGATATCGTTGCCGCAGGTGTAGCCGAGTACGTGGTCGAGGGCATCCGCTTCGGCGACGCGTCGTGTCTCTTTGCCTATAATGACCGCTAACTCGCACTCGTAATGCACCTCTTTGCCTTGATGAGGATAGATGATAGCGTCTTCGGGACCGATAGCCGTCAGGGTCGGTTTCATGAAAAGCATCGGATTGGTCGGAAGCTCTTTCCCCGCTTCACGGGCGTGTAGGACGTAGTTCAGACCGACGCCGATGATTCTGGGCATTTCGACCGGCGCGAGGACAGTGACTTCGTCCAGATGTGTGGTAGTATCGCTTGTATCCAGACTCTCGAAAGGGCAACCTGCTAGTTCGCGGATGCTCCCGCCATCATCTAAGATACCGTAACTCACCTCTCCATTGCTGCTATAACGTAAAATCTTCATATCTCATATCTCCTTGTGGTGTTTGAAATGATTACAGCTGCGTGCGTGGGGTATTCCCATCCACTGCATACTTTTCTACGGCTTCGGGGTCCAACTCCAGCCCCAAGCCCGGCTTGTTCGGGTCAGGCGACCACACCCCATCTTTGGGCTCTGACCATTCTTTGTAGACAATTCTGTCCGATGCTTCAGCCATTCCCAGATACTCCACTATCCTCAGGTTTGGCGTGGCACAGGTAAGGTGCAGGTGGATAAGTTGGTAGGCGTGCGGTGCGACCGGGAGGTTAAAGGCGTGTGCGAGGTGCGCTACCTTCATCCATTCCGTGATTCCGCCCACGCGTCCGACATCCGGTTGAACGATGTCCGCCCCACCGCGCGCGATAAGCTCTTTGAATCCGAACTTGGTGTACTCGTGCTCGCCTGTGGCGACGGGTATATCAATCGCTTTGGCGATAGCTGCCAATCCGTCGATATCGTCAGCCAGTACCGGTTCTTCAAACCAGCCGACCCGGTATTCCTCAAAGGCTTTGCCCATATAGATCGCCTGTTTGGCGTAGTAGCCGTTGTTGGCATCGACAAGGATCTCGATATCGTCCCCGACCGCTTCACGGACAGCGGCGAGCCGTCGGATATCTTTCCGCTCACTCTTGCCGAAGTCTTTGCCGACCTTCATTTTGATCGATTTGAAACCGCGTTCAACATAACTGGTCTGTTCCGCCACCAATTCCTCTATATTGAAGTTGGTCCAACCGCCGCTGCCGTAGACCGGGACGGAATCGGTGTAGGGACCCAACAGCTGATAGAGCGGGACGTTGAAGTGCTTCGCTTTCAAATCCCACAGAGCGATATCAACGGCGGAGAGGGCACAGAACGCGAGTCCTTTCCGTCCCACCCCTCGAACGCACCAGAAGAGATCATCCCAGATCTTTTCGATGTTCAGTGGGTCTTGACCGATCAACAGCTCCTTGAAGGTGCCTTCTATGAGCGTTTGCCCTGCGCGACCACCGCCCGACGGGCTTAGCCCTTCAAGACCGGAGTCGGTGATGATATGCACAAAACACGCGCTACGCCCTTTTGCTACATGACGGATCGTTGCGTCCTGAATCCCGCCGAGATCCGGCAGGGACAGCAACGTCGTTTTGACATCTGTTATTTTCATGGGGATCTCCTTCGTAACGTAGAATGTCGTCTAAAGCTGGTGGTCAGTGGTTGATTTAAGGTGTATTTGCGTTGTCGAATTGTGTGCGTTTCAGGGCGGGGCAAGTCCGAGAGGATCCCGCGACCGGGGATGCCCCGCCTACAATTAGCTGTGTATACTCAATCAGAATCCCGCCACTCCTGTCCCATATAGGGGATCCGCGCCCGCGTGGAGTGTTCCATTTTCATCGATGCTTACCCCCGTGGGACGGCCAAAACCGCCACTGGCTGCGGCGTCCATACTCACAACGCGGTGTCCCATATCCGACAGGGTGCGCTGCACATCTTCGGGGATACGGGATTCGAGGAACGACTCCTCGTACAACGCTTCCGCCCACACACGGGGCGCCTCCATCGCGCTCTGGATATCCATATCGAAGTCGATGTAGTGGATGAGCGCATGTACCACACCGCTCATGCTGCGCCGTGCCCCCGGTGCATCCACTGCCAGAAACGGCTTGCCGTCGCGGAAGAAGATGGGGACATGCGCGCCTCGTGGGGGACGCCGACTCGGTCCGAGCGAGAGCGGACGTCCCAGCACCGGGTCGAAGTTACACATATGGTCGTTCATGACGATTCCCGTTCCGGGTATTGCGACATACGACCCAAATGCGTTGCCCAAGCTGGTGAGCATGTTAAACACATTTCCTTCACGGTCAGCCGCGGCGAGCGTTGTCGTGTCGTGACCCCCAACCGATTTTGTGCTTCTCTGATTCTGTGGTGGGGATTCACCCCCTTGGTACGGCGCGGGTGATACCGGCTGCGGATCGCCTTCCGCTTTGTCGAGGTGGATACGGTTGGCGACCTCGGCGGCGTAATCTTTACTCAGCAGACCCGGCTCGCGCGGAAACGCAAAATAATTCACCCATGCCCGCCGCATGGTTTCCAGCATAAGGTGGTGATAGGTTGGGCTATCGGGACCGAAGCTCGCAAGATCAAAATTCTCCAATATATTCAGTGTCTGCGTGAGGAAATTGGAATCTCCCGGCGTATAGCGCAGCCCACGGTATTCGCCAAAATGCTCATCCTGCAGTTCGCGGGTATCAGAACGGTAACTCGCCAAATCGTCGTAAGTCAGGATGCCACCGCCTCTTGCTATCTCATCAACAATTGCTTCCGCGATTCTGCCCTTGTAGAAAGCGTCCGCCCCGTCTGCTGCAACTGCGCGATAGGTGTCGGCAAGTTCAGGATACCTCAGTTTGTCGCCCGGTGCCCAAAAGGTGCCCGGTGCCGGCGGCAATCCATCTATCAGGTAGAGTTCCCCCAGAAGCGGGAATCTATCGAAGTGTTTCATTGCTCTCGCAATCGTGATGGTGGTTCGCGTATCCACCTCCACACCATTTTCCGCCAGTTCGATAGCTGGAGCGAGGACATCTTTGATCTCCATCGTTCCGTAACGCTCCAGAACAGCGCACAGCCCTGCCACAGTCCCCGGTATCGCCACAGATTTGGGCCCGATAATGTTGGCATCGTCCCGCACATTCTCCCAACCGTAGAAGCCGCCCTGTCCCGGCAGGAGTTCGAACATATCCGGTGTTGCTGCCGCTGGGGGCACTGTGGTATCATCGAAAACCGTCGTTTCGTCGCAGTCGGTAGAATGGACGCAGATAATGCCGTTGCCGCCAACGCCGCACATGCCCGGCTCGGCTAACTGTGCGACGAATGCAGCGGCGACGCCCCCATCCACTGCGTTGCCACCCTGCTGCATAATCTTAACGCCGGTCTGAGCGACGAGGTCATGCCCACCCGCAACCACGCCATTTTCCGCGACGACCGCTTCTCTCGTGGAGGCGATGCTGCTCTGTCTCATCTCACTCTCTTTCGAGCACGATGCCTTCCCGTTCGATCTGTGCGAACATCTCTTTATACGCCGGCGTACCGTCGTTATCCCAATACTCCGTGGAGATCGGTGCGTCGTAGCTCATTGGGATGAGACGGCTCCGATCCGGTCGCACCATGAAGATGGAGTTTTTCGGATCGGCGATGTTATACATCTTCGTCCCGTTCTTGAACTGTGACTTGATGATCCACTTCTCCTGTTCCGGCAGTTTCAGGTGCTTCAGTCGCTCCAGCGCGTCGCGGTCGAGCGTGAGTCCCAGTCCCGGCTTTTCTGGTACGCGCAGGAAGCCGTTGATCGGTTCCAACCGTTCCTCCACGACATCGTCCTTCCAAGTTTCGGTGTCGGCGAAGAAGTGGAAGGTCGCCGTGGGAAACGCAGCCATCATGTGCGTCGTCATCGTCCGGGTGATCGTGCCGCCGACGTTCTGGAGCATGAAGGGACTGTTGTCCGCGGCAAATAACCCAGCGCGACGGATAGCGTCCCCGATCCGGGAATGCCCCAGCATGTAGGCATCGGCGGGTTTCATCAATACCTCGTAGGTTGCACCCATCGGGAAATGGTGGAGGACAATGGGCAGCCGCGAACGCTTGCGCAATTCGATATATCCGTCGATGTCTTCGCCCGGCAGCGGGTCTTCAAAGCAGCCGGCGATCGGGTATGCTTCCAGTTTGGCGAGCAGTTCCGGCATGTGATCGTCTGTGCCGTGCATGGTGAAATCGTAATGGATCTTGAACCCCTCCGGCGCGACCGCTTGCATCGCCTCGGTCTGGTCCGTGACGTTCTCAAAGGGTGAGAGGTGGTATTTCAGCCATGTGTACCCCTGTGCGGCGTACTGTTCCACCGTCTCCGCCATGAGATGGGGATGGGTGGATACCGTCCAACTCCCCACCGGCACCCAAGATCGGTATTTCTGTCCGAACAGCTTGTAGACGGGTACACCCGCGTATTGCCCCATTAGGTCGTACATCGCGGTGCCCAGTCCAAGGGAGACCTCGTCCCCGACCCAGTCGAAGGGATTGGTGCCGATGTATCCGTCGATCACCTCCTGCGGTTCCGGACCCCCGCTCTCCCCTAAGCCCACCAACCCGTTGTCCGTATGTACGACGTACACCGTTCGCGTGATGGGACCGTAAAAATGGTTGAGTTGATACGCGATCCAATCCACATATTCGAGGGTAATTGGGTGGACCTCGATTTCGGTAACTTTCATGTTCTCCTCCATCTGATGCTGCCTTGTTCGTGCCTCTTTAGTTGAGAGCAGGGACGGTTTCATTACGTGTATGGTAGGCGCTGTTTCCAACTGCGTCGATGCGGTGCGGTTAGAAACCGCACCTACCGGTCGTGGGGCAATGCGGTTCGGTTTGGGGTGTCTCATTAATTCTAAGACCTACTATAGTTGAGAGCAGGGACGGTCTCATTGCGTTCCGGTTGACGGACGCGCCGGTTTCCGTCCGATGCCAACCGCTTGACCGCATCCCATTCATCCAATCTATTTTCTCCGATGGTCAGCGGGAAGACGCAGTTGTTGTGCAGCAGCGGATCTGAGTCCGGATCAAACCCATAAATCTCACTCGCTCGTTCCCATTCGAGGGTCGTGGGGATCGGGGTGAACTCCGCGAGCTTCACCTGAACCCCCTGTGCGTGCACAAATTCGATGCTCTCGACCACCTCCTCCAAGGGTTGTCCGGGCAGTCCCATCAGTAGATACACGCCGATATCTTCAGCTGTGAATCCAGCGGCTTTCAGTCGTTCGACCGCGCGGGTGAAGCCGTTGTTGGTGACTTTGGGACCGATCGCCTTTTGTCGGACCACATCGCTGGTCTCCAAGCTGATTCGGATTGTCTTGAACCCGGCGGCGTACATCTTATACGCGAGTTCTGCGTCAATCACTTGGGCGTGCATCGAGTTGGGTGTATGGAAATAGAACTTGAGTCGGCGTTCAAGGACTTCGTCTAAAACCTTGTGGATGTGTTTTCGTGCGTTGAGTAGGAGCGCATCATCGTAGAAGGCAAAGTTCTGTGTCCCGAATTCGTCGTAGCACCACTGGAGTTCATCGGCAACCTGCTTGGGGTCGCGTTGGCGGAAGCCGGGACTGACCGAGCGCACGGCACAGAAGGAGCACGTCATCGGGCAGCCTCGCGCTGTCAGCACCGCCGCAAAATCGAGTTGACGGATCAGGTCATGCGCGGGGAAGGGGTAGTCGTTGATGTGGATGGGGAGTTGGGAGTAGTCCGATTGGTTCCCTGTCAACCCATCGACCAGTCTGATAGCGGAAAGTTCCCCTTCGCCTTTGACCACATAATCCGCCCCCGATTTCTCCACCGCGTGTTTGTAACAGAGCGTCGCATACGTCCCACCGAGCACCACCGGCACATCGGGATAGCGCTCCTTGACACGACGGATCGCTTCGTGGGGGCCCGGATACCAGTAGGTCATCTTCGATGTTACCAGTACCACATCCGGCTTCGGACGTTTATCCAATTCCGCTTCAAAAATCTCCTGCGTGATACCGTATCGGCAGAAATGGCGTGGTACATCTTTGACAACCTCCGGACGTTCGACCGGTTCACGATGATATTTCCCTGCCCCGTAGGCGTTGCCCTTCGGTGCAGTCAGTCCTTGCAGCTTGAGGAGGTCCGGATTGTAGCGGTCAAGGCAGTCGATAAAATCGAGCTGATACCCGTGCTGACGGAAGATACTACCGATAGAGAGCAGACCGATCGGTTCCACCCAGAGATTGAAGGCGGCGAAATCGTAGATCCACGGGTTGATGAGCAACAAACGACCTTTTGACATGACAGCGTTTCCTCTTGTTTTTAACTCGATGCCCCATCTTGATCGTTGATGAGTTCCTTCAGTTTTTTGAGGGTTTCTGGATCTAAGTCGAGTCCGCGTAATCGTTCCTCAAGAGTCAGTCCACGCACCCGTACTTCAGGAGACATCTGCTCAAGTACCTCGTCTTTGTTTAAAAAAGCAATCAGATCTGGTCCGAACGCTTTCGCCATGCGCTCAAGTTGTTTGTCGTATAGACTTGGCTTTCCAGCCATTCTTAAAACCTCCAAATGCCTAAGCGGCATCAACATCATCCAACGGGACAGTCATCTGCATCGCACCGAAGCGAACCACCGCCTGCTGAGTCTCTGGGTCCACTTCGCTGAGTACCCCAACGCTGTCTAAACTATGCACACGTACCTCATCGCCTGTTTTCAGTTCGTGGATAAATTCCTGCCGCTCCTGCTCTTCTGGGAATTCATTGAGCTCACCAGCCATATAGGTGCTGATCTCAGATAGTGATTCGACCAGCGACCGTCGAGACGCTTCCGAATGACACAACCGATCAATCTGTCCTTTGATTTGGTGGAGTTGGGCATAGGTGTCTCCGCTGAGTTGCGCCTGCATCTCTCTTTCCTGCGCGGATACTTCGTCCAATTTCTGGCGATATTCGTTCTGTAGGCGCGTTGCCTCCGCTTCTGCTTCCACTGTGGTACGCTTATTTTCCTCGATTACCACCTTGGCAGCCTGTAACTGGTTGATTAATTCGGCTGCCCCGTCATCGCCTCCCCCTGAGCTTTTTTCCGCGTTTGTGATTACTTCGTCCGGCAGTCCCAAGCGTGTGGCGATTGCGAGCGCATTGCTGCTGCCGGGGGTGCCGATCAACAATTTATGCGTTGGTCGCAGCGTCACTATATCAAATTCTACGGACGCATTCTCGATCCCCGGCACGGTGTAACCGAGATTTTTGAGCGGACTGATGTGCGTCGAGACAACCGTTCGTGCGTTGCGCGTATGCAGGTATTCGATAATGGATTTGCCTAACGCTGCCCCCTCTGCCGGATCTGTGCCGCCGCCCAGCTCATCTAACAGGACCAGACTGTTCTTGTCCGCGGACGAAAGGATCTCGGCGATATTTCGGAGGTGACTGGAGAATGTGCTCAAACTCTGCTCAATGCTCTGTTCATCGCCGATGTCCGCTGATATGTGTGAGAATATCGCTATCTCAGAACCTTCTTCTGCGGGGATGTGCATACCCGATTGTGCCATCAGCGTCAACAGACCGACCGTTTTCAGCGTGATGGTCTTGCCGCCGGTGTTGGGACCGGTGATGATTAGGGTGTTGAAGTCGTCTCCCAGACGGAAGTCGATAGGGACCACCGTTTCAATATCTGAATTTTCTTCCCGTTGCAGGGTCAAGAGCAGCGGGTGCCGCCCCGTCTTGAGGTTGACCTGCCCGTTTGCGTTCAGGGTGGGCGGATTCATCTCATAATCGCGGCTGAAACGCACCTTTGCATACGTCAGATCAAGGTGGGCGAGGCCCTTCAACGTTTCGCCCATCGGCTCGGTTACCGCTGCAATCTTGGCGGTGATTTCGCGCAGCAGCCGCACAATCTCCGCGCCTTCGGCGTCAATCGCGGCTTGTAGCTCGTTTCCGAGTTCGCGCACCGCTTCCGGCTCGATGAATACAGTGTTGCCACGGTCTGACCGATCCCGCACCGCACCGGGGACACGGGATGCGTCGCGCTCTTTCACAGCAATCACGGGCCGACCCTTGCGCTCGCGTATGATCGGATCTTGTAGATAGGGACTGACACTTTGGGAGCGGAGGACCGATTGTAGCTTGCCTTGGATACGTCCTTTCACCGTCTGAATCGTTCTGCGGATAGATTTTAATTCAGGGCTGGCGGTACTCTTGACTGCGCCGTTTTCGTTCAGTGTGTTCTCAATCTTCGCATGGATGTCGGGATATACCCGAATGTCTCCCGCCAGTTGCCGGAGATGTGGATAGTCTCCCTTTGCGTCTTCCAAGAATCCCTTGACGATCCTGAAGGCGCGGAGGGTTTCCTTGACATACATAATCTCCTCGATGACAAGGAGATCCGTGTCTTGGTCTAACTTGTCCAGAATTGGGGAGAGATCGTGCAGCCCACCCAACGGCAGGTAGCGATCTGGCGACAGCAGCCTTTTCAGCTCGGTTGTCTCGGCGATAAGCCGCTCAATCCGATGTAGGTCGGTCTGCGGCTGAATCTCCTGTGCCAGCCTTGCCCCTAACCCTGACGCTGTATAGCCGACCAGCAGTTCTCTGATTTTGTCATATTCCAGAACATCGAGCGTGTGTTGGTTCACGGTGGTTTATTCCCCTAGGACCGCTTTCAATCCGTTCACGAACCGTTCATTCTCTTCAGGTGTGCCGATCGTCACCCGGATGGAGTTGGGGAAGCCGTATCCAGCCACAGGACGAACAATCACGCCTTTTCGCATTAACGCGTCGGAAACTTCATCGCCGGGTCGGTCAAAATGTACCAGAATAAAATTCCCCTCGGATTCGACATATTCCAGCCCCATCTGATCCAACTCTTCATACAGAACCGCTTTGCCGGCGGCGTTGATCTCTTGGCTGCGGCGCACATGCTCGGCATCTTTCAACGCTGCCCGCGCCGCCGCCTGCGCGACGAGGTTACAGTTGAACGGCTGACGCACGCGATTCATCGTTTCAATGATGTCGGGCTTGGCAAGCCCGTATCCAATTCGCATCCCCGCAAGCCCGTAGATCTTGGAGAACGTCCGTGTGATGATGACGTTACGCCCTTCGTGGAGGTAGGGCAGTGTTTCTGGGTAGTCGGGTCTATCGACATATTCGTAGTAGGCTTCGTCGAAGACGACGAGCACATCGTCCGGCACACGCGCCATCAGTTTCTCGGTCTCTGTTTTGGTGACCATTGTTCCGGTCGGGTTGTTCGGATTAGCGATGAAGATGACGCGGGTCTGGTCGGTGATTGCATCCGCCATCGCTCTCAGATCCTGCGTGTAACCGTCCATCGGCGTAATGATTGATTTCGCGCCGAACACCTTGGCGACCAGCATGTAAACGACAAAGGCGCTCTCCGAATAGATCACCTCGTCGCTGGGCGATACATAGGTTTCCCCGACCAGTTGCAGCACTTCGTTGGAGCCATTTCCTAAGATCAGTTGTTCGGGATCAACGCCGACGTGTGCCGCCAGATCCTGTTTTAGATAGTACGCATTTCCGTCGGGGTAGAGGTTCACCTGCGTTGCTGCATCTTGGATGGCTTGTAGCGCCATCGGCGAAGGTCCCAGCGGGTTTTCGTTTGATGCCAGCTTGATAATATCCGAGATTCCCAACTCGCGCTGGACCTCTTCAATCGGTTTTCCGCCTTGATAGGGTTGGATGGTTTCAATTCCGGGTTTCGGTCTCATAGTTTCCTCATGGTTTTCCTGTCAATCGATTGAGAGCGGATTTATGTAGCGGAGTCGATTTCATGTTTTGTTTTCAGTATTCGAGTGTTTGCTGTCATGTTTATGAATCCAGCCCAAAGCCAAACGACTGCAGCAGCTATGATCAAATACAAAAGCGTCTCAACTGTAATAGATAGCTTAACAACCCATTTCCCAAAAGGCCACAGATTGGGAGTAGTCCACACATCAACACTGCTTAGAGTAACTCCAAACATTCTAACATCGGGCTCATGTGAAAGAGTGCTGGATTCAACCTTTATACTAAAGTTTGGACAATTTGTTTTGGTATCAAGCAGCCTCGTCAAGGCTGTGTTGAATATTGTGCGAGTATGCGTCTTGATAGCTTGTCTGCGAAAAAACAGGTCTCTCAATTAAGACCGCGATATATTGGCTCATC